>NZ_JBXAHC010000001.1:37003-544072 GCF_058794735.1 Janthinobacterium sp. GW823-FHT06H09 | reverse complement strand
AATTACCTGGGGTGGCGCTGGATACTGGACGCCGGGCGCATCCGCTCCCCAGAAACATTATTGAAGGCAACACTGGGCGAGTTCCCACATTTGACGGTGACATAGCTTTTTTTCGTCTGCCGGGCATGAAAAAAGCCGCACTCTCGTGCGGCTTTCGGGGGCAGTACCGGCAGCCATTTCAGGCTGCCGGGGATTGCGCTACATTACATGAACTTGTAGCCTGCGCCGATGTAGAAGTAACGGCCGCGCACGTTGTACAGCTGAGCAAAGCCCAGGGTGCCGTACTGGTTACCCGCGCCCATTGCGCTAAACGGTGGCATTTTGTCGAACAGGTTCTTGATGCCGGCCGTGAAGGTCAGGTTTTGCATCGCCACGTACTGGCCCGTCAGATCGACTTCCGTGTGCGAAGGAATCGTGCGGGTGCCCGGCTTGATTTCTTCGCGGCGCTTGTCAGAGTCGATCATGTCGCCCGTCGTGCGAATGACCAGGGAGCCGGACATATTGTCCTTTTCCAGGCTCGCAGTAAACGTGTTGCGGTATTTCGGGTTCATGAACGTCTTCAGCGTGCTTTGCACCGGATCCGTTTCCGTATCCTGCGTTTCCATGCGGGTGTAGACGGTGGACGCATTGCGGATCGTGAACTTGCCGAACATCGTTTGCGGCGAGGTGTAGCGTACGTCCGTATCGAAACCGCGTACTTCGGTGGTAGCCAGGTTCTGGTTGTTCAGCAGGATGCGCGCGTCGCCATTCTTGATTTCGACGTTGCCGCGCTCGATCGCCTTGGTTTCCGTCAGGGTACCGATCTCGTTCTTCTTGTCGATCTTGAAGTAATCGATGCTGACCGTCAGCGAGTTCACTGGCGAGAACACCACGCCCAGGTTATAGGTCTTGCCCGTTTCAGGTTTCAAGTCCTTGTTGGAGCCGGAGACCTGGTAGTAGGAGAAGTTGGTGCAATTGCCGGAAATCGAAGGGAAGGCATTGCAGATTTCCTTGTCGTTCGTCGTATAGGCACCGGCATCGACGCCGCCATACATCTGTTTCAGCGATGGCGCCAGGTAGCTGCCTGCATACGAACCGCGGAACATCAGGTTGTTCAGCGGCTGGTAGCGCAAAGCCAGTTTCGGGCTGGTCTTGCTGCCGACATTCGAGATGTCGTCATAGCGCAAGGCGACCTGAGCTTCGACGTTTTTCAGGAAGGGAATCGACAGTTCGCCGAAGATGCCCTTGGAATTGCGGTCCGCCTTCACGGAGGCTTGCTGGATGCTGCCGAAGACCAGGCCATCGATCTGGTTCTGGTCGGGCTGGTCGCTCAGCGTTTCCTTGTTGTACGACACGCCGACGGCGTAGGCCATCGCACCGCCAGCCAGGTCCATGATCGGCGCCGAGGCCTTGGCGTTGAAGAAGGTCAGTTCCGATTTGCCGGCGCGCGTAGGCGTCAGGCGAATCTTGTCGACGGCGGCTTGCGGGTTGTCGGTGCGGGTCGGGTCGATCGAACCATTCTCGATCGCTTCGTTGAACAGATCGTAATGTGCGTAGTTCGAATCGCGGTTGGTGGCCTTGCTTACGCCCTTGCCGATGGCGACGTCCCAGTCGATGCCGCGCGTCGTGCCTTCCAGGCCCGTCGAGAACTGGGTCATTGTGCCCTTGCGGTTGGTCTTGCGAGGACCCATTTGCATAAAGCGGCCGGCAACGGTCTTGCCATTGACTACGAAGTTGCCCGGAGCAGCCTGGGCTTCGAAGTCATCCTTGCTTTCGGAATAGGTAAATTCCGCGAACGCGCGGATGTTGTCGCTGATTTTCAGGCTGCCGATCAGCATGCCGCTGACGCGGTCGGCGCCGTTGGTCGAGGTCAGCAAGGTCTTGTTGACGTCGAAACGGCAGGAGCCGTTGCTCAAATCGTCCGGTGGGCATGGCACCAGGGTGCCGCCGCCGGCGATATTGCCGCTAGGATGGAAGCCGCTGCGGCCATCCGGGCCGCCAAAGCGGCGGAAGTCGGCCGAACGGGTCAGGTCGCGGTCCTTGCGGTAGATCGGATCGCGCTTGAACACGTCGACCGTGGCCAGTACGTTGAAGCCCTGGGTGTCGTAGTCGCCAAAACCGTACACGAGGTTGGCCGTCTTTTCCTTGGCGTCCGAGCGCGAGCTTTGACCATAGCTGGTCTTCGCTTCCAGGCCCTGGTAGTTCTTTTTGGTGATGAAGTTCATCACGCCGGCCACCGCATCGGCGCCATAAATGGCGGATCCGCCGTCCTTCAGGATTTCAATGCGTTCCAGCGCGCTCAGCGGGATAGCGTTGACGTCGACAGCGGCACCGGCGCCGGAGCCGTCAGCCAGCGCATTGGTTGGCAGGCGGCGGCCGTTCAACAGGATCAGCACGTTGCGTTCGCTCAAGCCGCGCATCTTGATGTTGGTGGTGCCGGAACCGGAAGGCGAGTTGGCGCTCAGCTCGCCTTGATCATTGATGTCGATCGAGGCCAGATTCTTGACCAATTCGGCAACGCTGGTGGCGCCCGTGCGCTCGATATCTTTTTTGGTGTAAATCTCCACCGGTGCGGCCGTTTCGGCATCCACGCGCTTGATGGCGGAACCGGTGACGACCACGCGCTGCAATTTCTCGTCAGCCTTGGCTTCCTGCGCTTGAGCGGCCTGATGCATGAAGCCTGCGCTCATGACCAAAGTGCCGGCAAACATCATGCGCAAGGATTTGCTTAATTTCTTTTCAATCATTGTCCATCCTCCAACTAGGAAACTTTAGTTTCCTTAGGGTTTTTATTTAGCTATTTGAAAGTATTTTCAAAATTACCATGTTTATAAATTTAGCAGCTTAAATTTACAATTCATCAGACCATTTTTCGCCTTGGGCTGTCAAGACGGCTCTGCTTTTTGCGTATGGATTCTCTCTTCGAAGAATGACGCTGGATGAATTTGATTTGTGTATGGCAGGAAATCATTAAATTTCAATTGTTAAATAAATTTAATTTCCCCATTGGCAAAAAAAGCGTGGATAGTTTTGTTTTTTTATAATGCCGATCTAGACATCTGTTGTTTTTTTGTGACGTTTTATAGTGTCGTTGCGACGATTGCCCGCCGCATTGCGTCAGCGCCACGGGCAAAAAAAACCGCCCGTGGAGGGCGGCCGGCATGACGGGGAAGCGCGCTTATTGAAACGCCACCTCCGCAAAACTGCGCAATTTTCGGCTGTGCAGGCGGTCCACGCCCTGGCGGCGCAGCAGTTCCACGGCGCGGATGCCGATGCGCAGATGCTGGTCGACCCGTTCGCGGTAGAAGTGATTGGCCATGCCGGGCAGCTTGATTTCGCCGTGCAGCGGCTTGTCGCTCACGCACAGCAGGGTGCCGTACGGGACGCGGAAACGGAAGCCGTTGGCGGCGATCGTCGCGCTTTCCATGTCCAGCGCGATGGCGCGGCTCTGGCTGAAGCGGCGCTCCGGCGTGCGCTGCGGCAGCAGTTCCCAGTTGCGGTTGTCCGTGCTGGCCACGGTCCCCGTGCGCATGATGTGTTTCAAGTCATGCCCCGTCAGCTGGGTGATCTCCGCCACCGCCGTTTGCAGCGCCTGCTGGATTTCCGCCAGCGGCGGGATCGGCACCCATAGCGGCAAGTCTTCGTCGAGCACGTGGTCTTCGCGCACATACGCGTGCGCCAGCACGTAGTCGCCCAGGCTTTGCGTGGTGCGCAGGCCCGCGCAATGACCGAGCATCAGCCAGGCGTGCGGGCGCAGCACGGCGATATGGTCGGTGATGGTCTTGGCGTTGGCCGGACCGACACCGATATTGACCATGGTGATGCCGCTGCCGTCCGCGCGCAGCAGGTGATAGGCGGGCATCTGCGGCAGGCGCGGCGGGGCGGCGCCCAGCGCATCCTCGCTTTCGACCGTCTGGCCGACCCGGCGCGTGACCACGTTGCCCGGTTCGACAAAGGCGACGTAGCCGTCGTCGTCCGAGGGCGCTTGCGCATCGGGCGCGCGGTCCATCATGGCGTGGCCCAGGCGGATGAATTCGTCGATATAGAACTGGTAATTGGTAAACAGGACGAAGTTCTGGAAATGCTGCGGCGAGGTGCCGCTGTAGTGGCGCAGGCGCTGCAGCGAATAGTCGACGCGCGGGCCCGTGAACAGCGACAGGGGCTGCGCTTCGCCGTGCGCCGGTTCGTGCGTGCCGTTGGCGATGCCGTCGTCCATGGCCGACAGGTCGGGCAGGTCGAACAGGTCGCGCATGGCCAGGCGGCGGCCCGCATCCATATTGCCTTCGATATGGTCATGCTCGGCGAACGAGAAATGCACGGGAATGGGCTGGGCGCTGACGCCCACTTCCAGGTGCACTTTCTGGCCGCTGTTATGGTTTTTCAGCAGCAGGGTGAACTGGTCCAGATAGTAATCGCCGAACAGGTCAGGGCGCGTCAGCGTGGTTTCAAACACGCCGGGGCCGGCGACAAAACCGTAGGCCAGCGGCGAGTCGGCGCGCGCCACGGTGTCGGTCTGGATGCGTACGAAGGGGTAGCAGGCGCGCACGCGCTCGTGCATGTCTTCGCCGGCGACAAAGCGCTGCAGCGCGTCGCGCAGGTGTTCGATGCTGCTGCGGTAAATGGCTTGCACCTGTTCCAGCGCCAGGCGTGGATCGTCGAAGCGGGAGGAGGCGATGAAGGGGGGCGTAAGCAAGCGGATTCTCCTTGTAGCGGTTCGTGCATACCATTGTAAGGCAGCAGGGCAACTCATGTTGGCGCATGTCGGGGGCGCTTGACGAATTCAAATAGAATCTGTATTCTATTTGAATGGTCAGACTAGCCAAATTCAACGAAAACAACTTCATCGACAGCGCGATCGCCGTCGCCGCCCAGTGCGGCGTGGGCGCCGTGTCGATGGCTGCCATCGCCGTCAAGGCCGGCGCGCCCATCGGCTCCGTGTATCACCGCTTCGATTCGCGCAACGCCATCCTGGCGCGCGCTTGGCTGCGCGTGAAAAGCGACTTCCGCGAGGAAGTGGCCAGCCGCTGGCTCGGCGGCGACACCTGGGCCGGCGTGCACGGCTTGCTGGACTGGTGCCGGCGCAAGCCCGTGTACGCGCGCTTCCTGCTGCAATGCGCGGACAGCCCCGATTTCAGCAGTGGCCTCAGCGAGCAATTGCTGGCCGCCGTCGAAGAGGAACAGGCGGCGCTCGACGCCTGCTTTGTGCGCTGCGCCGAAGCCATGCCCGCCACCACGGAGCTGGACCTCGATCACATGCTGCTCAAATTCGTGCTGATCGACGCGCCCGTGGCCGTCGTCAAGCCCTACCTGACCCAGGAGCGGCCGATACCGGCCAGCGTCGACGCCATGCTGCGCGCCTCGCACGACGCCGTGCGCGGCTGGGCGACCCAAACCATCACACACTGACAAAGAAAAGAATCCCCATGCGCTATTCCACCCAGCTTGAACACGGCAAGAAAATCCCGCTGCACGATGAAGAGGGTTTTATCGGCATGCGTGCGGCCGGCCGCATCGCCGCCGACACGCTCGACTACATCGCGCCTTTCGTCAAACCGGGCGTGTCGACGGCCAAGCTCGACGCCCTGTGCGAGGAATTCATGCGCGCCGCTGGCGCCATCCCCGGCACCATCGACTACCACGGCTACAAGCACGCCAGCTGCATCTCCGTCAATCACGTCGTCACGCACGGCATCCCGTCCGAGACCAAGATCCTGAAAGTGGGCGACATCCTGAACATCGACGTGACCCCGAAATTCAACGGCTGGTTCGGCGATACCAGCCGCACCTTCAAGGTGGGCGCCGTGTCCATCCTGGCCAACCGCCTCGTCAACACGGCGTATGACGCCATGATGGCCGGCATCCACACCGTGCGTCCGGGCGCGACCCTGGGCGACGTGGGCGCCGCCATCGAGGCGGTGGCCAAGGCACAGGGCTTTTCCTCCGTGCGCGACTTCTGCGGCCATGGCGTGGGCCAGGTCTTCCACGACACGCCGCAAGTGCTGCACTACGGCCGCGCCGGCACGGGCATCGTGCTCGAACCAGGCATGATTTTCACGATCGAACCGATGCTCAACGTGGGCAGCTACCAGGTCAAGGTCTTGCCCGACAAATGGACGACGGTGACGAAAGACCGTTCGCTGTCGGCGCAGTTCGAGCATTCGCTGGCCGTGACGGAAACGGGCTTTGAGATCTTTACCCTGACCGGTTCGACCGAGCCGCTGGTCTGAGCATGGATGCGGCCAGTACCAGCCTGACGCAGCGCCTGCTGAACAAATACCGGCACGATCCCGAAGACGCGCTGCAGCAGGTGGCGCTGGCCGTCCTGCAGCAGGAAGGCATCCGCGACGACAGCGTGCTGCGTTCTGAACGCATCGCAGCCCTGGCGCCGCCCGTCGCCCAAGTGCTGACCCTGGCCGAGTGGCTGGCCTACGTGGACTGGGAAGGCTTCGACAGCGCCCTGTACGCGAATATCGACGCGGTGGCGGCGTTCGTCGCCGGCGAATTGGGCCTGCCCGAGGCGGCAGCCAATCTGCTGCAAACGCGCGATGCGGCCGTGTTCGAAACGCAGCGCCCCGAGCTGGCCGCTGCAGCCTTGCTGTTCGTCGAACGCCACATCGCGCTCTTTCCCAGATAGCGGCCTGCGTCTTACAATGGCGGCAAGCACTGTTGCCCCATTTTGAAGACTTCCGCATGAGCGATTTTCCCGAAGATATCTACACCGAGCCGTCCGCCGACGTGCATACCCTGAACAACCTGGGGCCCCTGACCGGCATGGCCGGCATCTGGACGGGCACGCGCGGCCTGGACGTCAAGCCGAAAGCGGACGGTCCGCGCAAGCAGGCCTTCGTCGAACGCATCGAACTGCAGCCGATCGACCCCGTCACCAACGGCCCGCAACTGTTCTACGGCTTGCGCTACTACATCCACATCACCAAGCCGGATCAAGTGAAAACCTATCATGAGCAGGTCGGCTACTGGCTGTGGGAGCCGGCCACGGGCGCCGTGATCCAGACCCTGGCCATCCCGCGCGGCCAGATCGCCATGGCGTCCGGTACGACGACGGCGGACGCCACCAGTTTCGAACTGGTGGCCAAGCGCGATTCGACGGCCTACGGCATCTGCTCGAACCCCTTCCTCGAACACGCGTTCACCACCGTCGAATACCGGATCAAGGTCGATATCCACGCCGACGGCACGTGGGGCTACGATGAAGACACGGTCATGCTGATCCGCGGCAAGGACGAACCGTTCCACCACACGGACCGCAACCTGCTGACGAAAATCGGTGAGCCCACGCCGAACCCGATGGCCTTGCAGGCGCTGGCGGCAGCCGCTTAAGGCTGTCCCTGGGCGACGGCCTTGATCGCGCGTTCCTCGCCCATGGCGGCAGCGATCTTCCAGCGCTGCATGGCGCTGGCGCGGTCCGGGCGTTTCAATCCGGCGCCTTCCCAGTCCATCAGTCCCAGGTTGTAGATGTCGCCTGCGCTGCCCTTGTCGGCGGCCAGGGTGAACCATTTGCGCGCTTCCTTGTGGTTGACGGGAATCTGGTAGCCGCGCACGTGGTACAGGCCCAATAAGTGCATCGCTTGCGCATTGCCCTTGTTCGCGGCCTGTTTCAGCAGGTCGAGCCCGCGCGCCATGTTGCGTGGTTCCTGCCAGCCTTCGGCCAGCATCACGCCCTTCGCCGTCAGCGCATAACTGTCGTTCTTCAGCAAGCCCTTGCCGACCAGGGGCTTGGCGGCCACCTGGCGCGCTTCGCGCTGCTGCGCCGTCGGCGCCGTGACGGGGCCGGGCTTGCCTTCGCCCATCAGCAGCATCCAGCCATACAGACCATACGCGCCCGCGTCGCCCTTGCCGACCAGGCTTTCCAGCATGGCCAGCGCCTGTGCCTTGTCGCCATTTTCGTACAGCTTGACGGCCTTGGCGGCACTTGCGTCCGGCGGCACGGCGGCCGGTGCATGGGGCGTAACGGGCGCCGAGGCCATGGCCGCCTGCTGCGGCGGCGCAGCGGGGCGCACGCGCACGGGCAAGCCATAGCTGGCGGCCAGCACGGCCACGCTGGCGGGCGCGAGGATCAGCACTTGCGCCAGCTGGTTGCGGCGTCCCTTGCCGGCGATGCCCATGGCGCGTTCGGCCTGCTGCTGGCCGCCCAGCGCTTCGCTCAGCACGCTTTTCACCTTGCGGTTGAACAGCCAGTAGCCGGCGCCCGTGATGAGCAAGCCGGCGATGGCGGCCGCGCCGCGCCCGGCGAAGAACCAGGCGGCGATGGCGGCGGCCAGCGCGGCCAGCGCGCTTTTCCACCAGAATTGCTTGGCCAGCCGCGTGTAGACCTGGCGCAGGGCGCCGAGCACGCAGGTGCGCACATTGTTGGCATAGTCGGCGGAGACGACATCGACGTGGGCGTGGTCCGCGTCGCCGCTGAGGACAGACTCGATCACGTCCGCATTCAGCTCCGAGGCGGCCACGTCGCGCAGCGGCGTCAATAGCCCCTGCACGTGGGCCGAGAACAGGCCGTCGTCGGCGCTGCCGGCCAGCGCATCGCTGAGCGCCTTGAGGTCGCCGCGCAGCAGTTTTTCCACGATGTCGTCCAGCGTCAGCCAGCGCAAGTCCGTGCCGTATGCCACCAGGTGGTGTTTTTCTGCGTTGCACGATGCGTCCAGGCGCACGATGCGCAGCTTGGCCGCATACAGGGCGTCGACTTCCTGCGGCTGGTCTTCATTGTAAATGCTCACTTTCGCCAGGCTCAAACTGCTGGCAATGGCCGCCAGTGAGTGCACGCTCTCCTTGTCGCGGATGCGGCGCGCGTCATCGGGCGCCTGCTTGGGCAGGCTGACGCTGTAGCCGGGCGTCACATGCACGTCGACCCAGGCCGCCGTGCCCACCTTGCCGGAGCCGTCGCACGGGTTGCAGCGCAAGTCGCCCACGCCGCTGCAGGTGCGGCACGTGACCTTGCCGCTGGCGCGGCAAGTGCCGCAATTGATGTTGCCGGAACCGTGGCAGGTGTTGCACGTGACCTTGCCGTAGCTGCAATGGTAGCAATTGCGATGCTTGGTGCGGTATTGCGTGCGCGTTTCGCTGTGGTAGCTCGTGTGCGAGCTGCCGTTGCTGTAGGTGGTAGTGGGCACTTGCACCGTGATGTAATCGGTGACTTGCTCGGACACGGTGCCGCTGCCGCTGCAATACGAGCACGACACCTTGCCGCTGCCGTAGCAGCCGTAAGCGTCGCAGCTGACGGTGCGCCCGCCGTGGCAGTTCCAGCATGTTTCCGTCGTCGCGCCGTGGCAGGTGTGGCAGCCGATGCGGCCTTTGCCCGAACAGGGGACGCACGTATCGAGGTGCCAGTACTTGACGGCGTGCGGCAGGTAGGCGCCCGCTTCGATGGCGTTGTAGGCCTGGCCCGCCTGGCGCAGGGCAGCGTCGAGCTTGCCCGCCGCGCGGCGCAGCCGTTCCTTTTCCTGCGCGTGAGCGAGCGCTCCCACCTCGTGGGAGCCACAGCGGCAGTCATTGCCCGAGGGCGTGAAATAGCCATTGATCACGCGCTGCTCGAAGCGCGCCTCGAGCGCGTAATTGGCTTGCAGGGAAAAATCCTGCAGCACGTCTTCCTCGCCCAGCGGCGTGATGTCGTGCGGCTCGAAACGCGTCTTGTCCTGCACCAGCGTGCGCAGCTTGCCCAATACGGTGGGGATGTCTTCCTTGCCGAGCTTGATGGGCGCTGGCGCCGCCACGGCCGTCTCTGTCACCTGCGGCGTATCCTCGCTGCCTGGGGTTTCATGGGCCGTGTCGGTGCTGGGGTTCATGCGCGTCCTTTTGCTCTCTGGAAAGATGTTTGAATTTTAGCATCCTCATATGACAAAGCATGACAAAGCGGAGCCGCTTTTTCAGCGCAGCCTGCGGCGGAACTGGTCCGGCGTGCCGCCGCTCTGGCGGCGGAACATGGCGATGAAGGCGGAGGCCGTGCTGTAGCCCAGTTCCAGCGCGATCGCCTGCACGGTTTCTCCCTGTTCCAGCAGGGGCAGGGCGGCCAGGAAGCGCTGGCGCTGGCGCCATTCGCCGAACGGCATGCCCAGTTCGCGCTGGCAGCGGCGCGCCAGGGTGCGCTCCGTGACGTGCAATTGCGCGGCCCACTCGGCCAGTGAGCGGTTACTTCCCGGCTCCGCCTGCAGGGCCGCCAGCAAGGCTGCGATGACGGGCTCGTCGCTCCCGGGCAGGTAGTTGCGGCTGCACGGCGCCAGCTGCAGCTGGTCGACCAGCACTTGCGCCAGGCGCTGGTCGGCTGCGGTGGCGGGCGTGGTGACGTTTCTGTCGGCGAAGTCGCCGAGGATGGCTTTGAGCAGGGGACTCAATACCAGCGCGCACGGCTGGGCCGGCAGCTGCGCGCACAGGCTGGCATCGATGTAGGCGGAGTGAAACACGACGTCCTGGCGGATATAACCGTCGTGCAGGGTCTCGGGCGGTATCCACACGGCGTACTGGGGCGGCGACAGATAGCGCTGGCCCGCCACCATGATTTCCATCACGCCCGTGGAACAATAGGTGAGCTGGCCCCATGGATGGCTCTGGTAATCGAACTGCTGGTGCGCGTGATAATCGTCGAGGCGAAAGTACACGGGGTAGGGCAGGGCGTCGGAAACTGCGGGGAAATGCTGGTTGCTGGCCATGGTGTCTTTGTCCTGTTCTTCGCATCGATTGTCCGATATGCATTATATCCATGGAATCAGACCATGCGAAAATGGCGGTATTGAAATCTGGAGTCCGCCGCATGCAAGCCAAGCATTATCTGTTTCCCGTGATCGCCGTGATGATCTGGGCCATCAATACCATCGTCAGCAAGCTGGCCGTGGGCGTGATCGATCCGGCCGCCATCTCGTTCTTCCGCTGGCTGCTGGCCGGCGTGCTGCTGGCGCTCGTGTTTGGACGCGCCGTGTGGAAGCAGCGGGCCGTGGTGACACCGTATCTGGGCAAACTGTTTGTGCTGGGCATGTTGGGCATGGTCATGTACCAGTGCCTTGCCTACATCGCCGCACAGACGACGACGGCCACCAACATGGGCATCCTCGCGTCGATGATGCCGCTGCTGGCCGTGGGCCTGTCCGTGCTGGTGCTGAAGGAGGCGCCTACCGTGGGCGGCGTGTTCGGCGGCATCGTGTCCTTGCTGGGACTTGGCTACCTGCTCAGCCATGGCGACCCGGCCGCCCTGATCGCCCATGGCGCGGCCTTGGGCGACGCCCTGATGCTGCTGGCCTGCCTGTCGTATGCGGGCTACGGCGTGCTGCTCAAGCGCTGGAAGATTCCCCTGAATAACTGGCACTCATTGCTGATCCAGGTCTGGTGCGCCGTGCCCGTGCTGTTCGTGTATTACCTGAGCCAGTCGGCGCCGCCCGTCACGGGCGCCGGCTTGCCGCTGGTGCTGTTCGCCGGCATCCCCGCATCGATCATCGCGCCGTTTTTGTGGATGCATGGCCTGGCCAAGCTGGGCCCCAGCCGCGCCACCACCCTGATGAATCTGCTGCCCGTGTTCACGGTGATCATCGCCATGCTGTTTCTCGGTGAAACCTTGCACAGCTACGATGTGATCGGCGGCGGCGTGACCCTGCTGGGCGTGGTGATGGTGCAAACCCTGAAGCGCCCCCTGCGCCGCGCCAGCGCCTAGTTTTTTTGCTATGCTGGTGTTTTTCACAAGGAGCCACCATGCCGGACATTGATACCCTGTTGAGCGAACTCGAAGCCTTCGGCAGCAGCAACGATGCGGCGCACACGGAACGCGCCAGCCGCATGCTCAACATCACGCGCGACACGGGCGAATTGCTGGCCGTGCTCGTGCACGCGCGCGGCGCGCGCCGGCTGCTGGAAATCGGCACCTCGAACGGTTACTCGACCCTGTGGCTGGCGCGTGCGGCGCAGGCGCTGGGCGGCAGCGTGGTGACGGTGGAAAAGGCGCAGGACAAGTTCGACATGGCGCACGACAACTTTGTGCGCGCGCAATTGCAAGGCGTGATCGGTCAGCTGCTGGCGGACGCGGGCGACGTGCTGCGCGATGCGGCGGACGGCGCCTACGATTTCATCTTCCTCGATTCCGCGCGCCAGCAATATGCACAATGGTGGCCGCAGCTGGACCGGGTGCTGGCGGCGGGCGGCGTGCTGGTGGTCGACAACGCCAGTTCGCACTACGCGGACATGGCGCAGTTCCTTGACGCCATCCGCGCCGACAGCCGCTACACGACGTGCCTGGCGACTGTCGGCAAGGGCGAATTCATCGCCGTCAAGTCCGGCAACTGATTATTCAGCGACGATAGCCGCTTCCAGCACGCGCACCAGCGATTCGACGCCTTGCGCGTCGACGTCATCGAAACGGCCGGTCAAAGGACTGTCGAGGTCGAACACGCCGACGATCTGGCCATTCGCAAACACGGGCACGACCAGTTCCGAACGGGAATTGACGTCGCAGGCGATGTGGCCGGGAAAAGCGTGCACGTCCTGCACGACGATGGACTTGCCTTCGACCACGGTGGTGCCGCATACGCCGCGGCCCTTCTTGATGCGGATGCAGGCCGGCTTGCCCTGGAACGGTCCCAGCACCAGTTCCTCGCCCTTGAGGAAATAAAAGCCGGCCCAGTTCAGGCCCGGCATCGTGTGGAAGACCAGCGAACTGAAGTTGGCCGTATTGGCGATGAAGTCGGTTTCGCCCGACAGCAAGCTTTGCAGCTGCGAACGCAGGTCCGCATACATGGCTTGCTTGGCGGCGGGGGTATCGGTGGCGTAGGCGGCGTCGTTGAGGGGAAACGTCATGGTCGTGGTGGGGCGCAAAATGGGGAAGGCGCTATGGTAGCGCGTCTGGCGCATCCGCGCGCAGCCTTCACTTTGTCAGATGTTGTTGCGCCAGCCGGCGCAGCAGGGGCAGGGCCGCATGGCCGTGCTCTTCCCGCCAGGCCAGGCCGATGCCGGCCGCCAATTCCTCGCCCTCCGCCAATGGCCGGTAGGCCACGCCAGCGAGGCGCAGCGCGCGGAACGAGTCGGCCAGCAGCGCCATGCCCTTGCCGGCCGCCACGTCGCCGAGCAGCACATGGTGGTCGGGCGCTTCGCGCAGGAAGGCGGGCGCGAAGCCATGGCGGCGAAACACTTGCTGGCAATGATCGAAGAAGGCGGGCTGGCGCGCCCGTTCGAACCAGTAAATCGATTCTGCCGCGATGTCGGTCAGACTGAGCTTGCGCTTCTTCGCCAGCCGGTGCCCGGCGGGCAGGGCCAGCATCATGGGCTGGCGCGCCAGCGGCTGCACGGCCAGCTCGAACGTGGCGCTGGGTAAAGCGAGCAGCGCCGCGTCGAGCTGGCCCTTGCGCACGCCAGCCACCAGGCGCGGCGACGGCGCCGCCGTCAGTTCCAGCCGGACACTGCCCAGTTGCGCCTCCAGCGCCGCCAGCAGCGGGCGGAACAGGCCGGCCGCCACGGAGCTGGTCAGGCCCAGGCGCAGGCGTGCGGGGGCGGCATCGCGCTGCAGCGACGTTTGCGCCGTCTCCAGCAAGTCGAGGATGTGCAGTGCCTGCGGCAGCAGGGTGCGGCCCGCCTGCGTCAAGGCCACGCCCTGCGTGTCGCGCTCGAACAGGCGCGCGCCCAGTTTTTCTTCCAGTGTCTTGATGGCGCGCGACAAGGGCGGCTGGGTCATGTGCAATTGCTCGGCCGCCTGGCGAAAGTTCAGGCAACGGGCAACGGCGCAAAACAGGGTCAGGGCGTGGGTGTCGAGGGCTCTCATACCAGAAAGGTATCACGAAATCGCGCATTCCCCCGTCAGCCGGCGCGGTCTAGACTGGCTGCATTGAGTCAACACATGAGGAGAGCAGCATGCAACAACGACGGATCGGTAATAGCGGCTTGAACAGTTCGGCACTGGGCCTGGGCTGCATGGGCATGTCGGAATTTTATGGCGCCACGGACGAGGCGCAATCGATGGCCACCCTGGAAGCGGCCCTGGCGGCGGGCGTGACCCTGTTTGACACGGCAGACGCCTACGGTTTTGGCCACAACGAGCAATTGCTGGGACGTTTCCTGGCGCGCCACCCAGGCCAGGCGCTGGTCGCCACCAAGTGCGGCCTGGCGCGCGAGCCGGGCAGCTATGCGCGCCGCGTCGACAATTCCCCCGCCTACATCCGCCAGGCGTGCGAAGCGTCGCTGGCGCGCCTGGGCGTGGAGAGCATCGACCTGTTTTACCTGCACCGCCTGAATCTCGATACCCCTTTGGCAGAGTCGATGGGAGCGCTGGCGCAACTGCGGCAAGAAGGAAAAATTCGCGCCGTGGGCCTGTGCGAAGTGAGCGCCGCCACTTTGCGGCGCGCGGCGGCGATTTGCCCCGTGGCCGCCGTGCAGAGCGAATACTCGCTGTGGACACGCGAGCCGGAGCAGGGCGTACTGGCCGCCTGCCGCGACGTGGGCGCCAGTTTCTTTGCCTACAGCCCGCTGGGGCGCGGTTTCCTGACGGGCGCCATCGCCGATGCGGCCAGTCTCGACGCGGGAGATTTCCGCCACTTCAATCCCCGTTTTGCCGCCGACAACCTGGCGCATAACCAGGCCATCGTCGCGCAGGTCAGGGACATCGCGCGCGCCAAAGGCTGCACGCCGGCCCAGCTGGCGCTGGCCTGGCTGCTGGCGCAAGGCGACGACATCATTCCCATCCCCGGCACCAAGCGCATCGCCTACCTGCACGACAACCTCGGCGCGCTGGCCGTGCGGCTGGACGGGGCGGAGCTGGCGGCGATGAACGCGGCCTTTCCCCTGGGCATGGCGGCGGGCGCGCGCTATACGGAGGAAGGCATGAAGGGCTTGGATGCCTGAAAAAAGTGGCTCTAGCGTACGCCAGCGTACCTAACTGACGCTTTTCCTGCGGGATAATCGGCGACGATCTGCTAGCATTTGGCAGTGACTGCACGGTGCGTGTTGCACCGTGTTCAACGGTCAGGTATCCGATGAGGTGGATGTTGTTAGATGACGATATTTTCGATATAGAACTGAAATTATTGCTTGAGGGAATATTGCTGCGCTATCAGCACGATTTCCGCGATTATTCCGTGGCCTCCCTGCGCCGGCGCATGCGTCAGGCCATGGAGCGCTTCGGCTGCGCCAGCCTGTCGCAATTGCAGGACCGCATCTTGCACGAGCCGGCCATGTTCGCGCAGATGCTGCAATTTTTTACGGTGCAGGTGAGCGAGATGTTCCGCGATCCCGCGTATTTCCGCGCCTTGCGCGAAAAAGTCGTGCCCATCCTGCACACCTATCCCTCGATCAAGATCTGGGTGGCCGGCTGCAGCAGCGGCGAAGAGGTGTGGTCGCTGGCCATCTTGCTGGAAGAGGAAGGCTTGCTCGAGCGCAGCATGATTTATGCGACCGACATCAATGTGGAAGCGCTGGCTGCCGCGGAAGCGGGTATCTATCCGGTCGAGCGCATCGCCCAGTTCAGCGAGAATTATCAGCTGGCGGGCGGCAAGCGCTCGCTGTCCGACTATTACACGGCCGCCTACAAGGGCGCCATCTTTGACCGGCGCTTGCGGCGCCAGTTCGTCTTCGCCGACCACAGCCTGGCGACGGACAGCGTGTTTTCGGAGGTGCACATGGTTTCCTGCCGTAACGTGATGATTTATTTCAATAAAGATTTGCAGGACCGCAGCCTGGGCCTGTTCCACGAAGCGCTGGTGAACCGGGGCTTCCTGGGTCTGGGCATGAAGGAAAGCCTGCATTTCAGCCGTCATGCGGACAGCTTTAACGAGCTGAGCCCGGCCGAACGCATCTTCCAGCGTGCCTGACATGCTGCCGAGCTCCGACGTCGCGCCACCGCCGGCCGGCCTGCGCCTGATCGCCATCGGCGCTTCGGCCGGCGGCGTGGAAGCGCTGGGCATCGTGCTGCGCGCCTTGCCCGCCACCTGCCGCGCGGCCGTGGTGGTGGTGCTGCACCTGGCGCCGGGCCGCTCGAGCCAGTTGCCGCAGTTGTACGCGGAACGTTGTCAGCTGCCCTTGCGCGAAGCGCAGGACAAGGAACCGCTGCAACCCGGCGTCGTGTATTTCGCGCCGCCCGACTACCACCTGCAAGTCGAGCCCGATGGCTGTTTTTCCCTGTCGCAGGAAGCGCCAGTGTATTTTTCACGCCCATCGATCGATGTCTTGCTGGAAACGGCCGCGTATGCCTACCGGCGCGCCATGCTGGCCATCATCCTGACGGGCGCCTCGGCCGACGGCGCGGCGGGCCTGGCGCGCGTGCGGCAGCTGGGCGGCAGCGCCTGGGTGCAAGACCCGCAGCGGGCCAGTTGTGGCATCATGCCGGCCGCCGCGCTCAAGCTGGCCGGCGCCGACCGCGTGCTCGATTTGCCGCAAATGGCTGCCAGCCTGGCATTGCTCGGCGATGGCGAACAGAAGTGAATGGGAATAGTGTAGTGCGTGTAATATATGTGAGAATTGAAACAATGTTTATGTCCATATCGAAACACGATGGCGTCTTGCCGTTGCGATGCCTGAAGATGATTCCGTGACCGCCCCTATTCATATCCTCGTCGTTGACGACATCGCGCAAAACCTGGTCGCCGCCGAAGCCGTGCTGGCGCGGCCCGGCATTGTCATCCTGAAGGCCAGCTCGGGCGCGGAAGCGCTGGAACTGCTGTTGACGCATGAAGTGGCGCTGGCCCTGATCGACGTGCAAATGCCGCAGATGGATGGTTTCGAGCTGGCCGAGCTGATACGCGGCAGCGAGCGCACCCGCAGCATCCCCCTGATTTTCCTCACGGCCGCGTCGCGCGAGCCGAGCTACAGTTTCCGCGGCTACGAGGCGGGCGCCGTCGACTTTCTCTACAAGCCCATCGACGTGAAAGCCTTGCAAAGCAAGGTGGCGGTGCTGGTGCAGCTCTACCAGCAGAAACGCGAATTGTCGGCCCAGCTCGACGAACTCAAGCATGCGCTGCACCTGAATGAACTGTTCACGGCCGTGCTGGGTCACGACTTGCGCACGCCCTTGTCGGTGGTGATGAACGGCGCCATGCTGTTGCCGATGATGAGCGACCACCCGAAGGTGATCGTCACGGCGCAGCGCATCGAAAGCAGCGCCAAGCGCATGGCGCGCATGGTCGACCAGTTGCTGGACCTGGCGCGCATCCGTTCCGGCACGATGGAATTGCGCGGCAGCATGCACGATTACCTGGCGCTGGCGCGCGCCATCGTCGAGGAATGCGAGACGGCCGGTCAGGCGCCGCTGGTCGAGGTCAGCAGCGTGGGCGAGCTGCACGGGCAATGCGACGCGGGCTTGCTGTCGCAAGTCATCTCGAATCTGTTAAACAATGCCATCACGCATGGCGAGCCGGGCGCGCCCGTGCAACTGGCCCTCGACGGACGGGACGCCGGCAGTATTGAATTGCGCATCGCCAATCGTGGCGTCATTCCCGCCACCTTGCTGCCGACCCTGTTCGAACCGTTCCAGCAGGCGGGCGAGAAGCGCCGGACGGGGCAGGGCCTGGGACTGGGCCTGTACACGGCAAACATGTTCGTCAAGGCCCATGGCGGCACGCTCGAGCTCAGTTCGACGGCCGCGCAGGGCACGCTGGCGACCGTGCGCATTCCGCGCCAGTGCCAGGTGTGCGTGCAAGCGGGACGGGCGACATGAGCGCGCCAGCCTGGCCGCGCGGCGGCGGCAGCATGGGGGAACTGGTGCGCCAGCGCGACTGGTCCGCCACCAGCCTGGGCGCCGTCGATGGCTGGCCCGCCCATCTGCGCACCAGCGTCGACATCGTGCTCAATTCGCCCATGGCGATGGTGCTGATGTGGGGCCCGCAGCACGTCATGATTTACAACGACGACTACATCCAGATCGCCGGCGAGCGCCATCCGGCGGCGCTGGGCGGCACGGTGCCGGGCATCTGGCCGGAAATCTGGGACTGGAACGCGCGCATCCTCGAAGCGGGACTGCGCGGCGAGACGCAGGTGCACCGCGAATGCTGTTTGCCGCTGTTGCGCGGCGGACAGCGCACGGACGTCTGTTTCGACCTGTTCTACACGCCCGTGCATGGCGCCGGCGGCCAGGTCGACGGCGTGCTGTGCACGGCGCTGGAATTGACGGCGCGCATGGAGGAGGGGCGCAAGCTGAAGCTGGCCACGGCCGAGCTGGGCCAACTCAACACCACCTTGCAGGCCGAGAGCGAGGCCGTGCGCGCGGCCAACCGCCGCCTGGGCGAGGAGCGGGCGCTGCTGCGCGCCCTGTTCCAGCAGGCGCCGAGTTTCATGGCCCTGCTGCGCGGGCAGCAGCACGTGTTCGAATTGGCGAACGAGCATTATCTGCGTCTGGTGGGGCACCGCGATGTGCTGGGCAAGACAGTCGAAGCGGCCTTGCCTGAAGTCAAGGAGCAAGGTTTCATCGAGCTGCTCGACCAGGTCTACCGCACGGGCGAACCTTACGAGGGGCGCCAGGTGAAGGTGGACTTGCAGGCGGCGGACGGGCAGACGGGCCAGCGCCAGATCGATTTCGTGTACCAGCCCATCAAGGATGAAGAGGGCGTGGTGACGGGCATCCTCGTCGAAGGCATCGACGTGACCGAACGGATGGAAGGCGAGGAGCGGCTGCGCCTGGCCCAGCAGGCGGGCGGCATCGGCACCTTCGAATGGTTCCCCGAGACGGGCGCGATGGTGGTGTCGCCCACGTTCCGCCGCCTGTGGGGCATTGCCGACGAGGTGGAAGTGACGGAACGCCTGCTGGTGAGCCTGGTTGATGCGCGCGACCAGCAAAAGGTCGGACCGAGCAAGCTTGACGTCGCGCCCAATCCCCTCGAATACGTCGAGTACCGCATCCGCCGCCCCGCCGATGGCGCGCTGCGCTGGATCGCGCGCCAGGGCGAGGTGGTGGCCGGCCGCATGCCGGGCCAGCGCCGCTACGTGGGCGTGTCGTTCGACGTGACGGAGCGGCGCCAGATCGAGGACGAACTCAACGCCAGCCAGGAGCGCATGGCGGCCATTTTCGGCCAGGCCTCGGTGGGCTTGTCCGAGCTGGGCCTCGATGGCAGTTTCCAGAGGGTCAACGGTGCCCTGTGCTGCATGCTGGGGCGTTCCGCCGAGGAACTGCTGAGCCTGAACATGAACGACATCATGCATCCGGCGGACGTGCCCGGCAACAACGTGCTGTTCCAGCGTCTGGTGGAAACGGGCGAGTCGTTTTCGCTGGAAAAGCGCTACCTGAAGCCCGACGGCACGCAAGTGTGGGTGTCGAGCAATGTCAGCCGCCTCGTCGATGAGCAGGGTCATACGCGTTCCCTGATCGCCGTCAAGACGGACATCACGGACCGGCGCCGTGTGGAAAAAGCGCTGCATGAATTGAACGAAACGCTCGAGCACCGGGTCGAACAGGAAGTCGGTGAGCGCACCAAGGCCGAAGACGCGTTGCGCCAGGCGCAAAAGATGGAAGCCGTGGGCCAGTTGACGGGCGGCATCGCGCACGATTTCAATAATGTGCTGCAAATTATTTCCGGCAATTTGCACTTGCTGCAGCATCTGGCGGGCACGGATGGCCTCATGCGCCAGCGCCTGGACACGGCGATTGCCGCCGTCGAGCGAGGCGCCAAATTGTCGTCGCACCTGCTGGCCTTTGCGCGGCGTCAACCGTTGAAACCCGTGGTGGCCGACCTGGCCCGCGTGGTGCGCAACATGGATGCGCTGCTGCGGCGCGCGCTGGGCGAAGCGATCGACATCGTGCTGGTGGGCGGCGGCGGGCTGTGGAATACTCTGGTCGACCGCAGCCAGATCGAGAACGTCATCCTCAACCTGGCCATCAATGCGCGCGACGCCATGGATGGCGTGGGCAAGCTGACGATCGAACTGGGCAACGTCGTGCTCGACGAACAGTATGTGCACAATCTGGTCGACGTGCCGGCGGGCCAGTACGTGATGCTGTCGGTGACGGACACGGGCCGCGGCATGAGCGGCGCCGTGCTGCAGCGCGCGTTCGAGCCGTTCTTCACCACCAAGCCGGAAGGCGCGGGCACGGGCCTGGGCCTGTCGATGGCGTATGGCTTCGTCACGCAAAGCCGCGGCCATATCCGCATTTACAGTGAACCTGGCGTGGGCACGGGAGTCAAAATCTATTTGCCCCGTTCCCTGATGGCCGAAGCGGACGAGGAACTGGAATTGAGCGGCGTCGTCACGGGCGGCACGGAAACCGTGCTGGTAGTGGAAGACGACGTGGGCGTGCGCACCACCGTGGTCGATATGCTGGGCGCGCTGGGCTACAAGGTACTCAAGGCCGAGGATGGCGAAAGCGCGCTGGCCGTGCTGCATAGCGGCGCGCAGATCGACTTGCTGTTTACGGACGTCATCATGCCCGGTCCCGTCAGCAGCACGGAGATGGCGCGCCAGGCGCGCGAGTTGCAGCCCGATATCGCCGTCTTGTTTACGTCGGGCTACGCGCAGGATGTCATCGTGCATGAGGGGCGTCTCGACGCGGGAGTGGAATTGCTCAGCAAGCCGTACCGGCGCGAAGAGCTGGCGCGCAAGCTGCGCCATGTGCTGGCCAACCGCCAGCAGCAAATGCGTGCGCGCCAGTTTGAACGGTCCGGCGCGCCGGTGGCCGGCATCCTGCCGACCGGCAGCGCGGCGGCCAGCGTGCTGGGAAGTGACACGCCGGGACTGGACTTGACGGGCCATGCTCCGGAACCACAGGGGGACATGCCGACATCGATGAAAATACTTGTGGTGGAAGACAACCTCGATTCGCAGCTGATGGTGTGCGAACTGGTGGGCATGCTGGGCCATACGGTCAGCGGCGTATCCGATGGCGAGGCGGCGTGGAAATTGCTCAACGAGCAAGACTTCGATATCCTGTTTACCGATGTCAGCCTGCCCGGCATGTCCGGCATCGCGCTGGCGCGCATGGTCCTGCGCGATAAACCGGCCATGCGCATCATCTTTTCCACGGGCTATGGCAAGGAATCGATGGATGAACTGGGTTTTTCCGCCAGTGTCTTGCGCAAGCCCTATGATTTGATGGAGTTGCAAGCGGCACTCGACCAACCTTGACGGGCACGCGCCGCTTCGGCCCGCCCGTCTCACACCTAGAGGTAAGGCATGACCCCTGAACTGACGATGCTGGCCGGTACCCTGGTGCTGGCGCTGGTGCAAATCCTGCTGCCCGCGCTGTTCCGCACGCGCGAAACAGGCACGGCCTATAACGTGAGCGCGCGCGACGGCGACGGACCGCCCGTGGGCAAGATCACGGGCCGTTTGCGGCGTGCCCAGGCAAACCTGTTCGAAACCCTGCCCCTGTTCGCCGCCGCCGTGCTGATCGCCCACGTGACGGCGCAGGAAAGCGCACTGACCTTGTACGGCGCCGCCCTGTATCTGGCCGCGCGCGTACTGTATCTGCCCCTGTACGCGTTCGGCGTGCCCGTCGTGCGCACGCTCGTGTGGTGCGTGTCGATAGCCGGGCTGCTGATGCTGTTCTGGGCCATCCTGTTCGCTTCCTGAAATCCTACGCTGGCTGTAGCAGCCGTCCTATGGTCGTACGCCAGACCCGGCCGTAAAGTGGCGGCAAGCTGGCAATTGGCGCCGGCATGTGAGGGACCGGACCACGATGGCGACTACCATTTCTGCAGTGAACGAAGCGGGCAGCGCCCGCCAGCGCAAGATCCAGCGTCTGCTGCGCTCCGTATTTGGCGTGGCGCGGCTGCGCGCCGGCCAGCAGGACGTCATCGACAGCGTGCTGGCCGGACGCGACACCCTGGCCATCATGCCCACGGGCAGCGGCAAGTCGCTGTGCTACCAGCTGCCCGCCGCTCTGTTGCCGGGTGCCACCGTGGTGGTGTCCCCGTTGATTTCTCTGATGAAGGACCAGCTGGAAAAGCTGCACGAACTGGGCATCACGGCCGTGCAGCTCAACAGCAGCCTGTCGCGCGCCGAGGAAGACGACGCCATCGCCCGCATCGCCCAGGGCGGCAGACTCATCATCTTTTGCACGCCGGAACGTCTTACCAATACCGCCTTCCTGTCCCTGCTGGCCGGCGCGCCGCCAAGCCTGGTCGTCATCGATGAAGCCCATTGCATTTCCCAGTGGGGCCACGACTTCCGTCCCGCCTACCTGGACATCGCGGCCGCCCTGCGCGCGCTGGGCCGCCCGGCCGTGCTGGCGTTGACCGCCACGGCCACCGGGGAAGTAATGGCCGATATCGATACGCAACTCGAAGCGCGCAAGCTGAACGTCATCAATACGGGAATTTACCGCGCCAATTTGCGCTACCGCGTGATCCAGGTCACGAATGCCGGCGAGAAACAGGATGAAGTCCTGCGCCTGCTGCGCGAGACGCCGGGCGTGGGCATCGTGTACGCGGCCACGGTCAAGGCCGTCGAAGACCTGGCGGCGCGGCTGGAAGCGTTGGGCGAGAGCGTCACCTGCTACCACGGCAAGCTGGCGGCGCGCGAGCGCAAGCACCACCAGGACTTGTTCATGAATGGCGAGCGCCGCATCATGGTGGCCACCAACGCCTTTGGCATGGGCATCGACAAGCCCGACACGCGCTTCGTCATCCACTTGCAGGTGCCGGCCAACCTGGAGGCGTACTATCAGGAATCGGGCCGCGCGGGGCGCGACGGCTTGCCCGCCGACTGCACCTTGCTGTACTTCCAGGAAGACAAGCGGGTGCAGCAATTTTTTCTGGCCAAGCATTACCCGACGGCCGAGGAACTGGCCGCCATCGTGGCGGCAGCGCAAGAATTGCCGGCCACGTTTACTTTCGCTGCGCTGGCGTCCAGCCTGCCCGATTTTTCCGACGGCCACCTGAAGGTATGCCTGAAACTGTTGAAAGACGGCAAGCTGCTGCGCCAGGACCGCAAACTGGGCTACAGCCTGAAAGCGCCCTCGGCCAGCTCGCCCTCGTATGCGCAGCTGGCGCAGATCTACGTCGACAAGCAGGAGCGCGACAAACAGGCGCTCGAGCAGATGGTGGCCTATGCGCAAAGCGGCTTGTGCCGTTGGAAACTGCTGCTCGATTATTTTGGCGATGCCGGCGATTTCGAGCGCTGCTGCACCTGCGACAATTGCCTGTCGCCGCCCGCGCTGGCCGCGCCCATTTCCCTCGACGAGTTGCCCCCGGTCCCGTCCCAAGCGCCATCGCCGCCGCCAGCGCCGCAGATCGCCGTCGGCAGCCGCGTGCGCGTGCCCCGCTACCAGATCGGCACCGTGCTGTCGGTGGCGGGCGACCAAGTCACGATTGCCTTTCCGGAAAACACCACGCGCACCTTCATGGCCGAGTTTGTCGCACCGGCGTGAACCCAGTGTGCGCTGTCTGACAGATGATCTGGCGCAAGAGCGCTAGAATCAGCCCATTCCAACGCGTGATAACGCAGGGAGCAGGGCATGGCAGACATGGTGGTGGTGCGCAAGGAAGGTTTGTACTGTGTGCCGGGTCAGTTCTACATCGACCCGTGGCGCCCCGTCGAGCGCGCCATCATCACGCATGCGCACGCCGACCATGCGCGGGTCGGGCACCGGCATTACCTGTGCGCCGCGCCAGGCGAGCAAGTGCTGCGCGCGCGCCTGGGCCCCGTGTCCATCCAGGCGCTCGCGTATGGCGAGACCATCGAACACCACGGCGTGCAGGTGTCGCTGCATCCGGCTGGCCACGTGCTCGGTTCGGCACAGGTGCGCATGGAATATGGCGGCGAAGTGTGGGTGGCGTCGGGCGATTACAAGCTGCAGCCCGACCCCACCTGCCTGCCGTTCGAACCCGTGCGCTGCGACACTTTTATCACCGAATCGACCTTCGGCCTGCCCATTTACCGCTGGCAGGCGCCGCAGGAAATCTACGACGACATCAACCAGTGGTGGCGCAGGAATGCGGCCGAAGGGCGCACCAGCGTGCTGTTCTGCTATGCCTTCGGCAAGGCGCAGCGCATCCTGGCGGGCCTCGATGCCAGCATCGGCCCCATCATCTGCCATGGCGCGGCGCAAGCCCTGACGCAGGTCTACCGCGAATCGGGCGTGGCCTTGCCCGCCACCGTGATGGTGGGCGAGGTGGCGGACAAGGCCGCCCTGAAGACGGCGCTGGTGATCGCGCCCCCATCGGCCGCCGGCTCGCCGTGGATAAAGCGCTTCGGCGACTACAGCGATGCGTTTGCCAGCGGCTGGATGCTGCTGCGCGGCGCGCGCCGGCGGCGCGGCGTGGACCGGGGTTTCGTGCTGTCCGACCATGCCGACTGGCCCGGCCTGATGCAAGCGATCACGGCCACGCAGGCCGAACGCATCATCGTCACGCATGGCTCGATTCCCGTCATGGTGCGCTGGCTGCAGCAGAACGGCTGGCAGGCGGGCGGCTTCGAGACGGAATACGGCGATGACGAGGCCGATGACGGTGCGCCCGGTGCGGCCGCGGCGGCGGAGGACGTCAGCCATGCGTGACTTTGCCCGGCTGTACGCGGAACTCGACGAGACGACCTCCACCAGCCGCAAGCTGGCGGCGCTGCAAGCCTATTTTCGCGGCGCCTCGCCCGAGAACGCGGCCTGGGCCGTGTATTTCCTGGCCGGCGGCAAGCCGCGTCAGGCCGTGCCCACCAAATTGCTGCGCGAATACGCGACCGAACGGGCGGGCCTCGATGCCTGGCTGTTCGACGAGGCCTATCACGCCGTGGGCGACCTGGCCGAAACCATCGCCCTGATCCTGCCCGCGCCCGCCAAACGCAGCGACGTCGGCCTGGCCGAGTGGGTCGAGCAGCGCATCGCACCGTTGCGCGGCGCAGCGCCGGACGCCATCCGCGTCGCCCTGCTGGGGTACTGGGACGAGCTGGAAACGCGCGAACGTTTTCTGTTGATCAAGCTGATCGGCGGCGGCTTTCGCGTGGGCGTCTCAAAACTGCTGGTGACGCGCGCGCTGGCATCGATCGCCGCCGTCGACAGCAAGCTGATCGCCCAGCGCCTGATGGGCTGGACCGATGGCAAGGTCAACCCCACGGGCGCGGGATTCTTGAAGCTGATCGCCGCGCAGTCGGACGGCGAACATGCGCTGCGCGGCGGCCAGCCGTATCCGTTTTTCCTCGCGCATCCCCTGCAGACGGCGCCGGAAACCTTGGGCGAGCTCTCCGGCTGGCTGGCCGAGTGGAAATACGACGGCATGCGCGCCCAGCTGCTGCGCCGGGAGGGTGTGAACTGGCTGTGGTCGCGCGGCGAGGAATTGATCACGGAGCGCTTTCCGGAACTGGCGCAGCTGGCCTTGCCCGAGGGTACCGTGCTCGATGGCGAAATCCTCATCTGGCAGCCGGGCGACGTGCCGGCGCCATTTGCCGATTTGCAGCAACGGATGGGCCGCAAGACGGTCTCGCCCAAGCTGCTGGCCGAGCTGCCCGCCGTGCTGGTGGCTTACGATGTGCTGGAGCTCGATGGCGTGGACGTGCGCCAGCTGCCCCAGCTGGAACGGCGCGCGCTGCTGGAAAGCGTGGTGGCCGGCGTTCACTCTCTCGCGTTGCGCCTGTCGCCGCGTGTTGACGCGGCTAGCTGGGAGGCATTGGCCATCATCCGCGAGGAATCGCGCGCGCGCGGCGTGGAAGGCCTGATGCTCAAGGCCGTGTCGGCCGCATATGGCGTGGGCCGCACGAAAGACGTGGGCACATGGTGGAAATGGAAGATCGATCCGTATGCCATCGACGCCGTGCTGATCTACGCCCAGGCGGGCCATGGCCGCCGCGCGTCGCTGTACACGGATTATACGTTTGCCGTGTGGGATGACGTGGAGGAGGGCGGGCAGGGCGAGCGCAAGTTGGTACCGTTCGCCAAGGCGTATTCGGGCTTGACCGATGCGGAGATCGCGCAAGTCGACGCGGCCATCCGCAAGACGACGATAGAAAAATTCGGCCCCGTGCGCAGCGTGCAGCCGACGATGGTGTTCGAGATCGGTTTCGAGGGCATCGCTGCGTCCAGCCGCCACAAGGCGGGCATCGCCGTGCGCTTTCCCCGCATCCTGCGCCGCCGCGAAGACAAGACAGTTGCCGACGCCGACACCCTGGCCACCCTGAAGGCCATGCTGGCGGGCGCCGCATGAGCAGGCGATGAGTAAAAGCGCGCTGGCGCAGCGCATCGATGCGTGGTTCACGGGGCGCGGCTGGACGATCTTTCCTTTCCAGCGCGCCGTCTGGCGCGCTGGCGCGCAGGGCCAGTCCGGCCTGCTGCATGCGAGTACCGGGTCCGGCAAGACGTATGCCGTGTGGTTCGGCGCCTTGCTGCGCGCCGAGCGCCTGGCGCGCAAGGGCAGGAAGCAGGGCTTGCGCGTGCTGTGGATCACGCCCATGCGGGCGCTGGCGGCCGACACTGTGCGCGCGCTGCAGGCGTCCGGCGAAACGCTGGCGCCCGGCTGGCGCATCGAGGCGCGCACGGGCGATACGAGCGCCGCGCAGCGGGCGCGGCAGGCGAAAGCGTGGCCTGAGGTGCTCGTCACGACGCCGGAAAGCCTGTCCCTGATGCTGAGCCAGGCGGACGCGCAGGAATGCTTCAGCCTGCTGGAAACGGTGATCGTCGACGAGTGGCATGAATTGATGGGCAGCAAGCGCGGCGTGCAGGTGCAGCTGGCGCTGGCCCGTTTGCGCCGCTGGAATGCAACCTTGATGACGTGGGGCTTGTCGGCTACCCTGGGCAATCTGCGGCAGGCGCAGGACGTCTTGCTGGGAGAACAAAGCGATGGCGTGCTGGTCGAAGGTAAAGTCAAAAAGCGCATCCTTGTCGACAGTCTGATTCCCGTCAATCCCACGCGCTTTCCCTGGGGCGGCCACCTGGGCATCCAGATGCTGCAGCCGCTGATCGCCGAGATCGAGGGCAGCGCCACCACCCTGGTGTTCACCAACACGCGTTCGCAGGCCGAGCTGTGGTACCAGCACTTGCTCGATGCGCGCCCCGACTGGGCGGGCCTGATCGCCCTGCACCACGGTTCGCTGGACCGCGAAGTGCGCGAGTGGGTCGAGCAGCACCTGAAGACGGGCGAGCTGAAAGCCGTCGTGTGCACGTCCAGCCTGGACCTGGGCGTCGATTTCCTGCCCGTCGAACGGGTGCTGCAGGTGGGCAGCGCGAAAGGCATCGCGCGCCTGGTGCAGCGGGCGGGGCGCAGCGGCCACGCGCCGGGGCGCATTTCGCGCGTCACCCTGGTGCCGACCAACAGCCTGGAATTGCTGGAAGCGGCCGCCGCCCGCGCTGCCCTGGCGCAGGGCCACCTGGAAGCGCGGCCCGTGCCGGACAAGCCGCTCGACGTGCTGGTGCAGCACCTGGTGACGATCGCGCTGGGCGGCGGTTTCGACTCGCCGGCGCTGTACGCGGAAGTGCGCGCGGCCTGGTCGTATCGCCACCTGACGCCGGACGAGTGGCAATGGGCGCTCGACTTCGTCGCGCGCGGCGGGCAAAGCCTGACCGTGTACCCGGAATACCGCAGAGTGCTGCCGGACGATGTAGGCGTCTACCGCGTGCCGGACGTGGCGCTGGCGCGGCGCCACCGCATGAGCATCGGCACCATCGTCTCGGAAGCGGCGATCCAGGTCAAATTCCTCGGCGGGGGACGCATCGGCAGCATCGAGGAATCGTTCATCGCGCGCCTGAAGCAGGGCGACCATTTTCTGTTTGGCGGGCGCATCCTGGAATTCGTGCGCGTGCATGAGATGACGGCCTACGTGCGGCGGGCCACGGGCAGCCGCGGTGCCGTGCCGCGCTGGCAGGGCGGCAAGATGCCGCTGTCGTCGGAGCTGGCGCATGCCGTGCTGGACCAGCTGCAGCTGGCGCAGGAAGGGAAAGCCAGCGGGCCGGAAATGCGCGCGCTGGCGCCCTTGCTGGCCATCCAGCAGAAATGGTCCAGCCTGCCCACGCGCGCCAGCCTGCTGCTGGAAACCTTGTCCAGCCGCGAAGGCCATCACCTGTTCGTGTATCCGTTCGCGGGCCGCTCCGTGCACCTGGGCCTGGCATCCCTGCTGGCCTATCGCATCGCGCGCGTGCAGCCGGCCACCTTGTCGATCGCCGTCAACGATTACGGCTTTGAATTGCTGGGCGCGGACGATATCGATTTTGCGCCGCTGCTGACGGCCGCCAGCGGTGCCGATCTTCCCCTGTTCAGCACGGACAACTTGCTGGAAGACGTGCTGGCCAGCCTGAACGCGACGGAATTGTCGCAGCGGCGTTTCCGTGAAATCGCCCGCATCGCCGGCCTCGTGTTCCAGGGCTATCCGGGTCAGCCGAAAAGCGCGCGCCAGCTGCAGGCGTCGTCTTCGCTGTTCTTTGAAGTGTTCCGCAAGCACGACGCGGCCAATTTGCTGCTCACGCAGGCGCAGCGCGAAGTGCTGGAGCAGGAACTGGAACTGACGCGCCTGCGCGCCACCTTGCGCGAACTGCATGGACGCAGCCTCAGTCTGCAAGCGCTGGAGCGCGCCTCGCCATTTGCCTTCGGCCTGATGGTCGAGCGCTTCCGCGAACAGCTGACGACGGAAAAACTGTCGGACCGGGTGGCGCGGCTGGTGCTGGCGCTGGAAAAGGCGGCCGCATGAAGGGACAGGAGCGGGCGCACTGCGCGGTGGAGCTGGCCGGCGAGCTGGTCTGGCTGCTGGCGGACAAGGCCGTGTACTGGCCGGCGCGCAGCATGCTGATTATTGCCGACATCCATTTCGGCAAGGCGGCGGCGTTTCGCGCGCTGGGCGTGCCCGTGCCGCGTGGCACCACCACGCAAAACCTGCTGGCGCTCGACGCCTTGCTGGCCAGTTACGCCTGCGAGGAAATCGTCTTCCTCGGCGATTTTTTGCACGCGCGCGCCGCCCATGCGGCCGCCACCGTGGCGGCCATGCTGGCCTGGCGCATGCGTCATCGCGACGTGCGCCTGACGGTGGTGCGCGGCAACCACGACGCGCATGCGGGCGATCCGGCCGCCGCGCTGGGCATCCGCATGGTGGACGAGCCGCACCAGGTGGGCAAGCTGTCGTTCTGCCATCATCCTGACACCGTCGCGCCCGGCTACGTGCTGGCGGGCCATGTGCATCCCGTGTTTCACTTGCGCGCCAAAGGGAGCGGAGCGCACGGCGGCGGCTTGCGCCTGCCGTGTTTCCTGCTGGGCCAACAGCGCGCCATCCTGCCCTCGTTTGGCGCCTTCACGGGCGGCCATGCGGTGCTGCCAGGCGCTGGCGAGCGCGTGTACGTGACGGCCGACGCGGCGATTTTTCCGCTGCCCGCCAACTGCTGAGTGCTTGGTACTTTTGGTGGAAAACTGAAAGTAACTGTGCCACCGTAGGCGGGACTCATCCTACATGCGCTCTTGCCATCCTCCTATTTCTTGTGCCCCATGTGCGCACTAAGATGACGGTTCCCTTGCCATGCGAGGGGGAAGAATTGCATGGTTTGCACTGTTTCCGATTCCATCGATCAAGGAGATCATCATGGCCACATCGAGCGACAATAAACAGCAAGGTAGTAAAACCAGTAGCAGTAGCAGCGGCGGCAGCGGCGGCAGCAAGCAAAGCGATACCAGCAAGCGGGGTTTCGCTTCCATGGACCCCGCCCAGCAGCGCGAAATCGCCAGCGAAGGCGGACGTGCCGCGCATGAAAAAGGCACGGCCCATGAATTCACGTCGGAAGAGGCCCGCCGCGCAGGCAGCCAAAGCCACAAGAACGATGCCAACCGGCAAAGCGCCTCCAGCTCCAGCGGTTCGCGCGATAACACCAGCATGAACCAGGAGGGCAACCGTGACAGTGGCAACAAGCAAAGCGGCGGTTCCGGGTCCGGTTCCAGCTCCGGGTCGCGCAACAAGTAGCGCCAGCTGAGTAGCAAGTTGCAAGTGGCTCTGGCCAGCGGGAAGCAGGCACGCTGCCGGTCAGGGCCACGCTTATTTGGCTGCCGCAAAATTTTGATGCAACGCAGCAGGCATGGACTATGATGAAATAGCTGCGCCGGCCACGGCCGACACGCAGTCAACGCAGTCAAATCGCACTCACGATCAGGGAGAAGATGATGGGCAACTCCACCACGCCGCAAGCCGGCAATAGCCAGGGCGGCACGCCGTCCGTGGCAGGCAACAAGCAAAGTACGGCCGATTCTGCCGAGAACTTTGTGCTGGTCGATAGCGAGCAAGGGCTCGATATCGGCGACGATCTGTTTTCCATCGGCGAAGTGCGGCGCGCCGACCGCCTGCCCCATCACCAGTCCGGTTCCGCCGGGCAGAGCCGGCAGAGCGCCGACGATGCGCCCGACACCACGGGCAGTACGGGCGTCTGATCTGGCCGCCTAACTTTCTTCACTCTCAAGCCACGCGCGCCGGGCCAGCTGCAAGACGTGCTCGCGCACGTCCGCTGGCCATTCCTGTACGCATGCGAGAAACGCTGCTTGCTTGCCGGCGAACAGGGCGCGGCTTGCTTCCTCGAAGCCTGGCGCATCGCCGGCCAGCGCATTCATGACTTTATAGGCCGCTTCGCGTGCCTGGCGCTGCTCATCGTGCAGCTTGTTGCCGCGCTGCGCGTGTTCCACCAGTTTGCGCAAGGCGACGGAAGCGCCGCCCGGCTGCGTCGCCAGCCATTCCCAGTGACGGGGCAGCAAAGTGATTTCGCGCGCCACGACGCCCAGCTTCGGGCGGCCTGCCGTGCGCGCCGGGGCGGGAGCGTCGTCCTGCGGCGCCGGCGTTGCCGCGCGAGGCAGGCGCTGCAGCACGTCGGCCAGGCTGCCGTGCAGGTTCAGGTCGACCTGGCTGCCGCTGGCATCGTCGAAAATCAGGACCTGCGCATCGGGATCGCGCGTCACCAGTTCCTTTAGTGTTTGCGCAAGCGCATGTAAAGGGCCGGCGGCGACTTTTCGCTTGCCGGCGAAGGCGGTGAGCTGAGGTGGTGCGGGGGTATGCATGTCTTGCCTCCATGGGGAATGCAGGCAATTTTACCCGGGTTAAATAGATAGTCAATATTACCCGGGTAAAATAGGGCAAATCTGCTACAGATCGACCCGGCCGTGTTCGCCCATGTCTTTCGGCGGCTCGCCCGTGATGGCGGCCTTGGCCATTTCATAGAATTGCATCATCTTGCTGGCGCTGCTATCCCAATACTCGGCCGACTGGATCGTCACCTTGATCAGCGACAGCTTCGGATCGTCGAGCCCGCCCGGGAACCAGGCTTTCACGAGCGGATTCCACAATTCCTCCGCCTTGGCGCGGTCTTTCAGCAGCTGCGCGTGGCCGCAGACGGATACATACAGGCTGTCGCCCGTGTCGACAAAGCTGACATTGACTTGCGGATTGTTCAGCAAGTCGCGCGTATAGCTGGCCTCGTCGGAAACAAAGAACCAGATCTGCCCTTCGTTATCGACCTGCTGCTGCGTCAGCGGCCGGCTGGTGAGGGTGCGCATGTCGTCGCTGGTGGTCAGCATGCCGAATTTGACGTCCTTGATCTTGGCCGCGATGCTGGCCAGTTGTTCGCTGGAATACGATTGCATGGGTGCTCCCTTGTTGGTTGTCCTGAACAACAAGCATAGGCGCTTGCTGCATGCGGCTCTGTACGGCAGCTTACGTAGCAGCGGTGCTTTGTTTCAAAGCTGTTACAAAACGCCGGCCCGGCGGGGCGCCCCATGTCTTGACTTAATAAATGATAATCATTATCATTTGTTTGAAATATCGGCATGCACTCTGATTGAAGGATGGGAATGAAGCACACTGACTTGTCGCGCCAGCTGGCCCGCCCCTTGCCGGGAGCGGAGCATGCATAGTGCGGGCGCCGCCGACAAGGCCAGGAACAACGCCAGCCGCGCCGTCTGGCTGAAGAACTTGCATCAATGGCACTGGATCAGCTCGGCACTTTGTTTGCTGGGCATGTTTTTGTTCGCCATCACCGGCATCACCCTGAACCACGCCGGTCAGATCGAGTCGAAACCGTCGATCACGCGCCAGAAGGCGCAGTTGCCGGCGCCCCTCGTCACGGAACTGGCCGCCTATGCCGCCCGGCATGACGGCGCCAATGCCCCGATGCCGGCCGCCGCCGAAACCTGGCTCAAGCAGCAGTGGTCGCTCAATGCGGGCGGGCGTCCCGCCGAATGGTCGATCGACGAAGTGTATTTGCCGTTGCCCAGGGCGGGCGGCGACGCCTGGGTGCGCATCGGCCTGGAAGACGGGGCCGCCGAATATGAATTGACGGACCGGGGCTGGGTGTCCTGGCTCAACGACGTGCACAAGGGCCGCAACACGGGCGTCGCCTGGAGCTGGTTCATCGATATCTTTGCCGGCGCCTGCATCGTGTTTTGCCTGACGGGGCTATTGATTTTGAAGTTCCACGCGGCCAACCGGCCATTTACGTGGCCGATGGTTGGCCTCGGTATCCTGATACCTTGCGCGATCGCCTTGCTGTTTATCCACTGATCGTTTTTATTTTTCCTTTTTACAGGCACACCATGAAATTACGCTACTCCCTGGCGCTTGGCCTTCCCCTGATCGGTACGTCGGCGATGGCTGCCGACTTGTCCCTGAAGATTGAAATTCCGCAACTGAACGTGGCGGAATACCACCGCCCCTATGTGGCGGCGTGGCTGGAAACGGCCGATCAAAAGGTCGTTGGCAATCTGGCTGTGCTGTATGACGTGAAAAAGAAGGACAAGGCGGGCGAAAAATGGCTGAAAGACATGCGTCAATGGTGGCGCAAGAGCGGCCGCGACCTGGCCATGCCAGTGGACGGCGTCAGCGGCGCCACGCGCGCGCCGGGCGAACATACCCTGACTTTCCCTGGCGCCAAGGCCTTGCTCGACAAGCTGCCGGCCGGCGAATACCAGGTGGTGGTGGAGGCGGCGCGCGAAGCGGGCGGACGCGAACTGGTGCGCGTGCCGTTCCAGTGGCCGCTGAAATCGGCCCAGTCCGTTCCTGGCAAGGGCAAGGAAGAACTCGGCAATGTCGTCGTCCAACTCAAACCTTAAGGCGCCTCTACCATGTTGAAGCAACTGAATAAACCGCTGATCGCCCTGGCGCTGGCCGGCCTGGCCATGAATGCCCACGCCCACCGGGGCTGGATGGTGCCATCTAGCACGATGGTGGAAAGCAAGGACGCCTGGGTGACGGTGGACGCTGCCGTCTCCGACGGCCTGTTCGAGATCGACCACCAGCCGCTGCGCCTGGATGCGCTGCAAGTGACCGGCCCCGATGGCGCGAAAGTGGCGCCGGCGAATACGCTCACGGGCCGCTTGCGCAGCGTGTTCGATGTGAAGATGGAAAAGCCGGGCACGTATAAAGCGGCCATCGTGTCGCAAAACGTGATGGGCAGCTACAAGCTCAATGGCGAGCTGAAGCGTTTCCGCGGCAACGAAGAGACGTTCAAGAAAGACGTGCCGGCCGACGCGCAAGAGCTGAAAATCACGCGCACGGCAGCGCGCCTGGAAACCTTCTTCAGCAATGGCGAAACCAGCACGGAAGTGTTCAAGCCGACGGGCGTGGGCCTGGAATTCGTGCCGGTGACCCATCCGAACGACTTGCGCGCGGGCGAAAAAGCCACGTGGCGCTTCCTGATCGACGGCAAGCCGGCCGCGAACCAGGCCTTCAGCCTGGTGCCGGGCGGCGTGCGCTACCGTGGCGTGCTCGGGGAAATCCGCCAGAGCACCGATGCCAAGGGCGAGATCACGTTCACCGTGCCGGCCGCCGGCATGTATTACCTGAGCAGCACCTGGCCAGCGGCCGCCCCGGCCGTGGCCGGCCAGCCGCCAGCCATGCCGGAGCGCCGCATGACCTACGCGGCCACCGTGGAAGTGCTGCCGCAGTAAGCGGCGGCATCGTCACGAGCTCGCCGATGCGCCGGGTCCTGCTGCCGCAGCATATTTCCGATCAGGCCGCGCCGCCCGGCGCCGCGATCCGGGACTTGCGTGGCTTGACCATGGGCACCAGCTGGTCGGTGCGCCTGCTCGAGTCCGCCATGCCGGGACGCGCCGGCAGCGCCGACCTGCAGCAGGGCTTGCAGCAGCAGCTGGACCTGGTCGTGGCGCAAATGAGTCACTGGAGCGATGAGTCCGACCTGGGCCGCTTCAACCGGGCCGAACCCGGCAGCTGGCACAGCCTGCCCGCCGCCTTTTGCGAGGTGCTGGGCTTTGCCGTGCACGTGTCGCAGGCGTCCGGCGGCGCGTATGATCCGTGCGCGGGCGCCCTCGTCAACCTGTGGGGCTTCGGCCCCCGCCATCGCTACGACGAGCCCGGTTTCCTGCCGCCGAAAGACGATACGGTGGCCCTGCTGCTGTCGCAGCGCCAGCGCCGCCGCCTGGAACTGGACTTGCCGGCCCGCCGCGCGCGTCAGCCGGGCGGCTTGCAGCTCGATTTATCGGCCATCGCCAAGGGGTATGGCGTGGACCGCCTGGCCCGCTACCTGGACAGCCAGGGCATCGGCCATTACCTGGTCGAAGTGGGCGGCGAGCTGCGCGGCGCCGGCAGCAAGCCCGACGGCCAGCCGTGGTGGGTGATGCTGGAACAGGTCGACGGCGCCGACGCGGATCTAGATCCGCCGGAAATGCTGCTGGCGCTGCACGGCTTGTCCGTGGCCACGTCGGGCGACTACCGGCGTTTCTTCGACGATGGCACGGCGCGTTTCTCACACACCATCGATCCGCGCAGCGGCATGCCGATCGCCAATCAACTCGCTTCCGTCACCGTCGTGCATGAGCAATGCATGGCGGCCGATGCCTGGTCGACGGCCCTGACCGTGCTCGGTGCCGAGGCCGGCATGGCGCTGGCCGAAGAGCAGGGCCTGGCCGCGCGCTTCCTGCAGCGCGACGGCTCTGGCTTTCACGAAACGCTGAGCAGCCACATGCTGGCCATGCTCGACGAATGAACGATTAATTCCATGATTTTTACGCACGATACGACGCGGCTGGCCTTGCTGGCGGCCCTGTCCCTCAGCTACGCGGGCGTGTGCCTGGCGCCCTGGTTGCGCGCGCGCGCCAGGCGCCGCGCGTCCGCCGCCGCCAAGGCGGCGCTGGCAAACAGTCCCGCCTGGCTGGTGGCGTATGCAAGCCAGACGGGCAATGCCGAGGAACTGGCCACGCAAACGGCGCAGAGCCTGCAACTGGCCGGCATCCCCGTGCGCCTGTGCGCGCTGGCCGAAGTCACGGCCGTTGATCTGCAACAAGCCGAACGGACTCTGTTTTTAGTCAGCACCTATGGCGAAGGCGATGCGCCCGACAATGCGGCCGCCTTCATGGGCCGCCTGATGACGGGCGGGCTGGCGCTGCCGCAATTGCATTACGCCGTGCTGGCCCTGGGCGACCGCAGCTATGGCCAGTTTTGCGGTTTCGGCCGCGCGCTCGATGCCTGGCTGGCGGCGCAGGGCGCCTCGCGCCTGTTCGAGCGCATCGAAGTCGACCGCAGCGCCAGCGTCAGCATCGAGCAATGGTTCCAGCATCTGAGTCACCTGGCCGGCACCAGCGACGCGCCCGACTGGAGCGCCCCCGCCTTCGGCGACTGGCGCCTGACGCACAGGCAGCTGCTCAACCCGGGCAGCGCGGGCGGCGCCATCTATCACGTGGAACTGGCGCCCGTGGCCGGTAGCCTGCCTGACTGGCAGTCGGGCGACCTGGTGCAGGTGACGGCGCCCGCCGACCCCTCGCAGCCGCGCGAATATTCGATCGCTTCGATTCCGCGCGATGGCGGCGTGCACTTGCTGGTGCGCCAGCATGCGCATCCCGACGGCAGCCTGGGCCTGGCCTCGGGCTGGCTCACGGCGCAGGCCAAGGTCGGCGACGTGGTGCAGCTGCGCTTGCGCCAGCATAAGCGCTTCCGGCTGGAAGACAATGCTCAGCGGCCATTGATTTTGATCGGCAACGGCAGCGGCATCGCCGGTCTGCGCGGCCACCTGAAGAGCCGCGTGCTGGCAGGGCAGCGGCGCAACTGGCTGATCTTTGGCGAGCGCAACCTGGCCCACGATTTTCATTATCGCGAAGAGATTGAAGGCTGGCATGCCAGCGGCGACTTGCCTCGGCTGGACCTGGCGTTTTCGCGCGACCAGACGGAGCGCACCTACGTGCAGGACCGCCTGCGCGGCAATGCCGATGAAGTCAAGCTGTGGCTGGAGCAGGGCGCGGCCATCTATATCTGCGGCAGCCTGGCCGGCATGGCGGGCGGTGTAGACCAGGCCCTGCAGGAGATACTGGGCCGGCCCGCGCTCGACGCGCTGGCGGCCGAAGGGCGCTACCGGCGCGACGTGTATTAATGCAGCAGCGATTGCTTATGGCTGGACCGCAGCCAGCGGCGCCGTGTCCATCTCGCCGCTCACTTCCTGCAAGCCGCGCGCCAGGCTGGAGATGCTGGGGTTGTCGATGAAGACGCAGCGCTTGCCCGTGCGCTTGCAATAATCCTTCACGCGCCAGTAGGCGCTGTGGCTGATGCAGCCCGTCTGGCAAATCACCAGGTCGGCGGCCGCCAGGCTCGAGTCGAGCAGGTTGGCATTGTCTTCCAGGCCGCCGTCGTGGTGGGCGAACTGCGCGCCGACCCGCTCGATCAGGGCGCGGTAGGTGGCGACATTGCCGCTGCGTCCGCCCACGCACAAGACGCTTTGATCGACGAGGCGGATCGGCATTTTCAGCTTGCCGCCGGTCGGCACTTCCAGCTTGGGTGCCGGTGGCGGCACGGCGGCGGCTTGGCGCGGCTGGGCCTGTTTCAATTCCGCGATTTGCTGGCGCAATTCCTTTTCGCGCTCATCCATTTGCGCCAGGCGTTCGACCAGGCGCGTGCGCGATTCCAGTGCCGGGACGGCCGCCTGCAATTGCGCCAGTTCCGCGCGCAAGCCGTCGATCACGCTATCCTTGCCGATGGACTCGGCCCGCGTGCGCAGCAGCACGGCTTCCTGGCGTTCCAGTTCGCCCGTTTTTTCCGTCAGTGCGGCCTGGCTGCGCTGCTGCAGCTTGGCCAGTTCCTGCGTCAGGCGCGCATTTTCTTCCTGCAAGGCCGTAAATTTGCCCATGTCGGCGCGCACGCAGGCGCCGGCCTGGTGCTGGATCATGTGCAAGTCGCGGCACATCTGCTCTTCCAGCTCGGCGTCGCAGCGCGGGTGCGTCAGGCCGGCCCAGAAGGCGCCCGACACGTCGCCGTTGGCGACGGCCGTGCGCCACAGTTGCGCTACCTGTTCCGTGGTCTTGGCGCCGCGAAAGCGCAGGATCACGGGAGCGTAGCGGCGTTCGAGTTCCTTTTGCAGCGCTTCGGACAGGCGGTTGCGCGCGCCGCATTCCGTCACGGCGCCCACGTGCACTTCGTAGTCGTCGGCCAGCACGCGCCCGCCCGTCATCTTGCCCACCAGCTTGCGCAGGTAGCCCAAGGGCAAGCCTACGCCGACCAGCGGGCAATGGCAGGTATGCGACAGTTCCCACAGCCGGCGGCGGCGCGAAGCGAGCGCGGCAGTTTCCGTGTCGGCGTGGGCGCAATTGCTGATGACGGGCAGGGACTGGTCTTTGTCACACATGGCGATATCCTGTTGGGCGGTGGGGCAGCGGTGGAAGAGAAATAGAAATTAGTGCGGCAGCGGCGAGGCAGGACGTCTGGCGCTCAGCATGCGTGCCAGGCGCTCGAGCAAGGTGGTCTTCGGCGGCGCGGGCCGGTGCAGCGCCACCAGGGTGGCCCATTGCTGCGACAGTTGCTGGCAAGTCGCTTGCAGCACGGGGCCGAGGCCGGGCGAGCCGGCCAGCGCTTGCAGATGGCGTTCGATGACTGCGGCCAGTTTCTCGCAGGGACTGTCCGCATGGTAGTGCGACATCAGGTGCAGCACGGCCGACAGCAGCAATTCAGGCTGCTGGCCTTGCGGGGAAGGAAACATCGGGGAAGGTCGGTCGTTCGCCATCAAACACTCCTGTGCGGTGGTTTGGCTGGCTGCGCGCACGGGGCGCGACTGGCTGGCGAGCGTGGTGACTGGCTGCCGTGCTGCTTCAGGCAGTCAGGATCAGCTTGTTCAATTGGGTGACGCGCAGGCGATAGATCTTGCCGCTGTGCTCAATCTCCACTTCGCGGCCCTGCTGCAGCAGCGCTTCGCTGGTGATGCGGCGCGCTGGCTGGGCCATGCTGACGGGAGGACGGACGTGGGCGGTAGCGGCATCCTGGATCAAGGCTGGTTTTGAGCTTTGCATGTTGGGCTTTCTTTATCTCAGTTGAGAATGATTCGTATTTGCATTATTGTTGAATGTGGCCCGAAAAGCAAGGCTTATTTATGCGCAAGCCGTGCTTTTTTGCGATGGGATGGCAGCGTGGAGCATGGCGCTGCGCGAAGACGGCCATTGGCGCGGCATGGAAGGGGAGCGGCAGCAAAAAAGACCCGCCAAGGCGGTGCGCGCCTTGGTCGGGTCAAGCCTGTGCCAAGCTGGAAGAAATCGGGATGGCGTTAAATCGTGGCCAGCAATTGCGCCGAGGCGGCCGCGGCGGCGGTGGTGTCGGCCTTGAGCTTGGCGGCAGCCAGCTGCTTGGCGCGCGAGCGCGACGGCGGCAGGCGGCGCAGGGTTTTCAGGGCGTCCGGATCCTTGATGCCGATGGTGCGCTGGTCAACCGAGATCAGGCCGATTTCATTGAAGGCGGACAAAGTGCGGCTCACCGTTTCCAGGGTCAGGCCCAGGTAGCTGCCGATTTCGTGGCGCGTCATGCGCAGGTTGAACAGCTTGCTCGAATAGCCCATCTGCGCGAAGCGGTCGGCCAGCGAGACGAGGAAGCGCGCCACGCGGGCTTCGGCGCTCAAGGCGCCCAGCATGCCGATCATCGCCTGTTCGCGCACCAGTTCGCGGCTCATCACGCCGTACATGACGTTTTCCAGTTCCAGGTGAACACGTCCCAGCGCCGTCAGCTTCTTGAACGGCAACAAGATCAGGTCGCAGTCGGACAGGGCCACCGCTTCCGAGGAGTAGTGGCGCGAGTGGATGCCGTCGACGCCCAGCATGTCGCCCTTCATGGGAAAGCTCAGTACCTGTTCATTGCCGAATTCGTCGATGAGCACGGTTTTCAGGAAGCCCGAATTGACGATGTACAAGGTGTCGAACGGTTGGCCGATGGTATGCACGCGCTGGCCCGTCTTGAATTGCACGTGCTGGAACAGCAGTTCGTCGGCGGCGATGGTGCAGGCGCTGGAGATATGCAGCAGATCGCATACTTCCTTCAGGTTCGACCATAGCCGCCCCTGGCGCTGGCGCCCTGCTTCCATCGGGGAAGAGGGGGCCAGCGATGGGGCGGCGGCGCGGGTTTCGGGCGTTTGCGTGGACAGCATGTTCATCTCCTGGTGACAGGTAGTTCAGAGTTGAATGACAGGGTGCGCAGACGGCGGGCAGGGAAAGGGCGGCGCGCGTCCAGGCTGGTAAAGCTCAATTCGCTGACGACTTGCTGTGTGATGAAATAACTTCCCAGCAACTTGATTACTGGTTTCAGTATGCCAACAACCATATGCAATTAATATCAGCAGTGGCTGAATATGGCAGTAGGAGCTACGGTAGGGGGAGTAGGATTGTTCCTACGGTCGACGCGCGGGCGCGCGCCGCCGGGCTTACGTCTTGAAGGGGGAGAGCAGGCGGTGCGCCACGGCGTACTGCACCATTTCGGACAGCGAACTCATGCCCATTTTTTGCATGATGCGCGTCTTGTGCGTACTCACCGTCTTCACGCTCAGGTGCAGGTTGTTGGCGATTTCCGTGATCGACTTGCCCGCCACCAGCAGGGAAAAGACTTCGAACTCGCGGTCCGATAACTGTTTGTGCAGCAAGCTTTCATTCGGCATCATGATGTTGAGCACGAGCTGCTCGGCCACCTCGGCGCTGATGTAGGGGCGTCCCGACGCCACCTTGTGAATGGCGCCCACGAGCTGGGTACCAGCGCTTTCCTTGGTTAGATAGCCTTGTGCGCCGGCGCGGATGGCGCGCACCGCATATTGTTCTTCCTCGTGCATGGTGAGGATCAGGATGGCCAGCTTGGGCGCCTCGCTGCGGATTTGCCGGATCAGGTCGACGCCGCTGCGGCCCGGCATTGACAGGTCGAGCAGCAGCAGGTCGAAGCCGCCCTGGCGCACCTGATTGAGTACTTCAAAGCCGTCGATGGCTTCGCCCACGATATCGATATCCGGCGCGCCGTCAAGGATGCGCTTCAAGCCTTCTCGCATGATGGTGTGGTCGTCGGCAATTACAATACGTATCATAGGCGGGCAATCTGGATGCGTGAAATCTGCTCTGTCCGTCACCGGACAATCAAATGTTGAGAAACGAGAAACGTTGTCATTTTAACTGAGGCGGCCGCATTATGCCTTTTTCTGCATATGCCGGCAACGGCGGCCCCGGTGGTCATGTGACCTCTTATTCGGACGGGGGTTCCTTGATCAGCCTATGCACGAGCACGGGCAATTTCGAGTGCGACAGCACTTTATTGGTCACACTGCCCAACAGCAATTGCCCCCAGCCGCTGCGGCCATGCGAACCCATGAAAATCAGATCGCAATGCTGCAATTGCGCCACTTCCACGATCTTCAGGGCCGGGCTGTCGGAAAAGGCCGTCAGGCCCGTCGCTTCCAGGCCGCGCTTGGCGGCCGCGTCGAGGATGGGCTGCCAATGGTCGGCGCCGGCCTTGCGCATGGCGATGCGGTACTCCTCCTCGCTGGGATAGCTTGGCGGAATGATTTCGATGTACACCGGGTACTGGTATTCGGGCGCCACATACAAGGCAAGGATGTCGGCGTGCATCTGTTCGGCAAAAGCAACGCCGGCGCAGGCCGTCAGGTTGGAGACGGTGGAGCCATCCGTGGCGATCAGAATTTTCTTATACATGGCAGGTCCTTTGGCGGTGACTGAGCGCGCGCAACGCCTCTTATTGTAGACGCGGCGGCAGCATTGTATTCATGCAAAGACTTGATAATTATCAATACAACTGCACCTTCAGTATAGACAACATTGGCAGAAAGATCGTGTGTAGCTGCAACGATGTCCATGTGGCGCTGTTGCGCAGACGCCCGGAAGCAGGATTTCTTCTGCTGTGCGTGGTCTTGCACGCACGCCAATGGTAGTATTTCAAAATACAACAGCTGGAACACATATTTCCTTGTGGAAAAGCTCTTGTAGGCCAGCTTTGCACCAGGAAGCGCGTTTTGAGATTTACCAACAGGGCGGCGCCCTGCTACACTCGCACCATCGCAGCGGTATTGCCTCAAATCATCTTAATCGAGAAATTGTGGGTATCAGTCTGTAAAACGCACAGTTCAGGCGGAATTTTGACAAATTATGGAGAAGCAGGGATATGACCAACGCCGCTGATGATTTCGACGCATTATTCGATGAAGTATCTGCGCAAAGTGCGGCCGCGGCTCAGCCCGCGCCTGCCGCCGCGCCCGCTCCCGCCGTGATTGCGGAGGACGATTTCGACGCGCTGTTCGACTCGGTGTCGGCCAACGCCGCCGTGCCGGCAGCCGCCGAGCCCGTGGCCGCCGAGGCGGAAGCGCTGCCTGTGGCCGGCGCCGAGGCGTCTGGCGACGCGGCCGATCCCGTCGACCAGTCCGACAAGCCGATGTTCGAGCGTCTGGGCGGCATCGTGCGCCTGCTGCACGATTCGCTGCGCGAACTGGGCTACGACAAGGCGCTGACGGAAGCGTCGTCGCAGATCGTCGACGCCCAGGACCGCCTGGAATACGTCGCCACCCTGACCGAGCAGGCCGCCAACAAGGTCCTGAACACGCTCGACGAAGGCATGCCGGCGCAGGATGTGCTGTCGAAGAAAGCCAAGGACATGGACGGCCGCTGGACGGCGCTGTTCGACGGCAAGCTGAGCCTGGAAGAATTCAAGGCCCTGGCCGGCGACTCGCGCCAGTTCGCGCAAGCCGTTGCCGAAGCGACGGAAGCGGAAAAAGCGCGCTTGCTGGAAATCATGATGGCGCAGGACTTCCAGGACATCACGGGCCAGCTGATTAAAAAAGTGGTCAACATCACCAAGACCGTGGAAAACGAACTGGCCCAGCTGTTGCGCGACAACGCGCCGGCCGAGGTGCGCGAGAAACTGGCGCAAAAGCCGGTGCCGCTGATGCAGGGCCCGTCCGTGCCGTCGGTGGCGCTGGACCAGGATAATGTAGACGACCTTCTTGCGGATTTGGGATTCTAATGGACGATATGCTCAAGGATTTCGTCGTTGAGGCGATGGATCTTGCGGTTAATGTTGAAGAGCACTTGTTGCGCCTCGAGCGCGATCCTGACAACAAGGAAACACTGAATGCGGTGTTTCGTTCCTTCCACACGATCAAGGGTGGTGCCGGCTTCATGGGCTTGCCCGCGCTGGTGGCGGCCTGTCACCTGACGGAAAACCTGTTCGACGCCTTGCGCACGGGCGCCGCGCCCGTCACCCCCATCGCCATCGAGGCGGCGCTGCAGGCGTCCGGTTTCGTCGCCGACCAGCTGACGGAACTGGCCAATGGCGCCGCGCCGGAAAGCTTGCCGGCCATGCCGGAAGAGCTGGAACACATCCTGACGAACGCCATCGAAGGCAAGGGCATGGACGCGCCTGCGCCTGCCGCCGCCGTGGTGGCGGAAGTGGCCGCGCCCGTTGCCGAGGTTGCGGAAGTGCCTGCCGCCACGCCTGCCGCCGCCGTCTCCACCGCCGGCGCCGATGGCCTGGACTGGGAAGGCATGTATAACGCCGTCGTGCCCGAGGGCAGCCGGGTCGCTGCCGCGCCGGTGTCCGCCGTCGCCGCTGCCCCTGCCGTCGTGGCCGCCGCTGCGCCCGCCGCTGCTGCCGCTGCCGCCAAGCCGGCCGCCAAGGCCTGGGATGGCGCCGAGCGACGCGAAGAGCGTCCGGAAGTGCGCCATGCCGCGCCCGTCAAGGAAGACAGCATCCGCGTCGACGCCGTCAAGCTCGACGCGCTGCTGGAAGTGGCGGGCGAATCCGTGCAGGCCGCCAACCAGGCCGCCGTGCTGCTCGAACGCTTGCTGCAATTCAAATTCGAAGGCCAGGCCGCTACCCTGATGGCGACCCTGGCGGAAACCCTGGAGCGCGCCTCGCGTTACTCGACCGAACTGCAGCGGGCCACCCTGGCCACGCGCATGCAGCCTGTCGGCCGCCTGTTCCAGAAATTCCCGCGCCTGGTGCGCGAGCTGGCGAAAGACCTGGGCAAGGATGTCGAGCTGACCATCGAAGGCGCGGAAACGGAAGTCGACCGCGTCGTCGTGGACAGCCTGTACGATCCGCTCGTGCACATGCTGCGCAACTCGCTCGACCATGGCGTCGAATCGCCGGAAGCGCGCCTGGCCGCCGGCAAGCCCGCCAAGTCGTATATTTCGCTGAAAGCCTGGCAAGAGGCCAACAGCGTCATGATCGTGCTGCAGGATGACGGCAAGGGCATGGACCCAGTCTTCCTGCGCAGCAAGGCCCAGCAAAAGGGCTTGATCAGCGAAAACGCGCAATTGAGCAACGACGAATGCTTCCAGCTGGTGTTCCTGCCGGGCTTCTCGACCAAGGAAGTGGCGTCCAGCGTCTCCGGCCGCGGCGTGGGCATGGACGTGGTGAAAACGGCCGTGGAGAAAAACCGCGGCGCCATCCACATCGAGTCGACGCTGGGCAAGGGCACGAAGTTCGCCATCCGCCTGCCGATCGAACTGTCGATCGTGCCGACCATGCTCGTGTCGACCTCGGGCGCCGCGCTGGCGCTGCCGATGGCGGTGGTGCAGCGCGTCGTCGAATTGCCGGAAACCTTCATGGAAGTGGGTGGCGCGCCCGTGCTGAAAGACCAGGGCCGTCCATTGCCCGTACGGTCGCTGGCCGGTGCCCTGGGCTATGAATCGTGCAGCGAACGCGTCGGCATCGTCGTCGCCGCGCCACAGCCGTACATTCTCGCCGTGGAAGCCGTCGATGGCACGGCCGACCTGGTGATCAAGCCGATGACGGCCATCACCGTGGAAGGCATCACCGGTACGGCCCGCTCGGCCGAAGGCGAGCTGGTGCTGGTAGTCGGCTTGTCGTTCCTGATGGACGGCTGCCGGGGAAGCGTTCGTCTAGCTGCCTGAGTCTTGCTTCATTCGTTAGAAAGCCCGCTAGGCATAGCGGGCTTTTTTTATGGCGCCAGCGGTGTCAGATGTTGTTAGGGCGTAAGGTGCCGCCTTCCAGCCAGCGCTGCACGCGCACGATTTCCTGGGCGCGCTCAGCCTCGTCCTTCGGCGGCGGCAGGTAGATGTCGGGCATGATGCCGTCGAGATCGACCTGCAGATATGGCAAGCGGGCCGAGCGCGAGGTGGCGTAGGCCAGCTGGCGCCGTCCCGAGGGCAGAGGGTGCATGCGCAGATTCGAATAATCGAGCGCGCCTCCGCTGTTGCGTCCGATCAGCTTGACGCGAAAGCTTTGCCGCGCTTCCAGCAGAAACTGTTCGCAGGAACTGCCGCAATCGCGGTCGACCAGCACCGCCACCCTGGACGGCTGTACTGCCTGGCCAGACACACTCGCATAGCTGACAGGCCCGTTGGTGCTTTGCGCCACGAACTGGCCGGGCTGCACGCTGCGCATGCGGGTGACGGCCAGTGCCATATATTTCGTGCAGGTGGCGTCGCCGGGAGCGTACAGCGCGCAGATGTTTTCCTGGCTGGCGATATTGGCCGGCGTGGACAGCCATTCACCACCGATATTGACGCTCTCGCCTGAAGCTAGCCATGGCAGCAAGGGCGCATATGTGCTGTCGCTGCCGCCGTTGTTGCGCCGCACATCGATAATCCAGTTTCGACGGCTGGCCAGTTCGTCGCGCTTGCTTTCCAGTAAATCATTGATGAGCCCGGCGTATCCGGGGAAAAAACTCGGTAAGGTCAACAGCGCCGTGTGCGGCGACAGCAGCTGCAGCGATGGCGCTCTGTCATCGATGGTGGCCGTTGGCGCGGCGGTTGAGGATGGCGCTGCAGCTGGTGTCTCATGTTTCAGCGCACCGGTCGGCATGATCTGCAGGTGGCCTTTGCGCCACTGGCTCAGGTAACCGGACAGTACCGTATTGCAGGCAGCCTCACCGTTCACCTTGGCCGCCGCGGTGCTGGCGCTGGCCAATGCCTGATCGAAATACGCTTGACCTTTTTGTGCCAGATGCTGGCGCGCGCCAGTATCGTTTTCCAGCAAAAAGGCGGGAAGGACGCGCAAGTCCTGCAGGCAGGTCTCGCCCGGCGTGGCCGCTTGCGTATGGCTGACTGTCAAAGTAGTCAGGAGCGTGGCGGCAACAGAACACAGTCTCATCAATGCAGTCTTTCCTGAAATTGTTATCGAAATACAATACACGAAAGATTAAAGAAAAAGTATCGATTTCTGGCCGCGCCGTGGCTCGTTCGGCGGCCTGCCCGCAGATGGGGTCGTCATGTCGCCGATATGCCGATATCGGCAATTTCCAGCTCATATCCAACAATGCGGCCAAACTTTGTATCGCCAATCCCACGCTTTTGCCTGTTTCGGTTCTGTGTCGCGCAATATATGGCATAATCCTTGTGGATCACCGTATGACCTGGTATCACTTGATCACTTACTACAGGCTGTGGCAACGCTGCATAAATCATGATGAAGACGCTTTACGACAAACTCTGGGAATCCCACGTTGTTCGGGCCGAAGATGATGGCACGACAATTTTGTACATCGACCGGCACTTGCTGCACGAAGTCACCAGCCCGCAAGCCTTCGATGGCCTCAGCGTGGCGGGCCGCCAGCCGTGGCGCATTTCCGCCAACCTGGCCGTGGCCGACCATAACGTGCCCACCACCAGCCGGGTCGACGGCATTGCCGATCCCGTCTCGCGCCTGCAGGTGGAAACCTTGGACAAGAACGCCAAGCACTACGGCTTGACCTACTTCAACATGAACGACAAGCGCCAAGGTATCGTGCACGTGATCGGCCCCGAACAGGGCGCGACCCTGCCCGGCATGACGGTGGTCTGCGGCGATTCGCACACGTCCACGCATGGCGCGTTCGGCGCGCTGGCGCACGGCATCGGCACGTCGGAAGTGGAACACGTGCTGGCCACGCAAACCTTGCTGCAAAAGAAATCCAAGTCCATGCTGGTGCAGGTCGACGGCGCTCTGCCGGCCGGCGTGACGGCGAAAGATATCGTGCTGGCCATCATCGGCAAGATCGGCACGGCCGGCGGCACCGGTTACTGTATCGAGTTCGGCGGCTCGGCCATCCGCGCCTTGTCGATGGAAGGCCGCATGACGGTGTGCAACATGGCCATCGAGGCGGGTGCGCGCGCCGGCATCATCGGCGTGGACGACACCACCATCAATTACGTCAAGGGCCGTCCGTTTTCGCCGGCCGGTCCGCACTGGGAACGCGCCGTGGCCTACTGGCGCACGCTGCATTCGGACCCGGGCGCCCGTTTCGACTTGGTCGTCACGCTCAACGCGCAAGAGATCGAACCGCAAGTGACGTGGGGCACCTCGCCCGAGATGGTGGTCGGCATCGATGGCCGCGTACCGGATCCGGACAATGAGAAAGACAGCGTCAAGCGCGACGCCATCGAAAAGGCGCTCGTCTACATGGCGCTGAAGCCGAACACGCCGATCTCGGACATCCGTATCGACAAGGTCTTTATCGGTTCCTGCACCAATTCGCGCATCGAGGATCTGCGCGCGGCCGCCGCCGTGGTACGCGGCAAGTACCGCGCCTCGAACGTCACCCTGGCGCTGGTCGTGCCCGGTTCCGGCCTGGTGAAAGATCAGGCCGAGCGCGAAGGACTCGACCGCATCTTCAAGGATGCCGGCTTCGAGTGGCGCGAGCCGGGCTGTTCCATGTGCCTGGCCATGAATGCGGACCGTCTGGAACCGGGCGAACGCTGCGCCTCGACCTCGAACCGCAACTTCGAAGGCCGGCAAGGGCAGGGCGGTCGTACCCACCTGGTGTCGCCCGCGATGGCGGCGGCGGCGGGCATCGCCGGCCACTTTGTCGACGTGCGGGGATTGCGATGAATTTGGGGTCAGACCCGTTGGGTCTGACCCCAGCATTTGCCGGTGGTTTACACTAACGGGATTTGCAACCATTAGCACATAGACTGAAATCATCATGAAAAAACTCTTCGCCCTCCTCATCGCCACCGTCATCTTGTCCGGCTGCAACACCGTCTCGGGCATCGGCCGCGATGTGCAGAAAGTCGGCCAGGTCGTCACTGGCGCCGGCGGAAAATAAACCGTGACGTGGCGGCGCCCCGCGCCGCGCGTCTTACCGAGTAGAAACAGCATGGATAAATTTACGATTTACGAAGGCCTGGTAGCCCCGCTGGACCGCGCCAACGTCGACACCGACGCGATTATTCCGAAGCAATTTCTGAAATCGATCCACCGCAGCGGCTTCGGCCCCAACCTGTTCGACGAATGGCGCTATCTCGACCATGGCGAACCGGGCCAGGACAACAGCCGCCGCCCGCTGAACCCCGAGTTCGTGCTCAACGAGCCGCGCTACCAGGGCGCCTCGATCTTACTCACGCGCAAGAACTTCGGCTGCGGCTCCTCGCGCGAACACGCGCCGTGGGCGCTCGATCAATATGGCTTCCGCGCCATCATCGCGCCCTCGTTTGCCGACATCTTCTTCAACAACTGCTACAAGAACGGCTTGCTGCCCATCGTGCTGTCGGAAAGCCAGGTCGAGCACCTGTTCAATGAAGTCAAGGCTTTCCCCGGCTTCAAGCTGGTGGTGGACCTGGAGCAGCAATGCGTGCGCACCAGCAACGGTTCCGTCTCGTACCCGTTCGAGATCGATGCCTTCCGCAAATATTGCCTGATGAATGGGCTCGACGATATCGGCCTGACCCTGCGCCACGCCGCCGACATCCGCGCCTTCGAAGAACGCCATCTTTCTGCTCAGCCCTGGCTGGCCAACGTCATTTAAACGATTAAAATATGAAAATTGCAATCTTACCCGGCGACGGCATCGGTCCTGAAATCGTCGCGCAAGCCGTCAAGGTCTTGAATGTGCTGGGCGAATCGTTTGAGCTGGAAACGGCGCCCGTGGGCGGCGCCGGCTACGCGGCCCATGGCCACCCTTTGCCGGAAGGCACGCTGGCCCTGGCGAAAGCGGCCGATGCCGTGCTGTTCGGCGCCGTGGGCGACTACCAATACGACAACCTCGAGCGCCAGTTCCGCCCGGAACAGGCGATTCTGGGCTTGCGCAAGAACCTGGGCCTGTTCGCCAACCTGCGTCCGGCCATCTTGTATCCGGAACTGGCGGGCGCCTCGACCCTGAAGCCGGAAGTGGTCTCGGGCTTGGATATCCTGATCATCCGCGAATTGACGGGCGATATTTATTTCGGCCAGCCCCGCGGCGTGCGCGAGTGCCCGGACGGTCCGTTCAAGGGCCAGCGGGAAGGCTTCGACACCATGCGCTATGCGGAAGGCGAAATCCGCCGCATCGCCCACGTGGCATTTCAGGCCGCGCAAAAGCGCGACAAGCGCCTCACCAGCGTGGACAAGGCGAACGTGCTGGAAACCTTCCAGTTCTGGAAAGATATCGTCACCGATGTGCACAAGGAATACCCGGACGTGGCGCTCGATCATATGTATGTCGATAACGCGGCCATGCAGCTGGTGCGGGCGCCGAAGAAATTCGATGTCATGGTGACTGGCAACATGTTCGGCGATATCTTGTCGGACGCGGCCGCCATGCTGACGGGCTCGATCGGCATGTTGCCGTCCGCTTCGCTCGATGCCAACAACAAGGGCTTGTACGAGCCGTCGCATGGTTCGGCGCCCGATATCGCGGGCAAGGGCATCGCCAATCCGCTGGCGACGATCCTGTCGGCCGCCATGATGCTGCGCTATTCGCTGAACCGCGAAGAGCAGGCAAACCGCATCGAAGGCGCCGTCAAGCAGGTGCTGGCGCAGGGGCTGCGCACGGCCGACATCCACGAAGCGGGCACGACTTTGGTCGGTACCGAGGCCATGGGTGATGCCGTAGTGCGTGCATTAGGATAAAATATTTCAATGATGGCAGTCGCCGTCTCATCTTGAGGAATGGTAATGAAATTAGTTGGCTTGGTAGGTTGGCGCGGTATGGTCGGTTCGGTCCTGATGCAGCGCATGCAGGAAGAGGGCGATTTCGCCCACATTGAACCGGTGTTTTTCACCACCTCGAACACGGGCGGCGCGGCGCCGGCCATGGCGAAGAATGAAACCATCCTCAAGGATGCCAACAACATCGCCGAACTGTCCAAGTGCGACATCATCATTTCCTGCCAGGGCGGCGACTACACGAGCGCCGTCTTCCCGCAGCTGCGCGCAGCGGGCTGGAACGGTTACTGGATCGATGCGGCCTCGACCTTGCGCATGGAAAAAGACGCCGTCATCGTGCTCGACCCCGTCAACCTGCACGTCATCAAGGATGCGCTGGGCAAGGGCGTCAAGAACTACATCGGCGGCAATTGCACCGTGTCGTGCATGATGATGGGCCTGGGCGGCCTGTTCCAGCACGACCTGATCGACTGGATGACGTCGATGACGTACCAGGCGGCCTCGGGCGGCGGCGCGCAGCACATGCGCGAACTGCTGACGCAATTTGGCACCATCAACAGCTCCGTCAAGGCGCTGCTGGAAAACCCGGCGTCCGCCATCCTGGAAATCGACCGCCAGGTGCTGGCCACCCAGCACGGCTATTCCCCGGATGAAATCAAGCAGTTCGGCGCGCCGCTGGCCGGCAACCTGATCCCGTGGATCGACAAGGACCTGGGCAACGGCCAGTCCAAGGAAGAATGGAAGGCGGGCGCGGAAACGAACAAGATCCTCGGCCGCGGCATCGATTTCGGCACCAAGGAAATTCCCGTCGACGGCCTGTGCGTGCGCATCGGCGCCATGCGCTGCCATTCGCAGGCGCTGACCATCAAGCTGAAGAAAGACGTGCCGCTCGATGAAATCAACGACATCATCGCCAGCAACAATCAATGGGTGAAATTCGTGCCGAACACGCGCGAAGCGTCCGTGCGCGACCTGTCGCCGGCAGCCGTCACGGGCAGCCTGACGATTCCCGTCGGCCGCGTGCGCAAGATGAGCATGGGCGGCGAATACCTGTCCGCGTTCACCGTGGGCGACCAGTTGCTGTGGGGCGCGGCCGAGCCGCTGCGCCGCATGCTGCGTATTCTGCTGGATGCGTAACAGCAATAAATCAGCAATTAATTGCTGATGCGGATCAAGCCGGGGCTGTTTTCCCGGCTTTTTTTTCGCCCTGAGCCCGTCAAGGCTCAACCATGCGGAGCTTGCATAGCTCTGGGCATGATGATATGTTGATACCTCTGGAAAAGTAACTGTTTTCCCATGTCAACTAAGATGCCGCCAACTATGCCTGTACACACTCGTCCCCGGGTCGCCTCCCTTGCCATTAAAACACTCAGCAGCGCTGTCGCCTGTGCGGTGTTATTGTCACCGGCGGCATCCGCAGCCGAGCTGGGCAAGATCACGGTGCTGTCCGCCGCCGGCCAGCCGCTGCGCGCCGAGGTCGAATTATCGGCCATCAAGCCAGGCGAGGCAGCCAGCCTGCTGGCCAAGCTGGCGCCGCCGGAGGCCTATCGCCAGGCCAACGTGGAATTCAATCCCGCATTGAACGCCTTGACGTTTGCCGTGGAAAACCGCAATGGCAAGCCCTTCATCCGCATCAGCTCGGCGCAACCGGTGGCCGAGCCCATGGTGGATCTCTTGCTGGAACTGAGCGGCAAGAGCGGTCGCCAGGTGCGCGAATATGCGTTCGTGCTCGACACGCCGGAAGCGCGCCAGACGCGCGGCGCGCAAGTGACGGCGCCGGCCGAACCGGGCAAAGGCAAGGCGGCGGCCGATGCTGCGCCAGCTGCGGCGAAAAAGCCGGCCGGGGAATACAAGGTCAAGACGGGCGACACCCTGAGCCGCATCGCCAGCGAACTGAAGCCTTCGGGCGTGTCGCTCGACATGATGCTCGTCGCCCTGTACCGCGCCAATCCCGACGCCTTCAAGGGCGAGAACATGAACCGCATGCAGGCCGGGCGCATCCTGGCCGTGCCTGGCGCGGACGCCGTGCGCGCTACCGGTGCGGCTGAAGCGAAGGGCATCGTGACGGCGCACGCCATCGATTTCGAGGCCTACCGCAACAAGCTGGCAGGTCAGGTGTCGCAAAGCAAGCCGGCCAAGGCCGCGCAAGCGACGCAAAGCACGGCCGGCAAGATCGGTGCGACCAAGGTGCAGGAAAAGCCGACGGCCGTGAGCGAGTCGCAAGACAAGCTGAAACTGTCGAAGGCGGAGCCGGCGGCCAAGTCGGCCGGCAAGAGCGCCGTCGCCAGCGAGGAAGACAAGATCGCCAAGGCGAAACAGGTCGATGAAGCCGCTGCCCGCGTCAAGGAGCTGGAAAAGAACGTCAGCGACCTGGAAAAGTTGATGGCGGTCAAGAGCAAGGCCATGGCCGACAAGAGCGCCCCGGCGCCCGCCAAACCGGCCGAGGCCGCTGCCAGCGCACCCGCCAGCGCGCCGGCCGAGGCGCAGCCGCCCGCACCTCAGCCTGCCGCACCGAAGGTCAAACCGGTGCCGCTGGTGAAAAAGCCATCGCCGCTGGAGCCGACGATTACCGACAAGATCAATGACCACCTGGGCGCCATCGGCATCGGCATCGCCGCGCTGCTGGCGGCCGTGGCCGCACTGGTGGTCGCGCGGCGCCGCAAGCAGACGCCGCCGCCAGCCCAGGGCGATATCGCCCCCGTGGTCGAGCCGGAACCGGAAGCGCCCGTGACGCCGCCGTCCGGCCTGGCGCCGGAAGACCAGCAGTCCGAAGCGAGCAATCACCTGTTCGGTACGGGCGCGGCCGCTGCCGGCGTGGCCGCCGCGGCGGGCGCCAGCATGCTCGATGCGAATGAAACGGACCCCGTCGCCGAAGCGGACGTGTATATCGCTTACGGCCGCGATGGTCAGGCGGAAGACATCCTCAAGGAAGCCTTGCGCATCCACCCGGAGCGCCATGCGGCCCGCCTGAAGCTGCTGGAAATCTATTCGGCCCGCAACGACGTGCGCGCGTTTGAAGACCAGGCCAGCGAGCTCTACAGTCTGACGCGTGGCCAGGGCGAGGAGTGGCCGCAGGCGGCCGCGCTGGGACTGGCGCTCGATCCCACCAATCCCCTGTATGGCGATACGGAAGACGACGCCGTGGTCAGCCTGAGCAAGGCGGCCGGCGACGACGTGCATGGCCAGAGCATGGACTTGCCCGACGAGCCGCCCGCGCCGCTGGCCGACCTGGCGCCGGCCGAGCCGGTCTCCTCCGTGACGGCCCGCGATGCGCGCGCGCCCCTCGACTTTGACCTCGACAGCCTCGATTTCGAACCTGTTTCCACCAGCGAGCCGATCGTCATGCCGGGGCCGGACAGCAAGCCGGTCCCTGCCGCGCACGATGCGCAGTATGACGCCAGCATGGATTTCGGCCTGGACCTGGAGCCGCCTGCCGGCCCCGTCAATGGCGTGGGCGCCGGTTTGACGCCATTGCCTGATCCCTTGAAGGATGTCGACCTGGCCCACTTCGACCTCGACGAACCCGTGGCGCCGGCTGCCGTGCCCGTCGCGCCCGTCGCGGCGGCCGAGCCTTCCCTCGATAGCCTGTTCGACGATGCGCAAGCGCCGGCGAGCTTGCCGGAAGCGATACCGCCCGCACAGGAATTCGACCTGTCCGGCATCGACCTGGATCTCAACGATGGCAAGACGGCCAGCGTGGGCGTGGACGACCCGTTGTCGGCTATCCACATGGAAATGGATACCAAGCTGGACCTGGCGATCGCATACCAGGAAATCGGCGACAAGGAAGGCGCGCGCGAGCTGATCGATGAGGTCATCAAGGGTGGCAGCGAAGAGCAGGTCGCCAAGGCGAATACCATGAGAGCTTTGCTGAGCTAAGCACCTGATACGACGTTCATGGCTGCGTTGCACGGTCTCGCCGTACTATTCGTACTGTCTTCGACCGCGCGCCTGGCCCTGAACGCCGTCTCGTTCGCTTTCCAGCACCAGATACGACGTCCATGGCTGCGTTGCACGGTCTCGCCGTATTATTCGTACTGTCTTCGACTATGCGCCTGGCCCTGAACGCCGTCTCGTTCGCTTTCCAGCACCAGATACGACGTCCATGGCTGCGTTGCACGGCCTCGCCGTACTATTCGTACTGTCTTCGACCATGCGCCTGGCCCTGAACGCCGTCTCAGGCGCTGGTGTGGCAGGAAGGCGGGGCGGCCTTTGCGCCGGTATAATGCTTCGATGCAAAATATTACGACAGCAACGCCATTGAAGCGTATCGTCCTCGGCCTGCAGTATGACGGCACGGCCTGGCATGGATACCAGAAACAGGAAGACGGGCAGACGGTGCAGGACCAGCTGGAAAACGCGCTGGAGCAGTTTGCCCGCGTGCGCCTGGCCACCACGTGTGCTGGCCGCACGGATACGGGCGTGCATGCGCTCGAGCAAGTCGTGCATTTCGATACGGATTTGAACCGCGATGTGCACTCGTGGGTGCGCGGCGTCAACGCTTTCCTGCCCAAATCGATCGCCGTGCGCTGGGCCAAGGAACTTGATGGCGATCCGACGGTCAATGACTTCTTCCACGCCCGGTTCAGCGCCCGCGCGCGCACCTATCATTATGTGTTGTACAACAACGCCACCCGTTCGCCGCTGGTGGAGGGGCGCGCCGGTTTCTTTTTCCGTCCGCTGGACGTGGAACTAATGCGCCAGGCCGTGCAGCCGCTCTTGGGCTGGCACGATTTCACGGCGTTTCGCGCCGCGCAATGCCAGGCCAAGTCGCCCGTCAAGCTGATGCATGACATCCGTATCGAGCGGCGCGGCGATTGCGTGATTTTTACGATTACGGCCAATGCCTTCCTGCACCACATGGTGCGCAACCTGGTCGGTTCGCTCGTCTACATCGGCACGGGACGAGAAAAGCCGGAGTGGCTCGGGCATTTGCTGGAAAGTAAGGACCGCCACGCGGCGGCGCCCACCTTCATGCCGGACGGCCTGTACCTGGCACAGATCGATTACGATCCGAAATGGGCCTTGCCGCAAGACAGCAGCAGCGCCTTGCCCTGGTTTTGATCTGCATCAATAAAGGATAGCCATGCCACGCACACGCATCAAGATCTGCGGCCTGACCCGCGTCGAAGACATCCAGGCTGTCGTGGCGGCGGGCGCCGACGCCATCGGTTTCGTGTTTTATCCGAAAAGCCCCCGTTACGTGACGCCCGGGCAGGCCGCCAGCCTGATCGCCGCCATGCCGCCCTACGTGACGACGGTGGGCCTGTTCGTCAATGCCACGGTGGACGAGGTGCGGGCCACCAGGGCCGTGGCGCCTTTATCTCTGCTGCAATTTCATGGCGACGAGACGCCTGAGCACAGCGCGGCGCTCGCCGGTGCCGTGAATACGCCGTTTACGCAAGTGTTCCGCGTCAAACCCGACACCCGCTTTGAAGATTTGCTAGAATACGAACAGCGCTATCGCGCCGCCAGCCCCTTGTTCTCGAGCCTCTTGCTCGATACCTATGTGGATGCCTACGGCGGTGCAGGAAAGGTATTCGATTGGTCCCTCATTCCAGAAGAACTCGCGCCTCGGGTCGTTTTAAGTGGTGGCTTGAGCGTACAAAACGCGACTGACGCAGTGGTGCGCGTGCGCCCTTACGCCGTCGACATCAGCAGTGGTGTCGAAGCGTCCAAGGGCATCAAGGACGCATCCCGAGTCCGCGCGTTCATCGCCGCGGTGGGGGATGCCGATGCCATCATTGCCAGAGGAAACCACCATGAATGACCACACCAACTCGCCCGGCGCAGCCGCCGCATTGTTCCACGCTACCGATTACCCGTTTCCCGACCTGCGCGGCCACTTCGGCCCGTACGGCGGCTCCTTCGTTGCCGAAACGCTCACGCATGCACTGGCCGAACTGAAAGACGCCTATGCGCGCTACAGCGCCGATCCGGAATTCCTCGAAGAATTCCGCTACGAGCTGAAACACTTCGTCGGCCGTCCCTCGCCCATCTACCACGCCAAGCGCTGGTCCGAGATGGCCGGCGGCGCGCAAATCTATTTCAAGCGCGAAGACTTGAACCACACGGGCGCGCACAAGATCAACAACGTGATCGGCCAGGCCCTGCTGGCCAAGCGCATGGGCAAGCCGCGCATCATCGCCGAGACGGGCGCGGGCCAGCACGGCGTGGCCACGGCCACCATCTGCGCCCGCTTCGGCCTCGAATGTGTGGTCTACATGGGCAGCGAAGACGTCAAGCGCCAGGCGCAGAACGTGTACCGCATGAAATTGCTGGGCGCGACCGTCGTGCCCGTCGAATCGGGTTCGAAGACACTCAAGGATGCGCTGAACGAAGCCATGCGCGATTGGGTCACCAACATTGAAAACACCTTTTATATCATCGGCACCGTGGCCGGCCCCCATCCTTACCCGATGATGGTGCGCGACTTCCAGTCCGTGATCGGCGAGGAATGTCTGGTGCAGATGCCGGAAATGACGGGCCGCCAGCCCGACTACGTGCTGGCCTGCATCGGCGGCGGCTCGAACGCCATGGGCATCTTTTACCCGTATATCGACCAGAAAGAGGTCAAGCTGATCGGCGTGGAAGCGGCTGGTGAGGGATTGGACACGGGCAAGCATTCGGCGTCGCTGACGGCCGGCTTCCCGGGCGTGCTGCACGGCAACCGCACCTATCTGCTGCAGGATGACAACGGCCAGATCATCGAGACGCATTCCGTCTCGGCCGGCCTCGACTATCCGGGCGTGGGGCCGGAACACGCTTGGCTGAAAGATTCGGGCCGCGCGCAATACGTGTCGATCACCGATGACGAGGCGCTGCAGGCTTTCCACGACTGTTGCCATATCGAAGGCATCATCCCGGCCCTGGAATCGTCGCACGCGCTGGCCTACGCGGCCAAGCTGGCGGCCACCTTGCCGAAAGATCAAATTGTACTGGCCAACCTGTCGGGCCGTGGCGACAAGGACATGCATACGGTGGCGGAGCGCATGGGATTGAATTTCAGTTAAACAACTGTCAATTCTCAATAACGCGTAGGTCGGCTTAGCGCGCCAGCGCGTAAGCCGACATTTCTCAGCAATTACACGAAAGCATCCCATGTCCCGTATCGCCGCCACCTTTGCCCAATTAAAATCCAATAACAAGACCGCCCTGGTCACCTTCATCACCGCCGGCGACCCCGGCCCTGACGCCACCGTGCCGCTGATGCACGCGCTCGTCGAGGGCGGCGCCGACATTCTGGAGCTGGGCGTGCCGTTTTCCGACCCCATGGCCGAAGGCCCCGTCATCCAGCGCGCCTGCGAACGGGCCTTGAAATTCAATGTCGGCATCCACGACGTGTTCGGCTACGTGCGCCAGTTCCGTGAAACGAACCAGACGACGCCCGTGGTGCTGATGGGCTATGCCAATCCCATCGAGCGCATCGGCAGCGCCGCCTTCATTGCAGCAGCGCAAGCGGCCGGCGCCGATGGCGCCATCGTCGTCGACTATCCGCCGGAAGAGTGCGAGGAGTTCGGCGCCGCCATGCGCGCAGCGGGCCTCGACCTGATTTTCCTGCTGGCGCCCACTTCGACCGAAGAGCGCATCGCGCAAGTGGCCAAGGTTGGCGGCGGTTTCAGCTATTACGTGTCGCTCAAGGGCGTCACGGGTGCCGGCAACATTGATACGGAACAGGTGGCGGAGCGCCTCGCGGCCATCCGCCAGCATGTAAAATTACCCATCGGCGTGGGCTTCGGCATCCGCGATGGCGCCACGGCCAAGGCCGTCGCCAAGGTGGCCGATGCCGTCGTGATCGGCAGCCGCATCATCCAGGAAATTGAAAATGCCCCGGAAGGGGGCGCCGTCGACGCCGTGCGCAGCTTTACGGCAGGCATCCGCGCCGCACTCGACGCCTGAGCAAGCTTGCCGTTTACGCAAGATGCGTTGGCGGCAAAGTTCGACAGCCCGGCGATAAACGGCTACACTTCGGCCACTGATTTGCCTGTTATTGTGCAATAGATAAAATTTTTGGTGGCGCCCCGCGGGGCGTCACCGTTGACCGTCTGCCGGGGGCGTCCACCGACGCTACCCCTACAAGGGCCCAAGGAGAAAATATGAGTTGGTTGGAAAAACTGCTGCCACCGCGCATCCAGCGTTCTGATGCGGCCGCGCGCAAGACCATGCCGGAAGGCCTGTGGGTCAAGTGCCCGTCGTGCGAAGCCGTGCTGTACCGTACGGACCTGGAATCGAATTTGCACGTGTGCCCGAAATGCGACCATCACATGCGCATCCGCGCGCGTGAACGCCTCGACAGCCTGCTCGACGCGGGCGGCCGCTATGAAATCGGCCAGGAAATCCTGCCCGTCGATACCCTGAAGTTCAAAGACAGCAAGAAATACCCGGATCGCCTGAAGTCCGCCATGGAAGCGACTGGCGAGACGGATGCGATGGTCGTCATGGGCGGCGCCATCATGAGCCTGCCAGTAGTCGTGGCGTGCTTCGAATTCGAATTCATGGGCGGCTCCATGGGCTCGGTCGTGGGCGAGCGCTTCGTGCGCGGCGCGCAGATCGCGCTGGAGCAGAAAGTGCCGTTCATTTGCATCACCGCCACTGGTGGCGCGCGCATGCAGGAAGGCTTGCTGTCGCTGATGCAGATGGCGAAAACCACGGCCATGCTGACCAAGCTGTCGGAAAAGAAATTGCCATTCATCAGCGTGCTGACCGACCCCACCATGGGCGGCGTGTCCGCCTCGTTCGCTTTCATGGGCGACGTGGTCATTGCTGAACCGAAAGCGCTGATCGGCTTTGCCGGCCCGCGCGTGATTGAAAACACCGTGCGCGAAAAACTGCCGGAAGGCTTCCAGCGCGCCGAGTTCCTCGTCACCAAGGGCGCCGTCGACATGATCGTCGACCGCCGCAAGATGCGCGAAGAAATCGCCCGTCTGCTGGCCTTGTTGCAAAACCAGGCTGTGGAAGTGCTGGCTTAATTTACCGCTGGCGTCGGGTTACGGCCTTTGGCCTAACCCGACCTACATCGTCCTGCCTCGTTATATCTCTTCTGCGCCTTGCGCATCGCATCCTTCAAGAAGTCTCCCATGCAAAACCTCCCTACGTCATTGCCGGACTGGCTCGCCCTGCTGGAAACCCGCCATTCGGAAACCCAGATCAACATGGGCCTGGACCGCGTGCAAGCCGTCAAGGCGCGCATGCAGCTCGCTTTTACTTGCCCCGTGATCATGGTGGCGGGCACGAATGGCAAGGGCTCCACCTGCGCCATGCTGGAATCCGTGTTGTTGCGTGCCGGCTACAAAGTGGGCTTGTACATCAAGCCGCATTTCCTCGATTTTAACGAGCGCGCGCGCGTGCTGGGCGAGATGGCCAGCGACGAGCAGCTCGTCGCCAGCTTCCAGGCCGTCGAAGCCGTGCGCGGCGATACGCCGCTCACCTATTTCGAATTCACCACCTTGGCGATTTTGCATCTGCTGTCGCAAGCCAAGCTGGACGTGGCCATCCTGGAAGTGGGCCTGGGCGGGCGCCTCGATGCCGTCAACGTGATCGACGCGGACGTGGCCATCGTCACCAGCGTCGATATCGACCACACGGATTACCTGGGCGACACGCGCGAAGCGATCGGCTTTGAAAAGGCGGGCATCTTCCGTCCAGGCAAGGCGGCCATCTGCAGCGACCCCGTGCCGCCGCAATCGTTGATCGACCATGCCGAGGCCATCGGCGCCGACCTGTGGCTGATGGGCCGCGATTTCAACTATTCGGGCGACAAGCAGCAGTGGAACTACGGCGGGCGCGAGCAGCGCCGCAATTCGCTGGCCTACCCGAGCTTGCGCGGCGCCAACCAGATCCTCAATGCGACGGCCGTGCTGGCCGCGCTGGAAGTGCTGAAGCTGAAACTGCCCGTGGGCGCGCAGGAAGTGCGCACGGGCCTCGTGACGGTGGAACTGCCGGGCCGCTTCCAGGTCTTGCCTGGCCGCCCCAGCGTGATCCTCGACGTGGCGCACAACCCCCACGCGGCGTCGGCGCTGAACCAGAACCTCGGTAATATGGGTTTCCACCCGTACACCTATGCCGTATTCGGTTCCATGCACGACAAGGATATCGATGGCGTGCTGGCCGCGATGAGTGAACACGTTGACCACTGGTGCCTGACGGGCCTGCCTTCGCCGCGCGCGGCCACGGCTTCCGAGCTGGCCGCCAAGGTGCAGATCATGCTCGAAGATAAGCCCGACAGCAGCGAACATACTGTGTCTATTTTCGATGATCCGGCACAAGCTTTTGCAAATGCAATGAGCCGGGCCGGTGAGAATGATAGAATTGTGGTCTTTGGTTCTTTCCTCACCGTTGCAGGCGTGATGAAGGCCCGAAAATCCTCACTTCACTGAAACGCACTCGACTGAAAATCACGCATGGGCTTGTTCTCGAAACTGTTTAAAAACAAGCAAGAATCCTCTGGCGAAGACAGCGGCTTTTATGTCCCTGGCGAAGCGCAGTCGCCGACCCGCAAACGCACCGCCAACACCTCCGGTGGCGGCGGATCGCGCCGTGGCGGCAAGGAAGCACCGGATCCGGTCTTGCCTGAAAAAAAGCGCGCACGCCGCCGCCTGGTCGGGGCCGTCGCCCTGGCCCTGGGCGTCGCCGTCGGCTTGCCGATGCTGCTCGATTCGGAGCCGAAAGCACCGTTCAACGATATCGCCATCGACATTCCGTCGAAGGAAAAGGCGGCGCCTGCACCGGCGCCTGTGCCGGCCGTTCCGGTCCAGGCCGCATCGAATGGCCTGGACCAGTCCGAGGAAATCGTCGACGCGCCGCTGCCGCCTGCGGCCAAGCCGACGCCGGCCCCCGTGCTGGCCGCCGCCCAGCCTGTACCGGTCAAGCCGGCCTATGTGGAGCCGAAACCCGAACCCAAGTCCGAACCGAAGCCTGTCAAGGTGGAGCCGAAGCCGGAACCGAAGCCCGAGCCGAAGCATGAAGCCAAGCCGGAGCCGAAACACGAGCCCAAGCCTGAACCGAAGCATGAAGTAAAGCCCGAAGCCAAGCCTGAGGCCAAGCCTGCCAAGCCGGCGCAATCGGCCGACGATGCCGCGCGCGCGCTGGCGATCCTGGAAGGCAAGCCGCAAGACAAGCCGCAAGACAAGCCGCAAGAAAAAGCGCAAGACAAGGCCCACGACGCCGGCAGCGGCAAGTTCGTGGTGCAGGTGGCGGCGCTGGCGACGCAGGACAAGGTCGATGAATTGCAGGACAAGCTGCGCGAAGCGGGCATCAAGTCGTACACGCAGAAAGTCTCCAGTCCGGCGGGCGAGCGCATCCGCGTGCGCGTGGGACCGTTCGGCAGCCGCGAAGACGCGGAAAAGACGCGCGCCAAGTTGCAAAAGCTGGGCCTGGGCGGCTCGCTGGTGCCGGCGTGATGTTGCAAGGCTGAATGCGCGTGACGATCTTCGATTACCTGGTGCTGTTCGTGCTGGTGACTTCCGTGCTGATCAGCATGATGCGCGGCCTGGTCAAGGAAATACTGTCCCTGGTCAGCTGGATCGTGGCGTTCGTCATTGCCAATGCCTATGGCGCCACCCTGGCGAAATTTCTGCCGGAAGCCGTGCCGGGCGAAGCGATCCGTTTATTGCTGGCTTTCGTAGTGCTGTTCATCGGCGTGCGCATTTTGATGGGATTGCTGTCCATGACGGTTGACGCGCTCGTCAAGGTGACAGGCCTGAGTCTGGCCGACCGCACCCTGGGCAGCCTGTTCGGCGTGGCGCGGGGCCTTGTGATCGTGCTGACCGCCGTCATCTTGTGTGGCATGACTTCCATACCGCAGCAGCCATTCTGGAAAAACGCGCTGCTCAGTCCGCTCGCGGAACAGGGCGCGCGCGCCATCAAGCCTTATCTGCCTGCCGCTTACGCGCAGCATGTGAAATTTTGAATTTTTTTAAAATCAGTAGCACAGTTTAGGAGCACACCATGTGTGGCATCGTCGGCGTCGTTTCCCATCAACCTGTCAATCAATTGCTCTATGATGCATTGTTGCTCCTGCAACATCGCGGTCAGGACGCGGCAGGGATTGCGACCAATCACAGCAGTATGTTTTCCATGCACAAGGCCAACGGCCTCGTGCGAGACGTCTTCCGTACGCGCAACATGCGTTCGCTGCAAGGCACGACGGGCATCGGCCATTGCCGCTACCCGACGGCCGGTTCGTCGAGCGAAGAGGAAGCACAGCCGTTCTATGTGAATGCGCCTTTCGGCATCACCCTGGCGCACAATGGCAACCTGACCAACTGGGAACAGTTGAAGCTGGAAATGTTCAAGAACGACCGCCGCCACATCAATACCGATTCCGATTCGGAAGTGCTGCTCAACGTGCTGGCGCATGAAATCCAGGAAGCGACGACGGGCCTGAACCTGGACCCGGAAGCGATCTTCAAGGCCGTGACCGTGCTGAACCGTCGCGTCAAGGGCGGCTATGCCGCCGTCGCGCAAATCGCCGGCGTGGGCTTGCTGGCCTTCCGCGACCCGCACGGCATCCGCCCGCTGTGCCTGGGCATCAATGAAACGGAGCAGGGTCCCGAATACCTGATCGCTTCCGAATCCGTGGCCCTGGAAGGCATGGGCTTCCGCTTCGTGCGCGACATCGGTCCCGGCGAAGCCGTCTTCATCGATGCCGACAAGAAATTGCACAGCGCCCAGTGCGCCGACAATGCCAGCCTGAACCCCTGCGTGTTCGAATTCGTCTACCTGGCCCGTCCCGACTCCGTCATCGACGGCGCCTCCGTGTACGCCACGCGCCTGAAAATGGGCGAATACCTGGCCGAGAAGATCCGCGCCGAATTGCCAGGCGTGCATATCGACGTGGTCATGCCGATTCCCGATTCCTCGCGTCCGGCCGCCATCCAGCTGGCCATGGCGCTGAACATCGAATACCGCGAAGGCTTCATCAAGAACCGCTACATCGGCCGCACCTTTATCATGCCGGGCCAGGCGGCGCGCAAGAAATCCGTGCGCCAGAAGCTCAACGCGATCCCGTCCGAATTCAAGGATAAAGTGGTCTTGCTCGTCGACGATTCCATCGTGCGCGGCACCACCAGCCGTGAAATCGTGCAGATGGCGCGTGAAGCGGGCGCGACGAAAGTCATCTTCGCCTCGGCCGCGCCGCCGGTCATCTATCCGAACGTGTACGGCATCGACATGCCGACGCGCGACGAGCTGATCGCCTACGGCCGCACGACGGAAGAAGTGTGCCGCGAAATCACGGCCGATTACCTGGTCTACCAGGATATCGGCGCGCTCAAGCAGGCGATCGCCGACGTCAACCCGGCCCTGACCAACTTCGAGGCCTCGTGCTTCGACGGCGTCTACGTGACGGGCGACGTGTCGCAGGAATACCTGGACCGTCTGGAATATGCGCGCCACCATCCGAAGGCGGCAGCGCCCGAAGATACGCCGCGTTCCCAGCTGAACCTGAACCTGGCAACGACAGAAGCGTAATTATCTTGCCCGGCTAGCGCCGGGCTTTTTTTGCTCCGCGATCATGAACGATAAAAAAAACTACGGCTTTACCACCACCATCCTGCATAACGACCGCCGCAAGGGCATCGAGCATGGGTCGCTGCACAAGCCCGTGCACACTTCCGTCGCCTTCGGCTACGGCGATGCGCGCCAGCTCGCTTCCGTATTCCAGGGCAAGGAGCCCGGTTTCCGCTATGGCCGCCAGGGCAACCCCACCGTGTCCGCGCTGGAAGACAAGGTCAACAAGATGGAAGACGGCGTGGCGACCTTGTGCTTCGCCACCGGCATGGGCGCCATCGGCGCCGTGGTGCAGTCGCTGCTGCGCGCGGGCGACCATGTCGTCTCGTCGGCCTTTTTGTTCGGCAATACCAACAGCCTGTGGCAAACGGTGACGGGGCAGGGCATCGCCGTATCGTTCGTCGACGCCACCGAGGTAGCCAACGTGGCGGCCGCCATCACGCCTGCCACGCGCATCGTGTTCGTGGAAACCATCGCCAATCCGCGCACGCAGATCGCCGACCTGAAAAAAATCGGTGACCTGTGCCGCGAAAAGGGCATCCTGTACATCGTCGACAACACGATGACGACGCCGTATTTGTTCCGCCCGAAAGCCGTGGGCGCGGGCCTCGTGGTCAACGCCTTGACGAAATCCATTGGCGGCCACGGCAATGCGCTGGGCGGCAGCTTGACGGACACGGGCGTGTTCGACTGGACGCAGTATCCGAATATTTTCGAGAACTACAAGAAGGCGGCGCCCGCGCAGTGGGGCATCGCGCAAATCCGTGCCAAGGCCTTGCGCGACTTCGGCGCCTCGCTGGGTCCGGAAGCGGCGCACCACATCGCCGTCGGCGCGGAAACCATGGCCTTGCGCATGGACCGCACCTGCTCGAACGCCCTGGCGCTGGCCACCATGTTGCAGGCCGACCCGAGAGTGGCGGCCGTGCATTACCCGGGCTTGGCGTTGCACCCGCAGCACGCCTTGGCGAGCGACCTGTTCCGCAGCTATGGTTCGCTGTTCAGCTTTGAATTGAAGGATGGCATCGATTGCTTCGATTTCCTCAATCGTTTGAATTTGGCCATTCCAGCGAGCAACCTCGGCGACACGCGTACCCTGGTCATTCCCGTCGCCCACACGATCTTCTATGAGATGGGCGCCGAGCGCCGCGCCAGCATGGGCATCGCCGAATCGCTGATCCGCGTCTCCGTCGGTATCGAGGATGAGGTGGATCTGCTCGAGGATTTCCGCCAGGCACTCGATGTATAAGTCGCCGGACAAATGAAAAGGGCCGCAACAGTCATGCTGTTGCGGCCCTTTGTTCGTGCAGTCGTTTAATGCCAGCTGCGCATCAGTCCCACAGCCAGGCCTTCCAGGGCGAATTCATCTTTCGGCAGCAGTTCGATGACGGAAACTTAGGTGTCAGGCATGAGAAGGGGCCGCAACTAAAAACTGGGGTCAGACCCGGCGGGTCTGACCCCGGCATGCAACTTAATGCCAGCTGCGCATGAGTCCGACGGCCAGGCCTTCCAGGGCAAATTCATCTTCCGGCGACACGGTGATGACCTTGAAGTCGGGGTTTTCCGGCAGCAATTCGATGACGGAACCCGTCTTCTTGTAGCGCTTGACCGTGACTTCGTCGCCGATGCGGGCCACGACGATCTGGCCATTCTTGGCGCTGTCGACCTTCTTGACGGCCAGTAAATCGCCATCCATGATGCCGGCGTCGCGCATGGACCAGCCGCGTACCTTCAGCAGGAAGTCGGGCTTGGCCGAAAACAGGGCGGGGTCCACGTTGTAGCTCGCTTCCAGGTTTTCCTGGGCCAGGATGGGCGAACCGGCGGCCACCCTGCCGATCAGGGGCAGCGACATCAGCAGCGCCGCCGGCACTTTCGATGGCGGCGCTTCGGCTGCCGCGCCGATCAGGCGGATGCCGCGCGAGGTGCCGGGCGAAATCTCGATCGCGCCCTTGCGGGCCAGGGCCTGCAAATGCTCCTCGGCCGCATTGGCCGATTTGAAACCCAGTTCATTGGCAATTTCGGCACGGGTGGGAGGAAAGCCCGTGTTTTCAATCGCGTCCTTGATCAGGTTCAGGATTTGTTCTTGTCGTGCTGTCAGCTTGATCATGAGCGGTGGGTGCATACTAAAATGCTGTCTATATGAACAGTCTGTATTTTTGTACAGTATCGCCCACTATGCAAGGGGATTTCCGTGTTTTCGGCGAATTTCGCAAGAAATACTTGTTCCCGGTCGAAAAGCACGGTGGCGCGCGGGCTTTTCGGGCGCTGGCGCAAGCAATGATTGAAACGTTTGCAAAAGGCGGTTATAATCTTCGGCTGACCTTCCCACACCCGTCTTGACGCCGGGGTGGGCGATTATCAATCCGACCTGAAGGAGTTTGCATGCGTCATTATGAAATAGTCTTTATCGTCCATCCGGACCAAAGCGAGCAAGTGCCCGCGATGATCGAACGCTACAAAGCCAGCGTAACCACCCGCGGCGGTTCGGTTCACCGCGTGGAAGATTGGGGCCGCCGTCAAATGGCTTACTCGATCCAAAAGCTGCCTAAAGCACACTACATCTGCCTGAACATCGAATGCGACAACGAGACCCTGGTCGAGTTGGAAACAGCATTCAAATTCAATGATGCCGTGTTGCGTCACCTGACCGTTAAAATGAAGAAAGCTGAAACAGCTCCTTCGCCGATGATGAAATCGGTACAACGCGAAGACGCGGCCAAAAGCCACCGCACCGAAGCACCAGCAGCCGCTCCAGCCGCAGCAGCAGCTTAATTCTTGACCAGGATCGTGCGCTGAACCAGCTACAAGTCACCGCCATCATTGCCGAGCGCGAAATATTGCGCTATACCCCGGCAGGGCTGCCGATTGTGAATGCAGTATTGCAACACAGTTCGCAGCAGATGGAAGCAGGGATTGCCCGTTTGACCGAGTTTGATGTTGCCGCGCTAGCCGCTGGCGAAATTTCAGGCCGGTTCAGTCAGGCAAGCTTGGGCGGGGTGTATCAGTTCACGGGTTTCCTGGCCAGGAAGAGCCGCAACAGCAAGAGTTTGGTGTTTCACATCATTGATTTTAGTGCAGTCAATTCTGACTAGCGCATTTTAGATACAGGAGCCTGACATGGCATTCGGTAAAAAGTTCGACAAAAATAAGCTCAAGCTTAAAGAAAAACGCAAACAGCAAAACCCTTTGTTCAAACGTAAGAAGTTCTGCCGCTTCACGGCAGCTCACGTTGAGCAAGTCGACTACAAAGACGTCGACACGCTGAAAGACTTCGTCCAGGAAAACGGCAAGATCATGCCAGCACGCCTGACCGGTACCAAAGCGCACTACCAGCGCCAAGTCGACACCGCAATCAAGCGCGCTCGCTTCCTCGCGCTGCTGCCATACACCGATCTGCACCACGCTTAATCGGTCAGATATTCCTGGAGAAGAACTATGCAAATCATTCTGTTAGAAAAAGTTGTAAACGTCGGTAACCTCGGCGAAGTCGTCAAAGTCAAAGACGGTTACGCACGTAACTTCCTGATCCCGCAACGCCTGGCACGTCGTGCTACGGCAACCGCTGTGGCTGAATTCGAAGTCAAGCGCGCCGAACTGGAAAAAGCTGCTGCCGCCAAACTGGCCGCATCGCAAGCCCAGGGCGAAAAACTGAGCGGCCTGACCGTTCAAGTTGCTCAAAAAGCTGGCGTCGATGGCCGTCTGTTCGGTTCCGTCACCAACTTCGACATCGCTGAAGCGCTGACCAAGCAAGGTTTTGCTGTTGAAAAAGCACAAATCCGCATGCCTACCGGCCCGCTGAAGATCGTTGGCGAGCACAACGTTTCGGTTGCTCTGCACACCGACGTGGTCGTGGAAGTTGTTATCGCTGTCGTTCCAGACGCGAACGCGTAATCGTCTGCGGGCCTGGCCCGCAAGCGCTGCCGCACTATGAAAAGCCGGGTTCGCCCGGCTTTTTTGTGGCCTTTTTTTCGCTCATTTTCAGCCCTTTATTTTTGCCGGCACGCCGAAGCGGGTATAATTCGCGCCATGAACGCCCCCTCTGATCCGCAACTGGATTCCCTCCGTATTCCGCCGCATTCGATCGAAGCAGAACAATCCGTTATCGGTGGTCTGCTGCGCGACAATGCCGCCTATGACCGCATCGCCGACTTCATGCATGCGGAGGATTTCTATCGCTATGACCATCGCATCATCTTCGAGCAAATCGTCAAGATGGTTAACGCTTCCAAGCCAGCCGATGTCATTACTGTTTTTGAAACCCTGACCCAGCTCGGCAAGGCCGATGACGTGGGCGGACTCGCTTACCTGAACGCCATGGCGCAAAACACGCCATCGGCCGCGAACATCCGGCGCTATGCCGAGATCGTGCGCGACCGCGGCGTGCTGCGCAAGCTCATTACCGTCGCGGACGATATCTCCGGCACGGCCTTCAGCCCGCAAGGCAAGGAAGTCAAGCAGATGCTTGACGAGGCCGAGTCGAAGATTTTCGCCATCGCCGAGGAAGGCGCGCGCGGCGCCCAGGGCTGGACCGCCATCCAGCCCCTGCTGACGCAGGTGGTCGAGCGCATCGACGAACTGTACAGCCGCGACAACCAGAGTGAAATCACGGGCGTGCCCACCGGTTTCATCGACCTCGACCGCATGACCTCGGGTCTGCAGCCGGGCGACCTGGTGATCGTGGCGGGCCGTCCGTCGATGGGCAAGACGGCGTTTTCCGTCAACATCGGCGAAAACGTGGCCATCGACAGCGGCTTGCCCGTGGCCGTGTTCTCGATGGAGATGGGCGGCGCCCAGCTGGCCATGCGTATGCTCGGCTCCGTCGGACAGCTGGACCAGCACCGCCTGCGCACGGGCCGCCTGAACGACGAAGACTGGCCGCGCCTGACGAATGCAATCCAGAAGATGAACGACGCGCAGTTGTACATCGATGAAACGCCGGCGCTCAATTCCATCGAATTGCGCGCCCGTTCGCGCCGTTTGTCGCGCCAGTGCGGCAAGCTGGGCCTGATCATCGTCGATTACTTGCAGCTGATGTCGGCCAATACGCCGGGCGACAACCGCGCCACGGAGATTTCCGAGATTTCGCGTGGCTTGAAAGGCCTGGCGAAAGAACTCGGTTGCCCCGTGATCGCGCTGTCACAGTTGAACCGCTCGCTGGAGCAACGCCCGAACAAGCGTCCCGTGATGTCCGACTTGCGCGAATCGGGCGCTATTGAGCAGGATGCCGACGTGATCCTGTTCATTTACCGCGACGAGGTGTATAACCCCGACTCGCCGGACAAGGGGACGGCCGAAATCATCATCGGCAAACAACGTAACGGTCCAATCGGCAGCATCCGCCTCACCTTCATGGGGCAGTACACCAAATTTGGCAATTACAGTGGTGGCCTGGCGCTTTACCAAGGCGACTAAGACTCAGCAGCACTGATATTCCATTGGCCGCCCCCTCATACGGGGCGGCTTTCTGTAGTAAATAACACGACTCAATGCTTAACGGAGAATGACATGTTTGGACGCTTGATGCCCACTGAGGGCAAGTTTTTTGAATTGTTTAACCAGCACGCGGAATTGTGCGTCAAGGGCGCGAAAGAGATGCTCGGCCTGATGACCAATTTCGACGACCTGGAAAACCGCGTGCACGCGATCGAAAGCATCGAGAAACAGGCGGACAAAGTCACCTACGCCACCGTGGAAATGCTGCACAAGACCTTCATCACGCCGATCGACCGCGATGACATCCATCAGCTGATCACGCGCCAGGACGACATCCTCGACCTGCTGGAAGATGCGGCGCAAACCGTCTCGCTGTACGACCTGAAGGCCGTCACGCCGGAAGCCAAGCGCCTGGCCGAACTGGTGCTGGCCTGTACCGAGAAAGTGCGCGACGCCGTCGCCATGCTGCACAACATGGACAACTCGCGCAAGATCGTCGCCATCTGCGAAGAGATCGACCGCCTGGAATCGGACGCCGACCACGTGATGCGCGCCGCCATGTCCAAGCTGTTCCGCGACGAGCCGGACGTGCGCAACCTGATCAAGCTGAAAGCGATCTACGAAATTCTGGAAACCGTGACCGACCGTTGCGAAGATGTGTCCAATATTATCGAAGGCATCATCGTCGAAAACGCGTAAGCGTTGGGCCTGTCCTGAACCAGAATCAGAAAAGAAACTATAATGACCATACAAATCAGCATCTACGTGCTAGGCCTGTTGATCGTCCTCGCGCTGCTGTTTGACTTCATGAACGGCTTCCACGATGCCGCCAACGCGATTGCCACGGTGGTCTCGACGGGCGTATTGAAACCGCAGACCGCGGTTGCCATGGCCGCCACGTTCAACTTCGTCGCCATCTTCGTGTTCCACCAGCTGACCGTGGCCGCCACGGTGGGCAAGGGCACCATCGACCCGGCCGTGATCGACCAGTACGTGATCTTCGGCGCGCTGATGGGCGCCATCTTCTGGAATTTGTTTACCTGGTACTACGGCATTCCCTCGTCGTCCTCGCACGCCCTGATCGGCGGCCTGGTGGGCGCCGCTGTCGCCAAGTCCGGCACGGGCGCGCTGGTCGCGGCCGGCCTGTGGAAAACCGTGGCCTTCATCGTCATCGCCCCCGTGCTGGGCTTCGTGTTCGGCTCCATCATGATGCTGATCGTGTCGTGGATTTTTGTCCGTTCGACGCCGCGCAAGGTCGACAAGTGGTTCCGCCGTTTGCAACTGGCATCGGCCGCGGCCTATAGCCTGGGCCACGGCGGCAACGATGCGCAAAAAACCATCGGCATCATCTGGATGCTGCTGATCGCGGCCGGCTACTCGAACGTGAACGACCAGATGCCGCCGATGTGGGTCATCATCTCGTGCTACACGGCCATCAGCTTCGGCACCCTGTTCGGCGGCTGGCGCATCGTCAAGACCATGGGCCAGAAGATCACCAAGTTGAAACCCGTCGGCGGCTTCTGCGCCGAAACGGGCGGCGCCATCACCCTGTTCGTCTCGACGGCGCTGGGCATTCCCGTGTCGACCACGCACACGATCACTGGCGCCATCGTCGGCGTCGGCTCGGCGCAAAAAATGTCGGCCGTGCGCTGGGGTGTTGCCGGCAATATCGTCTGGGCCTGGATCTTCACGATTCCCGCTTCCGCGTTCGTGGCGGCAGTGGCCTGGTGGATTGGCCACCACATCATGTAAGGCACCTCTGCAAACCTACTGCGCAGCCCACTATCGAATCTCCGTTGCTCACTGTACTAAAGTACAGCTCCGCTACTCAATCCGATATCGGGCTTGCTCGCTACGGTTTTCAGAGGGCCTTGGGCCAACTGGGCGCATGTATAAAAAAGGAACCGTAAGGTTCCTTTTTTTATGCGCCGGCCAGTTCCACCGTCAGCCCTTCGCTGGCGAGGAACACCTGCAGGCCGGCCAGGCGGCTCGCATAGCGGCCCATCACGTCGGCAAACACGGCTTCGAGCTGCTCGTCGCTGCGGGTCGGTTCGTGGTGGGTGCAGTACAGGTGCCGCGCGCCGCAGCGCAGGGCCAGGTCGAAGGCGGCGTCGAAGGTGCCGTGGCCCCAGCCCTGCTTGCCCGGGTATTCTTCGCGCGTGTACGAGCAATCCATGATCAGCGCATCGACGCCGGCGACCAGCGCATCGATGCCGGCCTGGCGCTGCGCATTGCGCGCCGCGCAGGCCGCATGCTCGGCGTGGCCGGGCGGATGCAGGTTGTAGAACGGTTCATGGTCGCCGCTGAAAAACAGCGAGGCGCCGCCGCAGTCGATGCGGTAGCCGAGGTTGACCACCGGATGGTTCATTTCCGCGCCGCGCACGCGCGCGCCGCCCACGTCGACGGCTTCGCCGGGCGCCAGGGTGCGGTACTCGATGCAGGCCGCCATGGCCGCTTCGCTGACGGGAAAATAACTGCCCTGCAGCTGCACCGCCATCACGTGCTCGATGCCGCGCCCGCTGTTGCCGTCCAGGGCGCCATGCAGGCGCATGCGGTTGCCGGCCACGAACAGGGGCGAGAACATGGGCAAGCCGTGGATGTGGTCCCAGTGGCTGTGCGTGATGAAGACGTGCGCGTCGACGGGCTGGCCCGGCGGCAGTTGCTGCGCCAGCGCGAAGATGCCGCTGCCGGCATCGAGAATGATCAGGCTGTCGTTGTCCGTGCGCACTTCGATGCACGTGGTGTTGCCGCCATAGCGCGCCGTGCGCGGGCCGGGGGAGGGGATGGAGCCGCGCACGCCCCTGAACGTGAATTTCATTCAGTACCTTGTTACAGTGTAATTATTGTTGATTCTATTCTAATTAATGAGATTGGCGGCAACATTTATGCGTGTTGCGTTACGGAAAGTAATTTCATTTTGTTGTGACTAAGTAATGTACAGTGCGCAGGGTCGCCGTTACACTGGCGCTTGCCGACTTCCCCTTTTTTGCTTGCCCATTACCTGATTGCCACCAATATGCCTCAGCTGCACCCTGAGAAAATCGCCCACAGACTGGAGCAATTGACCGAACTCAGCGTCGCGCTCGGCCACGGCCTGGGCGGTGAGGGGCGCGACATTGGCGCGCTGCTGCAGCGCATCGTGCTGCTGGCGAAAAGCATGAGCGGCGCCGACGGCGCCACCCTGTACCGGCCCGCGCTTGAGGGGCGCCAGTTGGCGTTCGACATCAGCGTCAACGACAGCCTGGGCATCGCGCAGGGGGCGGACATGGGTTTGCCGGGCGTACCGCTGTTCGATGGCGCCGGCCAGCCCAACCTGGCGTCGGTGGCCGCGTATGCGGCGAACATGCGCCGCAGCGTGAATATCGCCGACGTCTACCGCGACGAGGTCTTCAATTTTTCCGGCATGCGTGAGTTTGACCGCCACCATGGCTACCACACGCAATCGATCCTGACGGTGCCCATGAGTGATCACGAGGGCGACTTGATTGGCGTGCTGCAACTGGTCAATGCCAAGGATGGCGAGACGGGCCAGGTGCGCGCCTTTTCCTCCACCGACCAGCGCTTCATCGAGGCGCTGGCCGCGCAGGCGGGCGTGGCGCTGACGAATCAGCTGCTCATCTCTCAGCTGGAAGAGCTGCTCGAGTCGCTCGTTACCCTGATCAATATCGGCATCGATGAAAAGTCGCCGTACACGGGACGGCATTGCCAGTTCGTGCCCGAGCTGACGATGTTGCTGGCCGACGCCGCGCATGCGACGCAAACGGGGCCGCTGGCCGATTTCCGGCTCAGCGACAACGAGCGCAAGCAGCTGTGGCTGGCCGGCCTGCTGCACGATTGCGGCAAGATCACCACGCCCGTGCACGTGGTCGACAAGGCCACCAAGCTGGAAACCATTTTCGACCGCATCGCCCTGATCGACACGCGCTACGAAGTGCTGCTGCGCGACGCCGAGATCGAGGCCCTGCGCCTGCAGGCCGCGCAGCCGCAGCAGAAGGACGCCATTGCCCGCGCGCTGGAGCAGGAGCAGGCGGCGCTGCGCGAAGAGCGCGATTTCATCCGCACGGTCAACATCGGCGGCGAGAGCATGGCGCAGGCCGACCAGGAAAGGGTGCGGCAGATCGCCCGGCGCCGCTGGCGCGCGGCCGACGGCGAACTGCGCGATTTTCTCGATGCCGACGAGACGGAAAACCTGACCATCCGCGCCGGCACCCTGACGGCGGCCGAGCGGGCCATCGTCAACAACCATATCAGCGTGTCGATCCGCATGCTCGAAGCGCTGCCGTGGCCCAAGCACCTGCAAAAGGTGCCCGAATATGCGGGCGGCCACCATGAGCGCATGGATGGCAAGGGTTATCCGCGCGGGCTGACGAAAGAGCAGATGTCGGTGCCGGCGCGGCTGATGGCGATTGCCGACATTTTCGAGGCGCTGACGGCGCGCGACCGGCCCTACAAAAAGGGCAAGTCGCTGTCCGAATCGCTGCGCATCCTCGGTAACTTCAGCCTGAACGGCCATATCGACCCGGAGCTGTTCGACGTGTTCATCCGCAGCAAGGTCTATCTGACCTTCGCTGAAAAGCACATGCATCCGAGCCAGATCGATGCCGTCGACGAGGCGGCCATTCCGGGCTATACCCCTTGAAGCTGCCGCAGTCCTGGCGCAAGCATGGGGCGCGGTCGCTGCTGGGCATAATGCTGACCGTGGCGGCGGCCGTGCTGTGCCTGGCCGGCAACGACACGATCGCGCGGTTGGACGCCATGCTGGGCGACTGGCGCATGCGCTTTGATGCGCCGCAGCTCGACCGCCGCATCGTCATCGTCGACATCGACGAGCAAAGCCTGGCCCGCGTGGGCCGTTTTCCCTGGAGCCGCGACGTGCAGGCGCGCCTGGTGCGCCAGCTCACCGGCCATTACGGGGTGGCCGCGCTGGGCTTCGATATCTCGTTTCCCGAAGCGGACACCAGTTCCGGTTACGCCGTGCTGCAAGGGCTGGCGCGCGGCGAACTGGCGGGCGTGGCCGGCTTGCCGGCGCAGCTGGAAAAGCTGCGCCCGGCCATGGACTACGACGGCCTGTTTGCCGAGGCCATGCGCGGCCAGCCCGTGGTGCTCGGCTACAGCGTCTCGGAGCAGCAAAGGAAGGGCGTGCTGCCCAGGCCCGCCTTTACCGTCGCCGATTTCAACGGGCGCACGGTCACGGCCTACGTGTCGCGCGGCTACGAAGCCAATATCGCACCCCTGCAGGCGGCCGCGCAGGGCGCCGGCATCTTCACGGCGCTGACCGATGCCGACGGCGTCGTGCGTTCCTCGACCCTGTTGCAGCGCATCGGCGACGGCTATTATCCTTCGCTGTCGTTGGCCACCGTCGCCGTCTACCTGCAGGCGCGCGCCATCGCCCCCCGTTTCACGGGCACGGCCGATACCCTGTCGGCGCGCGAACTGGCCAATGGCGGCCTCGAACACATCATGCTGTTCACGCCGCGCGGCGCGATGGCGATTCCTGTCGGCGAAGCCTTGACGACCACGGTGCAGTACCGCGGCGCGGGCGGCCCCGATGGCGGCGCCTTCCGCTATGTGTCGGCCGCCGATGTGCTGGCCGGTACGGTGCCGCCCGCGCTGCTGAAGGGCGCCATCGTGCTGGTGGGCACCACGGCGCCCGGTTTGAACGATATCCGCGCCACGCCCGTGAATGCCGAATATCCGGGGGTGGAGGTGCACGCCAACCTGATCAAGTCGATGCTCGACGGGCGTTTCAAGGCGCGGCCCGACTACGCGCTGGCGTTGGAACTGGTGCAGATCGTGCTGTTTGGCCTGCTGCTGGCGGGCGCCCTGGCCGTGCTGCCGCCGGCCGGCGTGATGCTGGCCACCGTGGCCGCGCTGGCCGCCGCCATCGGCATCAACCTGTACCTGTACGCCGTGCACGACCTGGTGCTGGGCGGTGCCGTGCTGTTGCTGCTGATCCTTGCGCTATTCATCGCCAACCTGGCGTGGGGTTATTTTTTCGAGGTGCGCAAGGGACGCGCGCTGGTGGCCCGTTTCGGCGAGTACGTGGCGCCCGAGCTGGTGGCCGAGATGGCCGACGATCCGCGCCGCTACACGATGGAGGGCGAGAACCGCGAACTGACGGTGCTGTTTGCCGACGTGCGCGGTTTCACGGCCATTTCCGAGCAGCTGGCGCCGGCCGCGCTGCGCGAATACATCAACGCATACCTGACGGCCATGTCGGAAGATATCCGCGACAGCCATGGCGGCACCCTGGACAAATACATCGGCGACGCCGTGATGGCGTTCTGGGGCGCGCCCGTCGCCTTTGGCGATCACGCCAGCCGGGCCGTGGCCAGCGCCCTGCTGATGCAGGCCAGCGCGGCGCGGCTGAACCAGCAATTTTGCGCGCGCGGCTGGCCGGCGCTGCGCATCGGCATCGGCATCAATACGGGGCCCATGCATGTGGGCGACATGGGCTCGCGCATCCGCCGCGCCTATACCGTGATGGGCGACAGCGTCAACCTGGCCGCGCGCCTGGAAGGCGCCAGCAAGCTGTATGGCGTGGGCATCGTGGTGGGCGAGGCCACGCGCGCGGCCGCCCCGGATTTCCTGTACCGCGAGCTCGACCGGATCAGGGTGCTGGGCAAGCAGGAAGCGGTGGCCATCTTCGAGCCGCGCTGCCTGCTGGCCGGCGCCGCAGCGGCCGAACTGGCGCAGCTCGAGCGCTGGCACGCCGTGCTGGCCCGGCTGCGCGCGCGCGACTGGGCGCAGGCAGGTGCGCAGCTGGCCCGCTTGCAGGCGGACTTTCCCGGCGATGGCCTGTACCGGCTGTACGCGGCGCGCCTGGAGCAGTACCGTAACGCGCCACCGCCATGGGACTGGGATGGCGTGACAGCATTGCACAGCAAATAGCCCGCCATTCGCCGGAAAAGGCAAGCGATTGCGGCATTTTTCACCATGGCGTGCGCATTGTTTGTTGCATTGCGATAAAAAACAGGGGGAAATGTTAGAAATTTCTGACTGGAAACTAAAAGCCGTCTAAAATTTGTCTTCAATCCATTGCCGGACATGCTGGCGCCTGCGGGCCGCGCGCTTGTCCGGTTACACAAGAAATCCTTCACATGACATATCGTTTGGTGCACCTGCTTGCGGGTTCCGCGCTGCTGTTCGCCGTCGGCGCCGCCGGCGCCGCTGTTTCCATGGATGACGCCGCGCCTGCCACGCAGGGCGACGGCGTGCCGCGCTTCGAGATCCGCCGCTTCGACGTCCAGGGCAATACCCTGCTCACGCCCGCGCAAGTGCAGGCCCTGCTGGCGCCCTACACGGGAGCGCAGCGCGATTTTTCCGACATCGCGCGCGCCGTCGAGGCGCTGGAGGGGGCTTACCGCGAGCGCGGTTACAGCGCCGTGCAGGTGCAACTGCCCGAGCAGGAACTGGAGCGCGGCGTGGTGCGCCTGAGCGTGCTGCAAACGCCGCTGGGCAAGCTTGCCATCGGCGGCAATACGCATGTGGACGAAGCCAACGTGCGGCGCGCCTTGCCGTCTCTTCGCGAAGGCGAGACGCCGAACTTGCCGGCGCTGTCGCAAAGCCTGAGGCTGGCCAATGAAAACCCGGCGCGCAAGATCGAAGTGCGGCTGCAAGCCGATGAACCGGCGGGCGCCATCGACGCCATCGTTACGGTGGCCGACGAAAAGCCCTGGAAAGCCATGCTCAACGTGGACAATACGGGCAACGCGCAAACGGGCAAGACGCACGTGGGCGTGGTGCTGCAGCATGCGAATCTGTTCGGCCTCGATCATGTCGCCAGCCTGCAATACACGAGCAGCCTGGAAAAGCCGGACAAGGTGGGCGTGTATGGCGCCGGCTACCACTTGCCGCTGTATGCGCTGGGCGACTCGATGGATTTTTTTGCCAGCTATTCGAACGTCGATTCGGGCAGCGTCTCGGCCGGCATTTTCGACCTGGCCGTCAGCGGCCAGGGCAGCATGGCCGGCATCCGCTACAACCAGAACTTTGCCCGCAGCGGCGATTTCGAACCCAAGCTCGTGTACGGCATCGACTACAAGGCTTACCGCAACAGCGTGCAGCTGTTCGGCATGGAGCTGGGCGCCGACGTCACCGTGCATCCGCTCAGCGTCAGCTATATCGGCAACTGGACCTTGCCCACGGGCGAGACCAGCGTGGCGGTCACCTTCGCGCACAATATCCCTGGCGGCAAGCACGGCGCGCAAGCCGATTTCGACCGCGTGCGCGCGCACGCCAAGGCGGCCTACAACACGGTGCGCCTGAGCGCCAGTGCGGGACGCGTGCTGGCCGGCGACTGGCAATGGCGCGCGCTCGCCAACGCGCAGATCACGCCCGATGCGCTGGTGCCGGGCGAGCAGTTCGGCGCCGGCGGCGCCGCGTCCGTGCGCGGCTTTGCCGAGCGCGAGGTATCGAACGATTCGGGCGTCAACCTGAACCTGGAGCTGTACACGCCGAACTGGTGCGGCCAGGTGCTCGCTTACCAGTGCCGCGCGCTGGCGTTCTATGACACGGCCTGGCTGCGCCGCAACCATGCGCTGCCCGGCGAAAGCGCGTCGCAAGGCATCAGCAGCGGCGGCCTCGGCCTGCGTTTGCTGCTGAGCCGCTACGCCAATCTGCAACTCGATTACGCCCATGTCGTCAATGGCGGCGACACGGGACAGCGGGGCGCCAACCGCCTGCATTTCCGCCTCGCCTTGGCCTACTAGCATCAGGATGAACACCATGCACAACCACGTCCAGCACGCCTCCGCTTTCATCCTGACGCCCGCCTTTTCATTCCCGCTTGCGCCGCCCCTGCGGCGCACGGCGCTGGCACTGCTGCTGGCCGGCTGTTTCGGCGCCGCGCAGGCCAACCCCGCCTTGCCGCAGGTGGTCAACGGACAGGCCACGTTCAGCCAGCAGGGCAACATCTTTTCGATCACGAACACGCCCAACACCATCATCAACTGGCAGAGTTTTTCCATCCATGCGGGCGAAATCACGCGCTTCATCCAGCAAAGCGGCAATAGCGTCGTACTGAACCGCATTACGGGACAAGACCCCAGCAAGATCCTGGGCGCGCTCGAATCGAACGGCAAGGTCTTCCTGATCAACCCGAACGGCATCGTTTTCGGCCAGGGGGCGAAAGTGGACGTGAACGGGCTGGTCGCCTCCAGCCTGGGCATGACGAATGAGGATTTCCTGGCCGGCAAGCGCCAGTTCACGGCCGGCGGCGTGGCCGGCGGCGTCAGCAATGCGGGCATGATTAACGCGGGCAAGGGCGGGCAAGTGCTGCTGATCGCGCCGAACGTGGAAAACACGGGCATCATCACGGCGCCCAATGGCGAAGTGATCCTGGCGGCCGGGCGCAGCGTGCAGCTGGCCGACCCCGGCAATCCGCAATTGCGCGTACTGGTGTCTGCGCCGGCCGACCAGGCGCTGAACCTGGGCCAGATCATCGCACAGGGCGGCAGCATCGGCATGGCCGGCGCGCTGGTCAGCCAGCGCGGCGTGCTCAACGCCAACAGCGCCGTCGTCGGCGAGAATGGCAGGATCGTGCTCAAGGCCAGCGGCAAGGCGCTGCTCGAAGCGGGCAGCGTCACCAGCGCCGCGGGCGCGGCCGGCACGGGCGGCCAGATTCAAGTGCTGGGCGAGCAAGTGGGTTTGCTGGGCAATGCAAAGGTCGACGCCAGCGGCGCGACGGGCGGCGGCACGGTCTTGCTGGGCGGTGATTACCAGGGCAAGAACGCGGCCGTGCACAATGCGCGGCAAGTACTCGTCGGCAAGGATGCCAGCGTCAATGCCGATGCGATTGTCAGCGGCAACGGCGGCAAGGTCATCGCCTGGGGCAATGAATCGGCCCAGGTGCACGGCAGCATTTCCGCGCGCGGCGGCGCGCAAGGCGGCGACGGCGGCTTCGTGGAAACGTCCGGCCATTACCTGGCCGTCGACGGCATCCGCGTCAATACCAGCGCGGCGCGCGGCAAGCGCGGCAACTGGCTGCTCGATCCGTATGATATCGACGTGGTGCAGGGGCCGGGCGGCAACCTTGCCAATGTCGATCAGTTCAGCGACATGCCGTCGACCGGCAGCACCAGCATCGGCGCCGATACGATCTCCGGCGCCACCAGCGACGTCACCTTGCAAGCCCTGCACCGCATCAATTTCAGCAGTTCGGTGAACATGCTCAATTCCGGCGTCAGCCTGACGGCGCAGGCGGGCGAAACCATCAATGTCTACGCCGCCATCACCACCAACGGCGGCAATGTGACCCTATCGGCGAATGACCCTGCTAGCACCAGCGGCAACTATGGCCCGGGATCGAACGTCAATCTGAACGCGGCCATTACCAGCAACGGCGGCAACATTTCGCTATCGGGCGCCAGCATCGAGGGCGCCGCCACGGTCCATGTCGGCAACGGCAATCTGAGTTTGCGCGCGAATGACGCGCTGGGCGGCATCAATCTGTCGGGCGGCGCCGGCCAGCTTGCTGGCAACGGCATCGCCGGCCAGACGGTGACCCTGCAGGCCGACAATATTACCGTTGCCGGCGGCATCGACGTCGGCGGCACGGCGGGCGGCGCAAATGTCATCATCAAGCCCCTGAGCAGTGCGCGCAGCATCGACCTGGGCACCAAATCGGGTACGGCCCTCAGTTTGAACGCGGTTGAGCTGGCCGGCATCTCGGCCGCGTCGCTGACCATCGGCGACGGCACGAACACGGGCGGCTTGCGGATATCGGATGCGCTTGCCAGGAGCGGCGATCTGCACCTCAATTCCGGTTCCGCCATCACGGCCACGGGCGCCGTAACGGTGGGCGGCAGCTTTGTGCTCGACGGCGGCGCCTGGGTGCAAAACGCGGCGGCCCTGCCAGGATTTAGCGCCAGAAACTTCACCATCGGCAGCGGCGCCAGTTTCCTGCGCGTGGCCGGCGGCGACGGTGCCGCCACACCTTATCTGCTCGCCGATATCTATGGCTTGCAAGGCATCGCCAGCCTCGGTCTGGGCAACAGCTATCGCCTGGCCGGCAATATCGACGCCAGCGGCACGGCGAACTGGAACGATGGCCAGGGCTTTGTGCCGATCGCCGGCAGCGGCAGCGGTTTTTCCGGCGTGTTCGATGGCGGCGGATTTACGCTCAGCAATTTGAAAATCGACCGCAGCCTGGTGCCTGGCCTGGCGGCAGGCCTGTTTGGCACCGTGCAGGGCGGCACCTTGCGCAACCTGACCCTGAGCGGCGGCAGCGTCACCGGCAGGGCGAACGTGGGCGCGCTGGCGGGCGAGGTCGTCAGCGGCACCATATCCGGCGTGAACAGCAGCGTCGCCGTCAGCGGCCAGCGCAATGTCGGCGGCCTGGTGGGCAGCAACGGCGGCGCCATCACGCTGTCGGCCAGCAGCGGCGCCGTCACCGGCGTCAATGCCGACAACGGCGGCGCCATCGGCGGCCTGGCGGGATCGAATGCGTCCGGCGCCAGCATCGCGACTTCGTACGCCACCGGCGTGGTGACGGGCGCGCGCGAGATGATCGGCGGCCTGGTCGGCAACAACCAGGGCGCGCTGAGCCAGTCTTATGCCACCGGCAATGTCAGCGGCGCGCGCAGCATCGGCGGCCTGGTGGGCTTGAACGGCGGCAGCATCGACGATGCATATGCCAGCGGCGCCGTGCGCCGGGCCGTTACCGCCGATCCCATCCTGTCCATGGAAAACATGGGCGGGCTGGTCGGTGAAAGCACGGGCAGCGTCAGCCATGTCTTCAGCAGCGGCGCCGTGAGCGGCGACGGCTACGCGTCCGTGGGCGCGGTGGCCGGCCGCGTGTCCGCCGGTTCCCCGTTCAGCTATGGTTTTTTCAATTATGAAACATCGCTGGTGCAGACCGGTGGCGGCGGCTCCAGCGGCCGCAGCACGGCGCAGATGCGGCAGCAGGGCAGCTTCGGCGACTACAATTTCAGCAGCGTGTGGCGCATTTACGAAGGCTACACGACGCCGATGCTGAAGGCTTTCCTCAAGCCGCTGCAAGTGAACCTCTCGGGCAATGCCACGGGCAAGGTCTACGATGGCCAGCTGGCCGCCTTCCTCGGTTCGATCGCCTATGTGGGATTGATCGACGGCGACACGGGCGTGAATGGCAGCCTCGGCTACGGCAGCAACGCGCGCAACGTGGGCAGCTATGCGGCGACGGGCCTGTGGTCGACCAAGTACGACATCACCATGGGTGGCACGACGACCTTCGCCATCACGCCGCGCACCCTCAATGTGCAATTTAACGGCGTCAACAAGGTCTATGACGGCACGACGGGCGCCGCACTGGGTTTCGGCGATGACCGGGTTGCCGGTGACCGCCTGGACCTGTCGGCCCTGGCCAGCTTCAGCGACAAGAATGCGGGCGCGGGCAAGACGGTATTCGTGACGAACCTGAGCCTGGGCGGCGCCGATGCGGGTAATTACCTGCTGACCTCGACGGGCGGCACGACGCAGGCGACGATTGCGCAAAAACAATTGTCGACCTGGGTAGGCAGCGGCAGCGGCTTGTGGAGCGATGCGGCCAACTGGGACGGCGGCGTGGTGCCGGAAGGCGCGAACGTACTGGCTGTCGACTTTAGCAACAGCAAGGGCATCGTGACCTACAGCGCGGCGGCCGGCAACACCATCCTGAAAAACCTGACGGCGTCCGCGGGCTTACTGCTGACGGGCGGCAGCCTGACCCTCGGTGACAAGGCGCCGGATAGTTCCCTGCTGGCCAGCCTGGAAGTCAACGGCGGCAGCCTGTTGCTGAACGGCAGCCTGTCGGCGGATCGTTACGTGCAAGGCGGCGGCGTGTTGAGCGGCAATGGCAACTTGCTCGTCGCCAACAGCTTTAATCAGACTGCCGGCGCCATCCGGCTGGCGGGCCAGCTGGCCATCACGCAAGTGGCTGGCGACTTGCGCTTCGCCAGCCTGGCGGCCAACGATGTGCAGCTGAGCGCCTTGAACGGCGCCATCGGCCAGGACGGTGCGGTGCTCGCCAGCAGCCTGACCGCGCAGGCGCGCGACGGCATCGTGCTGAGTAATGCGGGCAATCAGGTCAGCAGTTTTAGCGCCAGCAATCGTGCCGGGGGCGGCATTGCGCTGAACAATACCTCGGCGCCAGGCACCCTGGCGCTGGGAACGCTGACCACTGGCGCGGGCAATATCGCCATCGACAATACGGGCGGCGTCACGGCTGGCAATATCGATGCCAATGGCGGCAACGTCAGCGTGACGGCGCACAGCCCCGTTGCCGTCAACGGCAGGATCGCGGGCAATGACATCGCGCTCAATGCCGGCACGGACGTACTGCTGGGCGATGGCGCGCAACTGGTAGCGGCGCGCGACATCAGCCTGGCGGCGGGACGCGACATCAGTATCAAGGGCAACTCCCGCGTAGCCAGCGGCGGCAATTTTACCGCCAGCGCAGAAGGCAATGTGCTGTTTGCGGACACGGCAAGTTTCACTTTGCCGGCCGCTGCCAGCATGAGCGTGCTGGCGAAAACGGGCAGCATCACGGGCACGCAGGGCGTGCGCATCAATCGCCAGCGCACCAGCGTCGGCTTGCAGGCGCCGAATGGCACGGTAAGCATGGCGGACGCCATTTTCCTGCCCGTCACGACCGTCGAACAGCCCGTGATCATCAACTTCATCATCAATAACACATTGAACGTCATCAAGCAGGCCGACTATGCCAACGTCCCGCTCGTTTCCAAACTGCCGGCCAAGCCTGCTGACAAGGTACCGGACGACAAGGATGTTACCGCCTCCGCAGGTGACTCAACAGGACTTACAAAAAATGAATCTGTTAAAAAAATGTACTGCAATTAAGGCTTTCTTGTGGCTGGCCTTGATGTGCGTGGGCGCGCATGCCTGGGCCGGCCAGGTGGCCGGTACCGTCATGCAATTGAGTGGTCCGCTGATGGCGAAGAAGGCCGATGGCAAGGTGAAGATCCTGGCCATCAAGTCGGAAGTCGAGCAGGGCGACACCTTGCTGACGGAAAAGGAGACCTATGCCTTGATCAAGCTGATCGACAATAGCGAAATCACCTTGAAACCGAATACCAGTTTTGTGATCGAGCAATTCAGCTATACGGCCGAGCAGCCCGATGGCGACCATGCCGTCTTCAGCCTGCTCAAGGGGGGCTTGCGTTCCGTTACGGGCTTGCTGGGCAAGCGCAACAAGGAGCGCTTCGAGATGAAGACGCCAGCCGCCACCATCGGCATTCGCGGCACGACGTTCATTGCCACCGTCGTCCCGCCTGCGACGCCGTCGTTGCCGGGACCGGGACCGGTCCGCGTAAGCCAGCCGCTGGCGCCGGGTCTGTATGTGCAGGTGCTCGATGGCCTGATTCATGTGAGCAATCCTGCCGGGTCGCAAGTTTTTTCTGCCGGGCAATTTGGTTTTACGCCCAACTTCAGGCAGCCGCCGGTGGTGGTGCCCGTCAATCCCGGCATCAAGTTCATGCCGCCGTCTGCGTTCAATTCCAGCATCGGCCAGACCGCCAGCAATGGCACGCCGGGCAAGTCGAACATTATCGACTGCGAAGTACGCTGATTTTCGCTTGACCTTCCCATCATGGGATAGCAGATCCTGTACATATCAGTTAATCTTTCGTACAGGATCTGCCATGAATCAGAGTGCACTCGCTCCCGCCGCTTCCCCTCCCGTTACTGCGCACGCGCAGGCGCTGGCCATCGAAGGCATGAGCTGCGCCTCGTGCGTGGGCCGCGTGGAAAAAGCCCTGGCCGCCGTGCCGGGCGTGACCCAGGCCAGCGTCAACCTTGCCACCGAAGTGGCCAAAATCAGTTCCGACACGCCGATTCCCCTGGCCGCTTTGCAGGCCGCCGTGGAAAAGGCCGGCTACACGGTGGCGCAGCGCGAGATCGACCTGAGCATCGCCGGCATGACGTGCGCCTCGTGCGTGGGCCGGGTGGAAAAAGCCCTGCTGAAAGTGCCCGGCGTGCTGGCCGCCAGCGTCAACTTGGCCACGGAAAGCGCGCGCGTCAAGGTGACGGGCGACGCCGATGCGGGCATCCTGATCGCCGCCATCGACCAGGCCGGCTACGAGGCCAAGGCTCCTGCCGCCAGCCAGGCCAGCGCGCCCGCAGTGGCCCCCAACCGCGACGGCATGAAAGTGGCGTTCGCGGCCGTTCTGGCCTTGCCATTGATGCTGCCCATGCTGCTCGAGTGGGCCGGCATCCATTTGATGCTGCCCGGCTGGCTGCAATTCGCGCTGGCCACGCCCGTGCAGTTTTACTTTGGTGCGCGTTTCTACAAGGCGGGCTGGAAGGCGGCCCGCGCCGGCAGCGGCAATATGGATTTGCTGGTGGCGCTGGGCACGAGCGCCGCGTATGGCTTGTCCGTCTATCAATGGCTGACGGCGGGCGAGATGCTGCCGCACCTGTACTTTGAAGCGTCGGCCGTCGTCATCACGCTGGTGTTGCTGGGCAAATGGCTGGAAAGCCGCGCCAAGCGCCAGACGGCTTCGGCCATCCGCGCGCTGCAAGTCTTGCGCCCGGAATCGGCCCGCGTGCGCCGCGACGGCGTCGAGCTCGATTTGCCCGTGGAACAGGTGAAAGTGGGCGACCTGGTGGTTATCCGCCCCGGTGAACGGGTGGCCGTCGATGGCGTGGTGGTGGAAGGCGCCAGCCAGGTCAACGAGTCGCTGATCACGGGCGAAAGCTTGCCGGTCGATAAGCATCCGGGCGACAAGGTGACGGGCGGCGCCATCAATGCCGATGGTTTGTTGCTGGTACGTACCCAGGCCGTGGGCGGCGAGACGACCTTGTCGCGCATCATCCGCCTGGTGGAAGACGCGCAGGCCGCCAAGGCGCCGATCCAGCACCTGGTCGACAAGGTCAGCGCCATCTTCGTGCCCGTGGTGCTGCTGCTGGCGCTGCTGACCATGCTGGGCTGGTGGTTCGCTACCGGCGAGCTGGAAAACGCCATCATCAATGCAGTGGCCGTGCTGGTCATCGCCTGCCCATGCGCGCTGGGCCTGGCCACGCCGACGGCCATCATGGCCGGCACGGGCGTGGCTGCCCGTTACGGCATCCTGATCAAGGATGCGGAAGCGCTGGAAGTGGCGCACGCCGTCAATACCGTCGTGTTCGACAAGACGGGCACCTTGACTATCGGCAAGCCCGCCCTGGCGGCCCTGCATGCGCACGGCATCGACGAGGCCCGGCTGTTGCAGCTGGCGGCCAGCATCCAGCGCGGCAGCGAACACAGCCTGGCTACTGCCGTGCTGGATGCGGCGGCCGCGCGCCACATCGAACCCTTGCCGGCCACGGCTCTGGCGGCCTTGCCGGGCCGTGGCCTGGCGGCGCATGTCGACGGCCTGGACCTGAAACTGGGCAGCACGCGCCTGATGCAGGAGTTAAACGTGGACATGGCGCCGCTGGCGGCACAGGCCTTGTCGCTGGAAAACACGGGCAATACGATTTCCTGGCTGGCTTCGGGATCGGAACTGCTGGGCCTGTTCGCCTTCAGCGACCAGGTCAAGCCGAATGCGCAGGCGGCCATTGCCCATTTGCACAGCCTGGGCATCCGCACGGTGATGTTGACCGGGGACAACCAGGGCAGCGCCGACGCCGTCGGCAAGCTGCTGGGCATCGACACGGTGGCGGCGAAAATGCTGCCGGCCGATAAAACCGCTAAAATTGTTGCGCTGAAAGGCGAAGGCGCGAAGGTGGCCATGGTGGGCGACGGCATCAACGATGCGCCCGCGCTGGCCGCTGCCGACGTGGGCATCGCCATGTCGACGGGTACGGACGTGGCCATGCATGCGGCCGGCATCACGCTGATGCGCGGCGATCCGGCCCTGGTGGCGGACGCCATCGATATCTCGCGCCGCACCTACAGCAAGATACGGCAGAATCTGTTCTGGGCCTTCATTTACAACCTGATCGGCATTCCGCTGGCCGCCTTCGGCTTGCTCAACCCCATGGTGGCGGGCGCGGCGATGGCCTTCAGTTCCGTCAGCGTGATCAGCAATGCCCTGTTGCTGCGCCGCTGGAAAGCCCGCAGTCATTCAGGTCGCGCGCATACCAAGGAGTCATAGGATGAATATCGGCCAGGCAGCCAGTGAAACGGGCGTATCGGCAAAAATGATACGCTACTACGAGAGTATTTCATTGTTAAAACCCAGCGCGCGCAGCGACGCCGGTTACCGCATCTACACGCCGAACGACTTGCACGCCTTGCGCTTCATCAAGCGCGGGCGGGGGCTGGGTTTTTCGCTGGAGCAGATCCGCGAGCTGCTGTCGCTGTGGCAAAACGACCAGCGCGCCAGCGCGGACGTGAAAGGCATCGCCCTGGCCCACGTCGCCGAGCTCGACAAGCGCATCGCCGAACTGACGGAAATGCGCGACACGCTGGCCCACCTGGCGCAGTCGTGCCATGGCGATGACAAGCCCGATTGCCCCATCCTGCAAAGCCTGGGGCTGGCCAGCGACACGGAAGCGAAGGCTTGCTGCCATTGAGTTAAATCAACGGAGGTGCGTATGGCGTATGAACTGTATTACTGGCCCACGATACAGGGACGCGGCGAATTCATCCGCCTGGCCCTGGAAGAGGCGGGCGCCGACTACCGCGACATCGCCCGTTTGCCTGAACGCAAGGGGCAAGGCATTCCCGCCATGCTGGCCTGCCTCGATGGCGGTGCTACGCCACAGGCCGCCTACGCGCCGCCCGTGCTGCGCGACGGCGACATGCTGATCGGCCAGACGACGAATATCCTCTTGTATCTGGGCCGCCGCCTGGCCCTGGCGCCGCGCGCGGAAAGCGGCCGTTTATGGCTGAACCAGCTGCAACTGACCATGGCCGACTGGCTGACGGAAGTACACGACACGCATCACCCGCTGTCGATGAATCAATATTATGAGGAACAGAAACAGGCGGCCATGCTGCGCAGCGCGGATTTCCGCGAAACGCGCTTGCCGAAATTCCTCGATTATTTCACCCAGGTCCTGCTGAATAATCGCAGCCGGGGCCAGTATCTGGTGGGCGCAAAGTTCACGTATGGCGACCTGTCGCTGTTCCAGATGCTGGCTGGCTTGCGTTATGCGTTTCCGCAAGCCATGGCGCGCCTGGCGCCCGAATATCCGTTCCTGTCCGAGCTGCACGATATGGTGGCGGCGCGGCCGAACATCGCCCGCTACCTGAAGTCGAAGCGCAGAATTGCGTTCAATGAGGAAGGTATCTTCCGCCACTACCCCGAGCTGGACGGATAAAAAAACAGCCGGCGCAAAGGCCGGCTGTCGTAATGCTGCTGTGGCTGTTACTGCGCGCTGGTAACGGGGTAGCCCGCCTCCACGATGGCGGCGCTGATGGCGCCCAGTTCGGCGGGTGATTCCACCGTGACGCGCTTGCTGGCCAGGTCGATCTGCACCTGGGCTTGCGGATCGATCGCCTGCACCGCTTTCGTGACCGAGCCGACGCAATGGCCGCAGCTCATGTTTTCAACTTGTAACTGATACATGGCAAGCACTCCTTGAATGATTAGGTGAATCCACTGTAAGCCTTGCCCCGGTGGGAAGGTCAAGGGGAAGCTGGCGTGCGCATCAATTCAGCAGGAAATCGTCCGCTTGCATGGGCGGCGGCACGTTCTCGTCCTGCACGGATTCGCGCAAGCTGATTTCGATGGCGCGGCACATGGCCGACAGCGGCAGGTCGTTGGCGTCTTCGCCGAACGGCTCCTCGATCTCGTCGCCCAAGGCATCGAGGCCAAAGAAAGTGTAGGCGACGATGGCGACGACGAAGGGCGTCATGAAACCGAGCGAGTCGACGAGGCCGAACGGCAGCAGGAAGCAGTACAGATAGGCTGTGCGGTGCAGCAACAGCGAATACGAAAACGGAATCGGCGTGCTGCGGATGCGTTCGCACGAAGCGCCCGCCGCTACCATGGCCGAGACCGTGTTATCGATCTGTGCGGTGAGGATGCTGTCGATGCGGCCTTGCCGGACGCAGTCGGCCAGGTCGTGGCCCATCTGCAGCATCAGGTAGTCCGATGGATTCGATGCCTGGCAAGCCGCTTCCCATTCGGCTGGACGCAGCAGCGGCTGCAAGTCGGCCGGTCCGCGCGTGTCGCGCAGCTGGTGGCGCAGGGCGTGGCAAAAGGCGATGGTGCGGTAAATCATGCGCACGCGCACGTCATCGAGGCCCAACCTCGCGTGGGCCGGCGTGTTGCCGCGTATCATGGTCTGGCACTGGCGCGAGAAATTACGGCTGCGCAAGACCAGTTCGCCCCACAGCTTGCGCGCTTCCCAGTAGCGGTCATAGGCGGCCGTGTTGCGAAAGCCCAGGAAGATGGCCAGCGGCAAGCCGATCAGCGTAAACGGGATGGTGGTCAAGATCACCTTGTGGTCGAACAAGGTGCCGTGGCACCAGGTGACGAGGGTGGCGATCAGGGTATTGACGATGAGCGTGGTGCGGATGCGCGGCAGGACGGAGCCGCGCACCACGAGGAACAGCCTTAGCGCCGAAGGGCGCTCGCGCACGATCATGCTGCGCTCCTTGCTGGGGGCTGGGCTGGCGGGGAAGGGCGGGCCCGGTAATCGGTAAAAGAGGAAAGATGCAGTGGCAATGGCCGGGAACAAAAAGCCCGCGATGTATGCGGGCTGAGCAGGGTGTGCATGGGAAGCAGTGTAGGGGAGACGGTTTAAGTATAGGCCGCCGATCCGTTTCCAGCCAATTCACAGTGATAATGGGTATTATTCATTTCATGAATGAATATTTCATTTGTAAGTTATTGTGTGAATTTAGCTATCCGATTCCTGTCGCTGCCTGATCTTCTTGCGGTGTTCTTCCTGCTGCCGTTTCAGTGCGGCACTGGCCGTATAGCCGTTGCGGAACCACGCCGGGTTCTTGCCGCGGCCCGGCCGGGAGCAATCAGCCAGGCTGGCCACGTCGGCGCAGTCGCAAGCGCAGTCCAGCAGAGGCACGTCGCAGTCGCAAAATCCCGCCTGCGCCTGGCGGCGTGCACTGCGCCGCGTCTGCGGATGCAGCGCCAGGTATCGGCGATGGCGTTCGCCGCAGGCGCGCAGACGCCGTTGCAGCAGCGCCAATCCCGGGCGCAAGCCGTGACGCGCGATGACCTTGTAGCCATAGGCGGAGCAGCTGTCGCGCCCCGTCAGCACGCGGTAGGCGCAGCGAAATCCTTTCCAGGGAGATAGATGGCGCTGGTAGGCGCGGATCGCCCACAGGACCAGGTGCTTGCCGCAGGTGTCGAAGGTGAAAATATTGCTTCCTTTGCCGTTTGCCTTGCGGCACTGACTCGAGCATACGACAGGTCTGCAAAAAAGAATAGCGGCAAGCCCGCATGCATGGGACACGTGGCAAAGAGAGATAGGCCGGTGCTTGCCGTGCTCGCCATGCCGCCTGCGGCCATTCGCCGCTATGTTCGCGTGCGTACTGTCGCTCGGCGCGTCCGCCAGCATACTGCCCGGCTACCCCACGCAGTCCCGGGGTGCCAAGACCAAGGAAACCAGATGAGCTATCAGACCACGAATCCCTACAGCGAACAGATCGAGCAGACCTTCACACCGCATAACGATGCGCAAATGGACAATATACTGGCCCAGGCAGCCACTGCTTTCGAGAGCGACTGGCGCCAGCGCAGCTTTGCCGAGCGCAAGGCAGTCGTCAAGAAAGCGGCCATGCTGCTGAAGGAACAAGGCGATGCCTTCGCCAAGCTGATCACCGTGGAAATGGGCAAGCTGTTCAAGGAAGCGCAGCAGGAAGTGTCGCTGTGCGTGAAAATCCTCGACTACTACGCGGATAATGCTGAGCAATTTCTCGCTCCCAAACAACTAGACGTCAAGCGCGGCGAGGCCAGCGTGGAAATCGCGCCGCTGGGCGTGATCTTCTGCGTCGAGCCGTGGAATTTCCCGTATTACCAGCTGGCCAGGGTCGCGGGTCCGAATTTGATGGCGGGCAATACCCTGGTAGTGAAACACGCGTCCAACGTGCCCCAGTGCGCACTGGCCTTTGAAAAACTGTTCCTTGACGCGGGCGCGCCGGCAGGCGCCTACAGCAACGCATTCTTGTCCAGCGAGCAAGTGGCCACCGCCATTGCCGACCCGCGCGTGCAGGGCGTGGCGCTGACGGGCAGCGAGCGTGCCGGCGCCTCCGTGGCGGCCACGGCCGGCAAGGCCCTGAAGAAAACCACGATGGAACTGGGCGGCAGCGACGCCTTCATCGTCCTGGACGACGCCGACATGGACCTGGCCGTCAAGCTGGCCGTCATCGGCCGCATCCAGAATGCGGGCCAGGTGTGCGACGGCTCGAAACGCTTTATCCTGCTCGACAGCATTGCCGATACCTTTGTCGAGCGCTTCCAGGCCGAACTGGCCACGCTGCAGCCAGGCGACCCGATGGATCCCGCCACGACCCTGGCGCCGCTGTCGAGCAAATCGGCGCTGGAGCTGGCCGTCAAGCAAGTTGGCCAGGCCGTGGAAGGCGGCGCGAAAGTGCTGCTGGGCGGCAAGCGCATCGAGCGTGCCGGCTACTTCATGGCGCCGACCATTCTCACCGAAGTCACGTCTGGCAATCCCGTCTACTACCAGGAATTCTTTGCCCCCGTCGCCATGATTTTCCGCGTCAAGGATGACGCCGCGGCGATCGCCCTGGCCAACGATTCGCCCTTCGGCCTCGGTGGCACCATCATCACGGCAGACGTCGCGCGCGGCAAACGCCTGGCCAGCCGCATCGACACGGGCATGGTATTCATCAACTCGCCCGCCGTCACGGCGCCTGAACTGCCATTTGGCGGCGTGAAACATTCGGGTTACGGCCGCGAATTGTCCGACCTGGGCATCATGGAATTCGTCAACCGCAAGCTGGTGCTGGTCGGCTGACCGGGCGACCTTGGGGGCGTTTCCTTACGCCCCCAGCGCCTGCCAGCCATAGCAGCCGAACGCCGCTGCCCACGCCAGCAAGATCGCCAGCCCCGGCAGCAACAGCCATTTTGCTGCCGTCTCTTCCCACGTCACATACGGCTTGCCGCCGCGCGCGATGGACAGCAGCGCCTGGCCCCCATTCAGACCGGCAAACGGCAGCAGATTAAAGGCGCACAGTTTCAGCGAGAACAGGGCGAACACCAGTGCAAAACCATGCGTGCGGGCAAATGTTTCCCCTTCACCCAGCAATTCCTGCGCCCTCGACAACGGCGCCAGCGCGCCAGCGACGATGTGCCCGAAGGCGGCGATAAAGCGCTCCCAGCCCGAGGCTCCCATGATGCCCAGTGACAAGGCCAGCAGCACGGCCACGCCGCTCAATGGCAGCAGGACCTGCTTCCACAGCGACTGGAAGTTGTAGGCGTCAAGGCAGGGATCGTCGTCATACAAAGTTTCCTCACGCGTATCTTTCAGCACCAGATTGCCGGCCAGCGGCAGCAGCTTGACGCGCACTTTGCCCCAGGTCAGCAGGGTGGGACCGACGCCGTAGCTGATGCTGCGCACCGTGATGCCGAACAGCCTGGCGCAGGCCGCCATGACGGAAATGTGGAGGAGCATGAAAACGATGAAGCAGAGCAGCAACTGCAGGGCGGGAGGCATCGGCAAGGTGTCCAGAAAGAAAGGAGCGGTATTAGAACATGCCGCAGGAAATAGTCGCGCACATGAAAAAAGCCCCGCCTGCATCGCTGCAGCCGGGGCTTCGAATGACTGAGGCAGCTTGCGCCGCCCGCTATAACTTACAGCACTTCGCTGGCGTGGTCGGCCAGGCGCGAACGCTCGCCGCGGGCCAGGGTGACGTGGCCGCTGTGGGTCCAGCCCTTGAAGCGGTCGACCACGTAGGTCAGGCCGCTCGAGCCTTCCGTCAGGTACGGCGTGTCGATCTGGGCGATGTTGCCCAGGCACAGGATCTTCGTGCCGGGACCGGCGCGCGTGACCAGGGTCTTGACCTGTTTTGGCGTCAAGTTTTGCGCTTCATCGATGATGAGGAACTTGTTGACGAAGGTGCGGCCGCGCATGAAGTTGAGCGACTTGATCTTGATGCGCGAGCGGATCAGGTCTTGCGTTGCCGCACGGCCCCATTCGCCGCCATCGGAGTCGGACTTGTTCAGCACTTCCAGGTTGTCGTCGAAGGCGCCCATCCATGGCGACATCTTTTCTTCTTCCGTGCCGGGCAGGAAACCGATGTCTTCGCCGACGGGCACCGTCACGCGGGTAACGATGATTTCATTGTAGAGCTTGGTTTCCAGCACTTGCGCCAGGCCGGCGGCCAGGGCCAGCAGGGTCTTGCCGGTACCGGCCTGACCCAGCAGGGTGACGAAATCGCATTCCGGATTCATCAGCAGGTTCAGCGCGAAGTTCTGCTCGCGGTTGCGCGCCGTCACGCCCCACACATTGTTCTTCGTGTGGCTGAAGTCGCGCAGGGTTTGCAGCACTGCCGTCTTGCCGTTGATCTGCTTCACCTGACCGTAGAACGGCGTTTCGCCGTTTTTCGGTTCCAGGTAGATGAACTGGTTGACCAGCAGCGATGGAATGAACGGGCCCGTCACGCGGTAGAAGGTGGAGCTGTAGCCGTTCTTGCTTTCCTGCCACGATTCCATGTCCTTGCCGTGCTTGTTCCAGAAGTCGTCCGGCAATTGCACGATGCCCGAGTACAGCAAGTCCGTGTCTTCCAGCACATGGTCGTTGAAGTAATCTTCGGCCGGCAAGCCCAGGGCGCGCGCCTTGATGCGCATGTTGATGTCTTTCGACACCAGCACGACGGGGCGGCCTTCCTGTTCCGACTCGAGCGAACGCACGACGGCCAGGATCTGGTTGTCGGCCTTGCCCACTGGTAAGCCTGCCGGCAGGTCGGCGCTTTGCAAACGTGTCTGGAAGAACAGACGGCCCTTGGCGTCCTTGTTGCCCAGCTTGGACAGCAGGATGCCGTGTTCGATGGCATCGTCATCCGTGTTGCTGATCAGGGCATCGAGCGTGCGCGACACCTGGCGCGCATTGCGGGCCACTTCCGTCATGCCCTTTTTGTGGTTGTCCAGCTCTTCCAGGGTCATCATCGGCAGGTACACATCGTGTTCCTCGAAGCGGAACAGCGACGATGGATCGTGCATCAGCACGTTCGTGTCGAGCACGAACAGCTTGCTGATGCCGCGCTGATCGGCGGCGCGGCTGGCGGACGACTTGAGCTGCACTTCCACAGGCTTGTGCTTGGCCGGATGCGGCTGCTCTGCCTGCTTGACGGGCTTGATCGGCGTGACCTTGCCTTTGGCCGCCGGCTTGGCTTTCGCTGCAGGCGCGGCAACGGCGGCAGGCGCGGCCGCAACCGGCGCCGGGGCTGGCACTGGCTTGGCGACCATCAGGGCCGCCACTTGCTTGATCTTCGTGGCCGCATTGCGGACCGGTTTGGCAACTTCGGCGATCGCCGCTTCAATGATCGGTGCAGCCACTTTCTTGGCTGCCGGGGTTTTGGTGGCCGGGCGCGCTGCGCCTGCGGTTGGGTAATCTTGGGTGGCCAGGATGGTGGCTGGCTTGCTCGGTAATTTTGGCAGTGGCATCAGGATCTCAATCAAAAAATTTCTGGAATGAATCGCCCATGGGCAGCCAGCTTCTGGCGGCACTTCTCATGGGGTGGATGCGGGGGAACAACAATGCTACAGGACGAATAACTGCCGGGAGGCCGGCAGCATGGCCGGTCATGGACGCCATCGGCGGGCTGCAGGCCCGTCTGGCGGAGTGGATGGAGGCGCTTCGTTGACTCAAAATGGCGATAGGTACCGTGAACTGAACTGCGGTTGAACCAGGCTTGCTGGAAGCCGACAACGCGCATTGGATCAAAATGAACGATCAATTCAGATGCGCTACGAATTCCAGCACTTCTTCCACGTGAGTTGCGACCTTCACGCCTCTCCATTCTTTCACCAATCGGCCCTGGGCGTCAATCACAAACGTACTGCGCTCGACGCCGCGTACGGTCTTGCCGTACATCTGTTTCATCTTCATGACGTTAAACAGCAGGCAAACGGCTTCGTCCGGGTCGGAAATGAGCTCGAACGGCAGCTCCAGCTTGGCTTTGAAGCTTTCGTGCGAGCGCAGGGAATCGCGGCTGATGCCGTAGATTTCCACGCCGGCGGCGACAAATTGCGGATACGCGTCACGGAAGGCGATGTTTTCAGTGGTGCAGCCAGGGGTGTTGTCCTTCGGATAGAAAAACAGTACCGTGGCCTTGGCCGGGCGGCCCAGCAACTGAAAGGTCTTGCCGCTGGTCATGGCGGCACTAAAGTCGGGTATGCTAACGAGGGATTGGCTATCAGCCACAGGTTCTCTCCTGAACGGTGATCATCAGCGCTGGTTTTTAATCTGGCAACGCATCCAGGTGCAACAATACAGCATTCAGGCCGCTTTGCCCTGCACAATCAGGCGTCCCGAACGCCCGGGCAACTCATCCCAGGTGATGGGGCAAATTGGCAAGTCCGCATCTTTTATCTTTTCATAATAATCGCCCATCGCCGCAAACTGGTAGCCCTGGGCTTTCCAGCCAGTCAGCAGTTGTTCGAAAATGGGGGCGAGTTTCTGTCCTTCAAGTTCCGCATGCAAGGTATACACATGATCGCGCGGGTTGTCCGCCGTCAGTGACAGGATATGCGCGGCAACATTGCCGGTGGTGATCAGCTTGCCGTCGATTTCGCAGCCCAGCAGTTCGTCCAGGGTGGGCAGGGTGGTGGGCAATTGCACGCAGCGCAGGATGGTGTTGCCATTGCGCACGCGGTGCGGGCCATTGCCCGGATGCACCATTGCGCCGCGCGCGTCGAGCATGGCGCGGCCATCGGAGGCAAAGCGGTAGCCGGCCGTGTCGTGCTCGACAAAGGCGCTGACATTCATTTGCCAGCCGGCCGCGCCGTGCGTGTGCGGCTTGCTGCCGAACACCTGTTCGTAGCGGTTGGCGGCCTTGCGCATCATGGTAATGGTCCAGGCGGCGTTGCGCTTGGCCACATTGTCTTGCCACAGGGTGTGATCCCAGGTGTGGATGCCGCACTCGAAACCGGCATCGCGCACGGCGCGCAATTGCGCCGCGCACTGCTTGCCGATATCGGGTCCCGGCAGTAAGGTGCCGTACATCAATGTTTTCAAGCCGTAGTGCTCGACCACCGACGTGCGCGACACCTTGCTGAAAAAGCCGGGTCGCAAGGCGCGCCGCAGGGCCCAGCCCGTGTGGTCGGGGCCCAGCGAGAACAGAAAGGTGGCCTTGGCCTGGTGCGCGGCCAGCATGCGCACCAGATTGCCCATGCCTTCACGGGTGCCGCGATAGGTATCGACGTCGATTTTCAGGGTCAGGAACGGCTTGCTCAACATTAATCCATCAGGGCTTTGGCTTGGGCTACCTGGCTGCGGTAGGCGTCGAAAATATTGCGCAGGGAATCGGCCATGGTGGTGGTCGGCGCCCAGCCCAGCTCTTCGCAGGTATTCGTGATTTTCGGCACGCGGTTCTGCACGTCCTGGTAGCCGGCGCCGTAGTAGGCACCCGAAGTCGTTTCCACGATGTTCACGTGTTTCGCGCCTTCGGCGTATTCCGGGTACTCGGCGGCCAGGGTCAGCATCATGCCGGCCAGGTCGCGGATCGAATAGTTATTGGTCGGATTGCCAATGTTGTAGATCTTGCCGCTGGCGATGCCGTTCTTGTTGGCGATGATGCGGATCAGCGCATCGATGCCGTCGTCGATATAGGTGAACGCGCGTTTCTGCGCGCCGCCGTCGACCAGCGAGATGTTTTCGCCGCGCACGATGTGGCCGAAGAATTGCGTCACCACGCGCGAGGAACCTTCTTTTGGCGTGTGGATCGAGTCCAGGCCCGCGCCGATCCAGTTGAATGGACGGAACAGGGTGAAGTTCAAGCCTTCCATGCCGTAGCCCCAGATCACGCGGTCCATCAGCTGCTTGGCGTTCGAATAGATCCAGCGCGGCTTGTTGATTGGGCCGCAGATCAGTTCCGAGTTTTCCGGATCGAATTCCTCGTCATGGCACATGCCATACACTTCCGAGGTCGACGGGAAGACCAGGTGCTTGCCGTACTTGGCGGCCGAGCGCACGATAGGCAGGTTGGCTTCGAAGTCCAGTTCGAAGACGCGCAGCGGCTGCTTGACGTAGGTCGACGGCGTGGCGATGGCCACCAGCGGCAGGATCACGTCGCATTTCTTGACGTGGTACTCGACCCATTCCTTGTTGATCGTGATGTCGCCTTCGAAGAAGTGCATGCGCGACTTGTAGTTGTCATCTTCCAGCAATTCCGTGATGCGGTCCGTGTTCATGTCCATGCCGTAGACATGCCAGTCGGTGGTTTCCAGGATGCGCTTGGACAGGTGGTGGCCGATGAAACCGTTGACGCCTAAGATGAGGACTTTTTTCATATGAGATTCTCTTGAGTGATATCAGTGTGTGCTGACGCGGGCGGTCAGACTTGCTTGCAATTGCTGAGCCGAAATCGGCTCCCCGGCAGCCCTCAGCGCGGAAATGGCCAGCATGCGGCCGTCTCCGCAGACGCCAAAGATGCAATTATCCACTACCGCCAAGCCTGGTGGCAAACTTCCTGCTGAATGCTTGCTTAAACGGGCTTTTTCGATGGTGTAAATAACATTGTTGACTTCGGTGAACGCGCCGGGATAGGGGGGCGCGACGGCCCGGTGCAGGTTGTACACCTGCTGCGCGGGTAACTTCCAGTCGATGCGGCCGTCTTCCGGCGTGCGGCCGCCAAAGTAGCCGCCCTGGCGCAGATCGTTGAGCTGGCGCGGCGCCGTGCCGTCCAGCAAGGCTGGCAGCACGTTCCACAAGGTTTGCTCCGCCGCCACCGTGACCTTGCCGAACACTTCGAACGCCGTGTCGTCGGGCAGGATGGGCACGGCCGTTTGCGCGACGATGGCGCCGGCGTCGGGCTTGACCGTCATTTCATGCAGGGTGGCGCCCGTTTGCGGGGCGCCATGCAGCACGGCCCAGTTGACGGGCGCGCGGCCGCGGAACTGCGGCAGCAGCGAGCCGTGCATATTGTAGGCGGGCGCGACTTCCAGGATGCTGGCCGGCAGCATGTGGCGGTAGTAAAAGCTGAACAGCATGTCCGGCCTGGCCGCCTGCACCTGCGCCAGCAGCTCGGGCGCGCGCGCGTCCGCAGGCGTGATGTACGGGATGCCTTCGGCCTGGCACAGGCTGGCGACGGATTCGAACCACAGGTTTTCCGTGGGGCTGTCTTCGTGCGTGACGACGAGGGCGATATCGACGCCGCCGGCCAGCAGCACCTTGATGCAGCGCACGCCCACATTGTGGTAGCCGAAGACGACGGCGCGCGGGGCGCCCATCAGCGGCTCACCTGGCGCTTTTCCAGGCGCACGTACGATGGCGCCTCGGCTTCCGCCTGGACCATACCATCCTGCAAGATGGTTTGCACCACGTAGCGGGGACGGGCGCGCACTTGCTGGAAGATGCGTCCCACGTATTCGCCCACCAGGCCGATGCCGAACAGGATCACGCCCATGAAGAAGAAGGCGATGGCGAACAGGGTGAACACGCCTTCGGCCTCCGCGCCCAGCAGGAAGCGGCGTACCAGCAGGAAGATCACCAGCAGCGCCGAGCCCAGCGACATCGCCATGCCCAGCATGGAAAAGATTTGCAGGGGAATCAGCGAAAAGCCCGTGACGAGGTCGAAATTGAGGCGGATCAGGCTGTACAGCGAATATTTCGACTCGCCGGCGGCCCGTTCCTCGTGCTCGACGGTGATTTCCGTGGGCTTGCGGGCAAACGTGTAGGCGAGGGCGGGCACGAAGGTGTTCACTTCGGCGCACTGGTTGACCAGGTCGATCACATTGCGGCCATACGCGCGCAGCATGTTGCCCTGGTCCGTGATCTTGATGTTGGTGATGCGTTCGCGCAGGCGGTTCATCATCTTCGATGCCAGGGTGCGCCAGGCGGAATCTTGGCGCTTGCGCCGGATCGAGCCCACGTAATCGTAGCCTTCGCGCATCTTCGCCACCAGGTTGCCGATTTCTTCGGGCGGGTTCTGCAGGTCGGCGTCGAGCGTGACCATGATCTGCCCGCGCGAGGCTTCGAAGCCGGCCAGGATGGCCATGTGCTGGCCATAATTGCCGTTGAATAAGATCACGCGCGTGACGTCGGGGCGCTGGCGGAACTGTTCCGCCAGGATGGCCACCGAGTTGTCGCGGCTGCCATCATTGATGAAGATGATCTCGTAGCTCGTCTGCAAGGCATCGAGGGCCGGATACAGGCGGGCGAACAGGCTGGCCAGGCCATCCTGCTCGTTGTAGATCGGAATGATTACGGACAGTTCAGGTTTCATCGGCGCGCTGCTCATTTGATGAGAATGGATTTGACGGTGGCGACGGCGCGTTCCACGTCCTGTGTCGTCATGGCGTAGAACATCGGCAAGGTCACGGTCAGGCGGCCGATCTGTTCCGAGACGGGGAACATGCCCTCGGTAAAGCCGCGTTCGCGGTACATGGTAAACAGGTGGATCGGTGCGTAATGATAGCCCGTTCCCACGTTTTGCTGCGCCATGGCCTGCATGAACGCGGCGCGCGTGCCGGGGCCGTTGTCGGGCAGGATGATCTGGAACAGATGCCAGTTGCTGTTTTCAAAGTCCTGCACGGGCAGCCGGGCGCCGCTCTGCGCTTCGAAGTCGCTGCCGAACTGCGCGAAATAGTGGCGCGCCAGCGCGCGGCGGTGGGCCGTGATGGCGTCGATATTGGCGAACTGGCCCAGGCCGATGGCGGCCATGATGTCGCTCATGTTGTATTTGCCGCCCAGCACGTCGACGTCGATGCCGTCGACGCCGCTGCGGGTGACACCCTGCAGCCGGTATTTCTCGGCCAGCTTCGCTTCTTCCAGGTTGTTCAGGACGAGGCAGCCGCCTTCGCCCGTGGTGATGTTCTTGTTGGCCTGGAAGCTGAACGAGACGAAGTCGCCAAACGAACCGATGCGCTTGCCCTTCCAGGTGGAGCCGAACGCCTGCGCCGCGTCTTCCACGACCCTTAAATTGTACTTTTCAGCAATCGCGTACAGGCGGTCCATGTCGACGGGCAGGCCGGACAGGTAAACGGGGATGATGGCTTTCGTACGCGGAGTGATGGCCGCTTCCAGCTTGTCGAGGTCGATATTCCGGGTGACGGGGTCGATGTCGGCAAACACGGGCGTGGCGCCCACTTCGATGATGACGTTGGCCGTCGCGACCCACGACACGGGCGTGGTGATGACTTCGTCGCCGGGGCCAATGCCGGCGATGCGCAGCGCGATTTCCATGGTGCACGTGCCCGAATTGAAGGTGCGCACGGGACGCCCGCCGAAATACTCGGACAGCTGGGCTTCGAATGCCTGCACTTTCGGGCCGCTGGTGATCCAGCCCGAGCGCAGCACCTCGCCGACGGCGGCGATGGTCGCCTCATCGATGGTGGGTTTGGAAAAAGGCAAAAAGGGCAGGGTAGAGGTCATGGGGCGCGGTTCTTGAGTCGGTATGGTGTCAGGGTATCTGTGTTGCCGAGGCTGCCGTACGGTGAAAAGCGACCGGCAGGCATGGCTATTTTATATCGTCAGTATGGCGGCGCAGCCGGTTCAGCGGTGAAAAAATCATGCCGATGCGGGGGCGGGGCAAGCTGGCCGGGGGCGCGATCCGTGCTGCCTCGCGCCCCAGTTAAACATTATTTGTTGGCAATGACCATGCGGCGCGCGTCCTCGGCAATGACACGCATGGGCACGCCACGTTGTTGCAATTCCTTGTAGCGGTCCAGGCTGATAATGGCCATGTCGCGCACGCCGGCGTTGGCATCGTTCGTCCATTGCGTGATGAAAGGCTCGATGTTCGGGATCGACAGTTCCGGCTGCTGTTTCAGGCCAAACGTGAATTCATCCCAGTAATCGACGAGGATCACGGGCCGCTGCAGATAATAGGTCAGCGACTGTTCGTAGATGCCGACCGAATAGAGCTTGGTATCGGCCGTCAGTTCGGCCTGGATCTGCGGCAGCATGTCGGTGCCTGCGCGGTTCTGGCCATACAGTTCGGAGCCGGCCAGGATGCAGTGCGTGGCCAGGAAGCCAGCGCCGGCGATCGTCAGCACCGTCATGTCGCGGCGCAGCTGGCGCGCATGCAGCAAGGCCAGGGCGCCGCCGGCCAGGGCGAAGAAGCCGGCCGCCATCAGCCATGGCTGGTAGCCTTTCAATGCGATCAATGCTGCCGGATCGCGCGCGCTGGCCTTGCTGAACGCGATCGGTCCGCCGATCAGGATGGCCGCGCCCAGCACGCACAGCAGGCCGGCGGCGAACACGCGCTGGCGGCGCGACGCCGATTCCAGGTACAGCGCCACCAGCAATGCCAGCGCCGGGAAGATGGGCACGATATAGCCGGGCAGCTTCGAGGTCGAATAGCTGAAGAAGAAGAAAATGAAGACGGCCCAGACCAGCAGCATCAAACGGGGCTGGAAGGCGCCTTGCTGACGCTGGAAGGCGGCGGCCAGGCTTTGCGGCAGCAGGCCTATCCATGGCAGGATGCCGGGAATGAGCAGCACGAGGAAGTAATACCAGGCGCCTTCGCGCTTGTGGCCCTTCATCAGGAAGCGCTGGAAATGCTCGTGGATGAAGAAGAAATGCGGCTGCTCCGGATTGCGCAGGGCGACCAGCACGAACCACGGCGTGGCGATGGCAAAGAACACCAGCAAGCCCTTGACCAGGTGCAGACGCGTCCAGATGCGCCAGTCGCGCGCACACAGCGAATACAGCACCAGCACGGCGCCCGGCAGCACGATGCCGATCAGGCCCTTGGCCAGCACGGCCAGCGCCATGGCGGCCCAGCAGGCCAGCATCCAGTTGCGCCGCTCCGTCGCCGTGGCGTCGTCGCGCTGGGCGATCAGCAGGCTGCCCAGGGTCAGGGTCATCATGCCCGACAGGCCCATGTCCAGCGAATTGATCTGGCCGGAAGCGAGCCAGAACAGGCTCGACGCCAGCACCATGCCCGCATACAGGCCCACGCGCGGGCCGAAGACCTTCTTGCCCGCATAGGCCGTCATGCACACGCCGATGATGCCGCACAGGCCGGTCCACAGGCGCGCCTGCCACTCGCCCAGGCCGAAGGCGGCGAAGGTCAGCGCATTCATCCACGTTTGCAGCGGCGGTTTTTCAAAGTACTTGATGCCGTTCAGGCGCGTAGTGATCCAGTCGCCCGTGACGAACATTTCGCGCGCCATCTCGGCGTAGCGGCCCTCGTCGGGCGGCACCAGGGTGCGCACGCCCAGCGCATACAGGGTGACGACGATGAAGATGCCCAGCAGGGACCACATCAGCACCCGCGACGAGTGCAGTTCGTTGACATTGATTTTCATGCAGGCTTGCCTGCGGCCGGGGCCAGGATCAGTGCCAGGGTGACTTTGCGGCCCTCGCCCATGAGGATGTTGTAGGTGCGGCAGGCAGCCTGGCTATCCATGCATTCGACGCCGATGCGGCGCATGGTCAGCGCGGCCGTCAGCTTCGGATGCACGAAGCGCTGGCGCTCGCCCGTGCCGAGGATGACCACGTCGGGCGCATCGGCCAGGATTTGCGCGAAATGCGCCTCGTTCAATTGTTCGAAACTGTCCACTTCCCACGCGCGCGGCGGCGTTTCCGGCATGACGATCAGGCTGTAGTTGTACGGCTGGGCATTGATCTCGACGCCGTTTTCGTCATAGCCGGTGACAGTCTGGTATTGTTGGGTGCTGCTGGCGTGGAGTTTCATGGCGATATCGGGGCTGGTCGTGTCGGTTGATCGGTACGCGCGCGGCCAAACTGGGTGCCGCGGCCAAGGGCGTAAGCATGCCATAAATGACAGAAAAGAGCGACTGAAAAGCAACATCCTTTCCAATTTGCAATGTTCGGCGCCACAGTGGCGCTGCATGCTGGCGCCATGGTAATGCTGCAAGATTAAGGGAAGATGAAGATGGCGCCCGCCCGATAGTCGTCCGGCTGCGCCGGCGTGGCAGAATCGGCGTCAAATGCTGCAGTTCGCCATGTTTAATTTGATAAAATGGCCTGTTTTCGGCGAGAATGGTTGTTTTCGCCTTGCAGTCTTTCGCATCGCAGTTTCACGGGTTCATAGTTCTGGCGCGGCGGCCACGCTGCAAGCTCAAGTCTCCGCGCCGCATCACGACAGGGATTTATTTTGCGACCGATTCAGAAATCGAATAAATTGGCGGACGTCTGCTACGACATCCGCGGCCCGGTCCTGGAAAAATCCAGGCAAATGGAAGAAGAAGGCCACAAGATCACCAAGCTCAATATCGGCAATCTGGCCGTATTCGGCTTCGATCCGCCCGACGAGATCGTGCGCGACATGATGCTCAATCTGCAGAACGCGGCCGGCTATACGGATTCGAAAGGCATGTTCGCGCCGCGCAAGGCCGTCATGCACTACACGCAGGGCAAGAATATCGCCGGCGTGACCATCGATGACATTTACCTGGGCAATGGCGCTTCCGAACTGATCGTCATGTCGATGAACGCCCTGCTCAACAGTGGCGACGAAGTGCTGGTGCCGGCGCCCGATTATCCGCTGTGGACGGCCGCCGTCAGCCTGTCGGGCGGCAATCCCGTGCATTATGTGTGCGACGAGCAGAACGAGTGGTATCCCGACATCGAGGACATGCGCCGCAAGATCACGCCGCAGACCAAGGCCATCGTCGTCATCAACCCGAACAATCCTACCGGCGCGCTGTACCCGGTTTCCGTGCTGCTGCAGATCGTCGAACTGGCGCGCCAGCACCAACTGATCATTTTCGCCGACGAGATCTACGACAAGGTGCTGTACGACGAAGCCGAGCACGTGTCGATCGCCTCGCTGGCCGACGACGTGCTGTTCATTACCATGAACGGCCTGTCGAAGAATTACCGCTCCTGCGGCTACCGTTCCGGCTGGATGGTAGTCTCGGGCGAAAAGCGCCACGCCAAAGATTACATCGAGGGCCTCAACATGCTGGCCTCGATGCGGCTATGCGCCAATGCGCCGGGGCAGTTTGCCATCCAGACGGCGCTAGGCGGCTACCAGAGCATACAAGACCTGGTGGGGCCCGGCGGGCGCCTGTTGAAACAGCGCGACCTGGCGCACAAGCTGCTGACCGATATCCCCGGCGTCACCTGTGTCAAGCCGAAGGCCGCGCTGTACATGTTCCCGCGCCTGGACCCGGAGATCTACCCGATCGCCGACGACCAGCAGTTTGCCTATGAATTACTGGCCGAAGCCAAGGTCCTGATCGTGCAGGGCACGGGGTTCAACTGGATCGCGCCCGACCATTTCCGCGTCGTCTTCCTGCCCAACTCCGATGACCTGACCGAGGCGATGGGGCGCATTGCGCGCTTCCTCGAAGGCTATCGCAAGCGTCACGGCCGGGGCTGAAAGCCAGCAGCAGCAATCTCGATCAACCTGGCGCCGCCCAAGGGGGCGCCACTTATGAGCAGTCAAGCACAACTATGAAATCCATCAAGATCGGCCTGCTGGGCCTGGGCAACGTCGGTTACGGCACGTTCAGCGTCCTGAAACGCAACCAGGAAGAAATCAAGCGCCGCGCGGGCCGCGGCATTGACGTCGTCGCCGTCGCCGTGCGCGACGTGGCGCGCGCCGAAGCGCTCGTCGCCGGCGGCTGCAAGGTCGTCAATGACCCTTACCTGATCGTCAACGATCCCGAGATCGACATCGTCGTCGAACTGATCGGCGGCTACGACCTGTCGAAAACCCTGGTGATGCAGGCCATCGCCAACGGCAAGCACGTGGTGACGGCCAACAAGGCGCTGCTGGCCGTGCACGGCAACGAAATCTTCGCCGCCGCCCAGGACAAGGGCGTGATGGTGGCCTTCGAGGCGGCCGTCGCCGGCGGCATCCCCATCATCAAGGCGCTGCGCGAAGGCTTGACGGCCAACCGCATCGAATGGATCGCCGGCATCATCAACGGCACCACCAATTTCATCCTGTCCGAGATGCGCGACAAGGGCCTCGATTTCGCCACCGTGCTGAAACAGGCGCAGGAACTCGGTTACGCGGAAGCCGACCCCACCTTCGACATCGAAGGCGTCGACGCCGCACACAAGGCCACCATCATGTCGGCCATCGCCTTCGGCATTCCGGTGCAGTTCGACAAGGCCTACGTGGAAGGCATCAGCAACCTCAATGCCGTCGACATCCGCTACGCCGAGCAGCTGGGCTACCGCATCAAGCTGCTGGGCATCACCAAGCGCGCCACCGTCAATGGCGTGGAAGGCATCGAGCTGCGCGTGCATCCGACCCTGATCCCGGCCAAGCGCCTGATCGCCAACGTGGAAGGCGCGATGAACGCGGTGCTGGTGCATGGCGACGCCGTCGGCGCCAGCCTGTATTCGGGCCGCGGCGCGGGCGCCGAGCCGACCGCTTCGTCGGTGATCGCCGACCTGGTCGACATCACGCGCCTGGCCACGGCCGACCCGGAACACCGCGTGCCGCACCTGGCGTTCCAGCCGAACGCGATGACCAACATCGAAATCCTGCCGATGTCGGAAATCACCACCAGCTACTACCTGCGCATGCATGTGGCCGACCAGCCGGGAGTGCTGGCCGACCTGACGCGCATCCTGGCCGAACGCGGCATCTCGATCGACGCCATGCTGCAAAAAGAGCCGGCCGAGGGCGAGACGCATACGGACATCATCATGCTGACGCACCAGACGCAGGAAAAGAACGTCACGGCCGCCATCGAGAAGATGGAAGCGTTGAACAGCGTGGTGGGCACGGTCACCAAGATCCGCCTGGAAAACCTCAGCTAAACGTTTTCAGCGATCCATGCAAAACGGCGCCCGCGGGCGCCGTTTTTTTATGCGTAATGTCGTCGGATTACGCCGCCGCACCGACGGGGCCCACGTCCATGCCGTCATAGCTGGCCAGCTGGTTGTCCTGCGCAAATGCCATCAGTTCGCCATTGCGCGCATGCAGGCTGTCGACGCCGTGCACTTCGGCCTTTTCCACGTGCAGCACCCACACGGGCGGTGCCGCCGGATCGTCGAGTTCCGGCTGGTACAGTTCCACGGGGCGGTAGCCCTGCAGCGCCAGCAAGGTGGCGGCCTGTTCCAGCGGCTCGGACGTCGGGTTGGTGAAGTAATAGCCCCACAGCAGCGGCTGGGACAAATCCCACGGCGCGTTCTCGGCGATATTGGCAAACAGTTCGGTTACGTCGTCTTTGGTCATCATGGCAAGGTGCCTTCTTAAAATCTCAGGGCGCGATCTTAGCATCCATGCCGCCTGCACGCCATTCGCCCATAAAAAAACCGGCTGTGCAGCCGGTTTCTTATCCGCCATTACATCGGCAGGAGATTCATTCGCGCAAGCGTGAATTAGAACTTGTAACGCAGGCCGATCGACAGCAGGTCAGCTTTCACTTTGGAGCCATCTTCGTTTGCTACTTTGCCGAAGTTTTCGTATTCCGCAACAGCCGACAGGTTTTTATTGATGTTGTAAGCAGCACCGATACCAAACAGGGCGGAAGTTTTGTTTTTCGACACGCTCTCGCTGAAATTGAGTTCGCTGACGGTGGCTTTGGTGCGGTTCTGCGATACGCCAGCCTTGGCGAACAGCGAGAACTGTTCGTTCAGTGGCAGGGTGCCGGTGGCGGCGACGTAGAATGCATGGCTTTTCACTTCCATTTTTCCGCCGTCAAATTTCTCTGTCAGTTTGCCGAAGTCGACATAGCCAGCTTCCGCGCCGAAGTTTTGCGTAAAGTCATAGCCAGCGTAAGCTTTGTAGCCGGTGTCGCTTTTTTTGATCGAATCAAATTCGTCCGATGCTTTCAATTCGGAACGGCCGACGTTAACGCCGACGTAAGCGCCTTCAGCTTGGGCGAACAAAGGGAATGCCAGGGCGGCGCCAACAACTACTGCAAACAATTGCTTTTTCATATTAATCCTAGATAATTAATGCGGGGAGACTGCCTCGCCGCTTAATGGGAACCGAATTGTATAGGGATGAATATGTTTATGTAAGGCAATTATTCAAAAAATATTACAAATAATGTACTTGTTGTTTTGGTGCAACATTCAATATCGAAGACATATCTGTCTGGCGCCTCATGCGGCGCCGCCGAAATGCACGCTGACCTTCAATCCGTGCCCATTCGCCGCCGTCGCCAGTTCCAGTCTGGCGCCGTGCAGGGCGGCGATGTCGCGCACGATGGCCAGGCCCAGACCGGCGCCGCCGGGGTTGCTCTCGAGCGCCGCGCCGACGCGGTAAAACGGCGTGAACACGCGTTCGCGCTCGGCCGGCGGGATGCCGGCGCCGCTGTCTTCCACTTCCAGCACCGTTTCGTTTCCATGACCGCCCGCGCGCACGCGCAGGATCACGCTGCCGCCCTGTGGCGTGTAGCGCAGGGCGTTGTCGACCAGGTTGGCGACCAGTTCGTGCAGCAGCAGCGCCTGGCCATGCACGGGCGCTTCGTCGGGCGCTTCCAGCGACAGGTCGATATTTTTGGCGACGGCGGCCATGGCCATTTCCAGTCCCACCTGCTGCGCCACATCGCGCAGCGCGACGGTGTCCATCGCCAGGTTTTCGCCGCCATGCTCGATGCGCGCCAGGGTCAGGAGGCGGTTGGCCAGCAGCACGGTCGAATCGGTGGTGACGGCGATCGAGCGCACGATGTCGCGCAGGGCGGCGATGTCCGGCGGCGCACCCGCCTGGCGGTCGCACTCGCGCATGGCCAGTTCGGCCTGGGTTTTCAGCACCGTCAACGGCGTGCGCAGCTGGTGCGAGGCGTCGGCGATGAAGCGGCGCTGACTGGCGATCAGCTGCTGCAGGCGCGACATGGAACCGTTCATGGCGCTCACCAGCGGACGCATTTCCTTGTGCACCAGCGCGGGATCGACGTCGGACAGGTCGGACAGGGTGCGCGTCTCGACTTCCATTTTCAGGCGCATCAACGGGCGCAGCACCAGGCGCACAGCAAACCACACGAGGGCGCCCATCACCAGCACCATCGCCGCCTGCCAGATCAGGGTGTCGAACAGGATCTGGTTCGACAGGCCGCGCCGCGCGTCCAGCGTTTCGGCCACCTGGATCAGGGCGATGCCGCGCATCGAGTCGTCGTACACGGGCTGCAGCAGGGCGGCGATGCGGATCGGCTTGCCGTGGTAGTCGGCGTGGTAGAAGCGCACCAGTGCCGGATAATTCTGCGAACGGGGCACGTTTTTCGGCACGGGCGGCAAGTCGCCGTAGCCCGACACCAGTTCGCCGTTGATGCCCGTGACCTTGTAGTAGATGCGGCCCAGGGTATCGGTCTCGAAGCTGTCGAGCGCCACATAGGGCACTTCGGCCACGACCTTGCCGTTGACGATGGAGACGCGCTCGGCCAGCGCCCGCGTCGACGCCAGCAAGGAACGGTCGTAGGCCATGTCGGCCGCGTCGAGCGCGTTGCGGTAGACAAAAACGGCATCGAGCAGCACCAGCATGACCAGCGGGATGAGCAGCCAGCGCAGCAGCTGGCTGCGCAGGCTGCCCAGCGGCCGGCCCTGCGCCCAGCGCCGGCGCAGGCGCTCGAACAGGGGCCGGCTGGGGGCGCGCACGGTCATTTTGAGGCGGCGGGCGCCATCGCGCTGCGCGGCTGCAGCAGGTAGCCGATGCCGCGCAGGGTGGTGATGACGGCGCCGTCGGGCGAACCGCTTTCCACGCCGTTTTCCAGTTTCTTGCGCACGCGGTGGATATACAGTTCGATGGCGTCCAGGTTGGCGTCGTCGGCCAGCGCGAAGACTTCGTCGAACAGCTTTTCCTTCGAGACGGCGCGTCCCGAGCGCGTGATCAGCGCTTCGAGCACGGCGTGTTCGCGCGGCGTCAGGGGAAAAGGGGCGCCGGCATAGCTGAACATGCGCGTGACGGTGTCGAAACTGAGGGCGCCGCAGGTGTGCACGAGCGCTTCGTTGCCCTGGCTGCGGCGTAGCAGGGCTTTCACGCGCGCTTCCAGTTCGGCCAGTTCGAACGGCTTGGCCATGTAGTCGTCCGCGCCCAGGTTCAGGCCCTGCACCTTGTCATCGAGGCCGCCGCGCGCCGTGAGTATCATGACGGGAGTCTTGCCGCGCGTGCCGCCGCGCGCGCGCAGGCGGCGCAGCACGTCCAGGCCATCCATCTTCGGCAGGGAGAGGTCGAGCAGCACCAGGGAATATTCCTGCGTATGCAGCAGGGCGTCGGCATCGGCGCCGTTATGGGCGGTCTCCACCGTCAGGTGCGCGTCGCGCAGGGCCTTTGCCAGCCAGTGCGACAGCTCCAGATGGTCTTCCACTAATAATATGCGCATGGTCTCCGCCATTCGTTTGAATTGGTGCAGTGTAAGCCTCTCGGCACGCCGCCGACAGGGGCCGCAATGAATTTGTTGGTATTGCCTGTGGCTGGCCGGCGACACCTGTCAGTCTGAAAGCGAATTGAAAGGATCACGATCATATAGTGTGATCCTGATTCATGAAATTGATCAGGCATATCACTAATAACTATATCTAAGGGAGACACTCTACATGAAGAAAACTGCATTCTCGCTGGCCGCCATGGCGGTACTCGCCGCCGCTGGCAGCGCCCACGCCCAGTCGAACGTCACCCTGTACGGCCGCCTGGACGCCGGCATCAGCAACACCAGCAACGCCGGTCCGAACAAAAGCTCGATGACGCAAGTCAGTTCGGGTGGCATGAACACCTCGCGCTGGGGCATCCTGGGCAGCGAAGATCTGGGCGGCGGCCTGAAAGCCGTCTTCAATCTGGAAGGCGGCATCCTGGTCGACACGGGCGCGGCCGACGGCGCGCTGTTCAAGCGCCAGGCCAACGTGGGCCTGGAAGGCGCGTTTGGCCGCGTCGTGCTGGGACGCTCGTTCACCACCGTGTACGACTTCGTGCTGCCATTCGATCCGATGGCCTATGCGCCGTTCTATTCGTGGGCCACTTCGGCCAACGCGTCGGGTCCGAGCAAGTATGGCATGACGACGGCCTTCGACAACATGGTCAAGTACTCGGGCAAGACGGGCGACTTCAGCTACGGCGCATCGTACGGCTTCGGCGAACAGTCGACGGGCAGCTCGGACAGCGCCAAGCTGTCGACGGCCGTTACCTACAAGACGGGTCCCGTCAGCCTGCTGGCCACGTATGAACAGGTGAACGGCAATGCCATCGCCGGCGGCGCGCGCGACAAGACCACCGTGTACCACCTGGGCGCCATGTACGACGACGGCCCGTGGAAAGTGCAGGCGGCGGCGCGCGACTACAAGCTCGATCCGGCAGCAGCCGGCAAGGCCGACGTGCGCGGCACCTTGTACTGGGGCGGCGTCAGCTACAAGACCACGCCGGTCATCACCCTGACGGGCGTGATCTACTACCAGGACGTGAAAAACGTGGCGGCGAGCCTCAATGCCGATCCGGTCATGTACGTGGCGCGCGTGCGTTATGCCCTGTCCAAGCGCACGGACCTGTACGTGGCCGGCGCCTATGCCAAGGCCAAGCACAACCAGCTGGTCAGCCTGTCGCGTGACGATGCCGGTTTCGGTGACACGCAGCGCGGCCTGATCGCCGGCATCCAGCACCGCTTCTAAGGCATGACGATGCCGCGCACCGCGTTCCTGTCGTTGCTGCTGTTGTCGGCGCTGCTGCCCGCGCCGGCAACAGCCGCCGCGCCTGAAGTCGATTGCGTGGTGCCGTCCAAGCCGGGCGGCGCCATGGACCTGACCTGCAAGCTGGCGCAGAAAGGGCTGCTGCAGCCCGATCCGGCGGCGCCAGCGCCGTTCGCGTCCTCGGTGCGCATCAGCTATCTGCCCGGCGGCATCGGCGCGGTGGCGTGGCGTTCGATGGGCTCGCAGCGCCGGCGTGCCGAAGCCAACACCCTGGTGGTATTTTCGGGCGGCTCGCTGCTGAATCTGGCACAAGGCAAGTTCGGCAACGCCAAGACGGGCGACGTGCGCTGGGTGGCGGCGCTGGGCGCCGACTACGGCATGATCGCCGTGCGCAGCGACTCGCCCTACAAGACCCTGGCCGACCTGATCGCCGCGCTCAAGCGCCACCCCGACAAGGTGTTGATCGGCGTGTCCGGCACCATCGGCAGCCAGGACTGGCTGAAGATGGCGCTGGTGGCGCGCAAGGCCGGCATCGACCCGAAAGTGCTGCGCTTCGTGGCACTGGAAGGCGGCGGCGAGATATTCACGGCGATGCAGGCCGATTACGTGCAGGTGATGTCGGGCGACACCTCGGAAGCGACCCTGAATGCGGGCGACAGCCATGCGCGCGTGCTGGCGGTGCTGTCGGAAAAGCGCCTGCCCGGCGTGCTGTCCGGCGTACCGACGGCGCGCGAGCAGGGCATCGATGTGGTGTGGCCCATCATCCGCGGCGTGTGGATGGGGCCACAGGTGCCGGAAGCGGATTACCAGCGCTGGGTGGCCAGTTTTGAACGCGCCATGGCCACGCCGCAGTTTGCCCAGTGGCGCACGCAGGCGGGCATGTATCCGTTCGCGCTGACGGGAGACAAATTGACGCAGTACGTGAACCAGGCGGTCGAACGCTATGCCAGGCAGGCCGCCGAACTGGGCCTGATGCGCTGAAGCCAATAGCAAACCATACAACAATCACAGACGGAGACAAACCATGCAAACCAAGACCATACTCGCCATCGCCCTGGCAGCCGCTTTCGCGGGTACCACCGGCGCCGCCTTCGCCCAGGTGCCGGCAGGTTATCCGGCCGACTACCAGAAGATCATCGACGCGGCCAAGAAGGAAGGCAAGGTGGTGATCTACAGCGCCACCGACAGCAAGGCCGCCGCGCCCCTGATCAAGGATTTCAGCGCGCTGTATCCGGGCATCTCGGTCGAATACAACGACATGAATTCGACGGAAGTGTACAACCGCTTCATTTCCGAAGTGGCCGCCGGCGGCAATACGGCCGACGTGATGTGGTCGTCGGCGATGGACTTGCAGATGCGCCTGGCCTCCGACGGCTACGCCCTGAAATACAAGTCGGTCGAAGCGGCGAAGATCCCCGGCTGGGCCATGTGGGACGACCAGGCCTACGGCACCACGTTCGAGCCGGCCGCCATCGTCTACAACAAGCGCCTGCTCGATCCGAAGGAAGTGCCGAAGAATCACGACGACTTCGTCAAGCTGATCGCCACGCCGAAATTCAAGGACAAGGTCACCACCTACGATATCGAAAAGTCGGGTGTCGGCTTCATGTTCATGGCGCAGGATGCGAAGGAATATCCGCAGTTCCTGGCGCTGCAAAACGCGTTCGGCACGGCCAAGGTGCGCGTGCAGTCGTCGACGGGCACCATGATGGAGCGCATCTCGTCCGGTGAAAACCTGATCGGCTACAACGTGCTCGGCTCCTACGCCCTGGTGCGCGCCAAGACCGATCCGTCGATCGGCGTGGTGCTGCCCAAGGATTACACCTTGATCCTGTCGCGCGTGCAGTTCATCAACAAGAATGCGAAGAACGTCAACGCCAGCAAGCTGTGGCTCGATTACATTCTGTCGCACCGCGGCCAGACCATCATCGCCAACGGCGCCAAGCTGTTCGCCATCCGCGCCGACGTCACGGGCGAAACGACATCGGCGGAACTGATCAAGGAAATCGGCGCGGCCAACGTCAAGCCGATTCCCGTGCACCCGATCATCCTGCAATTTCTGGGACCTGCCAAGCGCATGGCGTTCCTGAAGCAGTGGAAAGAGACCGCCGGCAAGAAGTAAAAATAGCCAATGCCGTCTTGGCCGCCCGCGAGCCTGGCTTGCGGGCGCACGCCGCACCCTTCATTCATTGGATTCATCATGCAAACTGCTATCTTGCCGCTGCCTGCACGGTCGCGCTCTCCCTTGTCGCGCCTGAACTGGCCGCGCGGCGTGGTCGTGGCGATCACGCTGGTCGCCATCTTCCTGCCGCTGTTCCTGATTTTTTACCAGAGCTTTTTGAACGCGCCGTTTTTCATGCCCGTGCGCGAATTTGGCTTTGATTCCTACCGTTTCATCTTCGATGATCCCGATTTCGCCATGGCCTTCAAGAATGGCCTGATGCTGGCCTTCGGTCTGACCGTGATCGCCGTGCCGCTGGGCGGCATGCTGGCCTTTTTGATGGTGCGCACGGACCTGCCTGGCCGCGGCTGGGTGGCGCCCATGCTGCTGGTGCCGATCTTTGTGTCGCCGATGGTGATGGGCTTTGGCTACGTCGTCTCGATGGGACCCGTGGGTTTCTACTCGATCTGGGCCAAGGAGCTACTCGGCTTCGTGCCGTGGAATATTTATTCCTTCACCAGCATCGTCATCATCGCCGGCCTGACGCACGTGCCGCACGTCTACCTGTACGCTTCGTCGGCCCTGAAAAGCCTGGGTTCGGACGTCGAGGAAGCGGCCCGCGTGGCCGGCGCCTCGCCGATCCAGGTGATGCTCAATGTGTCGCTGCCGATGATCATGCCGGCGCTGGCGTATGCGGGCGTGCTGGTATTTTTCCTCGGCTTCGAGGTGTTCGGCCTGGTGCTGGTGCTCGGCGATCCGGAAGGCCACCTGGTGCTGCCGACCTATCTGTACAAGCTGACGAACAAGCTCGGTACGCCGTCGTATCACCTGATGGCCGCCGTCGCCGTCTGCCTGGTGATGGTGACCATGCCGCTGGTGATGATACAGCGCTGGCTGCTCAAATCCGCCAACAAATATGTGTCGATCAAGGGCAAGGGCGCGCGCAGCAAGGCCATGCCGCTGGGCCGCTGGAAGTGGCTGGCGTTCGCTTTGCTGGCGGGCTGGCTGATCTTCACCATCATCCTGCCGTTGACTGGTATCGTGCTGCGCTCCTTCGTGCAGTACTGGGGCGAAGGCGTGCACCTGGCCGACGTCTTGACCTTGCAGCATTTCCGCGACATTTTCGACCAGCCGTCGCTGGTGCGCGGCATCGTCAACACCATCCTGATCGGCGTCGTCGGCGGCGCGCTGGCCGTCGGCTGCTACAGCTTCATCGCGCTGGCCATGCACCGCAAGCAGGACGGCATCACGCGCCTGCTCGACTACAGCGTGCTGGTGCCGCGCGCCGTGCCGGGCCTGCTGGCCGGCCTGTCGTTCCTGTGGGTCTTCCTGTTCGTGCCGGCCTGGCTGGACGGCATCTTGAAAGGCATGGACAACGGCGTGGCCCTGTGGCTGAGCGGTCATGTGATCCCCGTGCTGCGCGAAGTGCGCTCGACCATCTTCGCCTTGTGGCTCGCGTATTCGGTGGTGTGGATGGCCTACGGCATGCGCCTGATTTCCACGGCGCTGCTGCAGGTGGGGCCGGAGCTGGAAGAGGCGGCGCGCGCCGTCGGCGCCAGCCGCGGCCAGGTGACGCGCGACGTGACCCTGCCGCTGATCAAATACGGCTTGCTGGGCGCCTGGCTGATGGTGTTCCTGATCTTCGAGCGCGAATATTCGACGGGCGTGTACCTGCTCTCGCCGGGCACGGAAGTGATCGGCGCCATGCTGGTATCGCTGTGGGCAGGCGGCTCGACCGACCTGGTGGCGGCGCTGTCCTTCATCAATATCACCCTGGTGGCCATCGGCCTGGGCATCGCGCTGCGCTTCGGCGTGAAGTTGCATAACTAATTAGAAAATGAGACCACATCATGAATGAATTGACCGTCAATGAACTGCACCTGGACTACGGCACGGGCGCTGCCGCCAACCAGATACTGAAGGGTGTCTCGATGCACCTGCAAAAAGGCGAAGTGGTCGCCCTGCTGGGGCCTTCGGGCAGCGGCAAGACCACCTTGCTGCGCGCTGTGGCGGGACTGGAAAGCCCGAAGGCGGGCACGATCCAGATCGGCGAGCGCAATGTCTTCGACGGCGCGCAGCATTTCGAGATGCCGGCCGAGCACCGCAACCTGGGCCTGGTGTTCCAGTCGTACGCGCTGTGGCCGCACAAGACCGTGTTCGACAACGTCGCCTATGGCCTCAAATTGCGCAAGATGGGCAGCACGGAGATCGCCGCGCGCATCAAGGAAGTGCTGACGCAGCTGGGCCTGGGGCACTTGGGCGAACGCTATCCGCATCAGCTGTCCGGCGGCCAGCAGCAGCGCGTGGCGATCGCCCGTGCGCTGGTGTACAACCCGCCCGTGATTCTGCTCGACGAACCGCTGTCGAACCTGGACGCCAAGCTGCGCGAAGAAGCGCGCGCCTTTCTGCGCGAGCTGATCGTGCGCCTGGGGCTGTCCGCGCTGATGGTGACGCATGACCAGGGCGAGGCGATGGCCATTTCCGACCGCATCCTGCTGCTCAATAACGGCAAGATCGAGCAGCAGGGCACGCCGCAAAGCATGTATGAAACGCCCGACACCCTGTTTACGGCCGAGTTCATGGGCAGTAACAACCGCCTGCCGGGCAAGGTGGTGCAGCGCGATGGCAGCGCCGTGCGCCTGCTGGTCGACGGCGCCTCCATGCAGGGCGTGGCGCGCGGCGCCAACGTGGGCACGGAAGTGACGACCATGATACGCGTCGAGGAAGTGAAGATCAGCGCCACGCAGGTGGACAACGCCATCGAGCTGCCGCTCCTGACCTGCATGTACCTGGGCGACCGCTGGGAATGCCTGTTCGAGCGCGGCGGCGCCGAGAACATCAGCCTGCGCGCGTATTCGCGCCACAAGCTCGACGCGGGCAAGTACTGGCTGCACATGCCGGCCGATAAGCTCTGGGTGTTTTAACGGTGCCGTGGTGGCCGCGCTGGCGCGCCTTTGCTGCCGCGCTGGCCGCCGGGCTGGCGGGCGCCGCCATCTGCCTGTGGCTGCACACGCCGCTGCCGTGGATGATCGGCCCCCTGTTTGCCACGGCCGCACTGCGCCTGGCAGGGCGCGAACTGGCCTGCCCCGTGCGCGTGCGCGAGGCGGGCCAGTGGGCCATCGGCACGGCCCTGGGCCTGTATTTCACGGCGCCCGTGCTGGCCGTCCTCATTCTCTATATGCCGTGGATCGCCGGCGCCGTGCTGTTCGCGCTGGCGCTGGGGGCGTCCGGCGCCATGCTGCTGCGGCGCCTTTCCGGCGTCGACCAGGCCACCGCCTTTTTTGCCATGGCCGTCGGTGGCGCGTCGGAGATGGCGGTGCAGAGCGAGCGCCATGGCGCCGATGTGGGCAAGGTCGCCGCCGCGCACAGCTTGCGTATGATGCTGGTGGTGGCGACTATTCCCTTCGGCGTGCGCTACTGGGGCAGCCATGGTCTGGCCGCGGGGCATGAAAGCTTCGTGCCGGGCGCCGCGCTGGTCGACTATGGCGGGCTGACGCTGCTGGTCGGCATCACGGTGCTGGCGGCCCTTGCCTTCAAACGGGGCCAGTTGCCCAATGCCTGGGTCATCGGCCCGCTGCTGGCCGCGCTGCTGCTGACGGCGTGCGGTATCCATCTGTCGCGCCTGCCAGAATGGATGATACGCGCGGGCCAGCTGTTCATCGGCATCGCCCTGGGCACGCGCTTGAGTCCCGCCTTCCTGCATGCCGCTCCCCGCTACCTGGCCGGCGTTGCCCTGTGCAGTGTCCTGATGCTGCTGCTGGCGGCCGCCTTCGGGCTGGGCTTGGCGCACTGGCTGGGCATCCACCCGGGCACGGCCATCCTGGCCACTTCACCCGGCGGCATTGCGGAAATGTCGCTGACGGCCAAGACCCTGCAGTTGGGCGTGCCCATCGTCACGGCGTTCCACGTGGCGCGCATGGTGGTGCTGGTATTGCTGACAGGTCCGCTGTTCCGGCTGCTGCAGCGCCCTTAGTTCCGTACGACGATTTCCTGCACCTGCGGTTCGCGCTGGCGCATGAAGCGCACGATGGAGTCGACGGTGACGACGTCGATCTGGCGCGTCATGCGGCGCTCGAACGGGTGATCGTCGAAGGCGATATTGGCGCGGAACATGCGCGCGCCCAGTCGCGTGGCGGCGGGGATGCTCAGCGTTTGCGGCGCGTAGCTGGCGCTGCGCAGCCAGCCTTGCGCTTCGGCGCGCGTTTCGATCTTGCCAGGCTCGTTGCTGGCGGCGGCCAGGGTTTCCAGCACCCACTGGTTCGAGTTCTGGTACTTGGTGGAAAACGGGTAGGCCAGCATATTGTAGTGCGGCTCATGCAGGCGCTTGGGCGTGTTGCTGGTCAGCAGGCGCACCAGTTGCTGCTGCGTATCCTGGCCGGGAATCAGGATCAGCGTTTCGTACATGAACACGTCATCCATGAAGAAATTGCCCAAGCCTTCGTTGTACAGCGACGACTGCGCCGTGCCGCATTCATTGAGTTCATGCACCACCAGCCAGCGGCCCTTCGGGTGGTCGCGCCAGGCCAGCGCCATGTGCGAATAGCGCAAATTGTACTTCGACAGGTCCTGGCCGGCGCGCGCCACCAGCGCCACCTGCGCGCCCGAGGCGTCGAGCGCCTGCAGGGTCTTTTGCGCCAGGTCCATCGATTTGACGAGGGTGGTCGCATCCGTTTGCTTTTCCTCGCACGAGCGCCCCGCATGGGCGGTGCCGGCCAGGGCCAGGCTGAGAACAATGACGGTCAGGCGTTTCATGGGGTTCACGCTTTCGAATGGTGGAGGATGGCGTTGCCGGCCGCGTTCGGCACATAGGCGATGGCCTTGCCCGACAGCATCAGCATGTGGCCCGTCGAGACGGCCACTACCTTGACGGCCGTGCCGGCCGCCAGCGACAGGCCTTGCATGGCTTTCTGGCTCAGCTTGACGGAGGCCGTAGCCGCCTGCGAGGCACCGTTGGCCGCGCTTTTGAGCACGAGCACGCTGCCGTCGGCCACGTCTTCCACCTTGTCGATGACGATTTCACCGGCGGCGGCCAGCACCGACATGGAGCCGACCAGCACGATGGCCGAGACCATGCTGGCGTTGTCGGACGCGTTGGTGGTATCGGAGTTGGCCTGGGCCAGCGGCGCCGTGGTGGCGGCGCACAGCAGGGTCATGGCGAGCAACTGTTTCATGGAATTTCCGTTCTTCATGGTGGTTACACTTTGGAATGGTGCAGCAGCGCCTTGCCCAGTTCGTTCGGGATGAAGGCGATGGCCTTGCCGGAAAGAACCAGCATGTGGCCGGTGGACAGCGCCACCACATTGACCACGGTGCCGGCCGCCAGCGACAGGCCCTTGGCCGCTTGCGTGCTCATCTGGATGGATGCGCCGCCCGCTTCGGAAGCGCCTTTCAGCACGATGACGATGCCTTCGCCCACTGTTTCCACGCTGGCAACGACGACCTGGCCGGAGGCGACCAGCATCGACATGGACCCGGCGACGACGATGGCGGAACCGTCGCTGAGGTTTTGCGAGCCTTTCGACAGGTTCTCCGAGGCGGCGGCGTGGACCAGGCCGGGGGCGGCCACGGAAAGCGTCAACAGCGACAAGGACAGGCAGAGGGGCAGCAGGCGTTTCATGTGTTTCTCCTTCAAGTGTGCCAAGTGGCAACGCCATCATTGTAGACTGTGGGCAATTGGTCAATGAAAACGCTACTCGTAGCGGGCAGGCATACCGCAGGTAGCGTATTGCGCTACTTTTTTGCCGCCTGAATCAATGCTATTTTTATAAAGGAAGTGCATGCCGCAAACCCACGCCCTGATCGAGGCCTTGAAACGCTTGTTGAAAGCGCGTTCCGTCACGTATGCCGAGCTGGCCCAGCGCATCGGCGTGTCCGAAGCCAGCGTCAAGCGGATGTTTTCGCAGAAACAATTTACCCTGCAACGGCTGGACCAGATCCTGGTGGCCATCGGCAGCGATTTCCAGCAGCTGGCGCTGGCCGTGCAGTCAGCCCAGGCCGCGCCCACCCTGATCACGGGCCTGACGTATGCGCAGGAAAAGGAAATCATCGAAGACACCCGGCTGTTCGTGGTGGCCGTCTCCGCCCTCAACCTGCTGCCGCTGGAGCAGATCGTCGCCATCTACGACATCAGCGAAGCGCAAGCCGTGAAATACCTGCTGCGTCTCGACAAGATCGGTTTTCTGGAACTGCTGCCGAATAACCGGGTCAAACTGCTGGTGGCGCGCACGTTTGCGTGGATACCGAACGGTCCGATTCACACCTATTTCAAACAGGAAGCCTATGGCGACTACCTGAATTCGCAATTCGATGGCGAAACGGAATTGCTGCGCCTGGTGAACGTGATGCTGTCGAAGAAATCCACGGCAGCCTTGCTGGAGCGCTTGAAGCAAGTGGCGGTGGAATTTTCGCAGCAGCACCAGGAAGACGCGCGCCTGCCTGGCGACGAGCGTCTGGCCATCAGCTTCATGCTGGCGGCACGTCCCTGGATGCCGCAGACGTTCAAGGCGCTGCTGCGGCAGTGAGGCAGCAATGTCGCGGCCAAGCGGCTAATGTTCCTGCTTGTCCGTACTGCTTTGTTCCTCTTTCATTTGCGTCAGCAGGCGCCAGGCAAAAAAGCCCAGTACGGCCACGCCCAGCAGAAGCGCGGCCCACAGTGCGGCCAGGCGCCACGGTGCCCCGTCCTTGGTGACGCGTGGAGGGGCTTCAGCGCCGGCGTTGGTCTGGAGCGGGCCGGCGCTGGCCGTCTTGAGCGCCAGCAATTCGTCTGCCTTGAAGCCGGGCGCCACTTGCGACAGCGGCTGCGCGACGGCGGCGGCGTTGCTGTTGCCGAACGCCAGCTGATAGGGCGGCTTGCCGTTGACCAGGAAGACGACAGTGGCCGGTGTCCAGCCCAGGCGCAAGGCGGGCGCATTGCCGGCGGCGAGCGGCTGTTCCGTGGATGTCTGCAATACCCATTCGCCGGTCTGCGTCACGGGCATGGCCAGGTCGCCCGAGATCCGTTCCTTGCCATCGAGGCCGATGCGGTAAAACGTCGTGCTCAGCAGGGGATCGAAATACGCGCCTTGCGCGGGACGCGCCTGCTGGCGCAGGTGCAGCCGGTGCCGGGGAACATAGCTGTTCTGGCGATACACGCCCAGGGTCACGGGCAGCACCGTATTGGTCTGCGTCAATTGCAGGGCGATGCTGTCGGCGGGAATGGCGAGGGGCGTGGCGTAGCGCCATTCATTCGCCTGCTTGCCGGGCAAGCCTTGCAGCACGACGCTGGCGCGCGGCGCGGCGATGTCCGTTTCGCTGACGGCTTGCGCCGTGATCGCCGCAAAGGCCAGCGGTTCGCCCGCTTGCCAGCTCAGGCGCGCATAGCGAAACGCGCGCGGCGCAAAGGCGATGCTGTCATTGGCCAGGGTTTGCGTGTCGCTGTTGCTGAGCCAATTCAGGGTGGTGGTGCCGATGGCGTCCCATTGCTTCAGGTCGTCGCTTACTTCCAGCAGCACTTGCGCACTGTAATTGTCCGTGCGGGCCGGCGGCGTGAAGCGCAGGGCGGCGATGCGCTTGTCTTGCCCTTGCTTGCCCAGGTCGAGGATCAGCGCCTGCAGCGCCGCCGTGGCCGCTGCCGTGCCGGCGCGGGTGCTGACCGACAGCAGCCGGCCATCGTCTGCCGTGCGGATATCGATGCCTTGCAAGCCATCGCCAGTTGCCGGCGCGCCCGTCACGGGGAAGATACGGGCTGGAATGTTCGTGCGCTGCGTGGCCGATTGCGCCGGTGGTGCACCGATGGCATAGGCCAGGCGCTTGCCGTCGGCGTCGAACAGGCGCACGTCGGCCAGGCTGGCCGAGCTGGCGTGCAGGTAGACTTCCCTGGGCAACGATAGCTGGACGATGCCCGCGCCCGTCGGCACCTGCACGGGCATGCTCCAGGCATAGTCCTGCGGCCGGTCCTGGCCAGGCGCGGCCAGCGCGGCGCTTGCCGCCAGCAGGCTGCAACAGATCAATATGGGTTTCATGCGGCTCCCGGGTGCGGTTCGGCCGGCGCTGTCGCGGCAGCCTTGGGAAAAGGTGCCAGGTAGCCGATCAAGACCATCAGCAAGCCGACACCCACGAAAGAGATGATGCGTTCGATGCCGCCCACGTTCGACAGGTCGATCAGGAACAGTTTCAAGACAACCAATCCCAGCAGCACGGCGCCCATGCTCCATTGCTGGCGCCGCTGCTGGCGGGCCGCATGGCGCATCAGCAGCAGGGCCGTGACACTCCACACGAGCGACAGCATCGCTTGCACGAACTGCGAGGCCAGCATGGCGTCAAAGGTGTACGGCACGCCGAGGTAGTGCGAGACCGTGCGCAGCAGCATCAGGTTGAACCAGCAATACAGCAAGCACGCGGCCACGACGGGCAAGCGCGCCTGCCACAGGGGCGGCAGCGGGATCTGTCCGGCCGGGAATAAACGGTAGCTGGCAATGGCCAGCAGCACGGCAAAGCCCGTGCTCAGGTCCAGCGGATTGAGCAGCGGCAAGTAGGGCAGCGGTGCCATGGCGCCGTCGTCAAAGACGTTCCATGCGGCGATCAGCAGCAGCGACCACAGCGCGCCCAGCGGTATCAGGGTGCGCTGGTACCACGCGGCAATCGGCGCCACCGGCCAGGCGCCAGCGCGGCAGCGGCGGATCAGCCAGGCCAGTACCAGCATCATGGCCCAGGCCGGCAAGTAGCGGGCCCAGGCAGGGCTGACGCTGTCTTCATGCTGTGCCAGCCAGGCGCTGACGTGCATGGCGCCCACGGGCCACAGCATCAGCCATGGCGCGGCCGTGCGCAGCGTGTGCAGCAGACGCTGCGCCCGCACATCGAGTGGCCAGCCCGCTTGCGGCCAGGCCCGCAGCAGGTATTCGCCGGCCGCCAGCGCGCAGGCCAGCGCCAGCCAGCTCAAGCCCGTCGGCAGATAGTCGCGCAGGTACAGCGCCAGCAGCAGGTTGGCGCTCCACAGGCCCAGGCCGAGCCAGGCGGCCACGGTCAACCAGCGCAGTTGTGGCCAATCGAGACGCCGGGCCACGATGGCGAACACGGGCGTCGTAACGCACACGGCGATCAGGTACAGCGCCAGCCAGTGCTCGCCCGCGTGCGGCTGCATGGTCAGGTCGCCGTCGATCAGACGCAGCAGCCAGCTGACGAGCGGCATGAGGATGGCGGCAAACCACAGCAGGCCGCTCCAGACCAGCAGCGGGCGCGTTACCAGGGCCAGCAGTTCGTCGCCGCCGCGCGCGCGCAGCGCCAGGAAACGGGCGCTGGCAAAGGCGGCGGCGCCCAGCAGCAGGGCGCTGAGGAAGGAACCGCCGAACAGGCTGGCCGGATGCTGGTCCCAGGCCCAGCTGGCGTGGCTGAGCATGACCATGCCGGCCAGTACCTGCACGGCCAGCAGCAGCGCGCGCGGCGCATGCCATTGCTCGCGCCGCGCCAGCGCCGCCAGCAGGGCCGCCACTGCCAGCGCGCTGATCGTCAGCAGGTTCAGTTGCGTGGCGGCGTCCGTGCGCAGCAGGATTTCGCTCCAGATACCGCCCAGCAGCCAGACCGTGGCGGCTGTCAGGAACAGCACGGACATGCTGCTCATGAACTCCGGATGCAAGGGGCTGCCATGGCGGCGGAAATTGTAGGCCATCACCAGCGCGGCGGCGGCCAGCAGCGCGCAGCCGAGCCAGATGTTGGCCTGCAGGGCCAATGCCGTATTGAGTTGCTGCATGGCGATGAGGAAGGCAATCCACGCGGCCCCCTGCACCAGCAGGCCGAAGGCCCAAGCCAGGGTCTGGCGCTGGCGCAAGCCGACCCAGACGATGCCCGCGCCTTCCAGCGCCCAGGCGGCCGACGTCCAGCGGCCATCGAGGGCGAACGGGATGGCCAGCGTGCCGAAGACGATGCCCAGCGCGAGGAAGGCTTCGGCCAGCAGTTTGAAGCCGTTCCTGCGCCACAGGGCCACGGCCAGCCCCGTGTACGTCAAACCGGCGGCCAGGGCGGAAAACGCCAGGCCAAATTTAAAATTCCAGACCAGGCTGTATTGCAGGCCCATGGCGGCCAGCGGCGTGCCGAACACGAGCGTGCCATCCACGTAGTGCTTGAGGCGCGGCGCCTGGCGTGCGCAGTAGGCGATCGCGATGCCGATATAGAACAGCACGAACAGGATCAAAAACAGTTGCGTCGACAGGTAGTTGTCCGGGGTGTAGCGCAGCAGGCCCCAGGTGGTGGCGACGACGAAGGTAAAGCCAAAGCTCAGCACATTCAGGACGCGCCAGGCGCGTTTCAGGGCGATGGCGAAGACGCCCGCATTGAGCAGCGCGTAATAGCTGAACAGGCCGATATGGTTGCCGCTGCCCGTCGATACGAGCAAGGGCACGGCAAAGCCGCCGACGATGCCGAAGACGGCCAGCCAGACGGCGTTTTGCAGCACGGCCAGCAAACACGTGAACGCCGTCAGCACGAACAGCACGGCAAACGCCAGGCCGGCCGGAATCAGTTCATACAGGCGGAAGGCGCCGAACGTCACCAGCATCAATATCGCCAGCGCCGTGCCTTGCAGCGGCAAGCTGATGCCGGGACGCTTGACGCGGATGCGCCAGGCCCAGGCCAGCAGGGCGATGTCGGCCAGCGCGATGCCGGCCAGGCGCAGTTCGATGGGCAGCGTGACCTGCGCCGACACATACTTGAGCAGGAAGCTGACGCCGAGGAAGAGGATCAGCAAACCCAGCTTGGCGACCAGGTTGCCGGTAAACAGCCAGTTCTTCGCCTTGGCAAACAGGCCATCCGGGCGCGCGATCCAGGACGGGGTATTGGGAGCGGCGGGGACGGGTTTGGCGGGAGCCGGCGGCGCCGGCGGCGCAGGTTTGGGCGGGGCTGCCGCCGGCACTGCCGGCGCCGCCTTTGCCAGTTCGACCGGCTCGATCATGGCCGCTTGCGGCACCGGTGCAGGTGTCGGCGCGGAAACAGGCACAGGCGCCGGCACAACACTCTCTACGGCGGGCGGGGCAATTGGCGCGTCGGCCTGGCCTTCCAGCGCTTGCAGGCGCTGCTGGATGCCGTTGACTTCCTTGCGCAGGCGCGCCGTCAGCAGCTCCAGATCGGCCACCTTTCTGCGGTATTGCAATGCCAGCACGAAGGCGGTAATCAGCAAGCCTAGGATGAACAGCGTGATCAATCCAAACATGGAGTAGCTTTCCTGGAAGGGCAGGGCGAAGGCGCCCGAAGTATGCGCACATTACCTTATTATCAAGAGACTGGCGATTTCTGTTGCGTCATGGCAAGTGCCAGGGGCGGCGTCAGGAAGACATGGCCAGCATGGCGTGGCAGGCTGTTTCCCGTATTGACGCCAAGCAATATGACGACATTCAGATTGTCGCGCGCAAGATAGTGCTGTATTTTAGCAATTCCTTAATTGCCGGTTCCCCATGCCATGAGTCAAAGCAGCCAGTTTTCCTTATTGTCGCAGCGCCGTTTCGTGCCCTTCTTCTGGACCCAGTTCTTTGGCGCCTTCAACGACAATCTGTTCAAGACGGCCCTGATGGTGATCCTCGCCTACGATGCGCTGAGCTGGACCACGCTCGACCCGTCCACCATCACGAATCTGATTCCCGGCCTGTTCATCCTGCCCTACGTCGTGTTTTCGGCCACGGCCGGCCAGCTGGCCGACAAGTTTGAAAAGGCGGGCCTGGCCCGTTTCGTGAAATGGATGGAACTGGCCATCATGGCCGTGGCCGCCGCCGGCTGGATGACGCACACGCTGTGGCTGCTGGTGGCGGCCGTCGTGGGCATGGGCGTGCATTCGACCCTGTTCGGTCCCGTCAAGTATGCGTATCTGCCGCAGCAGCTCAAACCCGAGGAATTGGTGGGTGGCAATGGCCTGATCGAGATGGGGACGTTTGTCGGCATCTTATTGGGTGAAATCCTCGGCGCCGTGCTGATCGTGCACAAGCCGCTGGGCGTGGAACTGGTGGCCGGCGCGACCATCGCCGTGGCTGTCTTCGGTCTGATCGCCAGCTACCGCGTGCCGCGCACGCCAGCGCCCGAGCCGGACTTGAAGGTGAGTCTGAATTTTGTCGCCGAATCGTTGCGCAACCTGAATTTTTCGCGCAAGAACCGTCCCGTCTTCCTGGCCATGTTGGGCAACTCCTGGTTCTGGTTTTACGGCGCCCTGATCCTGGCCCAGTTCCCCGTGTATTCGAAGGATTTCCTGCATGGCGACCACAGCGTGTTCGTGCTGCTGCTGACCGTGTTTTCCGTCGGTATCGGCACGGGCTCCCTGTTGTGCGAGCGGCTGTCGGGCCACAAGATCGAGATCGGCCTGGTGCCGTTCGGCTCCATCGGCCTGTCGCTGTTCGGCATCGACCTGTATTTCGCCAGCAATGCGTATGCGAATACGCACATCGTTGACGCGCTGGCGTTTGTGGGCCAGGCGGGCGTGCCGCGCATTTTGATCGACATCGTCATGATCGGCGTGTTCGGCGGCTTCTTCATCGTGCCCCTGTTCGCGCTGATCCAGACGCGCTGCGACCCGAAACACATTTCGCGCACGATCGCCGGCATGAATATCCTGAACGCCCTGTTCATGGTGGCGGCCGCCGGCGTGGCCATCGTGCTGCTGGGAAAGGGTTTCACCATACCCCAGCTGTTCCTCGTCACGGCGATTCTGAATGCGCTGGTGGCCGCCTACATCTTCTCGCTGGTGCCGGAATTCCTCATGCGCTTCCTGGCGTGGATACTCATCCAGACCGTGCACCGGGTCAAAGTCGTCGATGGTGAGCGCATCCCCGCGGAAGGCGCGGCCGTGCTGGTTTGCAACCACGTCAGCTATGTGGACGCCATCGTCATCATGGCGGCCAGCCCCCGTCCGATCCGCTTCGTCATGGACCACCGCATCTTCAAGATGCCGCTGATGGGCTGGATTTTCCGCACGGCCAAGGCGATTCCCATCGCGCCGGCCAAGGAAGATCCTTTCCTGATGGAAAAAGCCTTCATCGATATCGCGCAAGCGCTGCATCAAGGCGAACTCGTCTGCATCTTCCCCGAAGGCAAGTTGACGCGCACGGGCCAGATCAGCGAATTCAAGGGCGGTATCGCCAAGATCGTCGAGCGCAGCAAGGTGCCCGTGATTCCGCTGGCGCTGCGCGGCTTGTGGGGCCATCTGTTGAGCCATCGCAACGGCCATTTGTTCGAACGCGCCTTCAAGGCGGGCTTGCGCTCGCGTCTGTCGCTGGCCGTGGGCATGCCCGTGGCGCCCGAGGCCGCCACGCCGGAACTGCTGCAGCAAAAGGTGCAGGAATTGCGCGGCAAGTGGAAGTAAGCGCTATGGCGTTTGCGTAGCCGTCCCTTCCTGCCGCGCCAGGTGCGCGCGCAGCAGGGCGGTGATGGCGTCGAAATCCACGGGTTTCGTCAGGTGATGGTCGAAACCGGCTTGCTCCGTGCGTGCGCGCGCCTCGCCCTGGCCCCAGCCAGTCAAGGCGATCATCAGCACGTCGCGCCCCTGCGCGCGCTGGCGGATCTGGCGCGCCGCCTCGTAGCCATCCATGTCCGGCATGCCCAGATCCATCACCACCAGTTGCGGCCATATCCTGTCGACGGCCGCCAGCGCCTGCGCGCCGCCATACGCGACCTGGGCCGCATAGCCCTCGAGCTGGAACAGGCTTTGCAGGGAATCGGCCGCGTCGCGGTTGTCGTCCACCACCAGCACTGGCACGGGCTGGCCCGCGCCGGCGGGCGTGCCGCTTCCGGCGGCGGACGGCGTGGCGGGTGCGGGACCGCCGGCGCTGGCCGGCAGGGTGACGATGAAGCGGCTGCCACGTCCGGGGCCGTCGCTGTAGGCCTCGATGCTGCCGCCATGCATTTCGGCAAATTGGCGCGCCAGGCTCAGGCCGATGCCCAGGCCGCTGGTCATCTGGCCCGCCACCGTGCGTCCCTGTTCAAACATGGAAAAGATGCGCGCGATGGCGTCCGGGTCGATGCCGATGCCATTGTCTTCGATCATCACCTGCAACTGGCCCTGCGCCAGGCGTGCCGTAATGTGGATGAGCCCGCCGTCCGGCGTGAATTTCACGGCATTCGAGACGATATTGGCAAAGACCTGCACCACCCGGGCATAGTCGGCGTGCAATGTCACGGCATGCGGCGGTAGATCGACGGTGATGCGGATGTGCCGGCTGCTGGCCGCAGGCAGGCATAGTTCGATGACATGCTCGAGCACTTGCTGTAACTCAAACTCCTTGCGCTGCAGCAGGACCTTGCCGCTGCTGATGCGCGCCACGTCGAGCAAGTCGTCCACCAGCCGTGTCAGGTGCGTCACCTGGCGCTCGATCACGGCGCTCACCTTGCCGACCTGTGCCGATGCCGGAAACAGGTGCTTGAGCAGGGTCACCGACGACTTGATGGGCGCCAGCGGATTGCGCAGTTCATGGCCGAGGCTGGCAATGAATTCGTCCTTGCGCCGCTGCGTCTCGCGCAACTGGTACTGGCGCTGGCGCGCGCGCAGCATGGCGTGCGCCGAGGTGATCAGGGTCAGGATGTGCACGGGGCGTTCCAGCAGGGTCAGGTTGCCCAAGGTGGAAATAGCTTGCCGCACGGGCAGGGAATCGAGTCCCGCGTGCGTCAGCAGGATGATGGGCAAGTCGGACCAGTCCGGCTGCTGCCGGGCATAGGCGTCGAGCACGGTGTACACGCCAGCATGCAGCGCCTCTTCCACCGTCAGCACGCCGCCGGCGCCCAGCGCCAGCTGCTCGGCCAGTTCGCCGGGCGAGCGGCAGGCGTGGCTGGCGATGGCGCTGCCCGCCAATACCGTGCCGGCCAGGGCGGCATCCTGGCCGGCAGGCGCGTAGATCAGGATGCGCTGCTCCATGGTAGTCCTAAGGGAAAGGCGTGCCGCCGATGGTGGGCAAGCCCGACAGGATGCCGTGAAAGCCGGCCAGGGCCGGTCCGATGCGGATGCCCTGCGGGCTGATCTCGAAGCGGCGGATGGTGCGCTCGTGCGTGCTGTCGCGTTTCTTGAAGACGGAAATGGCTTGCCGCACCTCGCCTTCCGTTTCGTAGTAGCGCAGCATGATGACGCTGTCGGCCAGGTAGCTGGCGTCGGCCGCCGTCGTCATCGAGGTGCCCAGCATGTTTTGCTGCACGCCGACGAGCAGGGTGGCCACGCCGTGCTGGCTCAGGTAATTGAGCAGTTCATGCAGGTAGGTGCTCTGGAAGCGTTCATCGGGCACCGCATGCATGTAGCCGTTCAGGCTATCGATGACGATCACCCTGGCGCCCCGCTGCGCTGCGTCGACCACGGCCTGGGCGAATTCGCCCGGTGTCATCTCGGCCGGATCGATCTGCTGTGCGCTCAGCAAACCCGTGTCGAGCGCCTCCTGCAGGCGCATGCCCACGCTGTCGGCCCGGGTCAGGAGCTTGCTGCGCGCTTCCTCGAACAGGAACATGGCGCACGGTTCGCCGCGCGCGGTGGCCGCGTGCACGAATTGCGCCGCCAGGGTGGACTTGCCGCTGCCGGCGGGGCCGGAAAGGAGCGTGCTCATGCCTTCTTCCAGGCCGCCGCCTATCATGGCGTCGAGTTCGGGCACGCCGCTCGACAGGCGCCGATGGCCGCCATCGCGGCGCGTGTCGGCCGCCACCAGACGGGGATAGACGACCAGGCCGTCACGGGCGATCTTGTAGTCGTGCGTGCCGCTGCGAAACGCCACGCCCCGGTATTTCACCACCCGCACGCGGCGGCGGTCATTGCCATAGTCCTGGTTTTGCAGCTCCAGCGAGATCACGCAATGGGCCACGCTACGCACTTGCAAGCCGTCGTCCAGCGCGGAGCGGTCGTCGATCAGCACGGTGGTGCAGTGCCGGCTGGCCAGGTATTGTTTCAACGCCACGACCTGGCGCCGGTAGCGCAAGGGGTTTTCCGCCAGCAGCTGCAGTTCGGACAGCGAATCGAGCACGAGGCGGGCCGGACGGTGCTTTTCGATGGCGGCCAGGATGCGCTGGTTGGTCGAGGCCAGTTCGATTTCCGACGGGTGGAAGATCGTGTACTGGCGCTCGGGGTCGAGTATATCGTCGCTGGGCGCCACTTCTTCGATGGCGATGCCGGCCAGGTCCCAGCCGTGCGACAGGGCCGCGGCGCGCAGCTCGATTTCCGATTCGGCCAGGGCGATATACAGCACGGGCGTGCCCTTGCGCGCCCCTTCGGCCAGAAACTGCAGCGCCAGCGTGGTCTTGCCTGTGCCTGGCACGCCTTCGAGCAGGTACAGGCGCTCGGGCAGCAGGCCGCCCGTCAGTATGGTGTCGAGACCGGGGATGCCCGTCGACAGCAGTGGCGGCGCGTCCAGGCCGCCCGCGCCATCGTCTTGCGCCGTTCCTTGCGCCTGTGCTGTCGTCATCGCGTCCTCGCTTCGCCACGCTGTGGTCAATATATTAGCGCGTCCGCTGCGGCATGTCTTTTCGATACCATTGGTAAATAATCACGGGCGCCATGCAAGCCGGGGCCGGCAGTGTTGCACACTTGTCGTCAGGCTCAGCAAAGAAATCTTGACCCTGCTAAAGTATTGATTCAATCCAACTCTCCCGCTTTGCCGTTTTGCCGCCGCCGGCCTGAATTTCCGATGGATCCTGCTGGTGCGCACCTGCTGTTGTTGTCGCCATTTAATTGCATCATTAGCAACAAAAAACGCTTAAAGGTTACTTTGTTTCAATTGTAACGCTGCTTGACGATTTTAGAATGATCGTTCATTCTTTGATCTGCGTTAATAAATTTAGTCATTTCTAACGACACTAGCCAGCTTCTTTTTCAGAAAGTCCAAGATGCAACCAACCTTTTCCCTGACGTCGCCGCGTACGAGCGGCGCTATTGCCGTTCTGTGCGCCACTGTAATCATGGCCGGCTGCAGTAAAAAACAGGAAGCACCTCACGCGCAGCAAGCGCCGCAGGTGGTCGTGTTTACTGTTAATCCGGCCGCGTTGCCGATGAGCGCCGAATTGCCCGGCCGCACGAATGCCTACCAGGTCGCCGATGTGCGCCCGCAAGTGGGCGGTTTGATCCAGAAGCGCCTGTTCGTCGAGGGTAGCGATGTGAAAGCGGGCACGGCCCTGTATCAGATCGATTCCGCTACTTACCAAGCCGCCGCCAATTCGGCCAAGGCCGCCCTGTCGAAAGCCAAGGCCAACCTGCTGACGGCCGGTCCGAAAGCGTCGCGCTACAAGGAGTTGGTGGCCATCGAAGGCGTCAGCCGTCAAGAGTACGATGATGCCGTCGCCGCGTTCGAGCAAGCGAAGGCAGACGTCGAGTCCGCCACCGCGGCGCTGGAATCGGCGAACATCAACCTGCGCTACAGCACCGTGACGGCGCCGATCAGCGGCCGCACCAGCCGCTCGACCGTGACGGCCGGCGCGCTGGTCACGGCAGGCCAGGCCGAAGCGCTGACCACCGTGCAGCAACTCGATCCGATCTATGTCGACGTGACCCAGTCGAGCACCGACCTGCTGCGCCTGAAGCGCCAGATGGCCGACGGCTCGCTGAAGAAAGTGGGCGAAGGCCAGGCCAAGGTCGACCTGATCCTGCCGGACGGCAGCAAGTACGGCGCATCGGGCAAGCTGCAGTTTGCCGGCGTGACGGTCGATCCGACCACCGGCAACGTGATCTTGCGCGCGCTGTTCCCGAACCCGAAAGGCGAATTGCTGCCAGGTATGTACGTGCGTGCGCAGCTGGAAACGGGCGTGGATGAGAAAGCCATTACCGTGCCGCAAGTGGGCGTGACGCGCAACCAGAAGGGCCAGGCTACGGCCCTGATCCTGAACAAGGAAAACAAGGTCGAGCAGCGCGTGCTGACCACCAGCGGCACCATCGGCACCAACTGGCTGGTGACGTCCGGCCTGGCCGCAGGCGACCGCGTGATCGTGGAAGGCTTGCAAAAAGTCAAGCCAGGCGCGCCGGCCGTTGCCGTGCCGGCCAAGGCCGAAGCTGCTCCTGCGCCCGCGCCCGCCGCTGCCGCTTCTGCCGCCGCATCGGCTGCCAGCGCCCACTAATTCAGGAGAATATTAATGGCCCGTTTTTTCATTGACCGCCCGATTTTTGCCTGGGTGGTCGCGATCGTCATCATGCTTGCCGGCGTGATTTCGATCCTCAGCCTGCCGATCGCGCAGTACCCGAGCATCGCTCCGCCGTCGATTTCGATCAGCGGCTCCTACCCTGGCGCCTCCGCCAAGACCGTGGAAGATGCGGTCACCCAGGTCATCGAACAAAAGATGAAGGGTATCGACGGCTTGCGCTACATGTCCTCGTCGAGCGATGCGACTGGCGGCATCAGCATCACCTTGACGTTTACCAGCGGCACCAATCCCGACATCGCCCAGGTGCAGGTACAGAACAAGCTGCAGCTGGCCACGCCGCTGCTGCCGACGGCTGTCACGCAACAGGGTCTTGTCGTGTCGAAAGCCACGAAGAACTTCCTGATGGTGTTCGGCTTCATTTCCGAAAACGGCAAGATGGACCAGACCGACTTGAGCGACTATGTGGCCGCCAACGTCGTCGATCCGCTGAGCCGTGTTGCCGGCGTGGGCGACGTGACCCTGTTCGGTTCGCAGTACGCCATGCGTATCTGGCTCGACCCGGCCAAGCTGCAAAGTTTTAACCTGACCCCGGCGGACGTGATCACGGCCGTGCAGGCGCAGAATGCGGAAGTGTCGGCCGGTGAACTGGGCGGCACTCCGTCCGTCAAGGGCCAGCAGCTGAACGCGACCGTCTCGGCGCAAAGCCGTTTGCAAACGGTGGAGCAGTTCGGCGCCATCTTGCTGAAAACCACGACCAACGGTGCCATGGTGTACCTGAAGGATGTGGCCAGCATGGAACTGGGCCGCGAGAACTACAACACCGTGGCCCGCTACAACGGCCATGCGGCCACCGGCGTGGCGATCAAGCTGGCGACGGGCGCCAACGCGCTCGATACGGCCAATGCGGCGAAAGCCATGCTGGGCAACCTGAGCAAGCAATTCCCTGAAGGCATGAGCTACCAGGTGGCGTTCGACACCACTCCGTTCGTGAAACTGTCCATCGAAGAAGTGGTGAAAACCCTGGTCGAAGCGGTCATCCTGGTATTCCTGGTGATGTACCTGTTCCTGCAAAACTTCCGCGCCACCCTGATCCCGACCATGGCCGTGCCGGTCGTGCTGCTCGGTACCTTCGGCATCCTGAATGCGTTCGGCTATTCGATCAATACGCTCACCATGTTCGCCATGGTGCTGGCCATCGGCCTGCTGGTCGACGATGCGATCGTGGTGGTGGAAAACGTCGAGCGCGTGATGAGCGAAGAGGGCTTGTCGCCGCTGGAAGCGACGCGCAAGTCCATGACGCAGATCACGGGCGCGCTGGTCGGTATCGCCATGGTGCTGTCGGCCGTGTTCGTGCCGATGGCCTTCTTCGGCGGTTCGACGGGCGTGATTTACCGCCAGTTCTCGATCACGATCGTGTCGTCGATGGTGTTGTCCGTCGTCGTCGCGCTGGTGTTTACGCCAGCCTTGTGCGCCACCCTGTTGAAACCGGTCGAGAAGGGCCATCACGCGACGAACAAGGGTTTCTTCGGCTGGTTCAACCGCAGCTTCGACCGCAGCAGCAATAAATACCAGGGCTGGGTCGGCGCCATGATCACGCACCGTTTCCGCTCGATGCTGCTGTACGTGCTGCTGCTGGCTGGCCTGGTGTTCATCTTCATGCGCCTGCCGACCTCCTTCCTGCCGGAAGAAGACCAGGGCATCCTGTTTACGCAGATTCAATTGCCGACGGGCGCCACGCAAGAGCGCACCCTGAAGGTGATCGAACAGGTCGAAGACCACTTCATGAACAGCGAGAAAGACAACGTCGCTTCCGTGTTTGCCGTCGCCGGTTTCAGCTTCGGCGGTAACGGCCAGAATACGGGTATCGCCTTCGTGCGCCTGAAAGACTGGTCGCTGCGCAAGGACGTGGCGCAGAAAGCGCCGGCCGTGGCCGGCCGCGCCATGGGCAAGTTGTTGCAGATCAAGGATGCGATGGTATTTACGTTCGCTCCGCCTGCCGTGCTGGAACTGGGTAACGCCACCGGTTTCGACATGCAGCTGCAGGATATCGGCGGTGTCGGCCATGACGCCCTGATGGCGGCGCGTAACCAGTTGCTGGGCATGGCGTCGCAAAACCCGGCCATGGTGGGCGTGCGCCCGAACGGCCAGGAAGATACGCCGCAGTACAAGATCGACATCGACCAGCAGAAAGCCACCGCGCTGGGCTTGCAGATATCGGAAATCAACCGCGTGCTGAGCGTGGGCTGGGGTAGCTCGTATGTGAACGACTTCCTCGACCGTGGCCGCGTGAAGAAAGTGTTCATGCAAGGCAATGCCGAATCGCGCATGCTGCCGGAAGACTTGAACAAGTGGTTCGTGCGCAACACGGCTGGCCAGATGGTGCCGTTCTCCGCCTTTGCCACCGGCAAGTGGATTTACGCGTCGCCACGCCTGGAACGCTACAACGGCTTGCCGTCGGTAGAGATCCTCGGTACGCCGGCGCCGGGCCAGAGCACGGGCGCCGCCATGAACGCGATGGAAGAGATGGTGGCGAAGTTGCCGCCTGGCATCGGCTTCAGCTGGACCGGCGTGTCGCTGGAAGAGCGCGAATCCGGTTCGCAGACGCCGCAGCTGTACGCGCTGTCGCTGCTGATCGTCTTCCTGTGTCTGGCTGCGCTGTATGAAAGCTGGTCGATTCCATTCTCGGTGCTGCTGGTCGTGCCGCTGGGCGTGATCGGCGCCGTGCTCGGCACGTGGCTGTTCGGCCTGTCGAACGACGTGTACTTCCAGGTGGGCTTGCTCACGGTGGTGGGTCTGTCGGCGAAGAACGCCATTCTGATCGTGGAATTTGCCAAGGAAATGCAGGAATCGGGCATGTCGCTGCTGGACGCGACCTTGCACGCGGTGCGTCTGCGTCTGCGTCCGATTCTGATGACCTCGATTGCCTTCGGCCTGGGCGTGTTGCCGCTGGCCATTTCCAGCGGCGCCGGTTCCGGCAGCCAGAACGCCATCGGTATCGGCGTGCTGGGTGGTATGTTGACGGCCACGTTCCTCGGTATCTTCTTCGTGCCGGTGTTCTTCGTGCTGGTGCGCGGCTTCTTCTCGAAGCCGGACGCGCCCGCCACGCCGGCGACGCCTGGTTCGCCAGCCGTCACGCTTTCCAAGGATGCACATTAATATGAAAAAATCACTACTCTCCATGGCGGCGCTGGCCTTGCTGGCCGGTTGCAGCCTGGCTCCCACGTACGAGCGTCCGGCAGCGCCGGCGCCGACGGCGTGGCCGACGGGCCCTTCCTACAAGGCCGACACGGCCGCCGCCGACGCCAAGCCGGTGGCGGACGTCGCCTGGCGCGAGTTCTTTGCCGATGCGCGCCTGCGCCAGGTACTGGAACTGGCGCTGGCCAACAACCGCGACCTGCGCGTCTCGATCCTGAACATCGAGAAGGCGCGCGCCACGTACGGCATCGAACGCGCCGCCCTGATCCCGACCCTGTCGGCCTCGGGCGGCCAGTCGGCCACGCGCATTTCGAAAAATGCCAGCCCGACGGGCGAAGCGTCCATCAACCGCCAGTACACGGCGAACCTGGGCGTGTCGGCCTACGAGCTGGACTTCTTCGGCCGCGTGCGCAGCCTGTCCGACAGCGCGCTGGAACAATACCTGGGCACGGAAGAAGCACGCCGTGCACAGCAGATCAGCCTGGTGGCCGAAGTGGCCAGCACCTATCTGAACCTGGTGGCCGACCAGCAGCGCCTGCGCGTGGCGCAGGACACCTTGAAGAGCCAGCAGTCGTCGTATGACCTGGCCGTGCGCCGCTTCAGCGCGGGCGCCACCTCGGGCCTGGACAAGTACGATGCCCAGACCAGCGTCGAGTCGGCCCGTTCCGACGTGGCTGTCTACACGAGCCAGGTGGCGCTGGACCAGAACGCGCTGGTCTTGCTGGTGGGCGGCCCCGTGCCGGCTGACTTGCTGCCGCCAGCCGAGTTCGGCACCGTGACGGCGCTGACGGACATTCCGTCCGGCGTGCCGTCGGACGTGCTGCAACGCCGTCCCGACGTGCTGGCGGCGGAGCGCACCTTGCGCGCCGCCAACGCCAACATCGGCGCGGCGCGCGCGGCTTTCTTCCCGCGCATTTCGCTGACGGCCACGGCCGGTTCGGTCAGCGACAACCTGTCGGGCCTGTTCAAGGCGGGCAGCGGCACGTGGAGTTTCTTGCCGCAGATCAGCTTGCCGATCTTCGATGGCGGCGTGAACCGCGCCAACCTCGATATCGCCAAGGTACAGCGTGAAATCTCCGTGGCGCAATACGAAAAGGCGATCCAGGTCGCCTTCCGCGAAGTGTCCGATGCGCTGGCCCAGCGCGGCACCATCGACGAGCGCCTGCAATCGCAGGTCTCGCTGGTCGAGGCGTCGACGAAGAGCTACACCATCCACGATGCGCGCTACAAGCAGGGCGCCGAGTCCTACCTGAACGCCCTGGTGGCCCAGCGCGCGCTGTACACGGCGCAGCAAAGCCTGATCACGGCGCGCCTGGCCAAATCGACCAACCTGGTCACCTTGTACAAGGTGCTGGGCGGCGGTTGGCAGCCTGAGCAGACGGCCGTCGCGGCGGCTGGCGGCGCCCAATAATCACGGGGACGCCGACGCCGGCCTTGCCCGCAAGGGCAGGGCCGGCGCGCTACTGGAAAAGTCATGAACCAAGTTGAAAAGAAGCATCCGGATCCCGAGCGCGCCAACACGCGGCGCAAGCAGGTGCTCGACGCGGCCGAAAGCTGCTTCAGCCGCCGCGGTTTCCACGGCGCCAGCATGGCCGAGATATCGAAGGCGGCCGGCATGAGCGCGGGCCACATCTATAATTATTTTGACAGCAAGGATGCGATCATCGCCGCCTTCGTCATGCAGAATACGGAGCGCGTCTCCAATTTGATGCAGGACCTGGCGCAGCGCGAAGACCCGCTGCAGGCCGTGATCGACAATGCGGGCGAGCATGTGCTCGAAGCGCTGGACCCGAGCACGTGGATGATGCCGCTGGAAATCTTTGCCGAAGCGTCGCGCAATCCGGCGATCGCGGAAATGCTGCAATGCTCGGACCGGCGTTCGCGCCAGTTATTTCTCTCCATCATCCGGGATGCGCGCATCAAGCGCGGCTTGCCGGCCGACGAGGAAATGTTGCAGGGGCGCCTCGATGCCCTGGTGGCGCTGTACCAGGGCTTGCCCGTGCGCTTCATTCACCATCCGGACGTGAAGGTCGAACCGCTGATCGCGGGCTTTCGCATCGTCCTGACGGCGCTGCTGCTGAGCGAATAGGGCGCTTGAGCGGGACATGCAAAAAAGTTTGCGCAGATCGACATGAATCGCGCGCAAAAGCATGGCAAAAACCTAAAAGCGTCTGCTATAATTCCCACCTCGTCGGGGCGTAGCGCAGCCTGGTAGCGTACATGCATGGGGTGCATGGGGTCGGAAGTTCGAATCTTCTCGCCCCGACCATTAGATTCAAGGAGTTACAGCGCAGGCTGTATAGAAACCCAGTACTGTTTATTATACGTTTGTATAATATCGGTGCTGGGTTTTTCCGTTTACAGAAGCGGACGCTGCGTTAGAGCTGCACCCGCCATGATTGACTCGACAGATATGTGCACCAAGCAAGTAACGATAGATCTTACCTACGCCAAGAATGCTTTGTTCGTTCGTCAATCCGTTGCGGTCGCTTTTGGCGTGCCAATCGATAGGGAAATAACTTGGGTCTTCCTTCAAGATATGCTCTGTAATGCCAGCGAGTGTGCATTACCTGCGCGGGTGTTAGTCTGTGGCCTGCCAAGTGCTAGCGGCGCGATTGGCGATGAGATTCGAATGCTCCGCACCTTTCTCCGCGCGCTTGCGACAACGCGAAGCATCGAAGTTCAGATTGTTTTGCACGATTAAACATGTGGCGCTCTGCCTCTGCTCTGGGGCGACAGTTGCCGTACGCCGTAGGGCTGACATCGGCCAGGAACAGTCATTCGCGTTGACCTGACAATACGTGACCTTTCTCGCTTGCTAAGTCGTTATGCTCATGGGCCGCTAGCGGCCAAAGACGGACGCCGATGAGCATATTTTTCGATTCACGGAGAGTCATATCAAAACACTTGCACGCGCCATAATTTTCGCCACACAATATATAAATAGTCGAGCCGGCGACGCCTTGGACGACGATGTCGCGGTACTCGAAGAGATTTCAGCGGAGTTGAAAAAAACTTCCGTCGAGGAAAAGAAATGCCTTATCCAAACCGCAAAAGAGCTCGGACTTGAATCTTGGCTGGATGAAATGGGCATTGATTAAGTGCGCAGAAAAAGATATTGGAAAGCTGCTGTTGGGCCGGGAGCGGACGTTGAACAGGCATGCGCTGCTGCTTGCCTGCCTTTACGGGCAAGAACACAATCGTCTTCAACGATTCTGAACGCAAGTCGATTCTGCGTCGAATTTTCCCGGGCTACTTTCAGCGACGCTAACGACTGCAAGAGCAGCCGCTCGTTAGAATAGAGCTTGTTTAATTCAGGGCATGCAGTCGTCCATTTCTAAGTATGGAATCAATGACAGTGATGGCAACAAAGTGGAAGAGCCAGGAGGTGCGAAGCTGCAATGGCCTCCTGTGCAGCAATGGTGATCTCTACGACGTGCACGCAACCAGAATGGCCAGGGTACGTGAAAAACAGGAACTTGGCTGTTGGCTCAATGTCGCGATTCTGGCGCAAGAAGAGTTGTATGGTGGACGGTACATGGTTAAGTGCGGAGAGGCTGCGGAACACGGCTCAATCGGCGTAGTCGTTTTGGAATCGCTGCAAAATCATGAACCTGTTTGGACGTTTGTTTCGGATCAATCCAATCCATTTGATCAAATAACAATCAAGGGCGGCTTGGTGTTGGTGCTGTCAACGTCAGGCGCCGTGTTACGGTTTGGTGCGCCAATGAGGGAGGCAAGGCTTCTGCTTCCGAGTACTTCGATCCATGGTTCTAACGACGAGCGCTTGTAAAGTGAGACGCTGCGCGTCCGCTATGCTTAGGTGATGCCTTTTAAGCAGCCTCCGGCCACAAGCGGTCAGTCGTGAACAGGGCGACAGATCGGCTTCATCAACAGATGTGAAGCGACGCTACGATTATTTGGCGACGACCTCATTCCCGAAGAGGTGTGCCGTCTATTCGGCCATTTCCCTTCGCAGGCATGGATGGTCATCCCCCTGTTTTTAGAGCGCGTTAAAAGTAGCGCTTGAGCGGCCATGGCAAGCTTTTGTTTTGGCGTGATGGCGTCAAGTGCCGTGTTCGGCCGGTCGTGATTGCAAGTCCACAGCCAGCGGGTTGCCAAATCCTCGATATCCTCGAGCATTTCAAACAAATAATGGGCCAACCAGTCGTAACGCACCGTGCGGTTATGTCGCTGAAAAATGGATTGATCAGCGCTTCCCTCCGCTATTCTCCTCAAAGCATATGCCGACAGGCACCCGGCGGCGTGCCGATGACGCGCTTAAAAGCACGACTGAACGCGGCTTGCGATGTATAGCCAAGGCGTCGGGCGACGACGTCGATGGACACGCTTTCGTGAGTGAGCAATTGTCTCGCAAGGCGCATTCTCAATTCCGTGGCATAGCGCAAGGGCGGCACTCCGATGGTGGTTTCAAAGCGTTGGGCGAAAACAGAGCGGGAGATATGGCACTCCGCAGCCAACTGCGCAACTGTCCATTCACGACCAGGCTGGCGGTGCAGCGCCAATATGGCGCGAGCAAGGCGCGGATCACGCAAGGCGGCGAGGAGACCGGAAGCGTTTTCACAACCGCATTCAATCCAGCCGCGCACGATCATTGCTGCAGCGACCTCCGCCAGGCGAGCCAGAATGCCTGCAAAGCCAATACGGCCGGCACAGATTTCACGCTTCATTGACTCAAGAACAGGCAGCAACCCGGGATAGCCTTGCGCTTGCGTGTCAGCCACCATGACAATTGGCATCAGCTTGCCGATCCCTTGCATCCCGCCGAGATCGAATTCCATGCAGCCGTAAAAAATAACTGCACTGGGCACGGGGTGCGTACTGGGACATGTGTCTACTCCGCTAACGGATTCACCCAGGGGCGCGACATCGAACTTTTCGATGTCCTGAAATGCAATACCCGCATCCGATAGAAGCTGATGTTTCCTGCCGTGAGGCATGAACACCGCGCTACCGGCGGACAGCTTATGCAACTCACCATCATCGGTACACAGGAAGGCAGTGCCAACAGCGAGGAAGTGGAAGTAGGCGTGGCCTGGCTTGTCTTCAAAGCCTATGCCGAAAGCTGGACCGGTCTGAATACGCCGGTACTGGACTCCACGCAGGCGCATGCCTGTCAATAGTTCACTGACGAGATTAGATAATGGAAAAATTTGATTTTGCTTGCTCATTTTAGGTGTTTCGATCAAAACATCCGGACCTGCCATCATAGATCATCCTGGATTTTACCTCTAGACTTTCGACTCCGATTGTTTTAGGGATTTCAGAGATGAACAACGATGTTTTTGCTACCGAGCTAACGCCCAACGCGAACGATGTGTCTGTTCCAGAGCCAGCGACAGCGGCATGGATGGCAGTGTTTTCACTGGCCATGGGGGTTTTCGGTTTACTGACGGCGGAGTACCTGCCAGCCAGTCTGCTGACCCCGATGGCCTTCGATCTTGGCGTATCGGAGGCACTAGCTGGTCAGGCAGTGACGGTGACGGCCGTAGTGGCCATGTTCGCCGGGCTGTCGGTGCCAGTTCTCACGCGTAATTTTGACCGGCGTGTCGTCTTGTTGGCTTTCACGGTGCTGATGATCGCCTCCAACTTGCTGGTGGCGTTGTCCTCAAGCTTGACAGTATTGTTGGTGATGCGCATTCTTCTGGGTGTCGCGTTAGGAGGCTTCTGGAGCATGGCGGCAGCCGTGGCCATGCGACTGGTGCCGGCAAAGCTGGTGCCGCGAGCGCTATCCATCATATTCAGTGGCATCGCCATCGGGACAGTCGTTTCCGTACCGCTGGGCAGTTACTTAGGGGGCATATATGGCTGGCGCAGTGCATTTATAGCAGCCGCGGCTGTCGGAGGGCTGACACTTTTGTTTCAATTGTTCACGCTGCCCCGTATGGCGCCGCGTACGATGACGCGCACCACATCGGTGCTGCGATTGCTCCGTCGCCCGGGGATCGGGATCGGGATGTTGGGCTGCGTACTGGCCCATACCGGGCAATATGCATTGTTCACCTATATTCGCCCCGCTCTTGAAAGCGTTGTCCATATAGATGTAAATGGTTTGTCTCTGATGCTCCTGGGTTTTGGTGTCGCCAACTTCATTGGCACGCTGCTGGCCGGCTGGCTAATGGAGCGTAGCCTGCGTGCCACTTTAGTGCTCATGCCTGCGCTGGTGGGCTTGGCGGCATTCGGCATGATCCTGCTGCCAATCCAAGGAACAGGTCTGATGTTTTTGGTCGCTCTGTGGGGCCTGGCGTTCGGCGGCGTACCTGTCGCCTGGTCCAACTGGGTAGCCCGTGCTGTCCCGGATCAAGCGGAGACAGCAGGCGGCATGGTCGTCGCTGCGGTGCAATCGTCAATAGCTGCCGGCGCTGCATTGGGTGGCATTATGTTCGGCTTTGGTGGAGTGACAGGCGTTTTCATGATTGCTGGCGTTGTGATGCTGTTCGCCGCTCTCGTTATCGCTTTAAAAGTTCGCGTGGAACTGCCGCAGCACGGTGCGACCGCTGCCCCGGTGCTGCACGGTTGAACGCAAGCCACATCCGAACTGTCCGCCGTCGCCATGCGGACATGCATCATCTGCTATGCAGTTCATCCCTCCTTTCCACCATCCTGTGCCCCGATTTTCGTCCCCTGTCGCTGTCATCAACCTGGCAGCACGGCTTTGACCTATGATTTGCTGGCACATGCACCATGATTATGTTTTCCTTCATCCCACAACCATGAGGTGTCCATGATTCGCTATGTCCTGCCTGCCCTGTTGTTCGCCAGCGCCCTGCCGGCGCATGCCCAAGCCCCTGTCAAGGAAACGCCGCTGATCGAGCGCACCAAGCTGTTCGGCAATCCCAGCAAGTCCGGTGGCAAGCTCAGCCCCGATGGACGGTGGCTCTCGTGGATCGCGCCGCGCGATGGCGTGCTCAATGTGTGGGTGGCGCCGGCCCGCGACCTGGCGCAGGCGCGGCCGCTGACGGAAGAAAAGGTGCGTCCCATCCGCGGCAGCTTCTGGTCGCCCGATTCGACAACCCTGCTGTTCATCCAGGACAAGGGCGGCGACGAGAATTTCCTGCTGTACGGCGTGAACGTGGCGACCGGCAAGCAGGTCAATTACACGCCGTTCGAGAAGACGCGCGTGCGCATCGTCCAGATCAGCAGCAAGGTCAAGGACCGGATTCTCGTCGGCATCAATAACCGCGATGCGCGCTGGCACGACGTGTACAGCCTGGACCTGGCCAGCGGCAAGCTGACCCTGGTGCAGCAGAACGATGGCTATGGCGGCTACCTGGCCGATGAATTGCTCAATCTGCGTATCGCCAGCAAGGCGCGCGCCGATGGCGGCATGCAGTATTTTCGCCTGACGGACGGCAAGGTCGAGAGCACGCCGCTGACCGAAGTCGGTCTGGAAGACTCGCAGACGACGGCGCCGCTGGCGTTTACGGTCGACGGCAAGACCTTGTACTGGACCGATTCGCGCGGCCGCAATACCTCGGCACTGCTGGCGCAGGACGTGGCCAGCGGCAAGACCACGGTCATGGCGCAAGATCCGCGCGCCGACATCGCCGATGCGCTGTACGACACGCGCACGGGCCGCGTGCAGGCCTATACGGTCAATTATCTGCAGCAGGAATATCTGCCGTTGGCGGACGACCTGAAAGCCGACCTGGACTTCCTGAAGAAAAATACCCAGGGCCAGTTCACGGTGACCTCGCGCACGGATGCCGACGATAAATGGCTGGTGAATGTCGATGCCGTCACGGCGCCCCCATCGAGCTGGCTATACGAGCGCAAGACCAAAAAGCTCACGTGGCTGTACGTGACGCGTCCGGAACTGGAAGGCGCGCCGCTGGTGCCCATGTATCCGCAGCAAATCAAGGCGCGCGACGGCCTGAACCTCGTGTCTTACCTGACCCTGCCGCAGGCGTCGAAGGCGGGCGCCGGCGGCAAGGCCATGCAGGCGGTGCCGATGGTGCTGCTGGTGCACGGCGGCCCGTGGGCGCGCGACACCTATGGCTATAACGGTTACCATCAGTGGCTGGCCAACCGCGGCTATGCCGTGCTGTCGGTGAACTTCCGTGGGTCAACGGGCTTCGGCAAGCAATTCATCTCGGCCGGCGACCTGCAGTGGGGCCGCAAGATGCATGACGATTTGCTCGACGCGGTGCAATGGGCGGTGAAAAGCGGCGTGACGAGCGCCGACAAGGTCGCCATCATGGGCGGCTCCTACGGCGGCTACGCCACCCTGGCCGGCATGGCGTTCACGCCGACGACGTTTGCCTGCGGCGTCGACATCGTCGGCCCGTCGAACCTGTTTACCTTGCTGCAAACCATCCCGCCGTACTGGGAAGCGGGCAAGCAGCAGTTCTACAAACGCATGGGCGACCCGACCACGGAAGAGGGCAAGGCGCTGCTCAAGGAACGCTCGCCGCTGAACTTTGCGCAGAACATCCAGCGCCCGCTGCTGATCGGCCAGGGCGCGAACGACCCGAGAGTCAACGTGGCTGAATCGGACCAGATCGTGGCGGCCATGGCGGCGAAGAATATTCCCGTCACGTATGTGCTGTTCCCCGATGAGGGCCATGGCTTTGCCCGGCCCGTCAACAACATCGCCTTCAATGCTGTGACGGAAAACTTCCTGGGGCAATGCCTGGCGGGCCGCGCCGAGCCGATCGGGGCCACCCTGAAGGCATCCACCGCGCAGGTCAAGCATGGCGCGGAGTTTGCGCCGGGGCTGAAGGAAGCGATGTAACAAGCGCTAGTCAAGTAGCAAAGGCGGCGCGCAGGGACAGACGAACGGTTTGGTTCCTCGTGCCGCCGGCATAGCGCGTGCTGCTTGCTTCGACGATGCTGTGCGGGTGATATTTTTTGCTGCAGCCGCTCAATTTTTAGTTAATAGCGATTTTCGCTTGACATCAAATTTGCCTCAATATAATTTCTATTTGGCAATAGTTCTCATCAATTGCGCCGGTGCTCCGGCGTATCCCGTATCTTGGTCTTGTCTTTGTAAAGTGAAAATGTACAAACAAATTAATTGGAACCGCGCTCTGATTGTCGTAGGGCTCGTGGTGGTCATTCCAGGCGTGGTTTTTCTTCTATTTTCTTGGGCTGCCAAAGTGATCTGGCTCAGGTATTTCTACGTTGTAGCGTGCCTGCTAGTGGTCGCGGGGACAATTATTCATTCATTTCGCAAGCGTGACGAGGTGCTTGCCAAGCAGGGCACGGAACGCAATGTGTTTGTCGCCAGAATGAAATTTCGCGCCGAGGTCATGGCCGCGTTTGCCCTCATCGTATTCATCGGACCCTACTATCAGATCGGCTTGAGCCTGGATAAATTGGAAAGAAATGAGCGGAGCCATTATCTCAACGCCGCCTCGGCTATTTTCAAGGAGCATCTTCCCCCTGAGTATTGCTTGTCACGCCCGCAGTTGAAAAAGAGTTGTGACACCATCACTCAAGAAATAGCTGCGCTGTATGTAAATGTAATGCTGGATACGGGGGAAGAAGTCACGAAAAATATCGATGGAATTATCTTGCAGATAAAATTACTCGATTTACCCGCCGCAAGTGCGAAGGCCAATGCGCTGGATGAGGGCGTTTCCAAACTGAAAGTGATTGATTTGAAGGATGGGCTGCTGACATATGCCTTTAGCCTCTTGCCGTTGGTGATCCTGCTATTTGCCAGTTTAGCGGTGTCGTCCAAGGTCGCAGTGGCCTGGGCAGAGCTAAGGGTACGTCTGGATGAACAGCTCGTGGAGAAGGAGAAGAAGGAGAAGGATGAGGCGGAGCAGGAGGCGCGGCGGCAAAAGCTGGAGGACGAGGCGGGCCGAGCAGAGCAGGCAAGCGCATGATCCCTTATCCTTGATGCTCTGGCAGCATGGCGAGAGTGCACGTTGCCGTCTGCCCTGCCATCTCCGCCACCACCTGCTGCAAGGTATCGCCAAAGCCGCCCCGTGCCCTGGCATGGCGGCGGGCGCTGGTGGTGACGCGCGGCGCGGCGCTCCAGGCGATGTGCGCGCCGCACGCTTGCAGCGCGGCCACCATGGCCACGTCTTCGCTGCAAGCCAGTGGCGCGAAGCCGCCGGCGCGCAGGTAGGCGCTGGCGCACACGCCGAAGTTGGCGCCATGGATGTGGCGGTGGCCGTCGGCATCGGTATAGGTGCGGCTGAAGTGGGCAAGCAGCGCCCCGGCGTTGTCGCCGTGCGGCGACCAGTCGTCCACGGCCACCGTGCCGCAGACGGCATCGGCATTCAGGCCCAGCTGTGTACTCAGCCACGATGGCGAGACGCGCGTATCCGCATCCGTGAAGGCCAGCCAGCGGGCACCGCGTTGCAGCAGTTCCTGCGCGCCCGCGGCGCGCGCGCTGCCCACGTTACGCACATTGACGGCGATACAGTCGAGGCGCCAGCGCAGGTCCGTCTGCATGGCGTGCGTCAGCACGATGCGTTGCGACTGGTCGCTGCAGGCGTCGAGCACGATGACGATGCACACCGCTTCTCCGGACAGTCGGGGGCAGGTGACGGCAAGGCGCAATGCCTCCAGGCAGGCATCCAGGCACGCTTCCTCGTCATGTACGGGCACCACGACGCCGATCATGCAAAGCCCTCGCGCTGCGCCACCGAGCGCGCATCGTTCGACCAGATCCCCAGCAGGAAGTCGGTCTCTTCGTGGCGCAGCACGCGGTGCAGGCCGGGCGCATCCTCGAACGCCGCATGCACGCGCACGGTCGAGATGATGCGTTGCGCGAATGGCGCGCGCCAGTGGCACAGGGCGATGCTGCCGCCCGGCGCCAGGCTGGCGATGCAGTGTTCGACCACGCGCGCCAGCTCTTCCGGCGACAGGTAATAGGCGATCTCGCTGAGGACGATCAAGTCAAACTTGTCGGCGCCGGGCAGGATGCGCGGCCAGTCCTGCGGCAGCCGGTGCTGCGCGAGGCTGACGTTGCCGCCTCCTCCGGCGTCGAGCAGCCGCTGCTGCGTGAGCCCCAGCGCTTCGGCCGAGAGGTCGGCCGCCAGCAGGCGCTCGCAGCGCCGTGCCAGCGCCAGTGTCAGCTCGCCATTGCCGCATCCCGGTTCATATGCGTGGCGGTAGCGTTGCTGCGGCAGGCTGGCCAGCAACAGGGCGCGCTTGCGCTCCTCGTACCAGCGCTGGCGCACCAGCCACGGGTCGGCATCCTGGCGATACAGTTGTTCGAAATAGCTGCGGCGCTGGTCGTCGGGCGTGGAAATGGCGCTCATAGAAAATACACCTCCCACGCGTGCAACAGGCGCTGCAAGGCGTCGCCTGCCACGATGGCGGGGCTGCCCGTCGACGGGTCATCCTGCATCTGGCTGGCGAAGCAACGCAGGGCGGCGCGTTTGCGCTGCAGGAGGGGGGCCGGCAATGGCAGCCGGCGCGCGCGGTGCCAGGGTACGCGCGCGTCGCCCGGCACGGCCCAGTGCCAGCCCCAGACGGGCATTTCCACCAGGGTGGCGCCGCTGGCCGAGCAGGCCGAAGCGCAGGCCCAGCCGCACGCTTCATGGTCCGGGTGGCCATCCAGGCGCCAGGTGGTGAAGACGATGTCGCCGGGCCGCAGCTGCGCTGCCAATGTGGCGCTCAGCTGCGGCGTCCTGCCGGCCACGCCGCCATCGGGCAGGTGCAGGCGCAGCCACGCGGGCAGCGCCAATCCCAGTGCCTGCAGCGCTAGCGCCGATTCCTGCGGACGCACCTGGCGCAGGCGTTCCTGCGGCCAGAGTGGCGAGCCCGGGTGGCTGGCGTCGCCGTCGGTGACGGCGACGAACAGCAGTTCGCTGTCCTGCGCCGCCAGCAGTTGCAGCAAGCCGCCACAGGCGAGGATTTCATCGTCGGGATGGGGCGCGACGATCACGGCACGCGCCCCCGGCGGCACCAAGGCGTGGGCGCTGATTGCGGGTAACTCGTTGAGCCCCGGCCAGGATTGCCACACCTGGTCTGGCGTGCCGCAACCTTCGATGCGGCGCGTATGCGTATCGGCAAGAGTCAGCATGTCATAGCGCCCACGGATGATCTTCAGCGCCGGCGACGATACCGCCGAGTACGGCCTGATCGCGCTCGGCATGGCTCTGGCGCAGGAACACGGGCAGGTCGGCCGCCAGTCGCGCGAAACGGGCGTCGCGGCACAGGGGCCCGGCGCCCAGCGCGCGCGTGGTCAGCAGCAGGGCCAGCGTGGCGGCATCTTCCACGGCCAGGCGCAGGCGCAGGGCCAGTCCCATGGCGTCGCGCTGCGGATGGGCGTCGATTTCCGCCGCGCCTTCGCGCAGCAGGGCGCCAGCGGCGCGTAGCGCACAGTCGATCTGGCCCAGCTGCGCCAGGCGCACGGCATCGGGGGCGGCGTGCTGCGCGCGTGCGTGCAGGTGGCTGGCGATGGCGCAGGCGGCGCCGTACCAGGCGGCCGCGATGCCGGCGCCGCCATGCCAGAAGCCGGGACGGGCCAGATATGCGCCCGGCGCGCCTACGGGAAAGGCGCGCGCGGCGGAAAAGGTCACGTCGACGCTGGCGCAGGCGGCCATGCCGACGGCTTGCCAGCCCTGGTCCGTGACGTGCACGCCCGGCTGCGACAGGGCTACCGAGGCCAGGCAAGCCTGGCCGTCCTCATTCCAGCAGCTGACCAAGGCATGGCTGAGGCCATGCGCACCGGAGCACCAGGCCTTGCGTCCATCGAGCACATAGCGGCCATCGGCCGCCTGCTGCAATTGCACGCGCGCGCCCGGCATTTCCGCGCACCATACGCCCCAGCTGCTGCCGGCCGGCACGCCGGGGCCGTCGATTTCAGCCAGGATGGCCAGCGCATCGGTATGGCCCTCATACAGCTTGAGCAGGGACAGGTCGATGGCGGCGATGGCGGCCAGCATTTGCCAGCGCAGCAGGGTGGCGCCGTGGCCGGGCAGGGGCAGCTGGTCCAAGCCCGCATCGCGCAGGCGCCGCAAGCCTTCGATGGGGAGAAAGGCGCTGTCCTGCTGCTGCAGCAGGGCGCTCAGTGCAGCGTGGGACGGCAGGGGGAAAGCGTGGGACGACATGGCAAGCTCCTGTTTTTCAACAGAATAGCTTTCTATTTACGCAAAGTATGTTCGATTCTACACATACGCTCGCTAACGGACTCGAGTCTACGAGGCGGTGGGTGAGATGGCGCCGCCGCGCCAAGCTGCGGGGCCGGGCGGCCCCACGGCTACTCGTGCGTTTATTTTTGGGCTATGTCACCGTCAGGTGTGGGAACGCTCCCAGTGTTGCCTTCAGTAACGTTTCTGGTGAACGGATGCGCCTGGCGTCGGGTATTCAGCGCCAGCCCAGGTAGTTCGGCAGGTAGCGCGTGGCCACGCCGTGAAACGGCCGCAGCCAGTCGCATGGTGAATATGCAGAGTCAGACAGCACCGCCAAGGGAAGATTCCGTCATTTCCCCTACTTGCCGATGACTGAGCCTATTTTTTTACATACAGCATGTCAGGCACGTAACTGCTGCCGTTGTGCGAGAAGGTGTAGAGGGTGTTGTCACGCAAGACGATGCCGCCTTTGATGGTTTGCGCGGGGAGCGTGCCTTCGTCGAGCAGGCAAGTGGAGCCGCCTTCATATTCGATGCACCATTGCTGTTTGCCATCTTTCTTCACGTATTGCACGCCGGGCCCCGTGACGTTGAAGCTATAGGCGGGGATGGACAGGTTCAGTTTGTCGATGCGCACGTTGCTCGCGGCCCCATTCTCCGTCAGTTTGACGAGAACGTCAGCCACGCCATCCGGTGTCGCCGTGATTTTCGAGGTCATGGTTTCCGTGCCCAGCAAGGTGCCGCTGCAGCCGGTCTTGAGATAGGTTTCGGTGGTGGAGGTCAGTTCCATCGCGCCGCTGCCGTCGGCTTTGGCTGCGACGACCATGGTCTGGCGTTCATGCTCGTCGCATGGCGCTTGCCAGGTGCCGACGTAGGGCGCCAGCGTCGAGCCGGCATTGACATTGCCTGCATCACTGCTGCCGCCGCCGCCACCGCCGCAGCCAGCCAGCAGTGCGGTACTTGATGTCAATAATACTGCTACGATTTTTTTCATGCCCATCCTTTTATGCCGGCAAACATGCGTGCCGTAGACGCGGCAACAGTATAAAAGGATGGCTCAGGGGCAATTCTCACCGAATGTATTTGCCACTTGATTTACATCAAGGATAGCGTGCAATGACCAGGCAAGGCAGGCTTAAAACTCTTCCCAGTCATCTCCTGCCGGTGCCTTGGCCGGCGCGTGCTGTGCCGCTGGCGGCTTGGCAACGGCCAGGCGCTTGGCAGGTGATGCTGTCTTTGGCGGCGCGGCGCGCGGTGTTGCCACGGCTGCCGCCGGCGTTGCTGCCGGCGCTTCCTGCCGTACCTGTTCGCCCAGCTTGAACACGCTGACCACCTCGGCCAGATGGCTGGCCTGGTCTTGCAGGCTTTCGGCGGCCGCCGCCGCTTCTTCGACCAGGGCCGCGTTCTGCTGCGTCACGCCATCCATCTGCGCCAGCGCCTGGTTGACCTGGGCGATGCCGTCGCTTTGTTCGTTGGTGGCGACGCTGATGTCGGCCATGATGGCGGTCACCTTGCGCACGCTGTCGACCACCTGTTCCATGGTGGCGCCCGCTTCATCGACGAGCTTGCTGCCGGCCGCGACCTTGCCCACCGAATCGTCGATCAGCAGCTTGATTTCCTTGGCCGCCGCCGCCGAGCGTTGCGCCAGGTTGCGCACTTCCGTGGCGACGACGGCGAAACCGCGGCCCTGTTCGCCCGCGCGCGCTGCTTCCACGGCCGCATTCAGGGCCAGGATATTCGTCTGGAAGGCGATGCCGTCGATCACGCTGATGATGTCGACGATCTTGTTCGACGAGTCGTTGATCGAGGTCATCGTTTCGATGACCTTGCCGACCACTTCGCCGCTCTTCTGCGCCACGCTCGATGCGGAAGCGGCCAGTTGATTCGCCTGGCGCGCATGGTCGGCGTTTTCCTTGACGGTGCCCGTCAGTTCTTCCACCGAAGCGGCCGTTTCTTCGAGCGAACTGGCTTGCTGCTCCGTGCGGGCCGACAGGTCGTTATTGCCTTGCGCAATTTCCGCGCTGGCGCGGGCCACGTTGTCGGCGCTGGCTTGCACTTGCAGCAGCACGGCATGGATCTTTTCCACGAAGGCGTTGAAACCCTTGCCGATGACGGCCAGCTCGTCGGTCCCCTTGACTTCCAGCTTGACGCGCAGGTCGGCGTCGCCGCTCGACAGGTCCGTCATGGTGCGGCCCAGGGTGCGCAGGGGGCGCGTCAGCTGGTTGACGACGAGGATCAAAATACCGGCCGTGGCCGCCGCGCACAGCAGGGCGACGATCAGTGTGTAGATCATCAGGTCGCGCGCCGAGGCGATGGCCACGCTTTTCGGGAAGTTCAGTTCCACGCTCCAGGGCGCGATATCGGGGTGGATCTGCAGCGGCTGCAGCAAATGGATATAGCCCTGGCCGTCTTCATATTCGTACGGCTGGCCCTGGCGCACTTTTTCCAGGCCGGCCGCAGGCACGTCGTCGGCCTTCTTGCCCAGACGCTCAGGCACGGGATGGCTCGCGTACAGGCCGCCGTTCGAGATCAGGGCCAGCTTGCCGCCCTCGATCACTTTCAGGTCGGCCAGGATTTTCGCCAGGCGCGTGAGCATGAAGTCGGCGCTGGCCACGCCCTTGAAGCCGCCGTCGATCATGATGGGGGCCACCAGCGAGGCCATCAGCACATTCTTGCCGTCGACGGGGTAGATGTACGGTTCCGTAAAGTAAGTCTTGCCCGTGCGCTTGGGCACGTCATACCAGTCGTTGGCGCCCGGTTTCGGGTCGAAGACGATGGGTTCGACTTGCAGCTTGCCGCCGGCGCCCCGCGTCCAGTAGGGCATGAAGCGGCCGCTGGCGTCGTAGTACGGCTTCTGGTTGGCGAAATCCGCATCCTTGCCGTCGAGCGCGTTCGGCTCCCACGTCACGGCCGCGCCCAGCAAGTCTTCCGAGCTGGTCAGGGTGGCCTTGGTCAGTTCATTGATCTGCTCGCGCTGCAGGGGCAGGCTGGCGCTCTTGGTGCCGCGCATGGCGCCGGCCAGGCTGGAAACGCTGGACAGGTTGCTGGCGATGCGCGCCTGCAGCGCGCCGGCCACTTCGCGCGCCGACGTGCGCGCCAGGTCCAGCGCGGCCGCTTCCGCGCTGGCGCTGCTCTTGTAGCCGATCACCGCCGCCGTGACGCCGAGGCTGAGGACGGCGAGCGCGGTGGCGGCGACGCAGATTTTACTGTTCAGTGAGAGTTGCATGATGCTGTTCCTTGATGGGGAGGGGTATCGGTGCCATGGGCGTCGCGGGTGGCGCGCCTAGAACGTCTTGCTGATGGCCACGACCAGCGTGGCCGCGGCCGGGTTCGACGTGTCGAACTGGCCGGCCGCATTCGGAATGCCCAAGGTGTAATGGTCGTAGGCGTCGGTGGCGCCCCAGGCGCGCGTCACGGCCGCGCTGGCGCTCCAGCCGCCGTCGAAGGCCCGGGTGACGCCCACCTTGGCGTCGCGCCAGTTCCAGATGGCATTGCCCGTGCCCGCCACCCGGCCATTGCCGGCGTGCAGGTTCAAGGTCCAGGCATTGCCCAGGTCGACATTCGCGCCCACGTCCAGGTAGCCCGTGCCGCGCGCATGCGTGATGCCGAAGAAGTCCGGCGTGACCGTATGGTTGTACTTGGCGTACAGCATCTTGTAGCTGAGGCCCAGCGACAGTTCGCCATAGTCATACTTGACGCCTGTGGCGCGGTAGACGGCACCCGGATACTTGTAGTAATACGCGAGCACGCTGTAGCCCAGTTCACCCACCGTGCCGCTGTAGCCGCCGTACAGATCCCATTCGACCGTGGCGTCTTGAATGTAGCGGTCGCTGACGGTGGAAGCCCAGGTGCCGAGCGACCAGCCGCTCGGGTGCGCGTAGTCGGCCCCCGCCTGCAGCGCCGGCTTGCCCCAGGTCTGGCGAAAGCCGCGCGAAATGTACTGGGACGTGAGGCTGGCATTGGCGCTGAAGGTGGCGGCAGGGCTGTCCGTGCTCTGCGCCTGCACGGGCAGGGCGGCCAGCAGGAAGAGGCAGCCGAGCAAGGATGTTCCAGGAAAATAGTGGTGCGATGGCATGGCAGTCAGCTCCGTATTTGCTGGCAGCGGCCGTCCAGGCACGTTGCCCTGATGGTTGCAATAAAAATGCGGAATGGACTTTTGTGGAGGCAAGGCGGACCCTGCCTGCAGGCTCGCATGAACGGGCAGATATTCTCGCTAAACTTAACTGAAAGGATAGGGGGTGGGACTAGTGGAAGTCAACAAAGTTGCGCTACGGAAAACGTAAGTTGTTGTTTCCCGGCACTTTTTCATGTGCCTGTCACATGCGCTTGTTACATTCGCGGCCCGCCACGGCTGGCTGCCTCCTGCAGGCTGGCCAGCAAGCCGGGCAGGGCCGCGTGCAAGGCAGGCAGGTCGCCCGCCGACAGTTCGGCCTGCGTTTCCACCCGGCCCGAAGGCTGGCCCCAGACGACCTGTGCGCTGAGCCGGGCGCCCGACTCGAGTCCCGTGACGCTGACCAGCAGGGCGACTTCTTCCGGGGCATCGTCGGGCACGTCCTCGAGCAGGCAGGAAATGCCGAAATGATAATCGTGGAAGGCGCTGGCCGTGCCGCTGGAAAAGGCGAATACGGAGGCGAGCGCCCGTGGGGCCGCCGCCGCGAGTGCGGGCAGGGCGGCGCGGAACAGGGGCAGCAAGTCGTTTTCCAGCTGGAGCACCAGCGGGTGGGTGTGGACGAGGACGGTCATGGCAGGAGGAAGTCAATGGCGGCGCGCGATGTTAGCAGCTTTCGCCGCCGCTGTGGCCATGGACTGTGGTCCTACCAGTGGCGTCAGTCGTCATCGCTGGTGACGCGCGTGCGCACGAAATCGATGTGGCTTTGCATGGCCGTGCGCGCTTCCTCGGGCTGGCTGGCGCAGATGGCCTCGCACAGCGTGCGGTGCTGTGACAGCAGCTGCAGCGAGGTCGCGTCGTCCTGCTGGCGCAAGCCCGTGCCATTGATGGTGATGTGTTCGCGCAGCATGCCGATGATGCTGGTGTGCAAGTGCAGGAACATGGTGTTGTGCGACGCCTGCGCGATGACTTCATGCAGGCGCGCGTCGGCCTGCGCCTCGCCGTGCTTGTCGTCGCTGGCGCGTGCCTGCTCCAGTTCGGCCAGCAGCGCCATGATCTGCGCGCGCTCGTCGCCGTTGGCCCGCTGCGCCGCGAAATAGGCCGTCGCCCCTTCCAGCACGCGGCGAAATTCCAGGATGTCGTCGCGCAGGGCGGGGTGGTCGGCCACCAGCTGGCTCCACGGTGACGCCATGCCGGTGCGCAATTGATCGGTCACGAACACGCCGGCCCCGCGCCGGCTGCGCACGAGGCCGCGCGCCGCCAGCCGCTGCACCGCTTCGCGCACGGTGTTGCGCGAGACCCCATATTGCAGCGCCAGCAGGCGCTCGGCCGGCAATTGCGCGCCCGCCGGCAAGCTGCCGTCCAGCAGGGCCGTCTCCAGCCTGCGCATCACCATCTCGACCCTGCCCCGTGTTTGCATGCCTGTCGCCATCGATGTCTTCCGGTGTTGTTTTAAAGTGGTCCGAGCAATTTGAAGTGGCTTGCGGAAGCTGGAATTATGCGTGAACCGGTCATTCTTAACAACACACAGCGGCGCCGCAGCAACACACAGAGCGCCGGGGAGACACACTCATGCAGCCAGACCCGCGCCAGCCGCGCCACTATCCGCCATCACCACACGAGGTGTACCTGTTCGCCACCTGCCTGGTCGACCTGTTCGTGCCGCAGGCGGGGCTCGACGCGGTGCGCCTGCTGGAGCGGGAAGGCTTGCTGGTGCACTATCCGCGCGGCCAGAGCTGCTGTGGCCAGCCCGCCTACAGCAGCGGCAACCCGGAACAGGCGCGTGCCGTGGCGCGCGCCCAGCTCGACCTGTTTGCGCAGCCCTGGCCCGTGATCGTGCCGTCCGGTTCCTGTGCCGGCATGATGCGTCACCACTGGCCGCAGCTGTTCCAGGACGACCCGGTGGCCGGTCCCAAGGCGCTGGAACTGGCCGAGCGCGTGTACGAACTGAGCGAGTTTCTCGTCTGCGTGCTGCAGCTTGACCTGGCGGGCCTGGCCCTGGCCGGCGCCGGGCAGGCCGATGAAAACGTGGTGCTGCATACCTCGTGCGGGGCGCGCCGCGAAATGGGCACGCGCACCCACGGCGTGGCCCTGGTTGACGCCTTGCCCGGCGTGACGCGTATCGAACACCAGCGCGAATCGGAATGCTGCGGTTTCGGCGGCACGTTTTCACTAAAACATCCGGACATTTCTGGCGCCATGGTCAGCGACAAGATCGCTTCGGCCTGCGCCACGGGCTGCGACCGGCTGGTCTCGGCCGACTGCGGCTGCCTGCTCAATATCGGCCACGCCGCGCAGCACCAGGGCGCGCCGCTGCCCGTCGAGCACATGGCCAGCTTTTTGTGGCGCCGCACGGGAGGCGCGCCATGAGTACGGCATTGACTGCCCGCGAACGCATGCTGGGGCGTTTGCGCGCCGCCGCGCCCTCGGCGCCCGAAGCGGTGGATGCCATCGATACGGCCATCGACAATCACTACCAGGCCCGTCGCGCTGCCGCGCCGCTGCCGGCACGGCACAGGATAGCCGCCATGCAGGCAGCCTTGCGCGCTGCGCACGCGGAAGTCGACTGCGTGAGCGCGGATGCCTGGCCGGCCCTGCTGGCGCAGCGCCTCGGTGAACACGGCGTGCGCCGTTTGCTGCTCGATACCGGCAGCGCCGAAGGGCAGGCCTTGCACGCCGCCTTGCCGCAGGGCGTGGCAGCGCTGTCTTTTGACCGTCCGCTGGCGCAGTGGAAGGGAGAGCTGTTCGACACCGTCGACGCGGGGTTGACCGTCGCGCGCTCCGGCATCGCCGCCACGGGCACCCTGGTCATCGCGCCCGATGCGGCCACGCCGCGCACGGTGTCCTTGGCGCCGCCCTTGCACATCTGCCTCGTGTATGCGAGCAGCCTGCACGTGGACTTGCACGCGGCGGCGCGCGCCGAACGCTGGGCGGACGGCATGCCGGCCAACCTGGTGCTGGTGTCGGGGCCCTCGAAAACGTCGGATATCCAGCAAACCCTCGCGTATGGCGCGCATGGCCCGCGCTGGCTGTGGGTATTGATCATCGACGACTTGCCAGCCCACGAAGGAGGCCAGCCATGAACGCCAAGCCCCTGCAATTCGTCAAGCCGGCGGACTTTCATGCGCGCGCCCGCGCCGCGCTGGACGACCCGAAACTGCGCCAGAGCTTTCGCGGCGCCATGGATTTTTTACAGGACAAGCGCAGCGCCCAATTTCCCGACGGCGACGAGCTGGAACGCCTGCGCGACATCGGCGAAGCCGTGCGCCGGCACGCGCTGGCGCGCCTGCCCGATTTGCTGGTGCAGCTGGAAGACAGACTGACAGCGGCCGGGGTGCAGGTGCACTGGGCCGAGGATGGCGAGCAGGCCAACGCCATCATCCACGCCATCGCACAGCGCAATCAGGCGACGCGCTTCATCAAGGGCAAGTCGATGGCCAGCGAGGAAATCGAGCTCAATCACTACCTGGAAGCGCGCGGCATGCGCTGCCTGGAGTCCGATATGGGCGAGTACATCGTCCAGCTGGCAGGCGAAAAGCCGTCGCACATCGTCATGCCGGCGATACACAAGACCAAGGCCGACATCGCCGGCCTGTTCGCCGAGCACATCCCCGATGCGCCCTACACGGAAGACGTCGACAGCCTGATCCAGATGGGGCGGCGCGCCCTGCGCCAGGCCTTCGTCGAGGCGGACATCGGCCTGTCGGGCGTGAACTTCGCGGCGGCCGACACGGGCACCCTGTGGCTGGTGGAAAACGAGGGCAATGGCCGGTTGACGACGTCCGTGCCGGAGGTGCACATCGCCATCATGGGCATGGAAAAGGTGGTGGCCAAGCTGGAGCACATCGTGCCGTTGGCCAGCCTGCTGACGCGTTCGGCGACGGGGCAGGCCATCACCACGTATTTCAACCTGATTTCCGGCCCGCGCCGGGAAGGGGAACAGGATGGCCCGCGCGAAGTGCACCTGGTGCTGCTCGATAACGGCCGCAGCCAGGCTTACGCCGACGAGCAGCTGCGCGCCACCCTGCAATGCATACGCTGCGGCGCCTGCATGAACCACTGCCCCGTCTACACGCGCATCGGCGGTCACGCTTACGGCACCACGTATCCGGGACCGATCGGCAAGATCATCTCGCCCCATTTGCTGGGGCTGGACGCGACGGCCGACCTGGCCACCGCGTCGAGCCTGTGCGGTGCCTGCGGCGAAGTGTGCCCCGTGCGCATCCCGATTCCGCAGCTGCTGGTGCGCCTGCGCACGGAGGCGAACCGCAATCCTGACGAACAGGTGGCGCATCCGCTGCGCGGGCAGGGGGCCAAGTTCAGCCGCGGCGAAAGCCTGATCTGGCGCTTCTGGAGCGGCGCCTTCGCGCGCCCCGCCAGCTACCGTTTGTTCCGCTGGGCCGCTACGCGGCTGCGGATGCTGACGCCGCGCGCGCAGCTGGGCTGGACGCAGCACCGCAAGCCTTTACAACCGGCGCCGCGCAGCCTGGCCGACCTGCTCAACGCACGGGGGCAGGAAGAATAGCGACGCCCCCCCCATACCGCAAAAAACACGCTGCACACAATTACATCAAAAGCCGTTTTTTCATTCAACCCGCATCCACCGGAGGAGACCCGACATGCAAACCTGGACCCAACTTTATACACCGCTCGGCAGCCTGTGGCTGTCGTCGCTGGCGGCAGCCGTTCCCATCATTTTCTTCTTCATCGCCCTGGCGGCGCTGCGCATCAAGGGCCACGTGGCGGCCGCCGTCACCCTGGCGCTGGCGCTGGCCGTGGCGATTTTCGCGTACGGCATGCCCGTGCCGCAGGCGCTGGCGGCGGCCGGTTACGGTTTTGCGTATGGCCTGTGGCCCATCGCCTGGATCATCGTCACGGCCGTCTTCCTGTATAAAATCGTCGTCAAGACGGGGCAGATCGAGATCATCCGCGCCTCCGTGCTGTCGGTGACGGACGACCAGCGCCTGCAGGTGCTCTTGATCGGCTTTGCCTTCGGCGCCTTCCTGGAAGGGGCGGCCGGTTTCGGCGCACCCGTGGCCATCACCTCGGCCTTGCTGGTGGGCCTGGGCTTCAACCCGCTGTACGCGGCGGGCCTGTGCCTGATCGCCAATACGGCGCCCGTGGCCTTCGGCGCCATGGGCATTCCCATCATCGTGGCGGGCCAGGTGACGGGCATCGACCCATTCCTGATCGGCGCCATGGCGGGCCGCCAGTTGCCGTTGCTGTCGCTGCTGGTGCCGTTCTGGCTGGTCTTCATGATGGATGGTTTGCGCGGCGTGCGCGAAGTGTGGCCGGCCGCCCTGGTGACGGGTTTGAGTTTTGCCGTGACCCAGTATTTCACGTCGAACCATATCGGCCCTGAACTGCCGGACATCACCTCGGCCCTCGTCAGCCTGGTCTCGCTGACCCTGTTCCTGAAAGTGTGGCAGCCGAAGAATGCGAAAGTGGCCTATGCCGTCGGCGGCGGCACGGCCGCGCTGTCCGGTTTTGGCGGCGCGGGCGGTGCTGCGGACCTGCGCGGCGGCGGCAACCGCGCCGCTTCTCCCTACACGACGGTGCAGACCATGCGTGCCTGGGCGCCGTTCGGCCTGTTGACGGCCATCGTCACCGTGTGGAGCCTGCCCGGCTTCAAGGCGCTGTTTGCCGCCGGCGGCGCGCTGTCTGGCCTGGTCATCAAGATCCACGTGCCCTATCTCGATAAACTGGTGATGAAGACGATGCCCATCGTGGCGGAGCCGAAGGCGTATGACGCCGTGTTCAAGCTCGATCTGCTGTCGGCCGTGGGCACGGCGATCTTGCTGACGGCCGTATTGTCGATGCTGATGCTGCGCATGAAGCCGCGCGATGGCGTCAAGGCGTTCGTGGAAACCGTGGCGGAGTTGCGCCGTCCCGTGCTGTCGATCGGCCTGGTGCTGGCGTTTGCCTTCGTTGCCAATTACTCGGGCATGTCGTCCACGCTGGCCCTGCTGCTGGCCGGCAGCGGCGCCGCCTTCCCGTTCTTCTCGCCGTTCCTGGGCTGGCTGGGCGTCTTCCTGACGGGTTCCGACACGTCGTCGAACGCCTTGTTCTGCTCGCTGCAAAACACGACGGCGCACCAGATCGGCGTGTCCGACACCTTGATGGTGGCGGCCAATACGACGGGCGGCGTGACGGCGAAGATGATCTCGCCCCAGTCGATCGCCGTCGCCTGCGCGGCAACGGGCCTGGTGGGCAAGGAATCGGACCTGTTCCGCTTTACCTTGAAGCACAGCCTGTTGTTTGCCGTGATCATCGGCATCATCACCATGCTGCAAGCCTACGTGTTTACCGGCATGATCCCGCATTGAGCGGTCCGTAGAAGTACGTAGTAAAACTAGATGAATTGATAGTAAAACGTGCAGACGGTCATGAAAATGACCTGATGCGCTGCAACATATCGAGGATGGCCCGGCGCAATGCCGGGTCTGCGGCGATGCCGTCCGCATCGAGTCCCGACCCCAGCAGGGGCAGGCTGATGCAGGCCTCGTCGATCAGGCGCGCCGACATGGTGCGCACCGTTTCGCGCAGTGCCGCCTGCGCGTGCGTGGCGCGCGGCGAGGCGTTCAGCAGCACCAGCGGCTTGTCGATGAACGATTCATTTCCCACCATCCAATCCAGCGCATTCTTCATGGGCCCGCTCACGCCGTGCGCATACTCGGGGCTGGCCAGCATCAGCACGTCGGCCGCCAGGATGGCGTCGCGCAGACCCGTCACGGCGGGCAGGCTGTCGGCGTCGAGGTCAGGATTGAACAGCGGCAGTTCACCGAGTCCCGGATGGATGCGGATGTCGAATGACGGCGGGGCAAGCCGGGCAATGGCGCGCAGCAGGGCGGTGTTCAGCGAGGCGGCGCGCAGGCTGCCGGCGATGGCGAGGATGGTAATGGGCGTTTGCATCCCGCCTGTATAGCCCATCCTGTGCTCAAGCGCAAGGCTAGCAGGATGGCGCTATCGATGTTGCAACAGCCGATGACGGGCTGTGATGAGTGGCTGGGTATTACGGCACTCTTAACGGCTCAGACCGCTCATCCAGCTTGGCTGCGGGTTGGCACGGGCCAGTTCGCGCATGCGGTATTCCAGATCGTAACGGTCGGTCGATTCGGCCAGGTAGGCTTCTTCGTAAGCGCGCTCGCGGCGGTCGCTGCTTTGGTTCAGCCAGGCACCGACGCGTTTTGCGGCGTGGACCAGGGTGGCGACGATATTGCTGTTTTGCGTGGTGTGGTAAGTAAATGCGGTAGACATGGCAGACTCCTTATGTGGCGTGCCGCGTTGTGCTGCACTGCAATATAAGTATAGCGACTCCAAGTTATAAGGCTACTTTTGATTTCAAATGTCAGCTATTCAATTTTGAAATAACAGCCGGGAAAGCTGCGCAATACGGGGCTTTAAGGCATAATGCGGGCGCAGTATCGTAGTTTTACTACAAGACTGTTTTGCCCCGAATGTTGTTTTCAGACGCAGCCCGCAGGCATGCCGCGCCTACAAGACGTCATTCTGGCGAGAAACGGTCGGCCGTGCGCCTGCCGCGCGCAAGAAGCGCCAAGCCTGCCCCATTTCGTTGATGGCAGTCATGGCCCACGCTGATATCTGCGTGGCGCTTGCGCGTCCTGGTGCTGCCCGGGTGGAAACGCTTCCATGCCTGGCAAGATCAACTTGGAATTGAAAAATGGAGAAGGTATGGAATACGTAAAGCAAGGCCAAGGCGTCCAGTCCGCGCAGGCCGGCACGCAAAACAATACAGGCGCCCTGATCATTGTCACGGTCCTGTTTTTCATGTGGGGACTGCTGACCTCGCTTAATGATGTGCTGATTCCCCATCTGCGCTCGATCTACACCTTGACCTATGTCCAGGCGATGCTGGTGCAGTTCTGCTTCTTTGGCGCCTACGCCATCGTTTCGCTGCCCGCCGGCATGCTGATCAAGAAAATCGGCTACCAGCGCGGCGTCGTCGCCGGCCTGCTGATCGCCGCCGCCGGCTGCGCCATGTTCTACCCGGCCTCGACCGGCAGCTATGCGCTGTTCCTGTTGTCCTTCTTCATCCTGGCGGCCGGCATCACCGTGCTGCAGGTGGCCGCCAACCCGTATGTGACGGAACTGGGCGACCCGCAGACGGCGTCGAGCCGATTGACCCTGACGCAGGCGTTCAATGCGCTGGGCACCACCGTGGCGCCTGCGCTGGGCGGCATGCTGATTTTGTCCGGCACCGTGCTGACGGTGCAGCAGTTCGACCTGCTGCCGGCGGCCGAGCAACTGGCCTACCGCGCCAAGGAAGCCGCTTCCGTGCAAGGCCCGTACCTGGTACTGGCCGCCACCCTGGTGATCCTGGCCGTGCTGTTCGCGCTGGCCAAACTGCCGAAGATTTCGCATGCCGACGATGCGGCCGCCCTGGCGCAGGACGGCAACAAGGTCTCGATCTGGTCGCACCGCCACCTGGTGCTGGGCGCGCTGGCCATCTTCCTGTACGTGGGCGGTGAAGTGAGCATCGGCAGCTTCCTGATCAACTTCCTGGGCGAGAGCCACATCGCGGGCCTCAGCCACGCCGACGCCGCCTATTTCGTCAGCTATTACTGGGGCGGCGCCATGCTGGGCCGCTTCGTCGGCTTTGCCGTGATGCGCTATGTCAGCCCGGGCAAGACCCTGGCCTTCAACGCCGCCGTCGTCATCGCGCTGATCCTCGTCGCCGTGTTCTCCAGCGGTCACACGGCCATGTGGGCATTGATCGCCGTCGGCCTGTTCAACTCCATCATGTTCCCGACCATCTTCAGCATGGCCTTGAACAAGCTGGGCGCGCAAACGGGGCAAGGTTCGGGCATCCTGTGCATGGCCATCGTCGGCGGCGCCATCGTGCCGTTCATCCAGGGCTTCCTGGCCGACCACATCAACCTGCAACTGTCGTTCCTCGTGCCGGCCCTGTGCTACACGTTTATTTTGTACTTCGGCTGGAAGTACGCGAGCATGTACAGCGACGACGCCAAGTAAACAAGGTAGCGTTATCAATATAAAGGGTGGCCTCGGCCACCCTTTTTTACGTCAGTGCGCGAATTGCGTGCCCTGCACGTCCTGGCACACCTCGAGCCAGGCGCGCGCCGCGTGCGACAGATAGCGCCCGCTCCAGACGTGCGCCACCTGCCACGCCACTTCCGGCTCGACGATGCGCACCGTCTCCAACGGTTCGCCGGCCAGGCGGTGGATGAACGGCTCAGGCAGCAGGGCCACGCCCAGTCCCGCCGACGCCATCGCCACCAGCCAGTCCCACTGGCCGCTCTGCGCGGCGATCGTCGGAGTGAAGCCCGCCTGCGCGAAATGCTGGCGCAGGCTGCGCGTCAGGGCGAAATCATCTTTCAATAACACCAGCGGCAAGTCTGCCAGCGCCTTGAAGGGCAGCGTCGTGCGGTTTTTCTGGAACGTGCCCGGCTCGGCCAGGGCCCAGATCGGGTAGCTGGCCACTTCCACGGCCACGAGGTCGAGTTCCGGGTCTGCCGGCAGCACCGTCATGCCGATTTCCAGCTCGCCGGCCGCCACCTTGCGTTCGATCTGCTGGCCCGTGTCTTCCTGCAGGGTCAGGCTGATGTGCGGATGGCGCGCGCGGAAGGCTTTTAATACAGGGGTAAACAGCACATTGATCATGGGCGGGATGCCCACCGTCAGGCTGCCGCGCTGCAAGGCCTGGGTGTCGCGCACTTCCAGGGTCAGCTGGCGCATGTTTGCCAGCATTTCCTGGCCGTGCTGGTAGACGATGCGGCCCGTGTCCGTCAAGGTCAGCTTGCGCCCGTCGCGCACCAGCAGCTGCGCGCCCACCTCGTCTTCCAGCTGGCGCACCATCTTGCTGATGGTCGACTGGGTCAGGTGCAGCGATTCGGCCGCCTGCGTAAAGCTCGACAGGCGCACGGTTTCGACGAAATAGCGCAGGGAACGGATATCCAAGAGGGTGCTCGGCAGTGGCGCGACATGAAAATATCGACTGGATGTGGCGAAATTAATTCATGCCATGCATGTAAGCGGGATTTTATACTGAAACCACTTATGGGGTTGGTGTATGACAGCCATCCAGTTTGAGAATATTAAGAATATCAGGAGCATCACGATGTACGAGGACCGTATCCGCCACCCAGGCTTGCTCAGCAAAATCATGAGCGCCGACGAGGCAGCCAAATTGTTCCACAGCGGCATGCGTGTCGGCATGAGCGGCTTTACCCGTGCCGGCGACGCCAAGGCCTTGCCGCGCGCCCTGGCCGAGCGTGCCCTGCAAGACCCCTTGAGCCTGACCCTGATCACGGGCGCTTCGCTGGGCAATGGCAGCGACGGCCTGATGGCCGAAGCGGGCGTGCTGGCGCGCCGCATGCCGTTCCAGGTCGACCCTGTCTTGCGCGGCAAGATCAACAAGGGCGAAGTCATGTTCATCGACCAGCATCTGTCGGAAACGGCTGAGCAGCTGCGCTCGGGCAACCTGGCTGCCGTCGACATCGCCGTCATCGAAGCGACGGCCATCACTGCGGCCGGCGCCATCATCCCGACCATGTCGGTGGGCAACTCCGCCGCCTTCGCCCAGCAGGCGAAGCAAGTCATCATCGAAATCAACCTGTCCACGCCGCTGGCGCTGGAAGGCTTGCACGACATCTATATTCCGCATACCTTGCCGGGCCGGGAACCGATACCCCTCACGCGTGTCGACCAGCGCCTGGGCAGCACAGCCATCGCCATCGACCCGGCCCGCATCGCCGCCATCGTCATCACGGACAGCCCCGACAGCCCGTCGAACGCCTTGCCGCCCGACGCGGAAACGCAAGCGATCGCCGGCCATGTGATTGCCTTCCTCGAAGGCGAAGTGGCGGCCGGGCGCATGGGGCCGGAATTGCTGCCGCTGCAGGCGGGCATCGGCACCATCGCCAACGCCGTGCTGCACGGCCTGATCGGTTCGCCCTTCCAGAACATGACGATGTATTCGGAAGTGCTGCAGGACAGCGCCATCGAACTGCTCGATTCGGGCCAGCTGGCGTTTGCCTCGGCTTCGTCGATCACCCTGTCGGCCGCCGTGCACCAGAAGCTGATGGACAATATCGACCACTACCGCTCGAAAATCGTGCTGCGCCCGCAAGAGATCAGCAACCACCCGGAAATCGTGCGCCGCCTGGGCATCATCGCCCTGAACACGGCGCTGGAGTTCGATATCTATGGCAACGTCAATTCCACGCACGTGTGCGGCACGCACATGATGAACGGCATCGGCGGCTCGGGCGACTTCGCGCGCAACGGGCAAGTGTCGATGTTTGTGTCGAAATCGGCGGCCAAGGGCGGGCGCATTTCCAGCGTCGTGCCGATGGTCTCGCATGTCGACCATACGGAGCATGACGTCGACGTGCTGGTGACGGAGTGGGGCTATGCAGACTTGCGCGGCCTGGCGCCGCGCGAACGGGCGCCCTTGATCATCGAGCGCTGCACGCATCCCGCTTACCGCGATCAATTGCGCGCGTATTACGACGCGGCATGCCAGCGCGGTGGCCATACGCCGCACATCCTGGAACAGGCGCTGTCGTGGCATACGCGCTATCAGGAAACGCAGAGCATGCTGGCAGCGCAGTAGTTTGCGTCAGCGTAAACATAGGGCAGGGCGGTGCGGCACCGCGCCTGCCTTTTTCACAATTCAATACATATGCAGCGCCTTGGCGCCCAGGCCCAGCAGGGCAAACGTGGTGGTGGCCTGGATGCCCATGAACCACAGGAAGTGAGTGTGCATGTGTTTGCGGATGTCGCCCAGTTCCGTGCGCAAGGCGTGGCAGTCGCCGCGCAGGTCGCCGCGAAATTGCGTCAGGTCGGCCCGCAGCAGCTGCGACTCGTCGCGCAATTCCGCACGCACGTTGTCCAGGCCTTCGCCAAGACGCTGTTCCAGGGTCTTGAACCATAGCCGGTCATGTTCCCGGTCCGTTTCCAGTTTTGTCAGGCGCGCTTCCATGCGTACAGCATTGTTCGCGCTTTGCTGTTTGTCAAGCCGGTCCGTGGCATAGGCTTCGTTCATCTCGCACTCCTTCGCGCGAGCCGCGCTGCACCAGCGCAGGCGGCGTCACCCCACTGTCCGCCTTTTCCGTCCGGGCGGTTTGCGCTGGGTCAAACGTCACGAGGACGGTGCAAAGCGCAGGCGGATGCCTGCCGTGACGACAGCCAGCAAGTCGTCGATATGTGCGTTCATTTCCAGGTGCGGCGTCCATGGGTCGCCCGCATCCATGACGATGCGCAGGGAAACGAGGCCGTGCAGAGACTGCCAAAAGATTTGCGTCATCGTGTGCAGCGCCGGCTCGTCCTGGCGTACCTGGCCCGCCTGCGCCAGTTCGCCGAACAGGTGCAGCGCGTAGGCATAGGGGTCTTGCTCGATATTGCCGTGTTCCACTTCGACGGCGTCGACTTCCGCGTGCGGACGCAGCTCCATGAAGATCAGCGAATACTCGTCGGGATGCTGGAAGCCGTACTCGATGTAAGCGCGGCCGACCAGGCTGATGCGTTCCCATGGGTCCATGCTATTGGCGCAGGCGGTGCGCATGGCGCGTACCAGTTCCAGCAAATCCTTGTCCATGGCCTGGGCGATCAGGGTGGCCTTGTCGCGGAACAGGGCGTACACGACGGTGGTGGAAAATCCTGCCGCCTCGGCCACCTTGCGGATGGAGACGGCGCGCGCGCCACCCTTTTTGATGAGGTCTTTGACGACGTCGATGATGTGTTCGCGCCGCGCCTGCGCCTCGCGCAACTTTCTTTCCTGAATATTGGTCAACTTCTTGTCCACGACTCTTTCCTGGCGACTCTATGAAAGCAGGAATTATAGGGGCGCGATGGCCCGCTAATGTGTCTGGCATTGTTACAATTCAGTTTTTTGTCCGGTGGATGCGACAGTAGACCGATTTTTCGCGCTTTTGACCCCCGCTTTTCCATCGATGCCCCGGAATGGTGCACGAATCGGCTGGCCAGGCTTTGCGAACGGGGACAAAGGGCGGAAAATAGAGGGATAGCTTACACTGCGTTTAGCGCAACGGCGGCCGCCCGCGAGGCGACGCCGGCACACTTACATTCGGACGGGATCATTACATGACCATTAAAATCAGCCAGAACTTCGACTCGGGCGCCATCGACGTGGTGAGCGCCACCAGCGCCGGCGCCATCGACCTGAACTTGCGCAAGGATAGCCACGCCGACATCCACCAGTGGTTCCACTTCCGCCTGCAGGGCGCGCGCGGCCAGGCATGCACGATGCGCTTCCTGAACGCGGGCCAGGCCACCTATCCGGCCGGCTATGAAGACTACCAGGCCGTGGCCAGCTACGACAGCGAAAACTGGTTCCGCGTGCCGACGACGTTCGACGGCCAGGTCATGACGATCTCGCACACGCCGGAACTTGACAGCGTGTACTACGCCTACTTCGAACCGTACTCGTGGGAACGCCATTTGCGCCTGCTGGGCGAAGTGGCCGAGCATCCGCTGGCGCGCGTATCGGACCTGGGCAGCACGGTCGATGGCCGCGACATGAACATGGTTACCATCGGCAATCCGCAGGCGGAAAAGAAAATCTGGGTCATCGCGCGCCAGCATCCGGGCGAATCGATGGCCGAATGGTTCGTCGAAGGCTTGATCGACTCGCTGCTCGACGACGCCAACCCGATCGCACGCAAACTCTTGCAGCGCGCCGTGTTCCACATCGTGCCGAACATGAACCCGGACGGCTCGATTCGCGGCAACCTGCGCACGAATGCGGCTGGCGCCAACCTGAACCGCGAATGGATGACGCCATCGCTGGAATCGAGCCCGGAAGTGCTGTGCGTGAAAAACAAGATCCACGAAACGGGCGTCGACATGTTCTTCGACATCCACGGCGATGAGGCGCTGCCGTACAACTTTGTGGCCGGCAACGAAATGCTGGAAAACTTCACGCCGGCGCAAGCGGCGCACCAGAAAGCCTTCATCGAGCGCTACAAGCAGGCCAGCCCCGACTTCCAGGACAAGTTCGGCTATGCGGCCAGCAAGTACAAGTCGGACATGCTGACCCTGGCGTCGAAATACATCGGCCACCACTTCGGCTGCCTGGCGCTGACCCTGGAAATGCCGTTCAAGGAAAATGCCGACTTGCCGGATCCGGCCGTGGGCTGGAACGGCGCGCGCAGCGCGGCCCTGGGTGCGGCCATGCTGCAGCCTATCCTGCTGTCGCTGGATTGAGCGGCGTTGATCATGGGCGTCGAGATCGAGCGTAAATTTCTGCTGCAAGGCGATGCCTGGCGCGGCTTGGGGCAGGCGGTGCTGCTGCGCCAGGGCTACCTGTCGTCCGCGCGCGAGCGCGTGGTGCGGGTGCGCATCGAGGGCGAACAGGCGATGCTGACCATCAAGGGCGCCAATGTGGGGGCGACGCGCGGCGAGTGGGAGTATCCGATCCCGCTGGCCGACGCCGTCGAACTGCTCGACGGCCTGTGCGAACAGCCGCTGATCGAAAAGTACCGCCACCGCATCGAACACGCGGGCATGGTGTGGGAAGTCGACGAGTTCCTGGGCGTCAATGCGGGCTTGCTCGTGGCCGAGATCGAACTGGCCTCGGAAGACCAGCCCTTCGAGAAGCCGGAATGGATAGGCGCGGAAGTGTCGGGCGATGCGCGCTACTACAATGCCAACCTGATCCGCCACCCGTTCTCGCAGTGGTGATAGTGTTTTAAATGACGTTGAAATGAAAAAGGCGGAACCGGGGTTCCGCCTTTTTTATGCGCCAACGCTGTTGTCGGATTACGCCGTTCCGGCTAATCCGACCTACGGCCTGCCTTTCAACCATTATATCGACACCTATTGCATCGACACCTCTTCAAACCGTAGTCGGATTACGCCGTTCCGGCTAATCTGACCTACGGCCTATGCCGGCATCGTAGGTCGGATTAGCGCTGCGCGCGTAATCCGACAAGCCCGCATCAATGGAAATGCTCGGTGCCCTGCGGCGTATCTTCTGGCATTTCCGCATGCGCCAGCTCGCCGACCGGGTCGGCAAACAGGGGGGCGCCGCAGTCGTCGCAATACTCTCCGACAAAACGTTCCGCATGGCGCTTGATCTGCGTCACGCCGGCGGCGTTCAGGTGTTCGATGATTTCATCGACGGGCGTCTTTTGCTTGTCCAGTGCGGCGATGCCGACCTGGATCAGGCCTTCGATCGGCGTGCCATCCTCGTCTTCCTGGCCGTACAGGGGCCAGACGATGCCGTAGATGACGTCCGGCGCCTGGCGCAGGGTGAAGGCGATGCGGTACTCGTCGACCTGGCCGTCGGCCGCCTCTTCGCCGAAGCCGGCGATCACGGCGCGCAGTTCCGACGGTTCGATGGCCAGCGTGTGCGTCAGGTAGTGCACGGCGGCGCGCACGGAGACGGGGCGTATCAGCTTGTCCGCCTCGCGGCAAGCCACGTAGTACGCTTCCGGCAGCAGCAATTCCAGGCCGCAGCCGGGCAGCAGGCGGGCGATGGTCGGCGTCGCCTGCGTGCGCCATTGTTCCAGGGCGGCGCTGCGCTCGGCGATGAAGTCGAGCTGGCTCGAAGGCGTCTGCCAGCGGAACAGCGGTGCGCCGGCAGGGGCCACCACGGCCACCAGCAGGTAGCGCGTATCGGCCAGGAAGGGCGCCGTTTCCGCTTCTTTGCTGGAGGGCTTGACGGCCGTGCCCTTCAGGGCGGCCAGGGCCAGCTTCTGCGTCTTGGCATAGGTCTCGACGTGGCTGCGCGGCAACTGGTCGATCGAATACAGGGTGGGCGCCATGGCCATCTTCGTGCCGTCGGCCAGCAGGTGGGCGGCGAAATGCGCGGACAGCACGCCGTGCGCATCGCCGGCCATGGGGCCGGAAGCGATGGAAAAGCGCGTCCACGCGAGGATGGGCACGGCGACGAGCAGGGCGTCGTAGCGCACGTCTTCATGCGTGACGACGGTCGATTCGCTGATGGCTTCAACGCAGTCCATCAGCACGTCGTAGGCGTTCAAGTCTTCCTTGAACAGGCTGCCCAGGGTGTTGTCGATGGTGTCCTGGTGGCCGGTTTTGAGTAATTTCTGGAGCTGCGTATCCAGGCTGTGTTCCCAGGACCGCTCTTCGAGACGGCTGGCTGCCTGTACGATCGCCTGGGCAAAGGTGACCAGGCGCTGGCTGTCGGCAGTCAGTTTATGGGATGAATCTTTGGAAGGACGACGCATAGCGGGATAAGAGTCTCGGAAAGTGAAAAAAATGGATCAGTCAAACAATGATAAACCCTTATAACCGTATTGTAGAGGATTCAGCCGCACGCAATACGTAAGCTGTCCTTAGATCATGCCAATAGTCGAAATTTCAAGTCGGAACGGGGCGCAGGGACGAAAAAAAGCGCCGGTCGGAACCGGCGCTTTTATCTTACCTCACAGCTGGGCTGATTACTCGGCCAGCAGTTGACGCAGCACGAATGGCAGGATACCGCCATGCTTGTAGTAATCGACTTCGATCGGCGTATCGATGCGCAGCAGGACTTTGACTTCCTGGCTGCTGCCGTCGGCGCGGTGGATCACCAGGGTGGCCAGTTGCTGTGGCTTGATTTCGCCTTCGAGGCCTTTCAGGTCGAAGGTTTCATTGCCGGTGATGCCCAGCGTCTGCACGCTGTCGTCGCCGATGAATTGCAGCGGCAGCACGCCCATGCCCACCAGGTTCGAGCGGTGGATGCGCTCGAACGAACGGGTGATCACGGCTTTCACGCCCAGCAGCTGGGTGCCCTTGGCTGCCCAGTCGCGCGACGAGCCCGTACCGTACTCTTCGCCGCCGAAGACCATGGTTGGCGTACCTTCAGCAACATATTTCATCGCTGCGTCGTAGATCGACATCTGTTCGCCGGAAGGCTGGTGGATCGTGATGCCGCCTTCGACCGCCGAACCGTCCGCCTTGGCAGGGATCATGCGGTTTTTGATACGCACGTTGGCAAACGTGCCGCGCATCATGATTTCATGGTTGCCGCGACGCGAGCCGTAGGAGTTGAAGTCCGCTTTGAGGACGCCGTTTTCCTTCAGCCATTTGCCTGCAGGACCGTTTTCCTGGATCGAGCCGGCTGGCGAGATGTGGTCGGTGGTGATGGAATCGCCGAACACGCCCAGTGCGCGCGCGCCTTCGATGCCGGTGGCCACAGCCGCTGGTGTCATCGAGAAGTTGTCGAAGAACGGCGGTTCCGCGATGTAGGTCGATTTCGGCCAGTTGTAGACTTGGCCGGAGACGGTGGTGACTTTCTCCCACAGCTTGCCTGGCGCGCCCTTGACGTCGGCGTAGTTGTCCTTGAATACCTTGGCGTTCATGGCGAACTTCATCATGGCCGACACTTCAGCCGAGGTCGGCCAGATGTCGCCCAGGTAGACGTCCTTGCCGCCCTTGCCCTTGCCGACAGGTTCCGTCATCAGGTCGCGCGTCATGTTGCCGGCGATGGCGTAAGCGACGACCAGCGGAGGCGAAGCGAGGAAGTTCGAGCGGATGTTCGGGTGGATACGCGCTTCGAAGTTGCGGTTGCCCGACAGCACGGCCGAGGCGACGATGTCATGCGTGGCAATCGCTGCGTTCAGCTCGGGCGTCAGGTCGCCCGCATTGCCGATACAGGTGGTGCAGCCGTAGGCGGTCACGCCGAAGCCCAGTTTTTCCAGGTAGGGCAGCAGGCCGGCGGCCGTCAGGTACTCGGTCACGACGCGCGAGCCGGGAGCCAGCGATGTCTTGATGTGCGGCGCGACCTTCAGGCCCGCTTCCACGGCTTTCTTGGCCAGCAGGCCGGCAGCCAGCATCACGCTCGGGTTCGAGGTGTTGGTGCACGAGGTGATCGCGGCGATCAGCACGTCACCGTTCGACACTTTCACGCCGTTCGTCGTTTCGTACACGGCAGCCAGGTCGGCCGGATTCTTGTTGAAGCCGTTTTCGGTCGTCGGCTTGGCGAACAGCTCGGCGAAGTTCGCCTTGACGTTGCCGATTTCGATACGGTCTTGCGGGCGTTTCGGGCCGGCCAGCGACGGAGCGACCGACGCCAGGTTCAGTTCCACCACGCGGGTGTAGTCGATGTCGCCGGCTTTTGGCACACCGAACAGGTTCTGCGCCTTGAAGTAGCCTTCGAACGCGGCGATTTCAGCCTTGCTGCGGCCGGTGCCCTTGAAGTAGTCGATGGTCGCTTCGTCGACGGGGAAGAAGCCCATGGTCGCGCCGTATTCCGGTGCCATGTTGGCGATCGTCGCGCGGTCCGTCAGGGTCAAGGACTCAGTACCTTCGCCGAAGAATTCGACGAACTTGCCGACGACTTTCTCTTTGCGCAGCAATTCGGTAATCGTCAGTACCAGATCGGTGGCGGTGCAGCCTTCGCGCAGCGCGCCGGACAGGTTTACGCCGATGACGTCCGGCGTCAGGAAGTAGACCGGCTGGCCCAGCATGCCGGCTTCCGCCTCGATGCCGCCCACGCCCCAGCCGACTACGCCGATGCCGTTGATCATGGTGGTGTGCGAGTCGGTGCCGACCAGGGTGTCGGGGTAGTACACGTCGCCGGCTTTCTTGCCTGCGTGGTGCACGCCGCGCGCCAGGTATTCCAGGTTGACCTGGTGGACGATGCCGAAGCCCGGCGGCACGACGCCGAAGGTGTCGAATGCCTGCATGCCCCATTTCATGAACTGGTAACGCTCGTTGTTACGCGAGAATTCCAGTTTCATGTTCAGGTCCAGCGCTTTCTTTTCGCGGTAGTGATCGATGGTGACCGAGTGGTCGACCACCAGGTCGACCGGCACCAGCGGTTCGATCTTCTTGGCGTTGATGCCCATCTTGGCGGCCACGTTGCGCATCGCTGCCAGGTCGGCCAGCAGCGGTACGCCGGTGAAGTCTTGCAGCACGACGCGCGCCACTACGAACGGGATCTCGTCGGTGCGCTCGGCGGTCGGGCCCCAGCTCGCCAATTGCTTGACGTGTTCTTCGGTGACTTTTTTGCCGTCGCAGTTGCGCAATACCGATTCGAGCACGATACGAATCGACACTGGCAGGCGGGAGACATTGATGCCCAGGCTTTTTTCCAGCGCAGGCAGGGAATACAGCTTGCCCTTCTTGCTGTCCGAAATATTAAAGTCCTTGAGCGTGTTCAGAGTGTTGCGGGACATGACCTCTCCTTGTTGGGTATCGTCTATTATTGATTATTCAAATTACAAAACATGACTGAGCCCCCGAAGAGGCCCTTGCTACGCACATCAGCCGCCGGTCGCCGGCAGCACGCCCAGCGATGGCGCGGCTTCCATCACTGCCGCCGGCTTGGCTTGCTCCGCATCCTTGCATTCATTGGCCAACTGGCGGCCCTGCTTGGAGTCGAGCAGCATGCCCTTGGCCGGGATGCCGATCCACACGAGACCATACAGACGGTTCTCGAAGCGGTTGGCGCCGGTGGTGGTGCCAACGCGGCTCAGGCGGTGCAGGCGCTTCTTCCAGCGCAGGGCGATGTGTTTGTCGTCAGTAGCATTGGTGTAGATGGTAATTTTATTACCAAGTTCACAATTGAAATCGGTGGAGGCCGAGCCTGCCGTGTTCGGTTCATCGGCTTCTTCCTTGTCGGCGACCGACATGGCCAGCGGATGGGCTTCCTTGGCGGCAGCTTTTGCCTTGGCGGCCTTGGCCTTTGGCTTGGCCTTGACGGCCTTGGGATTTGCCTCTGCCGTGGCGGCGAAGCTGGCTGGCGCCAGCGTGAGGGTCATGGCGCCCAGCGCGACGCTGCAGGCAATTGCTAATTTGGAGAGGGACATCGTGTAATTCCTGTCAGTTTTCAGTGGTGCTGGAAGAGGGGGTGTTGAGTAATGCAGCAGCCGCCTCGGGCAGGCCGAGGCCCGCCAGTTTGGCGCGTTGCAAAACGGTCCAATAATATCGGTAGCTGGCGCGGTCGTGCAAGCGGCCATTTTGCGCAATCGGCCCCCAGTTGGCGCGCAGCGCTTCGTTGAGGATGTTGCTGGCCTCGTTGACTTCGGACAGGCGCGGCGTAAAGGCCTTGATGATGGGCTTGATCTGGTCCGGGTGGATGCTCCACATGCGCGTGTACCCGAACTCGGCTGTTGCGCGCTGGGCGTCGTTGGCCACCACGGCCGAATCGCGCACGTCCGTCGTCACGTTATGCGACGCCACCTTGCCGTGCGCGTGGCAGGCGGCCGCCACTTCGAGCTTGGCGCGCACCACCAGCGGGTGCGTGAACTGGCCCGGCGTGCGCATGGCGGCGGCGGGAATGGCGCCGTAGTGGGCCGAGACGAAATCCATGATGCCGAAGGACAGGCATTCGACCTGGGGCAGGGCGGCGATCGCATAGGCGTCGCGCAGCGCGCCGTGCGTCTCGATCAGGATGTGCACGGGCAGGTTGTCGCGGCCGGCGCGGCGCGCGTGCAGGTTGATCAGGTCGATGGCCAGCATGGCGTCCTGCACGCCGGCCACCTTGGGCACGGCGATGTAGGCCAGGCGGGATGCGGCCGTGCAGATGATTTCCACGTCGCGCGCGAAAAACGCGCTGTCGACGTCGTGCACGCGCACGCCGATGCGGTTGAACTGGTTGTCGTCGCTGGCCAGCAGGCCGGCGATCATCAGGGCGTGGGATTCTTCATTGCCGGCGCTGGCGCCGTCTTCGCAGTCGAACGTGATGTCGAACAGGGGACCAAGCTCTTGTTGCAAAGCAATCGATTTACGCATCAGCTTTTCAGAGCCGGCGTAGTGGTCGCAAGCGGCGAGCAACAGCGGCTGGCGTTTGCCTTGGAATAAAACCTCGGAAGGGTGCATGCTTAAGGCATTTCTGCAGGTAAAGACTACTTGATAAAACAGCCGCGCCGCGAATCTCGCGGGGCGGCCTTCGTGGCGGGCGGCACGTTTGCGCCGCGCCGCCAGAACTGGACTTAGGCCAGCAGGTGTTTCACGCCTTCGCGCTCTTCGGTCAGTTCCTTCAGGGTCAGGTTGATGCGCTCTTGCGAGAATGCATCGATTTCCAAACCTTGAACGATCGTGTACTCGCCGTTGTCGGTGGTGACCGGGAAGCCGAACACGGTACCTTCCGGGATGCCATACGAGCCATCCGAAGGAACGCCCATGGTGGTCCACTTGCCGTTCGTGCCCAGCATCCAGTCATGGATGTGGTCGATGGCGGCGTTCGCTGCCGACGCTGCCGACGACAGGCCGCGCGCTTCGATGATGGCCGCGCCGCGCTTGCCGACGGTTGGCAGGAACACGTTGGCGTTCCATTCCTGGTCGTTGATCAGGTCTTTCACAGCCTTGCCGTTGACGGTGGCGAAGCGGTAGTCGGCGTACATCGTTGGCGAGTGGTTGCCCCACACGGTCAGCTTTTCGATGTCTTTCACGGCGGTGCCGGTCTTGGCAGCGACTTGCGACAGCGCGCGGTTGTGGTCCAGGCGCAGCATGGCGGTGAAGTTTTTCGCCGGCAGCGATGGTGCCGATTTCATGGCGATGTAGGCGTTGGTGTTGGCAGGGTTGCCGACCACCAGCACTTTGACATTGCGCGAAGCGACGGCGTCGAGCGCCTTGCCTTGCACCGTGAAGATCTGGGCGTTCGCTTCCAGCAGGTCCTTGCGTTCCATGCCTGGGCCGCGCGGACGCGCGCCAACCAGTACGGCCACGTCGACATCCTTGAAGGCGGTCAGCGGATCGGAGTGGGCGGTCATTTCCGTCAGCAGCGGGAAGGCGCAGTCGTCGATTTCCATCATCACGCCCTTGAGCGCCTTCTGGGCTTTTTCGTCCGGGATTTCAAGCAGTTGCAAGATGACAGGCTGGTCTTTGCCGAGCATGTCGCCATTGGCGATGCGGAACAACAGGGCGTAGCCGATCTGGCCGGCGGCGCCGGTCACTGCAACACGCATTGGGGTTTTAGCCATGATGAATCTCCAAAAATGGGAAAGAAAACGGGCTTGAAGCTGGGCTTACGCTTATCCGGAAAAACTATAATGATACCAAAACCGGCCCGCGCCACCGAATTGCTGGTGTACGCTGCCGTCACGCTCGTGCTGCACGAAGCCAGAGTGGCTGGCCGACAACATAAAACGCGGGCTCACATGTTTTATCGAGGGCAGTTTAGGCCTCCGATCCCTATCTGTCAATCATATCTTATGTCTTATATAAGACAGATAACCGCGTCTGTTTTACTGGACGCGGGCAGTGATTTGTGTTGAAATGTCGGACTATGAATTCCGCCTCGTCCAATCTGACCAACAATGCCACTGCTGCAAGCGGGGCGGTCAGTCCGACCGCGGGCACCCCGGCCACGCCCGTCCCCGCGGTGGCCAGTACGCCAGTCACCGTGACGGCCGCCAGCAATACCAGTGCTTCCGCCGTGCCTGCAGTCACTGCTTCGCCCACCTTCAGTCCCCTGTACCAGCAGATCAAGGCGCTCATCACGCAAAGCCTGCAATCGGGCGAATGGAAACCGGGCGAACTCATTCCCAGCGAGGTCGAGCTGGCCGGCCGCTTCAAGGTCAGCCAGGGCACGGTGCGCAAGGCCATCGATGAACTGGCCGCCGAGAATCTCGTCATGCGCCGCCAGGGCAAGGGCACTTTCGTTTCCACCCACCATGAGGCGCGCGCGCATTTCCGCTTCCTGCGCCTGGTGCCGGACGAAGGCGTGCCGCATTATCCCGAAAGCAAATTCATCGAAGTCAAGCGCGTGCGCGCGCCGGCCGACGTGGCGCGCCTGATGGACTTGAAGTCCGGCGACGCCGTCATCTTCATCAAGCGTGTCCAGTATTTCGACGGCGTGCCGACCATCGTCGAAGAGCTGTGGCTGCCCGGCCTGATCTTCAAGGGCCTGACGGCCGAGCGCCTGGTGGAATACAAGGGGCCCATGTACGGCCTGTTCGAAACGGAATTCGGCACGCGCATGATACGCGCGTCCGAGCAGATCCGTGCCGTGTGCGCCGACGCGGGCGCCGCGCAACTGTTGAATATCGACCTCGGCACGCCCTTGCTCAGTTCCGAGCGCGTGTCGTTTACCTACGGCGACAAGCCGGTCGAGCTGCGCCGGGGCTTGTACCTGACCAGTCGCCACCATTATCAGAATGAACTCAGCTGAAGCTGCGGGGCGCCTGCGGGTGTCCGCACAAGCGGCAAGGCTGAAGTGCATCGCTTGCAAGATGCCTGCCGCAAGGCGGGCAACGGAGACAACGGAAAGCGCAGCGACAACATGGCCCGCCCCCGGCGGGCCGTGTTTTGCCAGCGATTCTGTAATTAAATTACGTGAACTACGGAAAGTAGCGCGGTATTTTGTAGTAAAAAACCATTTTGGTTATATGTAACAATAGATATTGGTATGGGTTGCGAAAATCGGCGAAAATCGCGGCTTCAATATTTAGTTGAAATTCAAAGGGGAGGTTTTTGTTATGTCTGAAGCCGTAAGAGAAGTACCAAAAAAAGAACGGCCGCAATTCCGTAACATTCATGTTACCGAATTGTCGAACTACCGCATGGCTGTCGGCGCCATCGTCTCGATCCTGCATCGCATCAGCGGTTTCATCATTTTCGCCTTGCTGCCATGCATACTGTACATGCTGGAACTGAGCCTGCGTTCCGAAATGTCCTATGCCTACTTCCAGGGCATCGCCTCGCACTGGTTCGTCAAGCTGATCACCCTGGGTCTGGTCTGGGCCTTCCTGCACCACTTCTGCGCCGGTATCCGTCACCTGTTCATGGATGTGCACGTTGCGATCGAAAAAGATTCGGCCCGCAAGACCGCGTCGTCCGTGCTGGTCGTGAGCCTGGTGTTGACGGCTTTGGTCGCTTTGAAACTGTTTGGAGTATTTTAAACATGGCAGACAATAATATCGGACCGAAACGCCTCGTCGTCGGTGCCCATTACGGCTTGCGCGACTGGCTGGCGCAACGCGTCACCGCCATCGTCATGGTGGCTTATGTGGCCATCCTGCTTATTTCTTTCCTGACCGGCAGCAACTTCAGCTATGAAGGCTGGGCCGGTCTGTTCGCACAGCAGTGGTTTAAATTGTTCAGCCTGGTGACCTTCGTCGCCCTGTTCTACCACGCATGGGTCGGCGTACGCGACATCTGGATGGACTACGTGAAAAGCGCTGGCCTCCGTCTGACCCTGCAAATTGCCACCATGCTGTGGTTGATCGCTTGTGCCGGCTGGACGGTACAGATACTCTGGAGTGTGTAATCGTGGCAGCATATAAATCTGCAATCCCTACCCGCCGCTTTGATGCGGTCATCGTTGGCGCCGGCGGTTCCGGCATGCGCGCGTCGTTGCAGCTGGCTGAAGCCGGTCTGAACGTCGCAGTTCTGTCGAAAGTCTTCCCGACCCGCTCGCACACCGTGGCAGCGCAGGGCGGTATCGGCGCGTCGCTCGGCAACATGGCCGAAGACAACTGGTTCTGGCACATGTTCGACACCGTCAAGGGCGGCGACTATCTGGGCGACCAGGATGCCATCGAATTCATGTGCCGCGAAGCACCGAAGGTCGTGTACGAACTGGAACACTTCGGCATGCCATTCGACCGCAACCCTGACGGCACCATCTATCAGCGTCCGTTCGGCGGCCACACGGCCCACTTCGGCGAAAAGCCGGTGCAGCGCGCCTGCGCGGCAGCCGACCGTACCGGCCACGCCCTGTTGCACACGCTGTACCAGCGCAACGTGCGCGCCCGTACGCACTTCTTCGTCGAATGGATGGCGCTCGACCTGATCCGTGACGCCGACGGCGACGTGATCGGTGTTGTTGCGCTGGAAATGGAAACCGGCGAATGCATGATCCTGGAAGCAAAGACGACGGTCATGGCAACGGGCGGCGCAGGCCGCATCTTTGCCGCGTCGACGAATGCGTTCATTAATACCGGTGACGGCATGGGCATGGCGGCACGCGCCGGCCTGCCGCTGCAGGACATGGAATTCTGGCAGTTCCACCCGACCGGCGTGGCCGGCGCGGGCGTATTGATCACCGAAGGCGTGCGCGGCGAAGGCGGCATCCTGATCAATAGCGAAGGCGAACGCTTCATGGAGCGCTATGCGCCGACCCTGAAGGATCTGGCGCCGCGCGACTTCGTCTCGCGTTCGATGGACCAGGAAATCAAGGAAGGCCGCGGCTGCGGTCCGAACAAGGACCACGTGATGCTGGACCTGCGTCATATCGGCGCCGACACCATCGCCAAGCGCCTGCCGTCGATCCTGGAAATCGGCCACAAGTTCGCCAACGTCGACGCCACCAAGGAACCGATTCCTGTCGTGCCGACGATTCACTACCAGATGGGCGGCATCCCGACGAACATCCACGGCCAGGTCGTCACCCCGACCGGCCCGGATAATTCGGCCAAGGTCGTCAACGGCCTGTACGCGATCGGCGAATGCGCCTGCGTCTCCGTGCACGGCGCCAACCGCCTGGGCACGAACTCGCTGCTCGACCTGGTGGTCTTCGGCCGCGCGGCCGGCAACCACATCGTCAACAGCGGCCTGAAAGCCAAGGAAAACAAGCCTTTGCCAGCCGACGCTGCCGATTTTGCCATGGGCCGCCTGGCGCGCCTGGAAAACTCGACCGGCACGGAAACCGTGCAGGGCGTGGCCAACGACATCCGCGCAACGATGCAGAAGTACTGCGGCGTGTTCCGTACCGACGAGATGCTGAACAAGGGCGTCGAAGAAATCATGAAGCTCGACGAGCGCCGCAAGCACGTCTCCTTCAAGGATAAATCGATGGTCTTCAACACGGCCCGCGTGGAAGCGCTGGAGCTGGACAACCTGATCGAAACGGCGAAAGCGACCATCGTTTCGGCAGCGGCCCGCAAGGAATCGCGCGGCGCGCACGCCCAGGACGACCACCCGCAACGCGACGACGAGAACTGGATGAAGCACACTCTGTGGTATTCGGAAGGCAACCGACTGGAATACAAGCCGGTCGTGACCAAGCCGCTGACGGTTGATACCTTCAAACCGAAACCACGTACTTTCTAAGGCTATACCATGGCACGCACTCTTAAATTCAAAATCTACCGCTACGATCCTGACCAGGATGCCAAGCCGTACATGCAAGACCTGACGGTCGAACTGAAAGACACCGACAAGATGCTGCTCGACGCACTGCAGCGCATCAAGGCGGACGTCGATGACTCGCTGGCCCTGCGCCGCTCGTGCCGCGAAGGCGTGTGCGGTTCGGACGCGATGAACATCAACGGCAAGAACGGCCTGGCATGCACCACCAACCTGAACGAACTGTCGGAGCCTATCGTGCTGCGTCCGTTGCCAGGCTTGCCGGTCATCCGCGACCTGATCGTCGACATGACGCAATTTTTCAAGCAGTACGATTCGATCAAGCCTTTCCTGATCAACGATTCGATCCCGCCTGAAAAAGAACGCCTGCAATCGCCGGAACAGCGCGAAGAACTCGATGGCCTGTACGAGTGCATCCTGTGCGCATGCTGCTCCACGTCGTGCCCGTCGTTCTGGTGGAATCCGGACAAGTTCGTCGGTCCTGCCGGCCTGCTGCAAGCCTACCGCTTCATCGCCGATTCGCGCGACGAAGCCACGGGTGCGCGTCTGGACAACCTGGAAGACCCGTACCGCCTGTTCCGCTGCCATTCGATCATGAACTGCGTCGACGTCTGCCCGAAAGGGTTGAACCCGAACAAGGCGATCGGCAAGATCAAGGAATTGATGGTCCGCCGCGCGATCTGATCCTCCTGATCGCGTCCGCCGGGCGCCGTTTGCCGGAAGAGGGTATCCTCTCTTGCCTGCAGGCGGCGCCTGCAAAGCAGCACCGTGCCGCAAGGCACACGTAAAGTGGTAAACCAAATGACAGAATCAATTTTGTCCTCGCATCAGGCCGACCCGGCCAACCGCGCCCGCCTGCGCTGGCGTTCACGCCGTGGCCTGCTGGAAAACGACATTATCCTGACCCGTTTTCTCGATGCGTATGAAACCGAATTGACCGATGAAGAAGTTGACGCGCTGACGCGTTTGCTGGATTTATCGGACAATGCGTTAATGGATCTGGTACTGGCCCGTAAAGAGCCGGAAGGCGAAGTCGATCTGCCGCATGTGCGCGCACTGCTGCAACGACTGCGCATTGCCTAGACGCCTGGGCGATATATTGCAAACGGTGCGAGTGGCGCGCTGTAGCACTGCCGAATGCGGTGCGAATTGCAGCCAGAATTTTTGATTTTAATTTCGACTCACTCCCGAGAAGGAAGAGCCCATGAATATCTCTGACACAAAAGCTACCCTGTCGTTCTCCGATGGCAGCCCATCGCTTGAATTTCCAATCTACAAAGGCACGGTTGGCCCGGACGTCATCGACATCCGCAAACTGTACGCCGGTAGCGGCAAGTTCACCTACGACCCAGGCTTTATGTCGACGGCCGCCTGCAACTCGTCGATCACCTACATCGACGGCGACAAGGGCGAGCTGCTGTACCGTGGTTACCCGATCGAACAGTTGGCCGTCAACGCCGACTTCATGGAATCGTGCTACTTGCTGCTGAACGGCGAACTGCCGAACGCGGCGCAGAAGGCCAAGTTCGTCGACACCGTCACCAAGCACACGATGGTGCACGAACAGATGCAATTCTTCTTCCGCGGCTTCCGCCGCGACGCGCATCCGATGTCGGTCCTGGTGGGCACCGTCGGCGCGCTGGCATCGTTCTACCATGACTCGCTGGACATCAACGACCCGCGTCACCGCGAAGTGTCGGCCATCCGCCTGATCGCCAAGATGCCAACCCTGGTCGCCATGACCTACAAGTACTCGGTCGGCCAGCCGTTCGTGTACCCACGCAACGACCTGTCGTACAGCGCCAACTTCATGCACATGATGTTCGCCAACCCGTGCGAAGAGTACAAGGTCAACGACGTGCTGGTGCGCGCCCTGGACCGCATCCTGATCCTGCATGCGGACCACGAGCAAAACGCATCGACTTCGACCGTCCGTCTGGCCGGTTCGTCGGGCGCCAACCCGTTCGCCTGTATCGCTGCCGGTATCGCCTGCCTGTGGGGCCCTGCCCACGGCGGCGCCAACGAAGCGGCACTGAACATGCTGAAAGAAATCGGCACCGTCGAGAACATCCCTGCCTTCATCGCGCAAGTCAAGGACAAGAACTCGGGCGTCAAGCTGATGGGCTTTGGCCACCGCGTGTACAAGAACTTCGATCCACGCGCCAAGCTGATGCGTGAAACCTGCTACGAAGTGCTGCAAGAACTGGGTCTGCAAGACGATCCGCTGTTCAAGCTGGCGATGGAACTGGAAAAGATTGCGCTGAACGACGAATACTTCGTGTCGCGCAAACTATACCCGAACGTCGACTTCTACTCGGGCATCGTGCAATCGGCGCTGGGCATCCCTGTGTCGCTGTTCACCGGTATCTTCGCTATGGCCCGTACGATCGGCTGGATCGCCCAGTGGAACGAAATGATCGCCGACCCAGAGCAAAAGATCGGCCGTCCGCGCCAGCTGTTCGTCGGTTCGACCACGCGTGAAGTGCTGCCACTGGACAAGCGTTAATCCAGAGCGGTATCGAGCAAACAAAAAAACGGGCTTCGGCCCGTTTTTTTATGCGCGTGTTCGACGCAAGCCGGGGCCGCCGGGCTGTTATGCTCGTACTCTGATCAACAGGAAGCACAACGCGATGAATGAAGAAACCTGCGCCCCCGGCGGCGTGGCCCTCGGCGATACTGCATTTGGCTATACCTTGTCGCTGATCGGCGGGAAATACAAGATGCTGATCCTGTACGCGCTGGCGGAAAACAAGGTGCTGCGGCATAACGAACTCAAGCGCCATCTGGGCGGCATCGCCTTCAAGACCCTCAGCGTCGTGCTGAAGGAGCTGGAAGCGGACGCGCTGATCGTCCGCAAGGAGTATCCGCAAGTGCCGCCCAAGGTGGAATACTCGCTCTCCAGCAAGGGGGGCTCGCTGATCCCTGTGCTGCATACCCTGTGCGAGTGGGGCGAGCGGCGCCAGCCAGTCTGATGCGGATGCACCTGGCAAGGCGCTTTTCCATAGTCTAGTAGCTTACTTTTTGTATGGTATGAGTAGTTAATGTGCGTACTTGTGAAAAGTACCCGGCATGGCTATGCTGTTTCTGCCCTTGGAGGCGTGCGGCCACGTGCTGCACGCCACGGGGCAGGGCATCGGCTTGCCTGCTTTTTTGAAAAGGCGGGGCCGGTGCATCCCTTTCATTTTCAGGAAAGCAGCATGATGAAAACCCTTGTGATCGTCTTCCATCCCTCCATCGCCACGTCGGTGGCCAACAAGCGCTGGCTGCAGGAACTGGCGCGGTATCCGGACCGCTATACCATCCACGACGTGCACCAGGCTTATCCGGATGGAAAGATCGATGTGGCGCGCGAGCAAGCGCTGGTGGAGTCGCACGCCCACGTGGTCTTGCAGTTCCCCGTGTACTGGTTCAACTGTCCGCCCTTGCTCAAGCGGTGGCTCGACGAGGTGCTGGCGTATGGCTGGGCCTATGGCACGGGCGGCGACGCCTTCAGGGGCCGCAAGGTGGCGCTGGCCGTCACGGCAGGCATCCGCGAGGAAGACTTCACGCCGCAAGGCAAGTGGCACGTCACCCTGGCGCAGCTGCTGGCGCCGTTCGATGTCACCCTGGCGTATATCGGCGCCGACAATGGCCGCTTCTTCGCCTTCTATGGCGCGGAAGACGGGCCGAAGGAAACGGGCTATGCCGAGCGGCTGGCGCGCAGCGCGCAAGAGAATGAGCGCTTCCTGGCTGCGTTGTAGAACCGGCCGAGCGGCCTCAGTTCAGCGCTGCTTCGAGCTGGCGCAGCGCGACCTGCCGCCCCTCCAGCTGCAGGCTGCTGCCTTCATAGGGCTGGGGCATGACGATGCAGCGCGGCGCATTGTGCTTGAGGATGCCGCCCCAGTGGGCGACCCTGGCGCCGGCCTGGCGGCGGATCGCCTCGACCGTGGCGCCGCTGGCGAGGATGCGGGCTTGCGGAAAGGCTAGCCGCAGCACGCCCAGACCGAAGTACGCTTGCGGTTCGGCCGCGCTGATATAGATGGTGATCAGGCGCTTGCCGCTGGCGGCGATGGTGTGCGCTAACTGCGCCGCATCGTCGCGCAGGAACTGGGCATTGACGAGGATGGCGTCGGCCACGCCGCTCAGCAGCAGCGAAGTGGACGGTGCGCGGCCCAGTACATCGAGCTGGAAGGTTTCCAAGGTACGGGAGGGAAGGGCGGCGCGTGCAAACATATTATTCTTTCTGCATTAGGTGCTCATGTCGCATATTATCCTTTCGACCAGGCGCGACAAATAGGGTAGATTGCAATACTTAGTTGCATGGATCGGATGAATCAAGGAGTAGCGCATGGACCGTATCACCGCCGCACAAGTATTCGTCGCCATCGCCGAGCGGGGCAGCATGGTGGCCGCCAGCGAGGCGCTCGACATGTCGCGCGCCATGGTGACGCGCTACCTGGCCGAAATGGAAGAGTGGGCGGGGGCGCGCCTGTTGCATCGCACCACGCGCCGCCTGAGCCTGACGGATGCGGGCGACGCCACCCTGGCGCGCTGCCGGCAGATGCTGGAAGTGGCCGGCGCCATGGCCGTCACCTCGCCCGAGGGCATCGACACGCCGCACGGCTTGTTGCGCATCACCTGCTCGCAATCGCTGGCGCAGACGGCGCTCGCTGGCGCAGTGACCGCTTACCTGCGGCGCTACCCGCGCGCCGCCGTCGACCTGCAGATGGAGAACCGCGCCGTCAACCTGGTGGAACAGCGCATCGACCTGGCGATCCGCATCACGAACGCGCTTGAGCCGAACCTGATCGCGCGCCAGCTGGCCAGCTGCGCGTCGGTGGTGTGCGCCGCACCATCGTACCTTGCGGCGCACGGCACGCCGCGCCGGGCGCAAGACCTGGCCTTGCACAACTGCCTGACCTATACGTATTTCGGCAAGAGCCTGTGGCAATTTACGCATGACGGGGAAGCGCTCACTGTCCCCGTCAGCGGCCGTTTGTCGGCGAATGAGTCGCTGGTCCTGCTGGTGGCCACAGTGGCGGGGGCGGGCATCGCCATGCAGCCGCGCTATTCGGCCGCGCCGCTGATCGCCAGCGGACAGCTGGTGGAATTGCTGCCCGCTTACGTGCCGCAGGACATGGGCATCTATGGTGTCTACACTTCGCGCCAGCACATGTCGCCGCTGCTGCGCACCATGCTCGACTTCCTGGTCGAGTGGTTTGCCGGCGATCCCGATTGGCTGGCGGCCATCGCGGCGGGGCCGTTGCCGGGCAGACCAGTCGGGCGCAAGCGGCACGCCGGCAGGTCCGCCGATGTGCCGTAAGCACAACAGTGACAGGCTTGCAAGCCCGGGAAAATCAACAACACAGCTTACATTTGCTTGCCAAATAAAATTCAACTTGCAGTTGTTGCGTTACAATACCGCGTGCTATTCTAAATGACGGTATGCAGAATGCTGGTGCAATAAAAAAGCCCTTCCCCACAACTTGATGTGCAATCCGCTAACCGGTCAGGCCGTGTCGCGGAAGGTTAGATTAACCCGCTAATTCCTCGCGAAACGCGAAGAAAGGTGAGCAATATATGCAGCAATTAACGACCAACTCCTACCTGTTCGGTGGGAATGCTCCGTACGTGGAAGACCTGTACGAGGCGTATCTGAACAATCCAGGCTCGGTACCCGATAACTGGCGTTCCTACTTCGACGCAATGCAGCACGTGCCTGCCGTCGATGGCACCAACAAGCCTGACGTGGCACATGCCTCCGTCGTCGCCTCGTTCGCCGAGCGCGCAAAAGCAGGTCCGATCCGCACAGTGACCGCTTCCTTCGATGCTGAAATGGGCCGCAAGCGCGTCGCCGCCACGCAGTTGATCGCCGCTTACCGCTACCTCGGTTCGCACTGGGCCAATCTGGATCCGCTGCAACGCCAGGAACGTCCGATGATCCCTGAGCTCGAGCCGAGCTTCTACGGTTTCACCGATGCGGACATGGACACCGTGTTCAACATCAGCAATACCTATTTTGGCCCCGAGACCGCCACCCTGCGCGATCTGCTCAACTATCTGCGCGATACCTACACGCGTTCGATCGGCGCCGAATTCATGTACATCTCCGATCCGGCCGAAAAGCGCTGGCTGCAAGAGAAACTGGAATCGATCCGCTCCACCCCGAATTTCACCCCAGAGAAAAAAATCCACATCCTCGACCGCCTGACCGCGGCTGAAGGCCTGGAACGCTATCTGCACACCCGCTACGTGGGCCAGAAGCGCTTCTCCCTGGAAGGCGGCGAAACCTTCATCGCCTCGATGGATGAGACCATCCAGCGCGCCGGCGAAAAAGGCGTGCAGGAAATCGTGATCGGCATGGCCCACCGCGGCCGCCTGAACGTGCTGGTGAACACCCTGGGCAAGGCGCCGCAGGAACTGTTCGAAGAATTCGAAGGCAAGCATGGCGACGACCTGCCAGCCGGCGACGTGAAATACCATCAGGGCTTCTCGTCGGACATCTCCACCGCAGGCGGCCCGGTCCACCTGTCGCTGGCGTTCAATCCGTCGCACCTGGAAATCGTCAACCCTGTGGTCGAAGGTTCCGTCAAGGCCCGCATGGACCGCCGCGGCGACGCGCAGGGCGCGCAAGTGCTGCCTATCCTGGTGCACGGCGATGCCGCTTTCGCCGGCCAGGGCGTGGTCATGGAAACGCTGAATCTGGCGCAAACCCGCGGCTACCATACCGGCGGCACGGTGCATATCGTGATCAACAACCAGATCGGTTTCACCACCTCGGACCCGCGCGATGCCCGCTCGACCCTGTACTGCTCGGACGTCGTCAAGATGATCGAAGCACCGGTCCTGCACATCAACGCCGATGATCCGGAAGCCGTGGTACTGGCGACGCAGATCGCGCTCGACTACCGCATGGAATTCAAGAAGGACATCGTCCTCGACATCATCTGCTACCGCAAGCTTGGCCACAACGAGCAAGATACGCCGGCACTGACGCAGCCGCTTATGTACAAGAAGATCGGCCAGCATCCAGGCACCCGCAAGCTGTACGCGGACAAGCTGGTGGCGCAAGGCGTGATCCCTGCCGATGGCGGCGACAAGATGGTGGCCGCGTTCCGCGACGCCATGGACGCCGGCAAGCACACCGTCGATCCGGTCATCTCGAACTTCAAGAACAAGTACGCCGTCGACTGGCTGCCGTTCCTGAACAAGAAATGGACCGATTCGGCCGACACCGCCGTGCCGATGACGGAACTGAAACGCCTGGCCACCCGCATCACCACCGTGCCGGAAGACTTCAAGGTCCACTCGCTGGTGGAAAAAGTGCTGGGCGACCGCGCCACCATGGGCCGCGGCGAAATGAACCTGGACTGGGGCATGGGCGAACACCTGGCCTACGCATCGCTGGTATCGTCCGGCTACGCCATCCGCCTGACGGGCCAGGATGCCGGCCGCGGCACCTTCGTGCACCGCCACGCCGTGCTGCATGACCAGAACCGCGAACGTTGGGATGCAGGCACCTACATTCCGCTGCAAAACGTGTCGGACAACCAGGCGCCGTTCACCGTCATCGACTCGGTGCTGTCCGAAGAAGCCGTACTGGCCTTCGAATACGGCTACTCGACCGCTGAACCGAACACCCTGACGATCTGGGAAGCCCAGTTCGGCGACTTCGCCAACGGCGCGCAAGTGGTGATCGACCAATTCATCAGCTCCGGCGAAGTGAAGTGGGGCCGCGCTTCGGGCCTGGTCATGATGCTGCCGCACGGTTACGAAGGCCAGGGTCCTGAGCACTCGTCCGCGCGTCCCGAGCGTTTCCTGCAGCTGTGCGCAGACAACAACATGCAAGTGGTGCAGCCGACGACGGCTTCGCAGATCTTCCATTTGCTGCGCCGCCAGATGGTGCGCCAGTTCCGCAAGCCGCTGGTCATCCTGACGCCGAAGTCGCTGCTGCGCAACAAGGATGCCGGTTCGCCGCTGACCGACCTGGCCAAGGGCGGTTTCCAGACCGTCATCGGCGAAGTCGACGACAAAATCGACGCCAAGAAAGTCAAGCGCGTGGTCGCCTGCTCGGGCAAGGTCTACTACGACCTGGTCAACGCACGCAAGACCCGCGGTCAGACCGACACGGCCATCGTGCGCCTGGAACAGCTGTATCCGTTCCCGCACAAGTCGTTCGCTGCTGAACTGAAGAAGTTCCCGAACCTGGTCGAAGTCGTCTGGGCACAGGACGAGCCGCAAAACCAGGGCGCCTGGTTCCAGATCCAGCACAACATCTTCGAAGGCCTGGAATCGGGTCAGCGTCTGGCCTACGCCGGCCGTCCTGCTTCGGCGTCGCCTGCTGTCGGTTACTATGACAAGCACTACGCCCAGCAAAAAGACCTGCTGGAAACGGCATTCTCGAAGCTGAAAGGTTTTATCCTGACCAAGTAAGTGGCTCGATAAGGGGCGCCATGCGAGTGCATGTCGTCTGCTCGCATACATCATGACGGAGCGCCGCCCTTGCTACGCAGGGGCGGCGCCGCAATAACAAAATAAACGGAGTTTTACATGGCACAAATCGAAGTCAAAGTTCCCCAGTTGTCGGAATCGGTTGCGGAAGCGACCCTGCTGGCATGGCACAAGAAAGTCGGCGAAGCAGTTGCGCGCGACGAAAACATGATCGACATCGAAACCGATAAAGTAGTGCTGGAACTGCCGGCGCCGGCCGCTGGCGTGATCGTGCAAATCATCAAGGATAACGGCGCCACCGTCGTTGCCGGCGAAGTCATCGCCATCATCGATACCGACGGCTCGGCCAAGGTCAGCCCGATGGAAGTCTCCGCCGTGCCTGCGCCAGCCCTGGCTGCCGCCGCGCAAGATACCGCCAGCGCTTCGGCGCCAGCTGCTGCGACCAAAGGCGATGTCGCCATGCCTGCCGCCGCCAAGATCCTGTCCGAAAAAGGCCTGTCCGCCGGCGACGTCGCCGGTTCGGGCAAAGACGGCCGCGTGACCAAGGGCGACGCCCTGGCCGCTTCCGCCAAGCCAGCCGTTGCGCCGCTGGCGCCAGCCGCTGCCAAGCCGGCGCTGCAACAAGTTGCCACGCCGTCGGCCGCCAACCTGGGCGACCGCCCTGAAGAGCGCGTGCCGATGAGCCGCCTGCGCGCACGTATCGCCGAGCGCCTGCTGCAATCGCAATCGACGAACGCCATCCTGACCACGTTCAACGAAGTGAACATGCAGCCGGTCATCGACCTGCGCAACAAGTACAAGGACAAGTTCGAGAAAGAGCACGGCGTCAAGCTGGGCTTCATGTCCTTCTTCGTCAAGGCCGCCGTCGCCGCCCTGAAAAAGTACCCGATCATCAACGCTTCCGTTGACGGCAACGATATCGTCTACCACGGCTACTTCGACATCGGTATCGCCGTCGGTTCGCCGCGCGGCCTGGTCGTGCCTATCATCCGCAACGCGGACCAGCTGTCGATCGCCGACATCGAGAAAAAAATCGGTGAATTCGGCGCGAAAGCCAAGGAAGGCAAGCTGACCCTGGACGACCTGACGGGCGGCACGTTCTCGATCTCGAACGGCGGCACCTTCGGCTCCATGCTGTCGACCCCGATCATCAACCCGCCGCAATCGGCCATCCTGGGCGTGCATGCGACCAAGGACCGCGCCGTCGTCGAAAACGGCCAGATCGTGGTGCGTCCGATGAACTACCTGGCCATGTCCTACGACCACCGCATCATCGACGGCCGCGAAGCCGTCCTGGGCCTGGTGGCGATGAAAGAAGCGCTGGAAGATCCTGCACGCCTGCTGCTGGACCTGTAAGCACTGTAGTCCCCCGGCGTAGCCGCCGGGGCAATGTAGCTGATACCCCTTGCCAGAAGACGCAGCTGGCTGATCTCAATGAAAGAGGATTCCTATGAACATCTCTGAAGAAATCAAGCGTCTGCACGAGTTGCACCTGGCGGGCGCCCTGAGCGACGCGGAATTCGCGCAAGCGAAAGCCAAGCTCCTGAGCAATATCAACCTGGACAAGCCGGACAGCACGTCCGGCGCCGGTGCCGCTGCCGGCCCGGCGAACGACCTGGTGCAGGAATTCAACCGCCTGCGCCGTTCGCGCGACGACCGCTGGCTTGGCGGCGTCTGCGGCGGCCTGGGCCGCGCTTCCGGCATGGAAGCGTGGATCTGGCGCCTCGTCTTCGTCCTGTTTACATTGACCTTCGGCTTCGGCGTGGTGATTTACCTTCTATTGTGGATTTTCGTACCAGACGAAGAGATTGGAATAACAAAACATGAGTACTAAACAATTTGACGTAGTTGTCATCGGTGCGGGCCCTGGCGGCTACATCGCCGCCATCCGCGCAGCGCAGCTGGGCTTTTCCGTCGCTTGCGTCGACGAGTGGTCGAACGCCAAGGGCGGCGCCGCTCCTGGCGGTACCTGCACCAACGTCGGCTGCATCCCGTCGAAAGCGCTGCTGCAATCGTCCGAGCATTTCGAACACGCGGGCCACAGCTTCGCCGAGCACGGCATCGACGTCGCCGGCCTGAAGCTGAACCTGGGCCAGATGCTCAAGCGCAAGGACACCGTCGTCAAGCAGAACAACGACGGCATCCTGTACCTGTTCAAGAAGAACAAGATCGCCTTCTTCCACGGCCGCGCCGCTTTCGCTGCCGCCGCCGCTGGCGCGTATGAAATCAGCGTGACGGGCGAAGCCAACGAAACCTTGTCGGCCAAGCACGTGGTCATCGCCACGGGTTCGAACGCGCGCGAACTGCCGGGCGCACCATTCGACGAGAAACTGATCCTGTCGAACACGGGCGCACTGGCCATCGACGCCGTACCCGCCAAGCTGGGCGTCATCGGCGCCGGCGTGATCGGCCTGGAAATGGGCAGCGTCTGGCGCCGCCTGGGTTCCGACGTCACCGTGCTGGAAGGCCTGCCGGTCTTCCTGGGCGCCGTGGACGAGCAGATCGCCAAGGAAGCGTCTAAGCTGTTTACCAAGCAAGGCTTGAAGATCAACCTCGGTTGCAAGATCGGTACGATCACGCCAGGCAAGAAAGACGTCACCGTGGAATTCGTGGACGCCAAGGGCGAAGCGCAAAAAGCCGTGTTCGACAAGCTGATCATCTCGATCGGCCGCACGCCGAACACAAACGGCCTGGGCGCCGACAAGGTCGGCCTGCAGCTGGACGAGCGCGGCTTCATCGCCGTCGACGGCGACTGCAAGACCAACCTGCCGAACGTATGGGCAGTGGGCGACGTCGTGCGCGGCCCGATGCTGGCGCACAAGGCCGAAGAAGAAGGCGTTGCCGTGGCCGAGCGTATCGCCGGCCAGCATGGCCACACCAACTTCAACACGATTCCTTGGGTAATCTACACCTCGCCGGAAATCGCGTGGGTCGGCAAGACCGAGCAAACCCTGAAGGCTGAAGGCATCGCCTACAAGGCCGGCACCTTCCCGTTCATGGCCAACGGCCGTGCGCGTGCGCTGGGCGACACCTCGGGCATGGTGAAATTCCTGGCCGATGCGACCACCGATGAAATCCTCGGCGTGCACATCGTCGGCCCGATGGCGTCCGAACTGATTTCCGAAGCCGTCGTGGCGATGGAATTCAAGGCCTCGGCCGAAGACATCGCGCGCATCTGCCACGCGCACCCATCGCTGTCCGAAGCGACCAAGGAAGCGGCACTGGCGGTTGACAAGCGTACCTTGAACTTCTAATTGTAGTTAGTCCAGCAGGGGCGCTCGCGGATTTTTTCCGCCGGCGCCCTTGTGCGTTAAAGCGAATCCCATGAACGTAGAAGAGTTTTACCAGCACGCGTTGCAGAAGCGTGATTTCAAGGCCGACGCCGCCCAACGGCGCGCGGTCGACCGCCTGCAGCTGTGCTATGACGAGTGGGTGGCCTACAAGGGCCAGCGCTCGAGCACCTTCAAGCGCCTGCTGAATCGTCCCGCCGTGCCGAAGGGCGTGTACATGTGGGGCGGGGTGGGGCGCGGCAAATCGTTCTTGATGGACAGTTTTTACTCGGTCGTGCCCCTGGTGCGCAAGACGCGATTGCACTTCCACGAATTCATGCGCGGCGTGCACCAGCAGCTCGATGAATTGAAAGGCGTGGCCGATCCGCTCGACGAGGTGGCCAAGCGCATCGCCAAGAAATACCGCCTCATCTGTTTCGATGAATTCCACGTCTCGGACATCGCCGACGCGATGATCCTGTACAACCTGCTGTCGGCCCTGTTCGCCAATGGCGTGTCCTTCATCATGACCTCGAATTACGACCCCGACCTGCTGTATCCGGACGGCCTGCACCGCGACCGCATGCTGCCGACCATCGCGCTGCTCAAGGACAAGCTCGACGTGATCAACGTCGACGCCGGCGTCGATTACCGCGGCCGCGCGCTGGAGCAGGTGGAGAGTTACTACACGCCGCTGGGCGCGGACACGGACCGGGCCCTGCGCGACGCCTACACGCGCATCGCCGAGACGGCCGACGAAGATGCGCGCATCCGCATCGAAAGCCGCGAAATCCACTGCCTGCGCCGCGCCGGCGGCATCATCTGGTTCGATTTCGCCACCCTGTGCGGCGGGCCCCGCTCGCAAAATGACTACCTGGAGATCGCCAGCCGCTTCCATACGGTGATATTGTCCGGCATACCGGCCATGTCGGCGGCGCAGTCGTCCGAGGCGCGCCGCTTCACCTGGCTGATCGACGTGTTTTATGACCAGAAGGTCAAGCTGATCATGTCGGCCGAAGTGCCGCCTGATGAGCTGTACACGAACGGCATGCTGGCCAACGAGTTTCACCGCACCGTTTCGCGTATCATCGAGATGCAATCGCGCGAATACATGGAAAAAGAACAGCGCGGCGCGGCCGACGCGATCGTTTGAGGCAGGGATAAGGAACATGATGGCAAATACACTATACAAGCTGGGTGCGGCGCTGGGCCTGGTTCTGGCGTTGTCCGCCTGCGCGCACAAGGGTGCCGCGGCATTGGATGAGGTCGGCGCACCGCAGGTGCCCGCCACCTTGTCCGTGGAAGAGGCGGACGCCAAGCTGAAGCAGTCGGCCAGCGAGCGCGAAGCGGCGGAAAACGAGTTTGCCGCGCGCGAAATCGAGTGCTACAACAAGTTTTTCGTGAATAATTGCCTCGACAAGGCCAAGGAAAAGCGCCGCCTGATCCTCGTGCGCCTGCGCGCCATCGACGCGGAAGCGAATTATTTCAAGCGCGCCGAGTCCGTGCGCCTGCGCGATATCGACCTGGCCAGGACGCAGGAAAGCGCGCGCCTCGATGCCGAGCAGCGGGCCGCGGCCGTGCCCAAGCCCGTGAAAGTGGTCACGCCCGATCCGGCGCCGCCCAAGCCGCAAGGCAAGAGCGTTGCCGAACGCGAGGCTGAGCAAGCGGCGAAAGTGGCGAAACAAGCCGCCGACGATGCGGCCGAGGCGCCGCGCCGCGCCGCCCGCGAAGCAGCCTATGCGAAGAAACAGGCTGACGCCGTGGCGCGTCAGAAACGCGTGGCCCAGCGCCTGGCCGAGCGCCAGGCCGAAGCCGATGCCAAGGCCGCCAAGGCAGCCGCCGCTGCCAGCGCGCCGGCGGCTGCCGTGCCTGTGCCGCCGGTCAAATAACACCGCCGCGCAGGGGCACGCCGGAAATGGCGTGCCCTAACGCGCGCGGCAGGTTAAACTATGCACCATGGCTGCCTGCGCGCGCCGCGCCGGTTTCCCAACACTGTTACCAACACTGCCTGGAACGCAACACATGAGCGATGCACAGCAAATAGAGCGGCGCCTGATTGAACTCAACGTGGAGCACCGCGACCTCGATGCCGTCATCGAGTTGCTGATACTCGATGGCCACCATGATGAGCTGCAGCTGCGCCGCCTGAAAAAGCGCAAATTGCAATTGAAGGATCACATCACCTTGCTGAAAATGCAGTTGGTGCCCGACGTTCCCGCCTGAGGGGCGCCAGTAGCGTCCAGTCCAGCCTTCACCTAAGTATATTTTGACCGATCACAATTTATTGCCAGTAAACCCGGATGGCCAGCCGACCGATCTGCAAGCCAGTCCGCCGGCTGAACCACAGGCGGCGCCTGGCAAGCACGATGCCGACATCGAGCGCCTGTTTGGCGCCGGCGGCCCGCTCGGTCCGGCCGTGGGCAGCTACAAGCCGCGCCGTTCGCAAACGGACATGGCCAAGGCCATCGCCAGCGCCATCGACAGCCAGACGACCCTGATCGCCGAGGCGGGCACGGGTACCGGCAAGACCTTCGCCTACCTGGTACCGGCCCTGATGTGGGGCGGCAAGACTATTGTTTCCACCGGCACCAAGAACTTGCAGGATCAATTGTTCCTGCGCGATATCCCCACCGTGCGCGCCGCGCTGCAGGCGCCCGTCTCCGTCGCCCTGCTGAAGGGCCGCTCGAACTACGTCTGCCATTATCACCTGGAACGCACGCTGCAGAACGGGCGCATGACCTCGCGCGACGACGTGGGCCATCTGCGTGAAATCTCGCGTTTCATCAAGATGACCAGTTCCGGCGACAAGGCCGAGCTGACCAAGGTACCGGAAAACGCCATGATCTGGAACCTGGTGACGTCCACGCGCGACACCTGCATGGGCGCCGAATGCCAGTATTACCAGGATTGCTTCGTCATGAAGGCCCGCAAGGAAGCGCAGCAGGCCGACGTGGTGGTGGTCAACCACCATTTGTTCTTTGCCGACGTGGCCCTGAAGGACACGGGCGTGGCGGAATTGTTGCCATCGGCCAATACCATCATCTTCGATGAGGCGCACCAGCTGCCCGATACGGCAACCTTGTTCTTCGGTAACACGGTATCGACCTCGCAAATCCTGGAACTGTGCCGCGACGTGCTGGCCGAGGGGCTCGCGCACGCGCGCGGCATCGACTGGGCCAAGACCGTCACCGTGGTGGAAAAGGCGGCGCGCGACCTGCGTTTGACGTTTCCGCAGGATATCGTGCGCCTGTCCCTGCCGCAGATCGCCCCGTCGAGCGACTTTTTCCCCGCGCTCGACACCCTCAAAGATGAGCTTGACGGCATGGTGGCCGTGCTGGAAACGCAGGCGGAACGGGCGGAGACGCTGGAGCAGTGCCGTGTGCGCGGCGTCGAACTGGCGCAGCAGCTGAGCGGCTGGAAGTTCGATCCGAAGGCGAAAGTGGCGGCAGGCGAAGAAGCCGTGTTCTGGGTGGAAGCGTTTTCCAGCTCTTTGCAGTTGCACAAAACGCCATTGTCGATCGCGCCGATCTTCAACAACCAGCGCGAAGGCACGCCGCGCAGCTGGATTTTCACGTCGGCCACCCTGGCCGTGAAGAACGATTTCAAGCATTTTTCCGAACAGATGGGCTTGACGGGCGAACCGTCGCATACGTGGCCGAGTCCGTTCGACTATGGCCAGCAAGGCTTGCTGTTCGTGCCGCAAAACCTGCCGCAACCGAACGCGCTGGGCTACACGGACGCCGTCATCGACTGCGCCCTGCCCATCATCGAGGCGGCGGGCGGGCGCACCTTCTTCCTGTGCACTACCTTGCGCGCCGTCAAGCGGGCCGCCGAGCGCCTGGCCGACGAATTCAAGCAGCGGGGCCTGAACTTCCCCCTGTTCGTGCAGGGAGAAAGGGGCCGCACGGAATTGCTCGATCAGTTCCGCGCGGCCGGCAACGGCGTGCTGATCGGTAGCCAGAGCTTCTGGGAAGGCGTCGACGTGCGCGGCGATGCCTTGTCCCTGGTGATCATCGACAAGCTGCCGTTCGCGCCGCCGGACGACCCGGTGCTGGCCGCCCGCATCGAAGTGATGGAAAAGCAGGGCAAGAATGGCTTCATGCACCACTCGCTGCCGGAAGCCATCATCAACCTGAAGCAGGGCGCGGGCCGGCTGATCCGCGACGAGGGCGACCGGGGCGTGCTGATGATTTGCGATCCGCGCCTCATCTCCAAGCCATACGGCAAGCGCATCTGGCAAAGCCTGCCGCCGTTCAAGCGCACGCGCGACACGGCTGAAGTGGTGGAGTTCTTCCGCAACCTGCCCGCCAAGGGCGCCTAGCCTTGCTTGCCGGCGCCATCCGCGCGCCGGCTTATTTCCCTTTGTTATCAAGCGAGTAGCATTTTTCGCGCGCTGCGTGCCTGCGCGCCCGGCATGCCAGAAAGCGGCGCGATCACGCCATTTTCTGGCATTGTGACGCGTGTCCAGGACGCCAGACACATCTTTGTGCCAGCGCAAACAGTCTTGTTGCCGGGCAGTCTACAGTGAGCTCATGCCTTGCAGGATGAGGCGCGGCGATGGCAGGGCCGCACGGGGAACAGGGGGATGCCATGGAGATCCGCTACGGCTGTTTCTTGAGTTATGCACACGGCCAATATGCGTTCATGAACAAGTTCAAGAATGACCTCATCGAGGCGCTGGCGTGCTATCTGGAGCCGCACCTGGACCGCGAGGAAGTCCTGTTCATCGACAGCGAGCAACTGGGCGGCGGCGACGATATCGACCAGCGCGTGGCGCGCGCCATGTGCCAGAGCGTCTGCATGATCGTGCTGTACACGCCGAAATATGAAGCGCATGGCTATACGCGGCGCGAATTTGCCGCCATGCAGCTGATCGAACAGGAGCGCCGCGCCTGGTATGAGCTGCCCAGCCACCTGATCATTCCCATCATCATGACGCGCCATCCGGACGGCTTGCCGCCGCAAATCACGGAGTCGGGTCTGTACGTCGATTTTTCCGGCTATACGCTGGCCAGCGGCGACCTGAAGTCGAATCCGCAATACCTGCCCGATATCGAACGCATCGTGCAGCGCATCGCCACGCATTACCACTTGCTCAAGCGGTCAACACCGCCCGGCCACGATTGCAGCCGTTTCGTGTTGCCCGATATTCCACCGGAATGGCGCGCCATTCCGCCTCCCCACTTTCCACGTTAATCACGTAAAAGGTCCCGTCATGGAATGCCAACGCCTCTCCCTGCCGCCTTTGAGCGCCCCTGGCGAAGTCGTCACCTTCTATTCCTACAAGGGCGGCACCGGCCGCACCATGGCCCTGTCGAACATCGCCGTCCTGCTGGCGCGCCGTGAAAACGCCAGCGTGCCCGTGCTGATGCTGGACTGGGACATGGAAGCGCCGGGCCTGCACCATTATTTCGAGCAGCACGAGGAGCGGCCGGGCGTGCTCGAGTTCTTCGAGGCGTGCCGCCAGCAGATCGAGCGTATCAGCCTGGAAACGGCGGGCGCGCGCGCTGGCGGGCAGGCCGGTGGGCGCGAAGATGGGGGCCGCGAGGATGCGGCGCTGGCCCAGCGCGTGCTCGACGCCATCGACTGGCAGCAGTACGTGGTGCGCGTCGACCAGGGCAGTCCCCTGTACCTGATGCGCGCGGGGCGCTTCGACGCCAGCTACAGCGAGCGCCTGGCGCAGATGCGCTGGGACCAGCTGTTCGACAGCTGCCCGGCCCTGTTCCGCTGCTTTGCCGATACCCTGGCCCAGCATTTCCGCTATGTGCTCGTCGATTCGCGCACGGGGCGCACCGACAGCGCCGGCATCTGCACCACCTTGCTGCCGAAAAAGCTGGTGGTGGTCTTCACGCCGAACCGGCAAAGCCTGGAAGGCGTCGACGCGCTCGTCACGCGGGCCATCGAGTACCGCCGCAGCCATGAAGATGAACAGCGTCCGCTGCTCGTGTACCCCTTGCCGTCGCGCATAGAAATGGGCGACGGGGCGCAGCGTGCCGAGTGGCGCCGCGGCGACGCACACAAGGGCATCGCAGGTTTTCAGCCCATGTTCGAGCGCCTGCTGCGCACGTCCTACGGCTTGCCGCAGATCGCCCTCGACAGCTATTTCGACGAAGTCCAGCTGCAGCAGACGAAAACCTTTGCCTATGGCGAGCAGCTGGCCGTGCGCATTGACCAGGGCGGCGACCGCTTTTCCCTCACGCGCACCTTCGAAGCCTTTTTGCACTGGCTGACGGGCGGCTATTTCCCCTGGCAGTCGAGCCGCGAAATCGCCTTGCTGGGCGCCATCAGCGAAGCGCGCCAGGCCTTGCAGCTGGAACCGGGCCGCGCCGTGGCCCTGCCGCTGGCGCGCGATCTGGCCCGTCTGGGTGAGCTGTACCGCAAGGATGGACGCAGCGCGCAGGCGCTCGACGCCTTTCGCCAGAGCGTCGAGATCCGCGTGCGCCTGCTGGGCGAGGAGCATCCCGACAGCCTGGCGTGCAAGAGCGGCATGGCACGCCTGCTGCGCCAGCTGGGCAAGCTCGATGAAGCTCGCTTCCTGGAAGAAGACGTGCTCGACGTGCGCGAGCGCGTGCTGGGCAGCGAGCATCCCGACACCCTGGCCGCCCGGGCTTGCCTGGCGAAAACCCTGTTGCTGCAGGGCGAGCTGGCGGCGGCGCTGCTGCTGCAGGATACGGTGCTGGCCACCTATGTGCGCCAGCTGGGCGGCGAGCATCCGCTGACCCTGGAAGCGATGGATGGCCGCGCCGCCACCTTGCTGCGCATGGGCAGGCTGGCGCAGGCGCGGCAATTGCTGGGCACGGTGGTGGCGGCGCGCGAGCGCCTGTTTGGCGCCGAGCATGGCGATACCTTGCGCAGCAAGCTGGCCCTGGCGCAGGCGCTGGGACGCGAAGGCGACCTGGAGGGCGCGCGGCGCCTGCTCGCCGCCGTGCTCGGGGTGCAGGAGCGGCGCCTGGGCGGCGACCATGCGGCCACGCTGTCCACGCGCGACTTGCTGGCCGATATCGTGGCCGGGCAGGGCGACTGGGCCGGCGCGCGCCAGCTGCACGAAGACCAGGTGGCCGCGCGCGAGCGCACGCGCGGGCTCGACCATCCGGAGACCCTGATGAGCCAGCGCAAGCTGGCCGAGGCGCTGCTGCGGCGCGGTGAACTCGATGCGGCGCGCAGCGTGCAGGAGCAGGTGCTGGAAGTGCATGCGCGCCTGCTGGGCGAAGACCACCTCGATACCTTGCACAGCAAGAAGCAACTGGCTGGCACCCTCCAGCAGCAGGGCGACAGCGAGGCGGCGCGCCTGCTGGAAGACGCCGTGCTCAGCGGCAGCGACCGGCTCTTGAATGCGCCCGTCACGGGGCATGCGGACAGCGTGCTCGACGGTGCGCGGCATTTGCAGGAAACCATCCTGGCCGGCCGCGCCAACGAACAGGATGCGGCCGAGCCGGATACCCTGGCCAGCATGATCTCGATGTTGCAAGGCATGATCGAACGGGAACAGTATGCGCAGGCGGGCGAACTGGCCGAACATTTGAAGTCCTGCCTGCTGCGCCCGGGCGTGCCGGGCAAGCTGCGCAGGCGCGGCATGGCGCAGCTGAAAAGAATGTACAAGTTGCAAGGCGACCTGAATGCCTTGCTGGCCTTGCAGGAGGATGAGGTGCAGGCGCTGGAAGGGGCGCTGTCGGAAGCGCGCATCGAGCAGCGCTGAGCTTGCGCGCCAGGTTCGCGCGGCGGCACAAAAAATGCTGCCTATCGGCGTGCGGCATGCGCAGTGTGGGCATTGCTTCAGGTAAAATCTCGTTATGAGAATCCTTATCAGTAACGACGACGGTTACCTGGCGCCTGGCTTGGCGGCCCTGGCCGACGCCCTCGCGCCCATTGCCGACATCGTGGTGGTGGCGCCCGACAGCAACCGTTCGGGCGCGTCCAATTCGCTGTCCCTGGACCGGCCTTTGTCCGTGCACAAGGCTGCCAACGGCTTTTATTTTGTCAACGGCACCCCCACCGACTGCGTGCACGTGGCGCTGACGGGCATGCTCATCGAGCGCCCCGACCTGGTGGTCTCGGGCATCAACAACGGCCCCAACATGGGTGACGACACCCTGTATTCGGGCACCGTGGCCGCCGCCACGGAAGGCTATCTGTTCGGCATTCCCGCCATCGCCTTTTCCCAGTCGCAGTTCGGCTGGGCCAACTTGGACGCGGCTGCCCGCGTGGCGCGGGAAATCGTCGAGCGCCAGTTCGGCGCCCTGCAGAAACCGTATTTGCTGAACGTGAATATCCCCGCCATTCCTTACGAGCAATTGCAAGGCATGGCGGCCACGCGCCTGGGCAAGCGCCATTCGGCCGAGCCCGTCATCCGCGCGCTCGACCCGCGTGGCCGTGAAATCTTCTGGATCGGCCCCGCCGGCGCGGCCAAGGAAGGCGGCCCGGGCACGGACTTTTACGCCGTTGAACATGGACAAGTATCGATCACGCCGCTGCAGATCGACCTGACCCATACCACCCAACTCGATGCACTGGCGAAAGGCCTGGCATGACCGCTCACTATGACTGACAAGCCGCGCACCTTCCCCCTTTCCCTCGATTCGCTGGCCGGCAAGCCCGCCAGGCAGGGCGGGGGGCAGTCGCTGGCCCAGTCCAGGATCGCCACGCCGCAGACGGCGACGCAGAATGCGGCGCAAAACGCGGCGCGCGGCGTGGCGCCGCCGTATGGTGCGCACGCGGCCATCGCGCCGTCGCGCGCGCAAGCCATCGCCAATGAGCGGGCGCAGCCGGCCGTGGTGTCGCCGCCGCGGCAAAACCCGCTCGTCTCGGAGGCCGTGCGCCGGGCCATGGTGGCCCGCGTGGCGAAGCAGGGCGTCAAGGACCAGGTGGTGCTCGACGCCCTGCAAGCCGTGCCGCGCCACCTGTTCATGGACGAGGCGCTGGCGTCGCAAGCCTACATCGACGCCTCCTTGCCCATCGGCCACCACCAGACCATCTCGCAGCCGTATATCGTCGCGCGCATGATCGAGGTGATGCGCCAGGGCGGCAGCTTGCAGCGCGTGCTGGAAATCGGCACGGGTTGCGGTTACCAGGCGGCGGTGCTGTCGCTGGTGGCGAAGGAGGTGTATTCGATCGAGCGCATCCGGCCCTTGCACGAGCTGGCGAAGGCCAATCTGCGCCCGCTGCGCGTGTCAAATCTGCGCTTGCAGTACGGAGATGGTATGCTTGGCCTGCCGCAGGCGGCGCCCTTCGACGGGATCATCCTTGCCGCAGCCGGCCTGGAAGTCCCGCAAGCCTTGCTGGAACAGCTGGCGCCCGGCGGGCGTCTGGTTGCGCCGGTGGGGGCTAAATTGCAACACTTACAACTCATTACCCGGGTGGGGAAAATGGAATGGACTAGCCAAACCCTGGAAGATTGCCATTTCGTGCCTTTGCGCCCGGGCACCATATGATCCCCGGATCAGCTAGCAAGCAGGACATATAATTACATGCGAATGATTAAGAAAAGTAACATACTTCTATGTAGCATCACCTTGGCCGCGCTGTTGAGCGGTTGCGGCACGACGGGCGTCCAGGCACCCGTCGTTGAGCGCCATCCATCGAGCAGCAGTGCCGCCGCCAGTGATCCGCGCGACCGCGACCCTGCCTATTACACGGTCAAGCGCGGCGATACCCTGTTGCGCATCGCCCTCGAGCACGGCCAGAATTACCGCGACCTGGTGGCCTGGAACGACTTGAGCAACCCGAACGACATCAAGGTCGACCAGGTGTTGCGCGTGCTGCCGCCGACTGGCGACACAGGCGGCGCGCAGACGTCGGCCGTCGTGATGCCGCCGTCAACGGAAATCAAGCCGGCCGCGCCTGCCGTGCCGAAGAAAACGGGCCCGCGCGGCGAGAAGCGCGCGTATTCCGACGCCACCCTGGCCGAGCTGCGCGCCGATGGCGGCACCGGCGACGCCAAGCCGGCGCCCGCGCCGGCGGCAACTGTCGCCGCCGCACCGGCCGCCGCAGCTGCCGCCCCTGCCGCATCGGCGCCTGGCGACGACAGGATCAGCTGGATGTGGCCTTCCGAAGGCAAGGTCATCGGCACTTTTGACGAAGGCAAGAACAAGGGCGTCGATATCGCCGGCAAGGCGGGCCAGCAAGTGGTGGCCGCCGGCGCGGGAAAAGTCATGTATGCCGGGAGCGGAATCCGTGGTTATGGTAATCTTGTTATCGTGAAGCACAGTAATAGTTTATTGTCGGCATATGCGCATAACCGCAGCATCCTGGTGAAGGAAGGGCAGAACGTCAACAAAGGCCAGGCCATCGCTGAAATGGGCGATTCCGATGCCGACCGCGTGAAGCTGCACTTTGAAATTCGCCAGCAGGGCAAGCCTGTCGACCCTTCGAAATTCCTGCCTAACCGTTAGGTAAAGCAATGACACACGCGCCGCACGATCAGCTGGACGATGACCCGGAACTGCCGGAAGACGGGGCAGACGAAGTCGTGACGGACGATGCCGGCGAGCTCGACGGCATTGACGCCGTCGAGGCGGGCGAGGGCGGCGAGGTGGCCAGCGTCAGCGTGGTGGTCGAAAGTGTCGATGAACTGAAAAAGGTGCTGGCGGCCGAGCTGTCGACCGATACCACGCAGCACTATCTGAACCAGATCGGCACGCGGCCGCTGCTGACGGCGGCGCAAGAAGTGCATTACGCCACCCTGGCCAAGCAGGGCAATTTCGAAGCCCGGCAAACCATGATCGAGCACAACCTGCGCCTCGTTGTGTCGATCGCCAAGCATTACATCAACCGCGGCGTGGTCCTGCTCGACATGATCGAGGAGGGCAACATCGGCCTGATGCGCGCCATCGACAAGTTCGAGCCCGAGCGCGGTTTCCGTTTCTCTACCTACGCCACCTGGTGGATACGCCAGAGCATCGAGCGCGCCATCATGAACCAGGCGCGCACGGTGCGCCTGCCCGTGCACATGGTGCGCGAACTGAATCAAATCTTGCGCGGCAAATATCATCTGGAAGCCCAGCACCACGACGGCAAGGATGCCACCGCGGAAGATATCGCTCACCTCGTGGGCCGTCCCGTGGAAGAGGTGCAGGATATCCTGGCCCTGTCCGAGCACGCCACATCGCTCGACGCGCCGCTCGACAACGATCCGCAGTCGTCCTTGATGGACATGTTGCCCGGCGCCAGCGAAGACAGCCCCGACGCGCGCGCGGAACACCATGAAATGACGGTGCTGGTGCGCGACTGGCTGACCAAGCTGCCCGACAAGCAACGGGTCGTCATCATGCGCCGTTTCGGCCTCGACAACGACGATCCGGCCACACTGGAAACCCTGGCCGAGGAAATGGGCGTGACGCGCGAGCGCGTGCGCCAGATCCAGCAGGAAGCCTTGATTAAGTTGAAGCGCGCCATGGCGGCACGCGGCGTGGTGCGCGACTCGCTGCTCTAGGACGCCCGGTCCCGGTATTTCAGGGGCTGCATCTGCTATCATACGCCCCGCTCGCGGCGCCTGACCTTTCCCCCATTGTTTGCAAGTTCCAGCGCGGCCCTGCGTCCTGGCCCACTCTTACCTATTGATCGCTATGCAAGAAAATATCATCGAAATCAAATCGCTCGACATGGACGCCCGTGGCGTTGGCCATATTGAGAACGAAGACGGCTCGCCGGGCAAGGTCGTGTTTGTCGAAGGCGCGCTGCCGGGCGAGCGCGTCAGCTTTGTGACGTTCAAGAAGAAGAAAAACTGGGAAATGGCCCGCATGACGGCGCTGCACCGCGAATCGTCCATGCGCGTGACGCCCAAGTGCAAGCATTTCGACAATTGCGGCGGCTGCTCGATGCAGCACCTGGAACCGTCGGCGCAGGTGGCGATCAAGCAGCGCGTGCTGGAAGACAACCTGTGGCATATCGGCAAGGTACGTCCGCAAAGCATCATGCGCCCCATGTATGGTCCGACCTGGGGCTACCGCTACCGCGCGCGCCTGTCCGTGCGCCACGTCAAGAAGAAAGATGCCGTGCTGGTGGGCTTCCATGAAAAGAAATCGGCGTTTGTCGCCGACATGGATAGCTGCGAAATCCTGCCGCCGCACATCTCGGCCATGCTGCTGCCGCTGCGCGGCTTGATTGCGTCGCTGTCGATCTTCGACCAGATGCCGCAGATCGAGCTGGCTGTCGGCGAAGACGTGACCGCCATGGTCTTGCGCATCATGGCGCCGCTGACGGCGGACGATGAAACGAAATTGAAGGCCTTTGCCGACGAGTACGGCGTGCAATGGTGGCTGCAGGTGAAGGGCCCGGAAACGGCCGTGCCGTTCTATCCGCTGGACAAGCAATTGCACTACCTGCTGCCGGAATTCGGCGTCAAGATGCCGTTCAAGCCTGTTGATTTTACGCAAGTGAACCACCACATCAACCGCGTGCTGGTGTCGAAAGCCCTGCGTTTGCTGGAAGTGCAGCCGACCGACCGCGTGGCCGACCTGTTCTGCGGCCTGGGCAATTTTACTTTGCCGCTGGCCACGCAAGGCAGCGAAGTGGTCGGTATTGAAGGCAGCACCACCCTGACGGAGCGGGCGCTGGAAAACGCGCTGGCCAACGGCCTGGCGGAAAAAACCTCGTTCTCGACGCGCAACCTGTTCGAAGTGACGACGGACGACCTGATCGCGCTGGGCCGTTTTGATCGCATCCTCGTCGACCCGCCTCGCGACGGCGCCATGGCCCTGTGCCAGGCGCTGGTCGGCCTGTCGCAAGTGCGTCCGGACCTGCTGCCCAAGCGTATCGTGTATGTGTCGTGCAGCCCGTCGACCCTGGCGCGCGACGCCGGCATCCTGGCGCTGGAAGCGGGTTATGTATTGAGCAAGGCGGGCGTGGTGAACATGTTCCCCCACACTTCGCACGTAGAGTCGATGGCGGTATTTGATTTACCTCAATAAGTCTGACTGACGCGGCGGGTGGCCAGGCAGGCACCCGCCGTTGCCCCGTTCAGGGGGCGGCAAGCTGGCGCAATACCACTTGCACGGCATTAAAAAACTGGTCTGTCTTTTCCCGATCCAGCGTCTTTTTTCATCCTCCCTCTGCCGTTTTTTGATTGTCCAGTAGGACAACACGCCGTTCGCATAAGCCGCTGCGCTTTTTGCGCGAAGTGGTATTGCCCACTTCGAGGCCACTTCAAAACCACTTGACCGCCTATTTTTTCAGCAGCATGCTGTTCTTGCAACTGCAGAAAAACAAAATCACAGGGTAGCTTTTTATCGAAGCAGAGTGGTATTTCCGCAAACCTGAACAGGAGACAGCGTGGAAAATTTAATACTCAAAAAAACGATCAGGAACATGATGGTATGTCTGGCCAGCGGTGGCGTGCTGGCGGCTTGCGGCGGTGGCGGCGACGCCAGCGCGCCGGCTGGCTCGCAATTGCTGGCGGCCAGCACGGTGGTCGCCTGCGTGCCGTGGCAAGAGGGCGGCACGTACAACGCGGGCACGGTGGTCACTTACCTGGGCGCCAACTACACGGCCCTGGTGACGCAGACCGACCACGTGGGCTCGGGCTGGAACCCCGTTTCCACGCCTAGCCTGTGGAGCGCCGGCGGCACGTGCGATGGCGGAACTACGCCAACTCCTACGCCGACACCGACTCCCACACCAACCCCGACGCCCACCCCGACGCCGAATCCAACCCCGACACCCACTCCAACGCCGACACCTACGCCAACCGGCGGCACCTGCGCACTGGCGTGGGTGGCCGGCACGGCTTACAGCGCGGGCGCCACCGTCAGCTATGCGGGCACGAATTACCGCGCCAACTACTGGACGCAGGGCGACAACCCGTCGACCAGCAGCGGCGCTGCCGGCACGGGCAAACCATGGACCAGCCTGGAGATCTGCAGCACCACGCCGACTCCAACCCCGACGCCGACACCGACGCCGACTCCAACGCCGACTCCAACGCCAACCCCGACACCTACCCCGACACCTACCCCGACACCGACACCGACGCCAACGCCAACCGGCCGCGAAGTCGGTTCCTATTTCGCCCAATGGGGCGTATATGGCCGCGACTATGAGGTGGCGAACGTGCATACCAGCGGCGTGGCCGACAAGCTGACCTTCATCAACTACGCTTTCGGCAATATCTATCCGAAAAACGGCGGCTACGAATGCGGCATGATCACCAAGACGGAGCCGGGCGCGACGAATCCGAATTCGCCGGACGCGGGCACGGGCGGCGATGCCGAGGCCGACTACATCCGCACGCCGAAGCGCACCGTCGATGGTCAGGCCATTCCGTGGGACGCTCCATTGTCGGGTAACTTCCTGCAGCTGAAAAAGCTGAAGGCGGCGCACCCGAACCTCAAGTTGTTCATTTCCCTGGGCGGCTGGAGCTGGTCGAAGAACTTCTCCGTCGGTTCGGCCACCGATGCGCTGCGCAAGCAGATGGTGCGCTCGTGTATCGATATCTACATCAAGGGCAACCTGCCGGTGCAGGGCGGTCGCGGCGGCGCGGGTGCGGCGGCCAACATCTTTGACGGCATCGACATCGACTGGGAATACCCGGTCGGCGGCGGCCAGCCGTACAACACGGTCAGCCCCAACGACAAGCGCAACTTCACCTTGCTGATGGCGGAATTCCGCAGCCAGCTCGATGCGCTCGGCGCCGCCAACGGCAAGCGCTACCTGTTGACGGCCGCTGTCGGTGCCGGCAAGGACAAGATCGACAACACGGAACCGGCCCTGTACTCGCAGTACATGGACTGGATCAACTTGATGACGTACGACTTCCACGGCGGCTGGGAAAACAGCACCAACTTCAACGCCCAGCTGTTTGCCGACCCTGCCGATCCGTCGACAGGCATGGCGCGCGAATACGTGGGCGACAAGGCGGTGCAGTACATGATTGCCGCCGGCGTGCCGCGCGACAAGCTGCTGCTGGGCATACCGTTCTATGGCCGCGGCTGGACGGGCGTGGCGCCGGGACCGAACGGCGATGGCTTGTACCAGGCGGCCACGGGCACGGCGCCGGGTACGTACGAGTCGGGTATCGAGGACTATAAAATCCTCGTCGCCAAAGCCGGCACGCGCTACTACCATCCCGTGACCAAGCAGCTGTACCTGTACACGGGGGCGGGCGGCCAGTGGTGGAGCTATGATGATCCGACCGTCATCGGCACCAAGGTGAAATACGTGAAGGACCAGGGCTTGCGCGGCGCGTTCTCGTGGGAACTCGATGGCGACGCGAATGGCGTGCTGGCGACCGAGGTGTGGAAGGTACGCTAACCGTGTGCTAGCGTAGCGGGATGCGGCCGGGCGGCATTGCTGCCCGGCCGCTTGTTCATATAAAAAAGAGGAGACGGGTGATGGCGGCAGTATCGGCATTCGGAGTCAAGCAACAGGAACAGGAACTGAGCCGCGAGTGGCGCAGCTGGATTGCGGAAAACCTCATGCTGGGCAGCCATCCGTCGGCGCTGATGCCGGTGCTGCAGCAGGCCGGCATCGCGGAACCGCTGGCGCGCCGCGAAGTGGAGCTGGCGCTGCAGAGTCCCTACCTGGCCGGCGCCGTGCGCCTGTCGAACCGCCTGGCCAAGCGCGACTGGGTGATCGATATCCAGCGCAAGCTGAACCAGCTGCGCCCGCCCGAGATTCCCCGCCGCGAGAGGCTCTCCGCGCAGGAATTCCTCGACGAATACTATTCGACCAACCAGCCCGTCATCATCACGGGCATGATGGATGACTGGCCGGCCATGGCCAAGTGGAGCCCGGCCTACTTCCGCGACCATTTTGCGCAGCGTGAAGTGGAAGTGCAGTTCGGCCGCGAAGCGGATGCCCAGTATGAAATGAACAGCGTGGCGCACAAGCGCAAGATGGCGTTCGGCGAGTACGCGAGCCTGGTCGAGGGCAGCGGCGCGACCAATGATTTCTATATGACGGCGAATAACAATTCGCAGAACCGGCAAGCCTTGCGCGAGCTGTGGGACGATATCGGCCAGCTGCCCGAGTATCTGGAGCAGAGTGGCGGCCCGACGGGTTTTTTATGGTTCGGCCCGGCCGGCACGGTGACGCCGTTCCACCACGACCTGACGAACAACTTCATGGCGCAAGTCAAGGGGCGCAAGCGGCTGCGCATCATGGCCGCCTGCGAGGTCGCGCGCGTGTACAACCAGCGCCACTGTTTTACACCCGTCGACGGACGCGCCATCGACCTGCAGCGCTATCCGCTGATGGCCGACGTGCAGGTGCGCGAATGCGTGCTGGCACCGGGCGAGATCCTGTTTTTGCCCGTCGGCTGCTGGCATTTCGTCGAAGCGCTCGACGTATCGATGACGGTGGCGTTTACCAACTTCAAATGGGATAACGATTTTTACAGCAAGTATCCGCCGAATCACGACTTTTGATCGTCGCGCGGATTGCCGCGAACGCGCAGGGAACAGCCGCCGAACAGGCGGCTTTTTTCATGCTACGGTGTGCTTCTTGTATAAGATATTTCTATAAAATAATTGATTGAAATCATTTTGCAGCAATTATTTTGATATGAATCGCCATGATGTTTCATTATCCAGCTGGTGATGGCGGGCGGATAATTTGATGGCTGGCGCGGCGCCGGGCCTCTGAGCGGGCTTGCCGGTGCGCACCGGCACCGACAACCATCTGGAGGCGGCAGGGCATGAACACGCAGCAAATGACACAGTTACAGCAAGCACCGGCAAGTAGTACTGAACTCCAGCTCGACACGCGGCTGACCCGCGAAGCGGCCGAGCTGCTGGCCCGCGCCGATATCCACTTGAATGGCCGCGCCGCCTGGGACATGCAGCTGCGCAAGCCGGGCGTGCCCGAGCGGGCTTTTGCCAGCGGCAACCTGGGCCTGGGCGAAGCGTACATGGATGGCGACTGGGATGCGCAGCAGCTCGACGAATTCTTTTGCCATCTGCTGCGCGCCAGGGTGGCCGACGATGTGCGCCCCATGCGCCTGGCTTTCCACGCGCTGTATGCGCGCCTGTTCAACCTGCAGACGGAGCGACGCGCGTGGATGGTGGGCAAGGAGCACTATGACCTGGGCAACGCCTTCTATGCGGCCATGCTCGATCCGCGCATGACCTATACCTGCGGCTACTGGAAGGACGCCGGCAACCTGGCCGAGGCGCAGGAAGCCAAGCTCGATCTGGTCTGCCGCAAGCTGCGCCTGGAACCGGGCATGCGCGTGCTCGACATCGGCTGCGGCTGGGGCAGTTTCATGCGTTATGCGGCGGAAAAATACCAGGTGCAGTGTGTGGGCGTGACGATTTCGCAAGAGCAGGTCGCCTACGCGCGCGGCATGCCGGGCGGAGAAAACCTGGACTTCCGCCTGCAGGATTACCGCGACACCGATGAAAAATTCGACCGCATCGTCAGCATCGGCATGTTCGAGCACGTGGGGCACAAGAATCACCGCACCTTCATGGAAGTGGCGCACCGCTGCCTGGAAGACGACGGCCTGTTCCTGCTGCATACGATCGGCAAGAACAAGCGCGATTCCGCGTGCGATCCATGGATCGACAAGTACATCTTCCCGAATGGCGACTTGCCCTCCATCGGCCAGATCGGCGACGCCATCGATGATTTATTTATCGCCGAGGACTTGCACAACTTCGGCGCCGACTATGACAAGACCCTGATGGCCTGGCATGCGAACTTTGAGCAGGCGTGGCCGCAGTTTGCGGCCCAGCTGGGCGAGCGCTTCCACCGCATGTGGTCATATTATTTGCTGTCCTGCGCGGGCGCCTTCCGCGCGCGCGACCTGCAGCTGTGGCAGTGGGTCTTGTCGAAGCAGGGCGTATTGGGTGGCTACGAGCGTGTCAGTTGAGATGCGCGTCAGCTGATATGATGGCTTGATGGATATCAATCAGGCGCGTACCTTCCTCGAAGTGGCTTCCTGCGGCAGCTTCATCATGGCGGCCGAGCGCATGCACGTGACGCAGACGGCCGTCAGCGCCCGCATCCGCACCCTGGAGCAGCAGCTGGGGCGCCAGCTGTTCGTGCGCAACAAGGCGGGCGCGCGCCTGACGCCGGCCGGCGAGCGCTTCATGCGCCATGCGGCCACCATGGTGCAGGTGTGGGAGCGGGCGCGCCACCAGGTGGCCTTGCCGCCGGGGCGCGACGACGCCGTCAGCATCGGCTGCGAACTGAGCCTGTGGCAGCCGCTGCTCGGCGACTGGCTGATACGCATGAGCCGCGATTGTCCCGAAATCGCCCTGCGCGCTGAAGTCGACAGTCCCGCGCGCCTGCTCGACGCCGTGCACGACGGCTCGCTGGACCTCGCCGTGCTGTACAACCCGCCGCAGCGCCCGGGGCTGGCCAGCGAATTGCTGGCCGAGGAAAAGCTGGTGATGGTGACCACGCGCGCCGACGGGCAGATGCAGGCCGATACCTATGTGTACGTCGACTGGGGACCCAGCTTCGCGGCCAACCACCAGGCGGCGTATCCTGAGTTGAGCAGTCCGCCCGTTTCGATCTCCCTGGGCCCGCTGGCCCTCGTGTACCTGCTGGAAGTGGGCGGCGCCAGTTATTTTCGTATCGGCAGCGCGCAGCCGTATCTCGATGGGGGCTTGCTGTACCGCGTGCGCGACGCGCCCGAATTCTCGCATTCCGCCTACGCCGTGTATGCGGCCCAGCGCGACAACCCGACCCTGGACCGCGCCCGCGCCTGCTTGCTCGAGGTGGCGGAGAAGATCAAGTAATTTGAACGGACGTAAAAAAGCCGACCCGCGGGTCGGCTTTTGTTTTCATGTCCTGGCGCATAAAACGTTCAGGGCAAAGCACTGCAACGCCGCCCTGGGCGTTTTTGCGTTAGCGCTTAGTCGCGGCTGCCGCCAGCGAAGCCCAGAAGGGACAACAGGCTGGTGAAGATGTTGTACACGTCCAGGTAGATGCGCAGGGTGGCCGAGATGTAGTTGGTCTCGCCGCCGTTGATGATTTGCTGCACGTCATACAGGATGTAGGCCGAGAAGATGGCGATGGCGACCATGGAGATCACGATCGACAGTGCCGACAGGCCCAGGAAGATGTTCGCCACCGATGCGAGGATCAGCACGATCACGCCGGCGAACAGCCATTTGCCCATGGCCGAGAAATCGCGCTTCGACACCGTGGCAATCGTCGCCATCACGGCCAGGATGGTGGCCGTGCCGCCGAATGCCGTCATGATCAGCATGCCGCCGTTCGAGTAGCCGAGCGTGCGCGTCAGGATAGGCGTGAGCATCAGGCCCATGAAGAAGGTAAAGCCCAGCAGGACGGCGACGCCGAGGCCCGAGTTCTTGGTTTTCTCGATCGCGTACATGAAGCCGAATGCGACGGCCATGAAGATGATGAAGCCCATGCCGCCGGTCAGCATCGGCAAATGCATCTGCACGCCGATGAAGGCGCCCAGCACGGTCGGTATCATGGACAGTGCCAGCAGCCAGTAAGTGTTGCGCAAGACCTGGTGGCGGACTTGCTGCATGCCCCCCGACAGGTCAAAGGTGCGTTGCATGTTCTGATTCATAGTGCCTCCGTGTTGTCAATTCAAATTACTGCTTTACCCAAGGATAGCATGGGGGCCGGAATTTGCCAAAAAAGCAGCTTAAGATTTCATTAAACAGGGACAGGGCGGCAAGATGCCCCTGCCTGTCTGGGTGATATGGGGTGGAGTATGGTAAAATCAAAGGTTGATTGAGTTATCAATTTACCGTTTTAAACCTTACTTTTATTGGAGTTTTCACACATGGCAATCGAACGCACCCTGTCGATCATCAAACCAGACGCAGTTGCAAAAAACGTAATCGGTCAAATCTACACCCGTTTTGAAAACGCTGGCCTGAAAATCGTTGCAGCACGCATGACCCAACTGTCGCGCGAACAAGCTGAAGGCTTCTACGCAGCACACAAAGAGCGCGGCTTCTTCAAGGATCTGGTCGACTTCATGGTTTCCGGTCCAGTCATGATCCAGGCCCTGGAAGGCGAAAACGCCGTTCTGGCCCACCGTGACCTGATGGGCGCGACCGATCCGAAGAAAGCAGAAAAAGGCACGATCCGCGCCGATTTCGCCGATTCGATCGACGCTAACGCCGTACACGGTTCCGACGCTGTCGAAGCTGCTAAAGTGGAAATCGCTTACTTCTTCCCAGAACTGAAGGCTTAATTGCCTTAGATAACGTTATTTCCTGGCGTTATCTGTGAAATAACTTATCACCCCCTGTTCCCGCTGCGCTGTGGTGCTTTGCCCCTGATGCGCGCGGGGACGGATTTTTAGAATAGACAAGATCATGAATACGACGACTCTCACCAACTTGCTGGACCTCGATCCCGCGCAACTCATCGCCTACTGCGCCGAGCTGGGAGAGAAACCGTTTCGTGCGAAACAATTGCAGCGTTGGATACACCAGTTCGGCGCCTCCGACTTCGACGCCATGACGGACCTGGCCAAGTCGCTGCGCGACAAGCTGGCCACGCGCGCCGAAGTGCGCGCCCCGGCCATCATCAGCGACCACACGTCGACGGACGGCACGCGCAAGTGGCTGGTCGACGTGGGCAATGGCAATGCCGTGGAAACCGTGTTCATTCCGGAAGAAAACCGCGGCACCCTGTGCATCTCGACCCAGGCCGGCTGCGCCGTGAACTGCCGTTTCTGCTCGACGGGCAAGCAAGGCTTCAACCGCAACCTGAGCGTCGGCGAAATCATCGGCCAGCTGTGGATGGCGGAATTTGAATTGCGCCGCACCAAGGGCATCGAACCGGGCCCGAAAGGCGAGCGCCAGATCACCAACGTGGTGATGATGGGCATGGGCGAGCCCCTGCTGAACTTTGAGCCGACCGTCACGGCCCTGAAATTGATGCTCGACGATAACGCCTACGGCCTGTCGCGCCGCCGCGTGACCCTGTCGACGTCGGGCGTGGTGCCGATGATGGACAAGCTGTCGCAGGAAGTGCCGGTGGCCCTGGCCGTCTCGCTGCACGCCTCGAACGACGCCTTGCGCGACGGGCTGATTCCACTGAACAAGAAATACCCGCTGAAGGAATTGATGGCGGCGTGCAAGCGCTACCTGGAATTCGCCCCGCGCGATTTCATCACCTTCGAATACTGCATGCTCGACGGCGTCAACGACAGCGACGAGCACGCGCGCGAACTGCTGGCGCTGGTGCAAGACCGCGAGTTCGGCGTGAACTGCAAGTTCAACCTGATTCCCTTCAACCCGTTTCCCGAGTCGGGCCTGTTCCGCTCGAAAAACCCGCGCATCAAGGCGTTTGCCCAGGTGCTGATGGATGGCGGCATCATCACCACCGTGCGCAAGACGCGCGGCGATGATATCGATGCGGCCTGCGGCCAGCTGGCCGGCGAAGTCAAGGACCGCACCCGGGTGCAGGAACGCATGGAAAAGATGACTGAGTATCAACAGAAATTTGGCGCCAATTTCGGCAAGATCGTGGAGATCCGCTCCTGATGAGGGAAGGCATGGCTTACCAACGCTCGCTTGCTGTGGCCGCTGTTTGCCTGGCTGTGCTGCTGGTCGGCTGTGCTTCCACCGCAGACAAGGAGCAAGCTGCATCTGTCGAGCAGCGCGCCGCCTTGCGCTTGCAGCTGGCCAGCGCCTATTATATGCAGGATCAGTTTGTGGTGGCGTTGGCCGAAGCAGAGCAGGCGGTGCAGCTGGTGCCGGACAATGTCCAGGCGCGCGGCATGCGCGCCCTGATTCTTGCTGCCCTGCGCCAACCTGGGGCTGCTGAAAAAGATTTTCTTTACGCATTGCGCCTCGCGCCCCACAATCCCGAGTTGAGCAATAATTATGGCCAGTTTCTGTGCCAGACCGGGCGCGCGGCGCAGTCGCTGGCGTATTTTGATGCCGCATTGCAAGATGCCGCCTATGGCACGCCTGAACTGGCGCTGCATAATGCGGCGGCGTGCAGCCTGGTCATGAAAGATTACCCGCGTGCCGCTGACTACTGGCTCAAGGCGGAGCGCATCGCACCTGGCGCGGCAATCACGTATGCCGGCCTGGTGCGCGTGTATTACCAACAGCAAGACTACCGGCAAGCGGCTCATTACCTTGAGCGGCTCGGTAAAGTAGCGACAATGGAGAGCCAGACGGCCGATGTGCTGTGGCTCGGGATCAAGGTGCAGCATAAGCTCGGGGATGCGGGTGCGGAAGCTGGCCTGGGGGCGCATTTGCGCAACCACCATTCCGGCTCCCCCGAATATGCTGCTTATCAAAATGGGGCGTTTGATGAGTGAGACAGGGATACCAATGAATTCAGAGTGGGCAGAAACGCCTCAGCAGCAGCCCCAGGGCAATCTTGCGTTGGCAGGCGCACAGTTGAAGGCGCAGCGCGAAGCGCTGGGCTGGCCCGTGGAGCAGGTGGCCGACCAGCTCAAGCTGGCGCCGCGCCAGGTGATCGCGCTGGAAGAGGGCGACATGGCGGCCTTGCCTAACGTGGCCGTGGTGCGCGGTTTCGTGCGCGCCTACGCCAAGGTGGTGCGTCTCGACGCGGCGCCGCTGGTGGCCATGATCGAAGTCCATCCGGCGCCGGCGCAAGACCCGGCCGCGCCCGCGCGGCGCGAGATTTCCGCCACGTTCTCGGAATCGCGTTTCCCGTCGATGACGCAGCGTTCGTCGAACCAGACGCCAATCTGGATCGCCGGCGCCGTGGCCGTCGTCGTGGCGGCCGCCTTTGGCGCCTATAAACTCGGCTACGTGCCGGCCAGCCTGCTGTCCGCGCAGGCCGGGAAGGAAACCGCGCATGCGGAAGTGGGCCCGGTGGAAACGACCCTGATCAAGCCGGGCCAGGACTTGACGCCCGTGCAGACGCCGTCCGTGCCCCTGATTTCCGTGCCGCCGCCGCCAGGCAACGATACGCAGACGGGCGCACCTGCCGCTGCCGCCGCTTCGGCGCCGGCCGCCGCCGTGCCGCCAGCCGCCGTGCCAGCTCCGGCGACAGCGGCGACGGCTGCCGTCACGCCGCCCGCCGCTGCCGCTGCCCCTGCCGTGGGCGCGAATGCGCTGGTGCTGAAGGTGGAGCAGGATTCCTGGGTCGAGATCCGCCGTCCCGGCGCTTCTCCGCTGATTTCGCGCATGGTCAAGGCGGGCAGCACGGAAACGTTCGATATCACGGGTCCGGCCACTCTGGTGGTGGGCAAGCCGGGTGTTGTGCAGGCAACCTTGCGCGGCGCCAAGCTGGAGCTGCCGACCGTGGCCGGTGGCACGATCTCGCGTGTCAGCATCAAATAATTGCAGTAATCGTTCAAGCAAACTCAGAAGATAATATTATGGCTACCTCGAAAACAGCGATCGGCTCCGGCCCTTCCGGCCGCCGCGACAGCCGCAAGGTGCTGATCGCGCACGGCCAGCGCCAGATCTGGGTGGGCGGCGACGCCCCCGTGGTGGTGCAGTCGATGACGAACACGGATACGGCCGACGCCATCGGCACGGCGATCCAGATCAAGGAACTGGCGCGTGCCGGGTCGGAACTGGTGCGCCTGACGGTGGACCGTCCCGAAGCGGCCGCGGCCGTGCCCTACATCCGCGAGCAGCTCGACAAGATGGACATCGACGTGCCGCTGGTGGGCGATTTCCACTATAACGGCCATACCCTGCTTAACGACTACCCCGATTGCGCGCGCGCGCTGTCGAAGTACCGCATCAATCCGGGCAATGTGGGCAAGGGCGCCAAGCGCGATACGCAATTCGCGCAAATGATCGAAGCGGCGTGCAAGTACGACAAGCCGGTGCGCATCGGCGTGAACTGGGGCAGCCTGGATCAAGCCTTGCTGGCGCGCATCATGGATGAAAACGCGGGCCGCGCCGAACCGTGGCCGGCGCAAGCCGTCATGTACGAGGCTTTGGTGACGTCGGCGATCGAAAACGCCGTGCGTGCGGAAGAGCTGGGACTGGGCCGCGACAAGATCATTCTGTCGTGCAAAGTCTCGGGCGTGCAGGATTTGATCGCCGTGTACCGCGAACTGGCGCAGCGCTGCGACTATCCGCTGCACCTGGGCTTGACGGAAGCGGGCATGGGCAGCAAGGGCATCGTCGCTTCGACGGCGGCCCTGGCCGTGCTGCTGCAAGAGGGCATCGGCGACACCATCCGCATTTCGCTCACGCCCGAACCGGGCGGCGACCGCACGCGCGAAGTCATCGTCGGCCAGGAAATTTTGCAAACCATGGGCTTGCGCAAGTTCGCGCCCATGGTGATCGCCTGTCCCGGTTGCGGCCGCACGACGTCGACCACCTTCCAGGAGCTGGCCGACAACATCCAGACGTATCTGCGCGAGCAGATGCCGGAGTGGAAGAAATCGTATCCGGGCGTGGAAGCGATGAACGTGGCCGTCATGGGCTGCATCGTCAACGGTCCCGGCGAATCGAAGCATGCGAACATCGGCATCAGCCTGCCCGGCACGGGCGAGTCGCCAGCCGCCCCCGTGTTTGTCGACGGCGAAAAAGTCGTCACCCTGCGCGGCGAACGCATCGTCGAGGAATTCCAGGACATCGTCCTCAATTATGTTAAAAGCCATTACGGCGCAGCAGCGTAGGTCGGATTAGCGCTACGCGCGTAATCCGGCAATCAAGTTAAAGCAAAGAAGAACACTATGTCCGAAAATAAAAAGCTCGATAAAATCACCGCCGTCAAAGGCATGAACGATATCCTGCCCGCCGACGCCCCGCTGTGGGAATTGTTTGAAAACACGGCCCAGTCCGTTCTGCAAAGCTACGGCTTCCAGCAGATCCGCACGCCGATCGTGGAAGAGACGAAATTGTTCGCGCGCGCCATCGGCGCCGTGACCGATATCGTGGAAAAGGAAATGTATTCGTTCACCGATTCGATGAACGGCGACAACCTGACCCTGCGCCCGGAAGGCACGGCCGGCGTGGTGCGCGCCGTCGTCGAGCACAACCTCGTCTACGAAGGTCCGAAACGCCTGTGGTACAAGGGCCAGATGTTCCGTCACGAACGCCCGCAGAAAGGCCGCTACCGCCAGTTCCACCAGTTCGGCGTGGAAGCCATCGGTTTCACGGGCCCGGATATCGACGCCGAGATCATCATGCTGTCGCGCCGCCTGTGGGATGACCTGGGCCTGGAAGGCATCCGCCTGGAACTGAACTCGATCGGCGATGCGGCCGAGCGCCTGCGCCACCGTGCCGACCTGATCGCCTACCTGGAAAGCCACAGCGAGCTGCTCGACGAAGAAGCCAAGCGCCGCCTGCACAGCAATCCGCTGCGCATCCTCGATACCAAGAACCCTGCCATGCAGGACCTGGTCAATGGCGCGCCGAAGCTGCTCGATTACCTGGGCGAAGAATCGCTGGCCCACTTCCACGGCGTGCAGAAGATCTTGAATCACAACAATATTCCGTTCACCATCAACCCACGCCTGGTGCGCGGCCTCGATTACTACAACCGCACGGTGTTCGAGTGGGTCAGCGACAAGCTGGGCGCGCAAGGCACGGTCTGCGCCGGCGGCCGCTATGATGGCATGGTGGAAATGTTTGGCGGCAAATCGACGCCCGCCGTCGGTTTCGGCATGGGCGTCGAACGCCTGGTGCTGCTGATGAAGGATGCGGCCGAGCCGGAAGCGCCGGCCCAGTGCGACGTCTACCTGGTGCACCAGGGCGAGCAGGCAGGCTTGCAAGCGTTCGTGCTGGCCGAGCGGATTCGCGATGCGGGCCTGGACGTTGTGCTACATTGCGCAGCGAGCAACGGCGGCGGCAGCTTCAAGACGCAAATGAAAAAGGCCGATGCCAGCGGCGCGGCGTTTGCCGTGATCCTGGGCGATGATGAAATCGCCAACAATGTCGCGACGGTGAAAGCCATGCGCGAAGCCGATGCGGGCGCGCAGCAGAGCACGGTGCCGTTCGACGATGTCGTCGATTACGTGGTGGACCAGATTATCGGCGACCACGATTGCGGCCACGACCACGGTCCTGGCGGTCACGTGCATCACCACCATTAATTTGCAGCAAGACCGTACTACCCTCGATCAACTACTCATTCAAACTGACGACCCATGGCATACGATCACGAAGAACAAGAACAACTGGCAACCCTCAAGGCCTGGTGGCAGCGCAATGGCAATCTGACCTCCTGGGTCCTGATCGTGGCGCTGGCCGGCTACAGCGGCTGGGCTGGCTGGCAGTACTACCAGCGCACGCAGGCTGCGCAAGCGGGCCAGCTGTACGACGAACTGCAGAACGCCATCGCCGCCAAGGACACGGCCAAGGTGATGCGCGCGACCAGCGACATGCAGTCGCGTTTCAGCGGTACGGCATATGCACAGATGAGCGCCCTGGCCGCGGCCAAGGTGGCGTTCGACGCGAACGACCTGAAAACGGCCAAGACCCAGCTGCAATGGGTGGCCGAGCACGGTACGGAAGAGTACAAGGCCATCGCCAAGCTGCGCCTGGCCGGCGTCCTGCTGGACGAAAAAGCCTATGATGAAGCGCTGAAGGTGCTGGCGACGGCCACCGTGGCGCAATTTGCCGGTGCCGTGGCCGACCGCAAGGGCGACATCCTGGTGGCGCAAAACAAGCTGGCCGATGCCCGCACGGCCTACCTGGCCGCGATAGCCGCGACGGACAAGAACAATCCAGGCCGTCAACTGATCCAGGTCAAACTGGAAGCGATCGGCGGCACGGTACCGGAAGACAAGGCCAAGGCTGACAAGGCCGCCGCCTGACAGGAACACTGATGGTGGTGCGGCCGCGCGGCGTTGTGCGCCGCCTGCCTTGCCCTTACAAGTACAAGAAAAAGGTTGGATAACACTTATGCGTGTCACTGAAAAGCTGGTAGCTGCAAGTCTGTTGGCCCTGATGGCCGGTTGCTCGTCCTGGAACCCGTTCGCCTCGAAAGATCCGAAAGTCGAGCCGGCCAAGCTGGTCGAGTTAAAATCGAGCATTGCCGTGCGCGACGCCTGGAAGTATTCGATCGGCAAGGCCGGCGTGTACGCGTTGACGCCTGCGCTGGCCGGCAGCAGCCTGTACGTGGTCAGCGCCGATGGCGCGCTGGCGCGCCTGGATGCGGCCAGCGGCCGTGAAACGTGGCGCATCAAGGCCGGCAGCGACATCACCTCGGGTGCCGGCAGCGATGGTGCCGTCGTCGCCGTCGGCGCCGCCAAGGGCGCCGTGCTGGCGTTTGACGCCGATGGCAAGCAGCTGTGGAAGGCGCAGGCGTCCAGCGAAGTATTGACGGCGCCCGTTGTGGGGCAGGGCGTGGTCGTGGTGCGCAGCGTGGACAACCGCATCGTCGGCTTCGACGCCAAGACGGGCGAACGCAAATGGACGGTGCAGCGCGCCACGCCGGCATTGACCTTGCGCAATGCGCCGGGCATGGTGCTGGGCGGCGCGAACATCTACGTGGCCCAGCCGGGCGGCAAGCTGCTGGCACTGACGGCAGCGACCGGTGTGGTACGCTGGGAGATCGTCGTCAGCGAACCGCGCGGCGCCACCGAACTGGAGCGCGTCTCCGACATCGCCGGCACGCCGGTGGTGTTCGAAGGCGAAGTGTGCGCCGTCACGTATCAGGGCAAGGCGGGCTGCTTCGACGCCGCCACCGGCGTGCCGCGCTGGACCAAGCCGATCTCGTCCGACGTGGGCGTGGCCGTCGACCAGCGTTTCGTGTTTGTTGCCGATGACCAGGGCGCCGTGGTGGCGTTCAGCCGCGAAGCCGGCCAGAGCGCCTGGAAGAATGAGGCGCTGGCGCGCCGCCGCCTGTCGACGCCGGCCTCCTACGGCCGCAGCGTCGCCGTCGGCGACTATCAAGGTTATATCCACTTCCTGTCACGGGAAGATGGCGCATTAATAGGTCGTGTCAGCACCGACGGTAGCCCGATTGTTTCGGCTCCCGTCGTTGCCGGTTCGAATTTGATTTTTCAAACCCAATCAGGGACAGTGACCGCTCTCGCGGTCGAGTAATACAATGAAGCCGGTAATTGCACTAGTAGGTCGACCCAATGTTGGGAAATCGACTTTATTCAATCGTCTGACCCGCTCGCGCGATGCGCTGGTGGCGGATTTGCCTGGGTTGACGCGCGATCGTCACTATGGCGAAGGCCGTGTCGGCGAACGTCCCTTCCTCGTCATCGATACGGGTGGTTTCGAACCCGTCGCCAAGGAAGGCATCATGCACCAGATGGCACTGCAGACCAAGCAGGCCGTGGCCGAGGCCGACGTGGTGGTGTTCATCGTGGACGGCCGTCAGGGCCTGACCCCGCATGACAAGACCATCGTCGACTTCCTGCGCAAGAGCGGCCGCCCGGTCTTGCTGGTGGTCAACAAAAGCGAAGGCATGCGCTACACGGCCGTCGTGTCCGAATTCTATGAATTGGGCATGGGCGATCCGTATGCGATCTCGTCGGCGCACGGTGACGGCGTCAACGACCTCGTCGAAGTGATGCTGGACCTGGCGTTCGCGCAGCGTCCGGATGAGCCTGAAGAGCTGGAAAAGACCGACCGCGGCATCAAGATCGCCCTCGTCGGCCGTCCGAACGTGGGCAAGTCGACCTTGATCAACACCCTGCTGGGCGAAGAGCGCGTGATCGCCTTCGACATGCCGGGCACGACGCGCGATTCGATCGAAATCCCGTTCGAACGCGATGGCCAGCAATACACCCTGATCGACACGGCCGGTATCCGCCGCCGCGGCAAGGTGTTTGAAGCGATCGAGAAATTCTCGGTGGTGAAAACGCTGCAGTCGATTTCCGAAGCCAACGTGGTCGTGCTGATGCTCGACGCGCAGCAGGATATTTCGGAGCAGGACGCGCATATCGCCGGCTTTATCCTGGAATCGGGCCGCGCGCTGGTCGTGGCCGTGAATAAATGGGATGGCTTGCAATCGCACGAGCGCGATGAAATCAAGATCGATATCGACCGCAAGCTCGATTTCCTGTCGTTCGCGCAGATGCATTTCATTTCGGCGCTGAAGGGCACCAACATCGGCCCACTGATGAAGTCGCTCAACGCCGCGTATGCGGCCGCCATGTGCGACCTGTCGACGCCGAAGCTGACGCGCGCCCTGATCGAGGCCGTGGAGAAGCAGGAGCCGCGCCGCAAGGGTTCGATCCGTCCGAAGCTGCGCTATGCCCACCAGGGCGGCATGAACCCGCCTGTGATCGTTATTCACGGCAATGCGCTCGACGCCGTTGGCGATCCCTACAAGCGTTATCTGGAAAAACATTTCCGCGATACGTTTGCCCTGGTCGGTACGCCGCTGCGCATCGAATTGCGTACGGGTAAAAACCCGTTTGCACGCACGCCAAGCAAGTAATGAGTTAACAGCTGGATTAAGTGCATATTAAGGCGCCGCGGAGATAATGCGGCGCCGACAGCCAATTCAATGGTTATTTGCACGGAAATAATAAAGTGTTAATGCGCCATGCGCGACAGCGATCGCGAAAACAGGTTACAGTAGCTATGACGCATCTTTCTTTCTTTGAAAGGTGTGAGAGCACTTGAAATCAAGCGAGTCGCCTCCAATTCTTACACAACAACATAAACAACGGAGCTGTTATGAGCAACAAAGGGCAACTGTTACAAGACCCATTCCTCAATGCATTACGCAAAGAGCATGTTCCTGTCTCGATCTACCTGGTCAATGGCATTAAATTGCAGGGCCATATCGAATCGTTCGATCAATATGTCGTATTGCTGCGCAATACGGTGACACAGATGGTGTACAAGCATGCCATCTCGACAGTGGTGCCGGCCCGTGCCGTCAATCTCAATATTGAATCTGAAGCGGAGTAAAGCGTTGAGCTTGACGGCCCAGCGCCTTTCACCCTCCATCGCCCCCGTCCGCGCCAGCGGCGCTGATGCGTTTGCATCGGCGTCGGCGTTCGCCGCAACTCATCAGATGCCATCATGCGCGCGGCACTAGTCGGGGTTGACTTCGGTCACAGCGACTTCGCCGCCAGCATGGAGGAACTCATGCTGTTGTCGCGTTCGGCTGGCGCGGACCCGATTTCCACCATCACGGCCAAGCGTTCCAGTCCCGATTCCGCGTATTTCGTCGGCAGCGGCAAGGCCGATGAAATTGGCGACGTCGTCGTCAACGATGGCCTGGAAATCGTCATCTTCAATCACGCCCTCTCGCCCGCCCAGCAGCGCAATCTGGAAAAGCGCCTGAATGTGCGCGTGCTCGACCGTACCAGCCTGATCCTCGACATCTTCGCGCAGCGCGCCAAGAGCCACGAGGGCAAGCTGCAAGTCGAGCTGGCCCAGCTGCAGCATCTGGCCACGCGCCTGATCCGCGGCTGGACCCACCTGGAACGGCAAAAGGGCGGTATCGGCTTGCGCGGTCCCGGCGAGACGCAGCTCGAGACCGACCGCCGGCTGATCGGCGACCGTGTCAAGGCCCTGCGCGCGCGCCTGGAAAAACTGCACAAGCAGCGCGAAACGCAGCGCCGCGCGCGCGGCCGCAATCACACATTCTCGGTGTCCCTCGTCGGCTATACCAATGCCGGCAAGTCGACGCTGTTCAATGCCGTGACCAAGGCCGGCGTGTATGTCGCCGACCAGTTGTTCGCCACCCTCGACACCACCTCGCGCCGGGTTTACCTGGGCCAGGAAGTGGGTAACGTGGTGATCTCCGACACGGTCGGCTTCGTGCGCGAATTGCCGCACCAGCTGGTGGCCGCCTTCCGCGCCACGCTCGAAGAAACCATCCATGCCGATCTGCTGCTGCACGTCGTCGACGCCGCGTCGCCGGTGCGCATGGAGCAGATCGAGCAGGTCAACCTGGTCTTGAAAGAGATCGGCGCCGATCATATTCCGCAAATCCTCGTGTGGAACAAGATCGATGCGGCCGGGCTGGAGCCTTCGGTGGAGCGCGATGAATATGCTACGATCAGTCGCGTGTTCGTCAGTGCGCAGAAGGGCAGCGGGCTCGACCTGCTGCGCGATGCGATCGTCGAAATGGCCAGGAAGGCGCCCCGTTCTGCCCACCTGTATCAGAACGACGAAGCACCGCAGGAAGATCAGTTTGACGGTCAGTACGACCAGCACGATGGCGCCGCCCCGGACCAGGACGAAGAGCCTGGCGAGGACGATAGGATTTCCACCCACTCCCAAGTCGGAACACGATAGTTATGCTTGTCTCCCTACTCAAAAAAACAGGCTTGAAGTTGTCCCTGAACGATCCCCGCTGGGGCAATCGCAAGGACGACGGCAAGAAAGCCCAAGAAGGCAAAAAGCCCGGCGAAGGTCCGCCGGACCTCGATCAGTTGTGGCGCGATTTCAATCAGCGCCTGAACGCCTTTTTCGGACAGAAGAACCGTCCCGACAACGGCGGCAATAACAACGGTGGCGGCAATGGCCCGCGCCCCGACATGAAGGGCGCCGGCATCACCGCCGGCGTCGTTGGCGTGATCGCCGTCTTCATCTGGCTCGCCAGCGGCGCCTTCATCGTGCAAGAGGGCCAGAGCGGCGTGGTGCTGACGTTTGGCCAATACACGCGCACGGCGCCGGCCGGTCTCAACTGGCGCTGGCCGTATCCGTTCCAGACCGATGAAACCGTCAACGTGTCGCAGGTGCGCACGGTGGAAGTGGGTTATCGCACCTCGCTGCGCAACAAGCAGGCCAGCGAGTCGCTGATGCTGACGGATGATGAAAACATCATCGACATCCAGTTCGCGGTGCAGTACACCCTGAAAGATCCCGTGGAATGGCTGTTCAGCCTGCGCGACCAGGAAGACACCTTGCGCCAGGTCGCCGAGACGGCGATCCGCGAAGTGGTCGGCCGCAGCAAGATGGACTTCGTGCTGTATGAAGGCCGCGAAAAAGTGGCTTTTGATACGCAGAAATTGATGCAGCAGATTCTTGAAGATTACAAGGCTGGCGTGTTGATTAACAACGTGACGATGCAGGCCGTGCAGCCGCCGGAGCAGGTGCAAGCCGCCTTCGACGATGCCGTCAAGGCAGGCCAGGACCGTGAACGCCAGAAGAATGAAGGCCAGGCCTACGCCAATGACGTCATTCCTAAAGCCCGCGGCGCAGCATTCCGCCTGGTGCAGGAAGCAGAGGCCTACCGGGCCATGGTGACCGAGAACTCCGAAGGTAACGCGTCGCGCTTCAAGCAGGTGCTGGTCGAGTACCAGAAGGCGCCGGCTGTCACGCGCGACCGCATGTACCTGGAAACGATGCAGCAAGTGTTCAGCAGTGCCAGCAAGGTCATGGTTGACGCCAAGACGGGCAGCAATCTGCTGTATCTGCCGCTCGACAAGTTGATCGCCCAGACGGCTGCCACCGATGCTGCCGCTGCCGCCGCCCGTGCTGCCGCGACACCCGCAGCCAACACCGTTTTGCCACAGGAAGCCATGCCGACAGTAGAAGTCAATCAGCGCCGTGACAGCCGCTCTTCGCGTGAACGGGAGAGCCGCTAATGAACCGTATCGTTGCCGCCCTGATCGCGGGTTTCATCGCGATCATGCTCCTTTCCTCGACCGTGTTCGTGGTCGATCAGCGTAAATACGCCATCGTCTTCGCCCTCGGTGAAGTCAAGGACGAGATCAGCAAGCCAGGCTTGTACTTCAAGCTGCCGCCGCCGTTCCAGAACGTCATCTACCTGGACAAGCGTATCCTGACGCTCGACACGCCGGAACCGGAACGCTTCATCACGGCCGAGAAGAAGAATATCCTCGTCGACGCGTATGTGAAGTGGCGCATCGTCAATCCAAAGACCTATTTCCGCAGCTTCGGCGGCGATGAAAGCCGTGCGCGCAACCGCATGTCGCAAATCGTCAAGGCGGCGCTGAACGATGAAATCACCAAGCGCACGGTGCGCGAAGTGATCTCGGGCGAGCGTGGCAAGGTGATGCAGGCGATCAAGGCCAAGGTGGCGGCCGAGGCCGAGGCCATCGGCGTAGGCATCGTCGACGTGCGCCTGAAGCGCGTCGATTACGTCGAGCAGATCAACAACTCCGTGTACGAGCGCATGAAGTCCGAGCGCGTGCGCGTGGCCAATGAACTGCGTTCGACCGGTTCGGCCGACTCCGAGAAGATCCGCGCCGACGCCGACAAGCAGCGCACGGTGATCCTGGCCGAAGCGTATCGCGAAGCCGAGAAGATCCGCGGCGAGGGCGATGCCAAGGCGTCGCAGGTGTATGCGGAAGCGTTTGGCAAGAATCCGGAGTTCTACAAGTTTTACCGCAGCCTGGAAGCCTACCGCGCCACCTTCAAGGACAAGGGCGACGTGATGGTGGTCGATCCGAGTTCGGAATTCTTCAAGTACTTCAAGGGTAACGGCACGGCCGCTCCGTCCAAGAAGTAAGACAGCATCGCACTGCACCCGGCCGCAAGGACGGGGGCGGCAGCAGCGGGGCCGGCATCGATGCCGGCCCCGTTTTTTTGTGCCCGTCTAGTTGTTGCGGGAAGGCGTAAAATGCGGTGTTTTTAGGGCCGTGCGGCAGCGTTTCGGACAACTTATCCCTAAAGGCCCGTGTTTTCGCGTAAAATATCAGGTTCGGCCTCTTGCCTGGCGCGCCCGCCGCTGCCTCGCATGATGCATTTTTTCAACTTTCTTCCGTATCTCGCTCCCTCATGCCGAATTGGCTTTTGCCCGAAAATATTGCCGATGTTCTGCCGTCGGAAGCGCGCAAGATCGAAGAGCTGCGCCGCCTCATGCTGGATAATTTCCGTCTGTACGGATATGAACTGGTCATGCCGCCGCTGCTCGAGTATCTGGAATCGCTGATGACCGGCGCTGGCAAGGATACCGACCTGCGCACGTTCAAACTGGTCGACCAGCTGTCGGGCCGCATGCTCGGCCTGCGCGCCGACATGACGACGCAAGTGGCGCGCATCGACGCCCACCTGCTCAACCGTGCCACCGTCACCCGCCTGTGCTACGCCGGCAGCGTGCTGCATACCCGTCCGTCGGGCCTGCACGCCACCCGCGAACCGCTGCAGATCGGCGCCGAAATCTATGGCCACGCCGGCCTGGAAGCGGATGCCGAGATCCAGGAACTGGCGCTCGCTTCGCTGGCACTGGCCGGTTTCGACAGCGTGCGCCTGGATCTGTCGCACGTCGGCCTGTTGCGCGCTATCATTGCGCAAGACGCCGCCGCCGGGCGCGACGAAGCTGCGCTGTACGCCTTGCTGCGCGCGAAAGATGCGCCGGGCCTGCGCGCCCTGACTGCCGGTTACGACGCCGTCACGCGCGATGCGCTGCTGGCCTTGCCGAACCTGTACGGCGACATCGACGTGCTGGCGCGTGCGCGCGAAGTGCTGCCGCCGCTGCCGGGCGTGCTCAAGGCGCTGGCCGAACTGGCCGCGCTGGCAGGATCCGCGCTGGGCCGCGCCGAAGTGGCGATCGACCTGGCCGACCTGCGCGGCTACCAATATGAAAGCGGCGCGATGTTTGCGCTGTATGTACCAGGCTTGCCGAACGCGGTTGCGCGCGGCGGCCGTTATGACCACGTCGGCGAAGCGTTCGGCCGGGCACGTCCCGCGACCGGCTTCTCGCTCGATTTGCGCGAACTGGCGCGCCTGTTGCCGACCGCGGAACGGAAGCATTCGATCCGCGCGCCGTGGGGCAGCGCGCCAGAATTGAAGGAAAAAATCGCCGAGTTGCGCAAGGCGGGCGAGGTCGTGATCCAGAGTATGCCGGGTCACAGTAATGAACAAGACGAGTTCGAGTGCGATCGCGTGCTGGTACTTGCCGATAATGGTAGTAGCTGGATTCTTAAAAACTTAGGTTGAGTGATGTCAAAGAAAATTATGGCAAAGAACGTTGTTGTCATCGGCACCCAATGGGGCGATGAAGGTAAAGGCAAGATCGTCGATTGGTTGACCGATCACGCCCAAGGCGTGGTGCGCTTCCAGGGCGGCCACAATGCAGGCCACACGCTGGTCATCGGCGGCGTCAAAACCGCACTGCAGCTGATCCCGTCGGGCATCATGCGTCCAGGCGTCGCCTGCTACATCGGTAACGGCGTGGTCGTTTCCGTGCCGGACGTGCTGCGCGAAATCGACAAGCTCGAAGCGGTCGGCGTCGAAGTTGCCTCGCGCCTGAAAGTGTCGGACGCGGCACCCGTGATCCTGCCTTACCACACCGCGATCGACCTGGCGCGTGAAGCCAAGCGTGGCGATGCGAAGATCGGCACCACCGGCAAGGGCATCGGCCCGGCCTACGAAGACAAAGTGGCGCGCCGCGCGATCCGTATCGCCGACCTGCTCAACGAGAAGCGCTTTGCCGAAAAGCTGGCCGAAAACCTCGATTACCACAACTTCGTGCTGGAAAACTACCTGAAGGCGCCGAAAGTCGATTATCAGAAGACCCTCGACGACGCGCTGGCCTATGTGCCGCGTCTGCGTCCGATGGTCACCGACGTGTCGAGCGCGCTGTACAAGGCGCACAAGGCCGGCGCGAACCTGCTGTTCGAAGGCGCGCAGGGTTCCCTGCTCGACGTTGACCACGGCACCTATCCGTTCGTCACCTCGTCGAACTGCGTGGCCGGCAATGCCGCCGCTGGTTCGGGCGTCGGTCCTGGCATGCTGCACTACATCATGGGCATCACCAAGGCTTACACGACGCGCGTCGGCTCCGGCCCGTTCCCGTCGGAACTGCCAACGGATGCAGGCGTTGGCCACCATCTGGCGCAAGTCGGCCATGAATTCGGCACCGTCACGGGCCGTGCCCGCCGCTGTGGCTGGTTCGACGCCGCCTTGCTGCGCCGCTCCGTGCAGATCAACGGCGTGACGGGCATGTGCCTGACCAAGCTGGACGTGCTCGACGGTATCGAAACGCTGAAACTGTGCACCGGCTACACCATCGACGGCGTGGCCACGGACATCTTCCCATCGGGCGCTGAAGAAGCCGCCCGTTGCGTGCCCGTGTACGAAGAGATGCCGGGCTGGACGGAAAGCACGGTCGGCGCGAAATCGCTGGCGGCCCTGCCTGCAACGGCGCGCGCCTACATCAAGCGCATCGAAGAACTGGTCGGCGTACCGGTGGACATGGTTTCGACCGGTCCGGATCGTGAAGAAACGATCGTGCTGCGCCACCCATTCGAGTAAGCTGCTGGACACAATCCGCCGCAAGGCGGATTTTTTTAATCACGCTAATAATAAGATTTCACTATCATGACTACCCCACAATCGAACGATCAACATCTCTGGGTCAACTGGGAAGAGTACCACCGCCTGATCGAGCGCCTGGCGCTCAAGGTCTACGAATCGGGCTGGAAATTCGACCAGGTATTGTGCCTGGCGCGCGGCGGCGTGCGTCCTGGCGACGTGTTCTCGCGCATTTTTGATTTGCCGCTGGCCATCCTGTCGACCAGCTCCTACCGCGAAGACGCGGGCACGGTGCGCGGCGACCTCGATATTGCCAAGTACATGACCATGACCAAGGGCCCGCTGGCCGGCCGCATCCTGCTGGTCGACGACCTGGCCGATTCGGGCGTCACGCTGGACAAGGTCACGCGTCACCTGAAGGAAAACTTCCCAGACGTGACCGAAGTCAAATCGGCCGTGATCTGGCTCAAGGGCTGCTCCGTCGTGCGTCCCGATTACTTCCTCGACGAACTGCCGCACAATCCGTGGATCCATCAGCCGTTCGAAGACTACGACGGCCTGCGTCCGCACCAGCTGGCGGCGTGGATCAAGAAGGGCGAGGCAGGCAAGTAATTGCGTGCGCGCTTGCAAAAAAAAGACGATCGTGTATCGTCTTTTTTTTCGTCCAAGGAAATGCGATGACCATACTGACGACGGCGCGCCTGCGCCTGGAACCGATCAACGAGAGCCACTACGAGCGCATGCGCACGCTCAACACCGATCCCGAGGTGATGACCTACCTGAACGCGGGCCAGCCCGAGACCGAAGAGGTGACGCGCGCGGCCATCGCGCGCACCATGGGCCGCTGGGTCGAATGGGGCTATTCGTGGTGGGCGCTGATACGCCTCGATGACGGTGAACTGGTGGGCATGGCCTGCCTGCAGCACCTCTCCGGCGACAGGGCCAATCCCCTTGAAATCGGCTGGCGCCTGGCGCGCACGGGCTGGGGGCAGGGCTATGCCAGCGAGGCGGCGGCCGCTATCGTCGCGCATGCGTTCGACGTCGTCGGCGCACCGGAAGTGGTGGCCGTGGCCCATCCCGACAACGCCGCCTCGATCAAGGTCATGACGCGCCTGGGCATGCAATATGTGGGCATGGAACGCCATTACGATATCGACAGCGTCGTCTACCGCCTGGCGCGCCCATGACGGCAGCGCGCAAGCCCCTGAAGCTGGGCTGCAGCTACGGCGTGCGGTTTTCGCCCGATGGCACGCGCCTGGCCGTGCTGGGGCGCGACCTGGTCCTGTGGGACGTGGCGGCACGCCAGAAACTGTGGCGCGGCAAATTCATCGCGCACATGTCGGACCTTGCCTTTTCGCCCGATGGCAGCCGGCTGGCCATCAAGAGCACGACGGGCCAGCTGGCCGTGGTGGAAGCGGCATCGGGGCAACTGCTGCTCAATTTCCAGAACAAGAAGGATGGCGAAGGCGGCGGCCCCGCGTGGTCGCCGTGCGGGCAGTATCTTGCCGACGGCGGCTGGGATGGCCGCCTGCGGGTACGCGACGCGCAGACGGGCGAGCTGCGCTTCACGCAGGAGCATGCGGGCGAGATGCTGCGCGCCATGCACGCCATCGATGGCGGGCGGCGCTTGCTGGTCCTGCACGGCGTCAAATCGGTGGACGAGGGGCAGGTGCAGCCGCCCGACTACTGCAGCGTATGGGACTGGCCCCTGCAGGCGGGCGGCGGGCGCAAGGTGCTGTCGCTGCCAGGACTGAAGTCGTGCGCGCCATCGCCCGACGGAGCGTCCCTGGCTGTGCTGCATCACGCGGGCGGCGAGGAGTTCCTGTCGGTCTATGCGCTGGCCGATGGCCGCCGGCTGGCCACGGTGCCCGTGGAGGCGGGCGGCGGCACGGGAGACGCCTTGCGCTGGCTGCCCGATGGCAGCGCGCTGGGACGCATCGGCAAGGGCAAGCTGCTGTTGTATGGCTGGCCCGGGCTCTGCGTCCTGGCGCAGGAAGAATTTACGTATCCCTGCGCGCTGGACTTTTTGCCCGGCTCGCCATTGTCCGCCATCGGCTCCTGGGAATCCGGCATGCTGATGGAGTTGAACATTCACAAGGAAACCGCATGATCACCTGTTATTTGCGCTACATCATCGACCCGTACAAATTGCGGGAATTCGAAGCCTACGGCAAGCTGTGGATACCGCTGGTCGAGCGCTTCGGCGGCCAGCATCACGGCTACTTCTTGCCGTCGGAAGGGGCCAGCAACGTGGCCCTGGCCATGTTCTCGTTCCCCAGCCTGGCCTTGTACGAGCAGTACCGCAGCGATTCGATGCAGGATGCCGAATGCCAGGCCGCCTTCCGCTATGCCGAGGAGACGCGCTGCATCGTCAGCTACGAGCGCAGTTTTTTCCGCCCCGTGTTTGCCTGAACAGGTTTACTGAACAAGGTCAGTCGCGCTGCGGCGCACCCAGGGGGAAGAGGTGGCGGTACGGACGTGCCTCGTCCACCGCGCGGGCGAACGATGGACGGGCTAGCAAGCGGGTGCGATAGGCGCGCAGCAGGGGCAGCGTGGCGGGAATCGGCTGCGTCCAGTCCGCATAGAACAGCGACGGAGCGGCGGCGCAGTCGGCCAGGGTAAAGTCTTCGCCCGTCGCCCACGTCTTGCCGGCCAGGCGGGTTTCCAGCCAGGCGTAGGCGAGGTCCAGCTTGTTGCCGGCAAACACGCGGCCTTCCTCGGTCTTCGCCGGGTCGCCCGTCAGGGCGGCGCCGACGGCATGCTGCACGGGCGTCATGACGTGCAGGTCGAAATAGCGGTCGAGAAAGCGCACGTCCAGGGCCTGCATGGCGTCGTCCGGCAGCAGGCGCAGCGGGCCGGGATGGGCCAGCTGCAGGTATTCGATGGTGATGCTGGTCTCGGCGACGTTGCGCTCCCCATCCACCAGCAGCGGAAACTTGCGCAGCGGCCAGCGCGCCAGCCACTGCTGCAGGTGCTGCGGCATGTCCGGCGCCAGGCAGCGGAAATCGAACGGTATGGCGTTTTCGTACAGGGCGATGAGCACCTTTTGCGTGTACGAGGAAAAGGGATGGCCGTAGAGGATCAGCGACACGGTGGGATCTCCTGTCAAGGTTGGCAACACGCGCGTGCAGCAACGATAGTGCAATCACCGGATCAATGCAAGCGGTCCGGGCCATGCTGATGTCGGCGCCGTGGCATTGCCCGCTCCCCCAGTGCCAGGCTTTAATCCTCAGCCTGGAATTCGCTGGCCGAGACGAACAGGTCCCACGAGGCGATGAACAGGGCCGCCACCACGGGGCCGATGACGAAGCCGTTCAGGCCAAACAGGGCCATGCCGCCCACGGTCGACAGCAGCACCACGTAGTCGGGCATCTTCGTGTCCTTGCCCACCAGGATAGGGCGCAGCACGTTGTCGACCAGGCCGATGACGAAGACGCCGAAGGCGGCCAGGCCGGCGCCTTGCCAGATGGCGCCCGTGGCCAGGAAGTAGGCTGCCACGGGTGCCCACACGAGGGCGGCGCCGACGGCCGGCAGCAGCGACAGGAAGGCCATCAGCACGGCCCACAGCAGGGGTGCCGGCACGTCGAGGAACCAGAACGCCAGGCCGCCGAGGGCACCCTGGGCGATCGCCACGAGGATGTTGCCTTTCACCGTGGCGCGGATCACCGTGGTGAAATTGGTGAACAGGCGCTGCTTGTACTTGCGGCTCAGCGGCACGGCGTTCTTGATGCGGGCTGACAGGGTCGAGCCATCGCGCATGAGGAAAAACAGCAGGTACAGCATGATGCACAGGCTGGTGAGGAATTCGAAGGTGTACAGGCCCACATTGATGGCTTTGACGGCCACCACCTGGCTTACCTGCGTGGCGCCCTCGGCCAGCTTGTCCTGCAGGCTGGCCAGGCTGGTCAGGTTGAAGCGCTCGAGCAGGTTGATCAGCCATTGCGGCAGCACGGCCATGATTTTATTGAAGAACATGGCGACCGTGATTTCGCCCGAACGCACCATTTCCACGACGCTGGCCGCCTGGTTCACGAGCGATACGGAAATGAGCGACAGCGGCAGGATCACGATGACGATGATCAACAGCAAGGTCAGCAGCGACGCCAGGCCCGCGCGGCCCCGGGTTTTGGCCAGCAGCCAGCGGTACACGGGCGCGAACAGGATCGCCAGGATGACGCCCCAGAAGATGGCGCCCGCATACGGCGCCAATATCCAGCCGAAGCCGATGGTGACGATGCTCAAGAGGAGCAGGAACACTTTCTGGTGCAGCGTGAGGGTAGGCATGGGCGATAGCGCAATGATAAGGGTTGAGTTGCCCCATCATAAGCGAGGCCAAGGGCCGTGCGCCATACAATTGTCGTGCTGCGTGCGCGAGCGCACCCGGCGCGCCGGCGGGCTGGCAACGCGGTGGCGGCAATTCCAGTAAGCTGTCGTTCCAGGCGTTCCATCCCGGGCGCCGTTGACTTCCTTTGACTTCAGGAATCCGCGTGCTTGACCCCATCCATTTTTATGAACCTGCGCAGGGCCACGGCCTGCCGCACGATCCCTTTAACGCCATCGTGGGGCCGCGTCCGATCGGCTGGATCGCCTCGCGCAGCAGTGCGGGCGTGCTCAATCTGGCGCCGTACAGCTTTTTCAACGCCTTCAATTACCATCCGCCGCTGATCGGCTTTTCCAGCATCGGCCGCAAGGATACCTTGCGCAATATCGAACAGACGGGCGAATTCGTGTGGAACCTGGCGACCCGCCCGCTGGCCGAGGCCATGAACGCCAGTTGCGCGCCGGCGCCGCCCGAAGTCGACGAATTCGCGCTGGCCGGCCTGACGCCGGCCGCCTCGCGCATCGTGGACGTGCCGCGCGTGGCCGAAAGCCCCGTGTCCTTCGAATGCCGGCGCACGCAGATCATCGAGCTGCAGGGCGTCAATGGCGACGGTGTCGGCAGCTGGCTGGTGCTGGGGGAAGTGGTGGGCGTGCACATCGCGCGCCATCTGCTGGCCGACGGCGTGTACGACACGGCCGCCGCCGCGCCGATCTTGCGCGGCGGCGGCCCGGCCGATTATTTCGAGATCGGACCGGCCAGCCTGTTCCACATGCGCCGGCCAGCCTGGCCGTAATGCGCCGTCTGGCCAGGCCGTACTGGTTCAATCGGGAACGGGATGGCGCTCCTTGACGATGCCGCGATAGATCAGCCACGTCGCCAGCAGGCTGATGGCGCCGGCGCCCGCCATCCAGTAGCCTGGCGCCGCCTTGTCGCCGGTGCTCTCGATCAGCAGGGTCGACACCAGCGGCGTCAGGCCGCCGAACAGCGCGGTGGCCAGGCTGTAGGCCAGCGAAAAGCCCGTGGTCCGCACGCTGGCCGGGATGATTTCCGTCAGCGCGACGATGGTGGCGCCGTTGTAGCTGCCGTACAGGAAGGACAGCCATAGCTCGACCATCAGCATGTGGTTGAAACTGGGATGGGCGACCAGCCAGGACAGGGACGGGTACGCGGTCAGCACCGTCAGCGCCGCGCACGCGGCCATGATGGGCCAGCGCCCGATGCGGTCGGACAGCGCGCCCATGACGGGCAGCCAGAGGAAGTTCGACAGGCCGATGCACAAGGTGACGAGCAGGCTGTCCTCGGTGCTCAGTTTGAGCACGCTCTTGCCGAAGGTCGGCGTGTAGACGGTGATCAGATAGAACGCCACCGTCGTCAGCACGATCAGCATCGCGCCGCTGACGACCAGCGGCCAGTTGAGGCTGATGGTTTTGAGCATTTGCCGGAACGTCGGATGCGATTTGCGCGTCAGATAGGCCTCGGTCTCCTGCAGCGAACGGCGGATGTAGAACACCACCGGGATGATGGAGCAGCCGATGAAGAACGGGATGCGCCAGCCCCAGTCCGCGATGAATTCCTTGCTCAAGGTTGCGTTGAGATAGTAGCCGAGCGCCGCGGAAAAGATGATGGCGACCTGCTGGCTGGCCGATTGCCAGCTGACGTAATAGCCCTTGTTGCCGGGTGTCGCCATCTCGGACAGGTAGACCGACACGCCGCCCAGCTCCACGCCGGCGGAGAAACCTTGCAGCAAGCGCCCGATCAGCACGAGGAACGGCGCCAGCAAGCCGATGGTGGCATAGCCGGGCACGAAGGCGATCAGCGCCGTGCCGGAAGCCATGATGGCCAGGGTCAGCACCAGTCCCTTGCGCCGGCCGATGCGGTCGATATAGCTGCCGAGGATGATGGCACCCAGCGGCCGCATGAAAAACCCCGCACCGAAGGTGGCGAAGGTCATCATCAGGGCCGCGTATTCGCTGGTGGCGGGGAAGAAGGCCTTGGCAATATACGTCGCATAAAAGCCGAACAGGAAAAAATCGTACATTTCGATGAAGTTCCCGCTCGTCACCCGGATGACGGTGGCGATGCGCGAAGGAGGGCGTGCCTGTGCGCGCGGCGCTGTCGGCTCGGCGAGGGGTGCGGCGGTCGATGGAATGGCCATGGTTTACCTATTGAGGAAAGATGAGTGACGTCGACTAGTGCGTTGCTGTTGCTGGTACCGATGCCGGCTGCAGCCCGGTCGCTTCGATCGCGCCGGCGTTGGCCGGGGCGGCGAGGAAGCGCAGCAAGGCGCGGCCGGCTTCCGGTTCTTTGCCGCCCGGGACCAGCGCCGCCGAAAATTGCGTCATCAACTGCACTTCCGGCGGCAGCAGGCCGACAATGTCGATGCCTTGGACCGGCAGCAGCTCGCTGCGCTGCTGGCAGCCGAAATCGGCCTCGCCATGCGCGATGATTTCGCCGACGGGGGTGGCGGGAATTTTCGCGGCCTTGCCCTGCATCTGCTCCGCGATGTGCAGTGTCTTCATCAGCTGCTTCTCGATGTATTCGCCGCTGGCGCTGTCCGAATAGGCCACCTTGTGCGCCTGCAGGAAAGCGCTGCGCAAGCCCTCGGTGGTGCTGATGTCGGGCTTTGCCGCGCCGTGGCGCACGGCGCAGGCGATCGGCGAATTGGCCAGGACCACCTTGCTGCCGGGGACCAGGCGGCCTTCCTGCATCAGTTTGTCGAGCGCGTCGCCCACCATGATGACGACGTCGATCGGCTCGCCGCGCGCCAGGCGCGCCGGGATCGCATTCCTGGTGGTGCCCATCGACGGACCCCATTCGGACAGCAACTGGTCGCCGCTGGCGCGCTCGTAGGCGGGCGCCAGGTTTTTGTAGGCCTGGGCGAAGCCGCCCGAGCTGACCACGCGGATGTCGGCGGCATGCGCCGCGCCGGCGGCCAGCAGCACCAGCGCCGCGAGCAGCGGGCGCGAGGTTTGCAGCAGAGTATGCCGAGGCATGATGGTTCTCCTGATGTTAAAATTTTTTCATGAGGCCGGGTGTCAAGCCCGTGCCGTGGCGGTTGTTGAGGTGTGTTTCCGTGACGCCGGCAGCGTCGCGCCGCCGGCCGCCGGTAAAAGCGCGAACGTGGAATGGTGTCGCATCATGTCTCCTTTTTCAGTTCAGGCCTTCTTGGCGAGGCTCAGCATTCAGCCCCCATCATCGTTGAAATGGCATAATTTGATAATTGCAATTTTTCCGAGGATTAATGCATGCAGCGCATCAATTACGAGCTTCATGATTTGCAGGCTTTTGTGGCCGTGGCGGAGCGCAACAGCTTTCGCCAGGCTGCGGCGGACCTGTTCCTGTCGCAGCCGGCGCTCAGCCGCCGCATCGAAAAACTCGAGGATGCGCTGGGGGTCAAGCTGTTCGAGCGCACCACACGGCGCGTGCAGCTGACCAATGTGGGGCAGGTGTTCCTGGTAAACGTGCGCGATGCGCTCAACGGCCTGGAAGATGCCGTGCTGGGAGTGGCCGACCTGGCCGCGCACCGCACGGGGACGGTGACATTCGCCTGCGTGCCCTCGGCCGTTTGGCATTTCCTGCCGGACGTGCTCAAGCGCTTCAGCGCGCAGTTTCCGAAAATTCGTGTGCGCGTGCATGACGAAAGCGCGCAGGACGTGCTCAACCTCGTGCTGTCTGGCGAGGCGGATTTCGGCATCAGCTTTACGGGCGCGGAAAATCCGGAGATCCATTTCCAGCCCATCTACGTCGAGACCTACGTGCTGGCGATGCGGGCCGATCACCGGCTGGCCAAGCGCAAGAAGCTGAGCTGGAAGGATACAGTCGACGAACGCTATATCTCGGTGGCCAAGTCGAGCGGCAACCGCAGCGTGCTCGACGCGGCGCTGGCCGGCGTGGAAAAGCATCCGTGGATCTCGTGCGAGATCAACCACGTGTCAGGCATCCTGGCGCTGGTGGAGTCGGGCCTGGGCGTGGCGGCGGTGCCGGGCCTGTCGATTCTGCCGGAGCGGCAAGGCGCGGTGGTCGGCGTGCCGCTCGTCAATCCCGCCGTCAAGCGCACGCTGGGCTTGATCAGCCGGCATCAGCACGCGATGCCGCCCGCGTCTCGCACTCTGTTCGAGATGATGAGCGCGAGCATAGGAAAGCAGGGGCGGCGGGCATGAGCGCTGCAGTGCGGCGCAGGAGAATCGAGGACCCGGACCTTATTTTTGCATGATGGGATCGCGCCCCAGCGTGCGCGCCAGCGCGCCGCCGTCGCCGCGCCAGAATTCGCGGTCGGCCAGGCGCACGCGCTCGGCCGCGTGCTGCATGTGCTCCATGGCCGCCTGGCGCGCCCGCTGCGGGTCGCCGTCGGCGATCGCCTGCACGATCTTTTCATGTTCGCGCCGCACTTCGATGGAAAAGTCCGTGCGCCGCGCTTCATTCGCGCGCGTGACCTTCACGGCCGAGCGGATCGGGTCGGCGAACATGGCGACGAATTTCGGCCAGTAGGGGTTGCCCGTCGCCTCGGCGATGCACAGGTGCAGGCGCACGTCTTCTTCCACGCCGTCGACGCCGGCCGCCACGGCTTCCTCGATGCGGCGCAGCGCGTGTTCGATGTCGGCCAGCTGGCCCGGCGTGCGCCGCACGGCCGCCAGCGCGGCGATTTCCGCTTCCAGTCCCTGGCGCACCTCGATCAGATTCAGCAGCGACTGCACGGACTGCTCCGTCAGCTCGTCGCCCCGTTCGCCCGTCTTCGCGCCATCCTGCGCGCAAACGAACGTGCCGCTGCCCTTGCGCGTGGCGACGATGCCGTCCGCCTGCAGCAGGGCGATGGCTTCGCGCAGCACCGTGCGGCTGACGCCGAAGTGCGTTGCCATCGCTTGCTCGGACGGCAGACGCGTGCCGCCGGCCAGGCCGTCGTTGTGGATTTGCTGGCGCAGCCGTGCCGCCACCCGCGCACCCAGCGTGCCGGTGGTGAAACTGCCCGCGGCGGGCTCCGGCGGGGGAAGGGTAAAGCGGAACGTGCGGTCCATCGGGTGCATCCTTGTGCTAGCGGTTTTTATGCGGGCTTGCCTGCTTGCCATTATATGGAATATACAGCTTGACACACACAAAACACACACATAATATACATCCATACAAATTTTAGACAAGTTGCCAGCCACCTCCGGTGGACCATAAAAACCCGGCACGGTCGATCCCCCAGCGATCAGGAGACAAGCATGGACGTATCACAAGCATTGCCCGGGCAGGCGGCCGGCGTGGCCGCCAGCCAGAAAACCATCGACGACGCCGTCTATCGCAAGGTGACCTGGCGCATCATCCCTTTCCTCATGCTGTGCTACATCGTCGCTTACCTCGACCGTGTGAACGTGGGCTTCGCCAAGCTGCAAATGCTGGCCGACCTGCAGTTTTCCGAAACCGTGTACGGCCTGGGCGCCGGCGTGTTCTTCCTTGGCTACTTCCTGTTCGAAGTGCCCAGCAACGTGATGCTGCACAAGATCGGCGCGCGCGTGTGGATCGCCCGCATCATGATCACCTGGGCCATCATCTCGGGCGCCTTCATGTTCGTCACCACGCCGACCCAGTTCTACGTGATGCGCTTCCTGCTCGGCATCGCCGAGGCGGGCTTCTTCCCCGGCATCATTCTCTATTTGACCTACTGGTATCCGTCCGAGCGCCGCGCGCGCATGGTGTGCACCTTCATGGCCGCCATTCCCGTGGCGGGCCTGATCGGCGGCCCCCTGTCGGGCTGGATCATGGAAACCTTCGCCGGCTGGCACGGCTACGCGGGCTGGCAGTGGATGTTCGTGCTCGAAGCGATACCCGCCGCGCTGATGGGCGTGGCCGTGCTGCTGTACCTCGATAACAGCATCCGCGCCGCGAAGTGGCTGACGGAAGACGAAAAAGTCATCCTCGAGCAGCGCATCGCCACGGAAGCGCAGGGCAAGGTCTCGCATCCGTCGATCCGCGCCATGTTCGCCGACCCGCGCATCTGGGTCATGGCCCTGATTTATTTCTGCTGCGTGATGGGCCAGTATTCGCTGACCTTCTGGCTGCCCAGTCTGATCAAGGCGGCGGGCGTGACGGGCGTGCTCAATATCGGCCTGTTCACGGCGATTCCGTACTCCGTGGCCGTGGCGTCGATGATCCTGCTGGGCCGCAGCTCGGACAAATACCGCGAACGCCGCTGGCACATGGCGATCCCGCTGGTGGTCGGCGCCGCCGCCATCGTCTGCAGCGCGCTGGCCGGCGCCCACAACACGGGCTGGGCCATCTTCTTCCTGACGATCGCCGCCGGCGGTATCCTGGCCGCCTCGCCCATGTTCTGGAGCCTGCCGACGGCTTTCCTCGGCGGCGTCTCGGCCGCCGCGGGCATCGCCGCCATCAATTCGGTGGGCAACCTGGCCGGCTTCGCGGCGCCGTACATGATCGGTTCGATCAAGGATCTGACGCAATCGACCGATATCGCCATCTACCTGCTGGCCGGCATCCTGGTGATCGGCGCGTTCATCATCATGCGCGTGCCGGCCAAGCTGGTGAACAAATAAGACTGGAGTAGCAGATGAACGTAGAAATGAAAAAAGTGGGCGTGATCGGCCTGGGCGCCATGGGCATGGGCATCGCGCAATCGTTGCTGCGCGCGGGCTTTGAAGTGCATGCCTGCGACGTGCGCCCGGAAACCGTGCAAACGCTGGTCGACAAGGGCGCCCATGCGGCGCAATCGCCGGCCGCGCTGGCGGCGCAGGTGCAGGCCTTGCTGATCGTCGTCGTCAATGCGCAGCAGACGGAAGCCGTGCTGTTTGGAGAACACGGTGCGGCCAGCGCCCTGGCGCCGGGCAGCGTCGTCATCGCCTGCGCCACCGCGGCGCCCGAATTTGCCGAAGCGCTCGGTGCTCGCCTGGCGGCCATGGGACTGCGCTTCATCGACGCGCCCATTTCCGGCGGCGCGGCCAAGGCGCAAGCCGGCGAGATGTCGGTGATGGCGGCCGGCGCGCCCGAGGCGTTCGACGCTTGCGCCGGTATTTTCGACGCCATCTGTGCAAAGCTGTACCGCCTGGGCGAGCAGCCGGGGCAGGGCTCGAAAGTCAAGATGATCAACCAGCTGCTGGCCGGCGTGCACATCGCCGCCGCCGCCGAAGCGATGGCGCTGGGTTTGCGCGCCGGCTGCGACGCCGATGCCTTGTACGAAGTCATTTCAAACAGCGCCGGCAGTTCCTGGATGTTCCAGAACCGGGTGCCGCACATTTTGAAGGGCGACTATACGCCGTTATCAAGCGTGAACATTTTCGTGAAAGACCTCGGCATAGTGCTCGATTACGCGAAAAAGAGCGTCTTTCCACTGCCCCTGTCGGCCACGGCGCACCAGATGTTCATGCAGGCGTCGGCCGCTGGCTTTGGCGGCGAGGACGACTCGGCCGTGATTAAAACTTTCCCCGGTATCGATCTGCCGGCGAAAGCGTAACTGAATCAAAAGGAACCATCATGACTGTATTACTGGGATGTATCGCCGACGATTTCACGGGTGGCACCGACCTGGCCGGCATGCTGGTCAAGGCCGGCATGCGCACGGTGCAGCTGATCGGCGTGCCGCAAGGTCCGCCGCCAGCCGACGTCGATGCCGTCGTCATCGCGCTCAAGTCGCGCACGAATGCGCCGGAAGAGGCGGTGGCCGAATCGCTGGTCGCGCTGGCCTGGCTGCAGCAAGCCGGATGCCGCCAGTTCTACTTCAAGTACTGCTCCACGTTCGACTCCACGCCGCGCGGCAATATCGGTCCCGTGGCCGAAGCGCTGATGCGGGCGCTCGACACGGACTTCACGATCGCCTGCCCCGCGTTTCCCGCGAATGGCCGCACCATCTACAAGGGCAACCTCTTCGTCGGTGACGTGCCGCTGGCCGAGTCGGGCATGCGCGACCATCCCCTGACGCCGATGACGGATTCGAATCTGGTGCGCGTGCTGCAGCAGCAGGTGCAGGCCAAGGTGGGCCTGGCCGATTACAGTGTGGTGGAGAAGGGCGCGACCGCCATCTCCCAGCGCTTCACGGACTTGCGCGGCCAGGGCTGCCATTTCGCCGTCGTCGATGCCGTGTCGAACCGCGACCTGGAAGCCATCGGTGCCGCTTGCGCCGACTTGAAACTGATCACGGGCGGTTCCGGCATCGCGTTGGGATTACCGCAGAATTTTCGACAGCGGGGCCAGTTGTCGCCATCGCCTGCGGGCCTGGCGGGGCGCTTGCCGCCGGCCTCCGGATTGCGCGCCGTGATCTCGGGCAGCTGTTCCGTGGCCACGCAGCAGCAGGTGGCGCACCTGCGCGAACTGGCGCCGTCCTTCCACGTCGACCCTTTGTCGCTGGCTGCGGGCGGCGAGGTGGTGGACGTCGTGGTGGCGCAGGCGCTGGCCTGGGCGAATCAACACCTGGCGCAAGGCCCCATTTTGATCTATGCCACGGCCACGCCGGATACGGTACGCGCCGTGCAGGCGCAGCTGGGCGTGGAGCGTGCCGGCGCCCTCGTCGAGGAAGCCCTGGCCGCCATCGCGCAGGGACTGGTGCGCCTCGGCGTGGGCCAGTTGATCGTCGCCGGCGGCGAAACCTCGGGCGCCGTGGTGAAAGCGCTGGGCATTGCCGGCTTGCGCATCGGCCCCGAAATCGACCCCGGCGTGCCCTGGACGCTAGCCTTGCCAGCGCCGGGCGACGAAGGCAGGGCACCGTTGGCGCTGGCCCTCAAGTCCGGCAATTTCGGCACCGTGGATTTCTTCAGCAAGGCCTGGCAGGTGCTGGCATGAGCGCCACGGAATCGCGCCAGCGCGAGCTGATCGTCGACTTCGGCAAGTCGCTGTTCGAAAGGGGCTTGACGGCCGGCAGCAGCGGCAACCTGAGCGTGCGCCTGTCCGACGGCTGGCTGCTCACGCCGACGAATGCCAGCCTGGGCCGGCTCGATCCCGCGCAGCTGTCCAAGCTCGATTGGGATGGCAAGCTGATCAGCGGAGCGCCGCCGTCCAAGGAGGCGTTCCTGCACCGCGCCATGTACGCAGAGCGGAGCAGCGCGGGCGCCATCGTGCACCTGCACTCGACGCATTCGGCTGCCGTGTCGTGCATGTGCGGCTTGAACCATGACGACTGCATCCCGCCGCTCACGCCATACTTTGTGATGAAGGTGGGGCGCTTGCCCCTGGTACCGTATCACCGTCCGGGCGACCCGGCGCTGGCGGGCGCGATCGGCGCCATGGCGCGCAAGCACTCGGCCGTGCTGCTGGCCAATCACGGTCCCGTCGTATCGGGCACCAGCCTGGAAGCGGCCGTGTATGCGGCCGAGGAACTGGAAGAGACGGCCAAGCTGTTCCTGCTGCTGCGCGACGTGCCCACGCGCCCGCTCGACGCGGCGCAGATCGCGGACCTGAAGCACACATTCAAACTCGACATATAAGATTCAAGGAGATACCGCATGCCCCGTTTTGCCGCCAACCTGACCATGATGTTCAATGAAGTGCCTTTCCCGCAGCGCTTTGCCGCCGCGGCGCAAGCGGGTTTCACGGGCGTCGAATTTTTGTTCCCCTACGATCACGCGCCGCAGGAAGTGGCCGGCTGGCTGCGCGAAAACAAGCTGCAGAACGTGCTGTTCAACCTGCCGCCGGGCGACTGGGCGGCCGGTGAGCGGGGCATCGCCTCGCTGCCGGGCCGCGAAGCGGAATTCCGTGCCGGCGTGGCGCGCGCCATCGAATATGCGCTGGCGCTGGGCACGCCGCGCGTGCACATGATGGCGGGCCTGCTGCCCGTGGGCGCCGACGTCAATCTGCACCGCGCCACCTACCTGGCCAACCTGCGGTACGTCGCGAAAGCCGTGGGCGAGCATGGCATCGAGCTCTTGATCGAACCGATCAACGGGCGCGACATGCCCGGCTATTTCCTCGTCACGCAGGCGCAGGGCCATGCGCTGCGCCTGGAGTCGGGCGCGCCCAACGTCAAGGTGCAGATGGATTTTTATCACACGCAGATCGTCGAGGGCGATATCGCCATGACGTTCCAAAACAACTTCGACGGCATCGGCCACGTGCAGATCGCCAGCGTCCCGGCCCGCAATGAACCGGACGATGGCGAAGTCAATTACCCGTATTTATTCAGGCTGCTCGACGAGCTCGACTACGAGGGCTGGATCGGCTGCGAATACCGTCCGCGCGGGCGTACCGAGGATGGCCTGGGCTGGCTCGCTGCATACAACAACAAACAAGGAGCATGAAGATGAAAGTATTGATTACCGGCGGCGCCGGTTTCCTGGGACAGCGCCTGGCGCGCCAGTTGCTGGCGCAAGGCCAGCTGACGGACAGCCACGGCCAGCTGCAAGCGATCAGCGAGCTGGTTTTGGTCGACGTGGTGGCCGCGCATGACTTCCACGATGCGCGCGTCAAGGTCGTCATGGGCGACATCGCCGACGGCGCCTTGATGCGCGCCACCATCGATGCGCAGACCGCGTCGATCTTCCACCTGGCCGCCATCGTCAGCGGCCAGGCGGAAGCCGATTTCGAGCTGGGCATGCGCATCAACCTCGATGCCTCGCGTTTGCTGCTCGATATCTGCCGCGAACTGGGGCACAAGCCTAAAGTGGTCTTCACCAGCTCCGTGGCCGTCTATGGCGGCAAGTTGCCGGACGTGGTGCAGGACACCACCGCGCTGAACCCGCAATCGTCGTACGGCGCGCAAAAGGCCATCGGCGAATTGCTGCTCAATGACTACAGCCGCCGCGGCTTTGTCGATGGCCGCGTGCTGCGTCTGCCCACCATCAGCGTGCGTCCCGGCAAACCGAACAAGGCGGCGTCGTCTTTCGCCAGCGGCATCATCCGCGAACCGTTGAATGGCGAGGCGGCCGTCTGCCCCGTGTCCACCGATTTGCGATTGTGGCTGCTGTCGCCACGCGGCGCCATCGCCTCGCTGATCGCCGGCCACGAACTGGCGGGCGAGATGTTTGGCTCCAGCCGCACGGTGAACTTGCCGGGCTTGAGCGTGAGCGTGGGCGAGATGATCGCCGCGCTGGAACAAGTCGCCGGCGCGGACGTCGTTGCCCGCATCAGCTATGCCCCTGATCCGGTCGTCGAGCGCATCGTCAAGAGCTGGCCCGGCGCCTGGGACACGGCCCGCGCCGAGGCGCTGGGCTTGACGGCCGATGCGGATTTCGCCAGCATCATCCGTGCGTATATCGAGGATGCGAAAGCATGAAGCCGCGTAGGTCGGATTAGCGGCGGCACGCCGCGTAATCCGACAATATTGCTGGCGTTGGTTTAAGTGCTGATGTCGGATTGCGCTGGCCTGTCAGCCAGCTAATCCGACCTGCGCCATGCCAGCGCGTGGGGCTTATTTGCCCATGATCGACGCCACATTGTCGGTGCCGGGCGCGCCGAACAGCTGTTGCTTGAGGATGTGCAGCTGGTCGCGCACTTGCGCCGCCTTTTCGAACTCGAGGTTCTTGGCGTGGTCGACCATCAGTTTTTCCAGGCGCTTGATTTCCTTGCTGACCTGTTTCTCGCTCATGGCCTCGAACTTCGCCGCTTCCTGCGCCACCTGCAGGGTCTCGCGCGCTTCCTGCGGGCTGTAGACGCCGTCGATCATTTCGCGGATCGATTTCTTCACGCCGATCGGGATGATGTTGTTGGCCGTATTGAAGGCGATCTGCTTGGCGCGGCGGCGTTCCGTCTCGTCGATGGCGCGGCGCATGGAGTCCGTGATGCGGTCGCCGTACAAAATCGCCGTGCCGTTCAGGTTACGCGCGGCGCGGCCGATGGTCTGGATCAGGCTGCGTTCAGAGCGCAAAAAGCCTTCCTTGTCCGCGTCGAGGATGGCGACCAGCGATACTTCCGGCAAGTCCAGGCCCTCGCGCAGCAGATTGATCCCCACCAGCACGTCGAAGGTGCCCAGGCGCAGGTCGCGCAGGATCTCCACGCGCTCCACCGTTTCGATATCGCTGTGCAGGTAGCGCACCTTGATGCCATGGTCGCCCAGGTATTCCGTCAATTGCTCGGACATGCGCTTGGTGAGGGTGGTCACCAGCACGCGCTCGTCCTTCTTGATGCGCTCGACGATTTCCGACATCAGGTCGTCCACCTGGCTGCTGGCGGGGCGCACGATGATCTGCGGGTCGACCAGGCCGGTCGGGCGCACGACCTGTTCGACCACCTGGTCAGAATGGGTCTTTTCGTATTCGGCCGGCGTGGCCGAGACGAACACGGTCTGGCGCATCTTCTGTTCGAATTCCTCGAATTTCAAGGGCCGGTTGTCGAGCGCCGACGGCAGGCGGAAACCGTAGTCGACCAGGTTGGTCTTGCGCGAGCGGTCGCCGTTGTACATGGCGCTCAGCTGGCCCGTCAGCACGTGCGACTCGTCGAGGAACATCAATGCGTCGGCCGGCAGGTAGTCGACCAGGGTCGGCGGCGGTTCGCCGGGCAGCGCGCCGCTCAGATGGCGCGAGTAGTTCTCGATGCCCTTGGTGAAACCGATCTCCGCCATCATTTCCAGGTCGAAGCGCGTGCGCTGTTCCAGCCGCTGCTCCTCGATCAGTTTATTTTCCTTGCGGAAGAACTCGAGGCGCTCGCGCAGCTCGTCCTTGATGGTCTCGACGGCGCGCAGCACGGTGGAGCGGGGCGTCACGTAGTGCGAGCCCGGATACACGGTGAAGCGGGGGATCTTTTGCCGTACGCGGCCCGTCAGCGGGTCGAACAGCTGGATCGATTCGATCTCGTCGTCGAACATTTCCAGGCGCACGGCCAGCTCCGCATGCTCGGCGGGGAAGATGTCGATGGTGTCGCCGCGCACGCGGAAGGTGCCGCGGCCGAAATCGACCTCGTTGCGCGTGTACTGCATCTGGATCAGGCGCGCGATGACGTCGCGCTGGGCGACCCTGTCCTTCACGCGCAGGGTCAATATCATCTGGTGGTATTCGTTCGGATTGCCGATACCGTAGATGGCCGAGACGGTGGCGACGATGATGACGTCGCGCCGCTCCATCAGCGACTTGGTGCACGACAGGCGCATCTGTTCGATATGCTCGTTGATCGACGAGTCCTTTTCGATGAACAGGTCGCGCTGCGGCACGTAGGCTTCGGGCTGGTAGTAATCGTAGTAGCTGACGAAGTATTCGACGGCGTTCTGCGGGAAAAAGTCGCGGAACTCGCTGTACAGCTGCGCCGCCAAGGTCTTGTTCGGCGCGAAGACGATGGCGGGCCGGCCCATGCGCGCGATGACGTTGGCCATGGTGTAGGTCTTGCCCGAACCGGTCACGCCCAGCAGGGTCTGGAAGGCCAGTCCGTCGGCAATCCCCTCGGACAGCTGGTCGATTGCCGTGGGCTGATCGCCGGCCGGAGGGAAGGGCTGGTGCAGCTTGAAGGGGGAGTCCGGGAAAGAGATAATTGCGCTTTCCGCCTCGCTGGCGGTAGATAATTCGGGCATGTGAATCAGACCTTTGTTAGAATAGTGCTCTGCTGGCGGCCCTGGCGTTGTATTTCGGGGCGCTGTCTACAACTCCGCTGTGAACCTGCTTCCAATCGAATCCAATCTTATCATGACGAACCCAACTGTTTCTGCCAGTCTGTTTAGCGCCATCGAGATGGCCCCACGCGACCCGATCCTGGGCATCACCGAAGCATTTAACGCGGACCAGAATCCCGCCAAAATCAATCTGGGCGTTGGCGTCTATTATGACGACAACGGTAAAGTGCCTCTGTTAGCTTGCGTACGCAAGGCGGAAGCCATCCTGATCGAACAGGCCGCTCCACGCACCTATCTGCCGATCGAAGGCCTCGCTGCCTACGACAAGGCGGTGCAAGAACTCGTATTTGGCGCCGATAGCGCCGTAATTCAAGAGCGCCGCGCCATCACCGTGCAAGCGATCGGCGGCACGGGCGCACTGAAAATCGGTGCCGACTTCCTGCAGCGCTTCGCGCCGGGTGCCCAGGTCTACATCAGCGACCCGAGCTGGGAAAACCACCGCGCGCTGTTCGAAAACGCCGGTTTTGTCGTGAATAACTACACCTACTACGATGCCGCCACCCATGGCGTGAACTTCGACGGCATGCTGGCCAGCCTGAACGCCATGCCAGCCGGCTCCATCGTCGTGCTGCACGCCTGCTGCCACAACCCGACCGGCGCCGACCTGAGCGTGGCACAGTGGGACCAGATCATCGCCGTCGTCACGTCGCGCGGCCTGGTGCCGTTCCTGGACATGGCCTACCAGGGCTTCGCCAACGGCATCGCCGAAGACGGCGCCGTGGTGCGCCGCTTTGCCGACGCGGGCGGCCCGCTGCTGGTGTCGAACTCGTTCTCGAAATCGTTCTCGCTGTACGGCGAGCGCGTGGGCGCCCTGAGCGTCGTCGCTTCGAGCGCCGATGAAGCGGCCCGTCTGCTGTCGCAGCTGAAGCGTGTCGTGCGCACCAACTACTCGAACCCGCCAGTCCACGGCGGCAAGGTGGTCGCCACCGTCCTGGCCACGCCGGAACTGCGCCAGCTGTGGGAAGAGGAACTGGCCGGCATGCGCGTGCGCATCCGCGAAATGCGCAATGCCTTCGTGGAAAAGCTGAAAGCCAAGGCGCCAGGCCACGACTTCGAATTCGTGCGCCAGCAAATCGGCATGTTCTCGTACTCGGGCCTGAGCAAGGAACAAGTGGCTTCCCTGCGCGAGCAATCGATCTACGCCGTCGACACGGGCCGTATCTGCGTGGCAGCATTGAATTCGCGCAACATCGACATCGTTATTGACGCGATCGCCAAAGTGCTTTAAGATCTTGCTTCTTCGGCGCTGCATGCAAGTGCGGCGCGGATGGCAATAGAAAGTCGGCGATGGCCGTGTTTGTGAAGATGCAGTATCCATCTTGCAAATATGGAACAAGCGACATATAATATTGCCTCTTTTCCCTGATAGCTCAGTTGGTAGAGCGACGGACTGTTAATCCGCAGGTCCCTGGTTCGAGTCCAGGTCGGGGAGCCAGAATTCGGAAGGCCACGTTGAAAAACGTGGCCTTTTTTGTTTTTGCGCTGTCGGCGGGCAGCTGCTGTCCGGAATAGAAATTTCCCTGGGGGAATCTGGACATGTGCTTGCTTGCCCTATATAATACGGCCTCTTTTCCCTGATAGCTCAGTTGGTAGAGCGACGGACTGTTAATCCGCAGGTCCCTGGTTCGAGTCCAGGTCGGGGAGCCAGAATTCGGAAGGCCACGTTGAAAAACGTGGCCTTTTTTGTTTTTGCGCTGTCGGCGGGCAGCTGCTGTCCGGAATAGAAATTTCCCTGGGGGAATCTGGACATGTGCTTGCTTGCCCTATATAATACGGCCTCTTTTCCCTGATAGCTCAGTTGGTAGAGCGACGGACTGTTAATCCGCAGGTCCCTGGTTCGAGTCCAGGTCGGGGAGCCAGAACATCAGCAGTATCGAAAAGCCCAGCCTTCACCGGTTGGGCTTTTCGCGTTTCAGAGCCTGCATGAGGCATCCGTGTCATCACTCTTGATCCCGCGCATAGGCCGCCAGGCACCCGGCGCTATGCTGGAGGCGACAAGGCGCCGGCAGGCCTGTCATCGCCTTCAACTTCCTGGAGGGGCTGAAATGGATGAGGTCACAAGTGTTGGGTCGGCAACGATCGTGCTCGTGCATGGCGGTTTTGTCGATGGGTCGGGTTGGGAAGCCGTTTACCGGGCGCTGCGTGACGAGGGTTGTCACGTTGCCATTGTGCAAAACCCAACGCTATCGCTGGCGGACGATGTGGCCGCGACCGGACGGGTCATCGCCGCGTCGCCGGGTCCCGTGGTCCTCGTTGGTCATTCGTATGGCGGTGCCGTGGTCACGCAAGCGGGGAACGATCCCAAGGTCAAGGCATTGGTCTACATCGCGGCGTTTGTGCCGGATCAAGGCGAGTCCGTCGATTCCTTGCTGAAGAATGCCCCGCCTGGCGCACCGGTGCCGCCGATCTTGCCGCCGCACGATGGCTTCCTGTTGCTCGACCAGAAAAAGTTTGCGGCCGCCTTCGCGGCCGATGTGCCCAGGGACAAGGCCCGCTTCATGGCGGCATCGCAAGTGCCCTGGGGAGTGGCCGCGCTGACCGGCGTGGTCAGCGCGCCAGCGTGGAGGAGCAAGCCCAGCTGGTACCTGGTGGCGACGGAGGACAAGATGATTGCGCCGGCGATGCAACGCAAGATGTCCGAACGCGCGGGCTCGAAGGTGGTCGAAGTCGCCGGCAGCCATGCCATTTACATTTCGCAAGCCCATGCGGTGGCGACGCTGATCCGCAAGGCCGCCGCCGGCATTGCCGGCGGCCAGGCCAGCCTGTCGGCTTCCGGGAGTGGCTTCCCGTGACGGGGCGTTGTATCAGGACTTCGGCGCCGCATTCAATGTCTTGATGATGGCTTCCTGGAACTGCACCGGTTCATCCTGGTGAATTTGATGCCCGGAATGGTCAAAGAAAAACAGCCCCTTCTTTGGCGCCTTCAATGTTTCAAAATACGCTTGCGTGATCCTGGTCGAGGTCTGGATATCGTTTTTGCCGACGAAGAAATACACGGGGCAGTCAACGCTCTTCAAGGTCCTGGGCAGATCGATGTTCATGACCTCGTTCCAGACTGGCGACCAGGTTTTCGACCATTGAAGAAAGCCCGTCTTGAAGCCCTCGCTCGTGGCAAATTCCTTGCCATCCTTATAAAAAAGCCATTTCCTTAAATAAAACATGCTTTCGTCACTTGCAAACGGGAAACTGACGCTGTCCAGTTCCTGGCTGGCGACGGCATTGTCCTTGAAATGCACTTTCAAGGTTTTCAGCAATTCTTTCTCGCTTTCCAGCTGGCTCACGACAGGATTGGACGCGAAATAGGCATGCAGCAGTTCCGGATGATGCTTGACGATATAAAAGCCCAGGACGTTGCCCCAGGAACTGCCCAGCAAGTATATTTTTTCCTGCTTGAGCTCTTTTTGTAGAAACGTGATGACCTGGTACGTGTCCTGCTCCATCTGCGCGACGGAAGGCTGGCTTGGCGAAGGATTCAGTTTCAGGGTTTTTCCTGCATCGCGCTGGTCCCATTGCACAAGCGTAAATCTCTTTTTCAGGATGGCGGTAAACGCATCCGCATTCTTCATCATCGAACTTCCCGGCCCGCCCGATAGAAAGAGAAGAGCAGGCTTGTTGGAGTCATCTGTTTTGATTTCCACAAACTGCTTTATCCCGCCAATGTCGGGAGTCAGCAGCACGTCGATGGCAAGCGGAACGGGTTGTGCTTTACATGCATAAAATGGAATCAAGGCGATGAATAACACGGCCATTATGCTGTTTTTTGTCATGGGCTGGTATGGATGGTTGCTGGCAGGTATGGGGTGTCCATTTAGGATGTTATCCGAATAACATGTTGCATATGAAAAATATCTGCAGCGCGTCCGCAGTGGCGCCATGGCGGGCTGCGGCCTGTGTCTTTTCCCGTTTTGCGCTATCCTGAATGCAACCCCATAGGAGAGTTGCCACCATGACCTGTTCTATCCCGTTGCGCCATATCGTTCTCTGTGATTTTCTTGAGGACATCACACCGGCCAAGCATGCCGAGCTGGTCTATGAATTTTCCCAGCTTAAACATCGCATCCCCGGCGTGCTGCAATTCGAATGGGGGCCGAACGTCAGCCCGGAAGGCCTCGATGACGGCTTTACCGATTGCTTCAGCTTGAGTTTTGCCGATACGGGCGCGCGCGATGCGTATCTGACCCATGCCGCGCACCAGGCTTTTGTCGAACTGCTTAAGCCATGGCTGGGCCGCGTACTCGTGTTCGACTATCATCCGCAGGAAAATCCGGGCTGAGGTATGCCGCGCATAATTTTTTTCGCGTAAATCTGGACAACTGAAAATTTGCGCTATAGAATGCGGCCTCTTTTCCCTGATAGCTCAGTTGGTAGAGCGACGGACTGTTAATCCGCAGGTCCCTGGTTCGAGTCCAGGTCGGGGAGCCAGAACATCAGCAGTATCGAAAAGCCCAGCCATCACGGTTGGGCTTTTTGCATTGTGACATTGCACGCAGATGTGTCGAAAAGCATCTGTCATACTTGCAGGGCATATTTGCCGCCTCTCGAGGAACACAAGCCTTCCCATGAAGAATATCTGCGCCCTGATGCTGATGCTGGCCGCCGGCATCGTCTATGCGCCCCTTGCCGGCGGCCAGGGACGCCAGCCCTTGTCCGAAGCGAAGGTCAAGCAGCAGATCATCGCCGAATCGATTGCCGCCTATCCGGGGCGCTGCCCCTGTCCCTACCATGCCGCCAAGAATGGCAGCGCTTGCGGAGGACGCAGCGCATGGAGCAGGAAGGGCGGTTATGCCCCCCTTTGCTACGAACGCGAAATCAGCAGCGAGATGGTGCGCAAGTGGCGCGAGGAAAATGCTGCGGCGCCGTGACCATTGCCCCCTGCGCAGCGTCTGCAGCTGTGCCGGCGTGGGGGCGATGCCCAAGCGGCCCCATAAATCGTGGTACAGCCTGACCGGCACGGGGCCCGTATGGCCATCGATATCGCCGGGCGCCACCCTCGTGCGATGCCGCTATCTCGCCCCTGGCCAGCACATGTTCTTGCTGGGCAGCCAGCCGGCATCCATGCCGGCATCGCGTAGGGCAAATTCTCAATAGTAATACTACATTGGCAGACAATTTACTTCTGTAGGATAATGTGGAACCGGTTCCATTTATGCGCAAATGCAATGTGGCGCAATCATCGAAGTCAATAAAACAACAAGTCTTGCGGGAGTCTCATGAACTATCCAGGCAGCGAACCATCTGCAACATCCGTTTCATCCCTTCCCCGCATCAGCCGCCGCCACGCCCTGATCGGCCTGGCCGCCTTGCTGGCGCAGGCCGGTTTCTGGAGCAATCCGCTCTCGGCCGCCATGCCGGCGCCAGCCAGCGCTCCGGCGCCCGGCCTGGCGCCTGCCACGATGCTGTTCTACACCTTGTCGCAAACCATCACGGGCCACCGCGACCTGTCCGCCGCGACGGCGGCGCGCATCGAGCAAGCCATGCGCACGAACGTGCCCGGCTTCGCCGAGCGCTTGCCGCAACTGGGCGCGCTGCTCGTCACGGGCCAGGAAGCCAAGGCGCTGCTGGCCGCCGCCAGCGCCGCCGATGCGGCTTTGCGTGAGCTGGCGCTGGCCATCGTTGCCGCCTGGTACACGGGCACCGTCGCCGGCCATCCTGAGCAGGGCACGAAGTCCATCGTCGTCGCGTATGCGGAAGCCTTGATGTACCGCACGGTGGCCGATGGCCAGGTCGTGCCGACCTATTGCAATTACGGCCCTCTCTGGTGGCTGAAGGCGCCGCCGGCCGTGCGCGTCTCCGCGCCCGTGGCGCCCAAACCCGTACCGGCCCCGGCCACTACCGGCACTCCCGAACCGAAAGGCAAGCAAGCAAAATGAAATCACCGCAATTCAAGAGTAATGGCGACGTCGTCGCCGATGTCGTCATCGTCGGCACGGGTGTCGTCGGCGCCATGATGGCCGACCAGCTGGCCGCGCAAGGCCATTCCGTGATCATGCTGGAAGCGGGCCTGCGCATCGAGCGGGGACAAGCCGTGGAAAACTGGCGCAACATGCCGTTCGAGAACCGCGTCGGTTCCGACTTCCAGGGCCTGTATCCGCAGGCGGACAATGCGCCCGCGCCCCTGTATTTTCCGAAGAATAACTATGTGGAATTGTCCGGCCCCAGCGGCAGCAGTTTCCAGCAGGGCTATCTGCGCACGGTGGGCGGCACGACCTGGCATTGGGCCGCGTCGTGCTGGCGCCATTTGCCGTCGGACATGCGCATGAAGAGCGATTACGGCGTCGGGCGCGACTGGGCCATTTCCTATGATGAACTGGAACCCTACTATTGCCGCGCCGAGCAGGAAATGGGCGTGGCCGGCCCCAACGATCCCGCCTTGCAGTCGCCCAGCGAGCGCAGCGCGCCGTACCCGATGGACATGGTGCCCTGGGGCTATGGCGACAAGCGCTTCGCCGAAGTGGTCAACCCGCACGGCTACCGTTCCGTGCCGATCCCGCAAGGGCGCTCGACGCGTCCGTGGCAGGGCCGTCCCACGTGCTGCGGCAATAACAATTGCCAGCCGATCTGCCCGATCGGCGCCATGTACAACGGCATCCACCACGTGGAGCGGGCCGAGCTGAAAGGCGCGGGCGTGCTGGCCGAGGCCGTCGTCTACCGCATCGACACGGACCAGAACAACCGCGTGACGGCCGTGCACTGGTATGACGCCAAGAAACAGTCGCACATGGCGACGGGCAAGGCCTTCGTCATCGCCTGCAACGGCATCGAAACGCCCCGTTTGCTGCTGCTGGCGGCGAACCAGAATAATCCGAACGGCATCGCCAACAGTTCGGATCAAGTCGGCCGCAACATGATGGACCACTCGGGTTTCCACTGTACTTTCCTGGCCAATGAACCGATCTGGACGGGCCGTGGCCCCGCGCAAAGCAGCTGCCTGGTGGGCCCGCGCGACGGCGCCTTCCGCGCGCAGTATTCGGCCAACAAGATGATCTTGAACAATATCACCAGGGTGGGACCCGCAACGCAGCAATCGTTGAAGCTGGGCCTGGTGGGCAAGGACCTCGACGACGAGATCCGCCGCCGCGCCGCGTTCGGCGTCGACCTGTCGATCAGCCTGGAACCGCTGCCCGAAGCGCACAACCGCCTGACCTTGAGCAAGACGCGCAAGGACCCGCTGGGCCTGGCCTGTCCCGACATCTACTATGACGTAGGCGATTACGTACGCGATGGCGCGAAGGCCGCGCATGCGCAGCTCGAACACATCGGCAAGCTGTTCGGCGCCGTGGAATTCCATATCACCGACAGCCTGAATGCGAATAACCACATCATGGGCGGCGTCATCATGGGCAGCAATCGCGCCGATTCGGTTGTCGACGGCAATTGCCGCGCCCACGACCACGCCAACCTGTGGCTGCCGGGCGGCGGCGCCATGCCGTCGGCCAGCGTCGTCAACACGACCCTCAGCATGGCCGCGCTCGGCTTGCGCGCGGCCGACGACATCGCCCGCACCCTGGCAAGGGAGGCAGCATGATGCGCCGTTTCTTGCTGGGCCTGACCCTGGCGGCCGGCTTGCCGCTGGCCGCGCGTGCTTTACCACCTGTGCCGCCGCCGCCGCCCGTTACCCTGACGCCGGACCGTCCGGCCGCGCCGGCCGCAAGCACAGCCGCCAAGCCCGATGCACGGTTGGAGCGGGGCCGCTACCTGGCCATCGCGGCCGATTGCATGGCCTGCCATACGGCAGCCGGCGGCAAACCGTATGCGGGCGGTTACGCCATCGATTCGCCGCTGGGCACGATTTATGCCACGAATATCACGCCCTCCAAAAAAGGCGGCATCGGCCACTACACAGAAGCCGACTTTGCGCGCGCCCTGCGCGCAGGCGTGCGCGCCGATGGCAGTCATCTGTATCCGGCCATGCCCTACACCAGCTATGCGCAGCTGACGGATGCGGACGTGGGCGACCTGTATTATTACTTCATGCAGGCAGTCAAACCCGTCGACGAGCCGGCGCGCCAGACGGCCTTGCCATTCCCGTTCAATGTGCGCCTGTCCATGCTGGGCTGGAACACCTTGTTCCTTGACAATAAACGCTTCGTGCCCGATCCGGCGAAGAGCGCGCAGATCAACCGCGGCGCCTACCTGGCCGAAGGGCTGGCGCACTGCAGCGCCTGCCATACGCCGCGCAATATGCTGATGGGGGAAATCGGCAGCCAGACCCTGGCGGGTGCCGCGCTCGGTTCCTGGCATGCGCCGAACATCACATCCGACAAGGTCAGCGGCATCGGCGCGTGGACGGATGCGGAACTCACGGCTTACCTGAAGACGGGTCATGTGGAAGGCAAGGGGCAGGCGGCGGGCGGCATGGCCGAAGCCATCCAGAACAGCCTGCAATTCTTGCGCGACGACGACGTGGCCGCCATCGTCTCCTGGCTGCGTACCGTGCCGCCCGTGCGCGCGCCGGGGCAGACCAAGGCTGCCTTCAGCCATGGCAGCGCCGCCAGCGAGGAAGCGGCTTTGCGCGGCATGGCCGGCGCCACCGAGCGCCATTCCTTGAATAGCGGCGCCGTGCTGTTTTCCGGCTATTGCGCCAGCTGCCATTCGGTCAGCGGCGCCGGCAGCACGGGGCAAAGTTATCCGGCCCTGTTCAACAACACGGCCACGGGCGGCAACACGCCGGCCAACCTGGTCTCGGCCATCCTGTTTGGCGTCGAGCGCAAGATCGAAGGGGAAGAGCACGAAGCGTTCATGCCCCGCTTTGACCAGCGCTCGTACGTGCAGCCCTTGACGGATGAGCAGATCGCTTCGATCGCCAATTACGTGCTGAAACAGTATGGCAACCCGGAGGTGTCGGTGACGCCTGCCTACGTGGCGCAGGCGCGCAGCGGCGGCGAGAAACCCGTGCTGGCGCGGGCGCAACCGTTCATGCTGCCGGGCGGCATCGCGGCCATCTTGTTGCTGATCGCGCTGTTTGTGTGGCTGCGCCGGCGCCGTCAAGTCAAGAAATAGGCATCGGAGCCGTGGAGTATCGGCGGCGAATATGAACGTTGGGCGCAACTTGCAGTAAAATGCAGGCTGAAAAATGGTTACGAGCAATCGTAGCCATTTTTTATTCTGGCCCGACCCTGCTATCGTTCATTTGAAAATTGACAATGTCCCATTCCCTGCATCACCAATTCTTGCGTTTCGCCGCCGTCGGCGCTTCCGGCACGGCCGTGCAATACAGCGTGCTGTGGGGCGGCGTGGAATGGGCGGGCATCAGCGCCGCCGCCGCGTCCGGCATCGGCTACATCCTCGGTTCCGTCGTCAACTACCTCCTGAATTACTTTTTCACGTTTAAAAGCGACAAGCGCCATGGCGAGGCGGCCAGCAAGTATTTCACCCTGCTGGGCATCGGCTGGTGCATCAATACGGGGCTGATGTGGCTGCTGGTACACCAGCTGGGCTGGTATTACTGGTTGGCCCAGGTGCTGGCGACGGGCATCGGGCTGGTCTGGAATTTTGCGGGCAGCCGCTGGTGGGCCTTCAAGCCGGCCGGCGCGCCAGGCAAGTAATCAAGTAAGCAAGTAAGTAGTTGTTGCAAGAAAAAAAGATGCGCATAGTCCAAGACCAGGCGCGCGGTTTTACCAAAACAAGGGGTTAATCATGCAGTTCCTGGAACGCTATTTCAAACTGAAGGACAACGGGACCAATGTGCGCACGGAGCTGCTGGCCGGCCTGACCACGTTCCTGACGATGGCCTACATCATCTTCGTCAATCCGACCATCCTCGGCGACGCGGGCATGCCGAAAGACGCCGTGTTTGTCGCCACCTGCCTGGCGGCCGCCATCGGCACCCTGATCATGGGCCTGTACGCGAACTACCCGATCGCGCTGGCGCCGGGCATGGGCTTGAACGCGTATTTTTCGTATGCGGTGGTCAAGGGCATGGGCATGAGCTGGGAAGTAGCGCTGGGCGCCGTCTTCATTTCCGGCTGCCTGTTCATCCTGGTCAGCCTGTTCAAGATACGCGAGATGATCATCAACAGCATCCCGCCCGCGCTGCGCACGGCGATCACGGTGGGTATCGGCCTGTTCCTGGCCATCATTTCGCTGAAAAGCGCCGGCGTGGTGGTGTCGAACCCGGCCACCATCATCGCGCTGGGCGACTTGCACCAGGCGGCGCCCATCCTGGCCATCCTCGGTTTCTTCATCATCGTCGCGCTGGACCGCCTGAAAGTGCCGGGCGCCATCCTGATCGGCATCCTCATCATCACCATCGCCAGCTTCTTCTTTGGCGGCAACCAGTTCAACGGCATCGTCTCGGCGCCGCCCGCCATCGAACCGACCCTGTTCAAGCTCGACATCATGGGCGCGCTGTCGATCGGCATCGTCAACGTGGTGCTGGTATTTTTCCTGGTTGAATTGTTCGATGCGACGGGCACCCTGATGGGCGTGGCCAACCGTGCCGGCTTGTTGAAAGACGGCAAGATGGAACGCATGAACAAGGCCTTGCTGGCCGACAGCACGGCGATCGCCGCCGGCGCCTGCCTGGGCACGTCGAGCACCACCGCCTTCGTCGAAAGCGCTGCCGGTGTGCAAGCGGGCGGACGTACGGGCTTGACGGCCGTCGCCGTCGCGCTGCTGTTCCTGGGCAGCCTGTTTTTTGCTCCGCTGGCGCACACGGTGCCGCCGTACGCGACGGCGCCCGCGCTGCTGTACGTGGCCTGCCTGATGCTGCGCGAACTGACGTATATCGACTGGGATGACAGCACGGAAAGCATCCCGGCCGCCATCACGGCGCTGATGATGCCGTTTACGTATTCGGTGGCCAGCGGCGTGGCCTTTGGTTTCATCACCTATGCGGTATTGAAACTGTTGACGGGCAAGGGCAAGCAGGTATCGGTAGTGGCCTACATCATCGCCGCCATCTTCCTGTTCAAGTTTATCTACCTGGGCGAATAGCAAGTTTGCCTGCAAGCAGTGACAAGGCCGCCCGTGCATCAGCAGGGCGGCCTTTTGCTTTTGGCGCCGCTTACATGAGCAGCGCGGCGACCAGGTCTTTTTTGGCGTCGCCGGCGCTGCCGTCGAAGCGCAAGGCCGCTTCCACATGCGCCAGGTGCTCGACCATCAGGCGCGCCGCCAGATCGGCGTCGCCGCTGCGTGCCGCATCGAGAAAGCGGCCGTGTTCGTCGCACGAGCAGGCGGCCGCGTGACCCGACTGGTACAGCATGGTGATGAGCGAGCTGCGGCCCACCAGTTCGCGCACGATGTCGCGCAGAACGGCGTTGCCGGCGATATCGGCCAGCAAGACGTGGAAGTCGCCCAGCAGTTGCGAGCGCAGCGGCGTCGCTTGCGCCAGCGCCAGGCGTTCCGCTTTCAGGTGCCGATCGAGCATCCTGTAGTCGGCAGGTTTGGCCTGCGCGACGAATTCGCGCGCCAGGGCCGCTTCGATGATGCGCCGCGCGGCAAAGATGTCGCGCGCTTCCGCTTCGGTGGGCTGGCTGACGAAGGCGCCCTTGTCGGGCACCATGCGGATGAGTTTGTCTTTCGAGAGAATCAGCAGGGCGGCGCGGATCTTGGTGCGGCTGACGCCATACAGCCGGCACAGCGCCTCTTCGCGCAGCCGCGTGCCGGGCGGCAATTGGCGCGCCACGATGGCGGCCGCCATATGTTCGGCAATTTCTGCCGAGCTGTCGCCGCTGCCGGCCTTGTCTACCAGGGTTGCGCTTGATTCTGTCATGTCGGGTAAGAGCAGTCAGCCAGGGGCAAGGCGAACCTTGCAAGCGCATGTCCGCGCGGCGGCGTGGTTGACGCCCCGCTGCCGGCATGCCGTTGTGCGCCTTGCGTATCGGCAAGGCATGGCTATTCTACTATCTTGCCTGGCGGCGCGCAGACGGGGCCCGCCGCGTGGCGAGGCATGCTCCCTGGCTGCCTGTTTTGCTGGCCATGCAGCAACCATGTAGTAACGACTGGACATGGGAAATTTTGACGTATATAATTCGGCCTCCTTTCCCTGATAGCTCAGTTGGTAGAGCGACGGACTGTTAATCCGCAGGTCCCTGGTTCGAGTCCAGGTCGGGGAGCCAGAACAAGCAGCAGCAAAGGGCCACGTGGCAACACGTGGCCCTTTTGTCATGTGCGCATGGTTTTCATCCATGCTTGCCATCCCGTCAGTGTATCAACGGCCTGCGCGATGCCATCCCGCTGGTGGCAGGTGCACGCGCAATGATGCCCGGATCAGGGATCGACAAACACGTCGAAGCGCACCTTGAGCGGGCTGCCCCAGGAGATTTCTACCCAGGCGCGGAAGCCGCCGTTGTATGGCGCGATGTTATACACGGCCATGCGGGCGGCGCCGATGAAACGGTCCTGGGGATTCGCGCCATATTCGCTGATATTGAGAAATACGCGCGAATTGGCGTGCACATTGGCATTGGCGAAGTTGACCGAAGGATGCACGCCATTGGCCGTCCACGTATAGTAGGTGGTGAAGGCGGCGGGACTCAGGTTCAAGTCCTGTGCGGCCGCGCCTTGGGCGCTTTGGCCTTCCTGCTCCATCGGCGTATCGGTTTCATCCAGTGCCAGGTTGCTGCCGGTGCGATGTTCTACTTTCATTTCCATGATGTACTCCTGATCGATAGTTTGGACGCCGCGCCTGTCGTCGTGCGGCAAGACGCCCTATCTGTGCTGCCGTGACGGCCAGTGTCACGTCCTGGCTGATAAGGTAGCCGCCTGCTCCATCCTGTTGGAGTAATTCATTCTAGGCATACGCGGGGGCGGAAAGCGCGCTGGGCCGCCGGAAAAGCGGCGTGCGATTGTGCTGGCGCAAACACCTTGCAGGCAGGCGGCAAGATATTTTCCCCCAGGCTATTTTTACGGGGCCGCCACGCATGCGGCGCAGGACAATGGCACAATAGGCCCAGCCGACCTGCCGATACGCAACCCGTTGCGAGCCTAGCCCATGCCGATACTGAACCTGAGTGCCGAAACCGATATCTATTACGAACTGATCGAAGGCGACCCCGTCAAGCCCTGCCTGGTATTCCTGCACGAAGGACTCGGTTGCTGTGCGATGTGGAAAGATTTTCCCGCGCAGCTATGTCAGGCGACGGGGTGCCGCGGCTTGCTGTATGACCGTCATGGCTATGGGCGGTCGTCGCCGCTGGCGGCGCGGCGCCAACTCCATTATTTGCACGACTATGCGCTGTGCGAACTGCCGCAAGTGCTGGCGGCACTGCTGCCGGGGCAGGACCATTTTCTCGTCGGCCACTCCGATGGCGGCAGCATCGCCCTGATCTATGCGGCGCAGCAGCCGCCGCGCTTGCGTGGCATCATTACCGAGGCGGCGCACGTGTTTGTCGAAGGCATCACGCTCGATGGTATCCGCGTGGCGGACGCGGCGTTTGGCGCGGGCAAGCTGCGGGCGCTGGCGAAATACCATGGCGACAAGACGGAAACCATCTTCAAGGCCTGGTCGGACACCTGGCTCAGCTACGGTTTCCAGTTCTGGAACATCGAATACCTGCTGCCTTCCGTCGAATGCCCGGCGCTGGTAGTGCAGGGCAGCGAGGACCAGTATGGCAGCGCGGCCCAGGTCGACACGATCGTGGCGCAGGCCCTCAACGCCATGCCCGCCATGGTCGAGCAGTGCGGGCATACGCCGCACCAGGAGCAGCCGCAGGCATTGCTGGCGCTGATGGAAGGTTTCTTGCAAGGCCGCATGGACGCGGCCGCTCACCCGAAAACTATATGATAGACCACCTCGATCATCTGGTATTGACCACCCGCGACAAACCGGCCTGCATCGATTTCTATACGCGCGTGCTGGGCATGCAGCTGGAAACGTTCGGCACCGGCCGCCATGCTTTCAAGTTTGGCGCGCAAAAGATCAATCTGCATGAAGCCGGCAAGGAATTCCTGCCCAAGGCGGACCTGCCCACGCCCGGCGCGCTGGACCTGTGCTTCATCGCCGCCGTGCCGCTGGACGTGTTCATCGCCCATCTGGCGGCGCTGGGCATTGCCATCGAGGAAGGACCATTGTCCCGCACGGGCGCCAATTGGCCCATCCGCTCCGTGTATCTGCGCGACCCGGACCGTAACCTGATCGAAGTGTCCGAGCGCGCCTGAGGTTTCATGCGGCGCCCAGGCGTTCAATGGCAGGCGGGATCGCTGTCCCAGCGGCCCGAGCAGATGCGCGAACGGCACAGCATGCCTTCGATCAGGCCCAGCTGCTGACAGCGCCGCAACAGTTCCGCCGTGTCCTGTTCCTGTTCCTGTCCCTGTCGCTGTTCCTGCCTGCGCAGCACCACGTCGCGCACGGGCGGCGTCGTGCCTTCCTGCCGGTGCGCATGCGCGACCATCGCCGTGAGCAAGGCGACATCGCTGTCGCTGGATGCGGCGGCCGGTTTCGCTCCCTGTGGGCGGGCGGCCGCTTGGCGCGCGGGCGGCGGCGTCTTGGGCGGGGTGCTTGCTGTGGCGGCGACCGCAGCAGGCAAGGGCGGCGCCGCCGTATTGACGATGGTGGCCGCCTGTGCCGCGTGCGGCAGCGCCGTTGCTGCTGGCGCGGGCGGAATCTCGGTCATGGCTGTGACGGGCGCCGGCGGCAGGGGCGGCACCTCCGTGTCGTAGGCAAGCACGGCCATGATCAGCACCGCCAGGCACAGTGCGCCGGCGGCGCCGTACCGCCAGCCGGGGCGCCAGCGCGGGGCCGGCATGGCTGCGGGCGCGGCGGCGCCGTGCTCGAGCTGCGACAGGATGCCCTTGCCTTCGATGCGCGCGCCAGCCGCGCCGGCCGTGCTCAGCAGGTCAGGACCGCGCGCCTGGCCATCTCCGGTTTTCAGTAAAGACAAAATATCACCTCCGCAATGGATCAAATTCGACTGACCTTGATGTAAACCGCGCTCATGCGGGCCGCGGACGCCTACGATCTAACGATACCGCCGAGCAATGGATTGCCCGGCCCCGCCGATTCCCGTCACGGAGCGCCCCATGTTTGTCGCCCTGGTCCTGATGTATTTCCTGCTCGCCTGTCTCGCTTGCTGGCTGCTGCTGTTTCCCGGCGGCCGCGCCATCGTGCTGCACACGCTCGTCAACCTGGGCTGGCGCATGCAGCGGCGCGCACAAGGGTTGCAGCGGGGCGGCGGCGCGCAGTGGCAGCGCGTGCAGCAGCACACGGGCTCGGGCATGGCACGCGCCTGGCAATTGCTGTGGCGGCATCGCTGGCTGAGCCTGGCAGGCAGCGTGCTGGTCATCGTGCCCCCGCTGCTGGCCTGGCTGTCCAGCGACCGCATCGCCCTGCGCGGCTATGCCGACCAGCAACACGTCATCAATGACCAGGTCAGCGACTTGCTGAAGGGCGAACAGCTGGTACCGCCACCGACCTTGCCGCCGCTGCTGTTTTCCACTGCCGAAGTCACGCAGCTGCGTCCGCTGCTGGGCGGCGCCAGCCGCAACTGGCAATTGCTCGACCACGATTTCGCGCAGCGCCTGCTGCTGGTCTTCAAGATCATGAAGGAGGTGCATGGCTACGACATGGTCTTGCTGGAAGGCTACCGCAGTCCCGCGCGCCAGGACCAGCTGGCGGCGGCCGGGCCGAACGTGACCAACGCGAGGGCGTTTCAAAGCTATCACCAGTACGGCCTGGCCGCCGATTGCGCATTCATGCATGAAGGAAAACTCATCATTTCTGAAAAAAATGCCTGGGCCATGCGCGGCTACCGTTTGTATGGCGTGATGGCCGAATCGGTGGGCCTGCGCTGGGGCGGGCGCTGGACCATGATGGATTTCGGCCACACGGAATTGCCGCAACCGCGCGGGCCGGGCAAGTAAGCCGCGCCAGCCATTCTAGCGCCGCGTGCCGGCTTGAATTTCACCGCTGCAAGCTTACTTGCGCAGCGTCAATTGCACACCGACGCGTGCCGTGCGCTGGCGCCTGGAACTTGTCATATGTCAACAAAGGCGCGCCGCATTGCTGTCAGCATGGGCCGAATCCGCCTCGCTGCGCGGCGGCGTTCCTCCTGCTTTGCGACCTCACCCTGGGCTCATCATGCTGCGACGACTCTGGCATTTCCTCACCGACAGCCGCAATCTGACCATCTTCGGCTTCGTGGCGCTGGCCGTGTCCCTGTACCTGGGCGCCGAGGTGCTGGAAGTGGCGCTGGTCTGGGCGCTGGCCTTGCTGCTGCTGGCTTTTCTCACGTGGCTGGGCCTGTGGCTGTGGCGCAGGCGACGCGCGCGCCGCGATGCGCAGGCGCTGGGCCAGGTCATCCTCAACGAGGCCGAGATCGCCGCCGCGCAAGCGGCCTCGGCATCGACGGCCAACAACACCCAGCATGGCGAACTCGACGCGGTGCGCACGGGCATGCTGGCCGCCATCGATACCATCAAGACGTCCAAGCTGGGCCTCAAGTCGGGCGCCGCCGCCCTGTACGAATTGCCGTGGTACATGATCATCGGCAATCCGGCCGCCGGCAAGAGCAGCGCCATCCTGCATTCGGGCCTGCAATTTCCTTTCGCCGACGGCAAGATCGTGCAAGGCGTGGGGGGCACGCGCAACTGCGACTGGTTTTTCACCACGGACGGCATCGTGCTCGACACGGCAGGGCGCTACTCCGTCGTCGACGAGCACCGGGGCGAGTGGTTCGGCTTTCTCGACCTGCTGAAAAAATACCGGCGCAAGGCGCCCATCAACGGCATCCTCATCGCCGTCAGCATCGCCGAATTGAAGGGCGACCCCGACGTCGGCATGCAGCTGGCGCGCAGCCTGCGCAAGCGCGTGCAGGACGTCATCGAGCGCCTTGAAGTGTTCGCGCCCCTGTACATCGTGTTTACCAAGGCGGACCTGATCGCCGGCTTCACGGAGTTTTTTGCCGATGCCGAACGCAGCGAGCGCGAGCGCGTATGGGGCGCCACCATGCCCTACCAGCGCAAGCTGCCCACGGCCGACCTGCTGAGTTTTTTCGACCAGAGCTTCGATGAATTGCACGATGGCTTGACGGAGCTGAGCCTGGCCAACATGGCGCACCGGCAACGCAAGACGATGGCGCCCGGCGTGTTCACCTTCCCGCTGGAATTTGCCGCCATCAAGCCGGCCCTGCGCGCCTTCATCGCCACCCTGTTCGAGGAAAACCCGTTCCAGTTCCAGCCCGTGTTCCGCGGTTTTTACTTGACCAGCGCGCTGCAGGAGGGCGAGCCCGTCAGTGCCTCCTCGCAGCAGGTGGCGCGCCGCTTCGACCTGGCCTTCGCGCCGGCCCCGGCCGCCGTGCCATCGGGGGCGCGCCAGCATGGCTATTTCCTGCTGGAGCTGTTCCGCAAGGTCATTTTTGCCGACAAGCACCTGGTGGCCACCTATGCCAACCGCGCCAGGCTGCGCTTCAAATATGCCGTGTTCTTTGCCGCCACCGTGTCGCTGGGCGCCTGCCTGGGCGGCTGGAGCTGGTCCTACCTGGGCAACCGCCAACTGGTGGCCAACGTCGAAGCCGATCTGAATAAAGTCGTGAAGCTGCAGGAGAAGCGCCTGGACTTGCAATCGCGCCTGGAAGCGCTCGAAATACTGCAGGACCGCATCGAGCAGCTGGAAGCGTACCGGGAGCAAAGGCCATGGTCCTTGCGGCTGGGCCTGTACCAGGGCGACTTACTGGAGCGCAAGCTGCGCGAGGAATATTTCGCCGGCGCGCGCCAGATCATGCTGACCCCCGTGGCGGGCGCGCTGGAAGCCTTGCTGTTCGAGATGAACGCCAGCGCCGACCAGCTGCAGCCCACGGCGCGCACGCCGCAGACGCCGGGCGCCGTATCGCCCGCTGCGGCGCCCGCCGCGCCGCGCAGCGTCCAGTACCAGGCGGCCAGCGCGACGAATGTGGAAGACGCCTACAACGCGCTGAAAACCTATCTGATGCTGGCCGACAAGACGCATGCGGAGAGCAGTCACCTGAACGACCAGATGACGCGCTTCTGGCGCGGCTGGCTGGAGGGCAACCGGGGCGCCATGCCGCGCGAGCAGATGATACGCAGCGCCGAACGGCTGCTGACGTTTTACCTGGCGCAGATCGGCGACCCGTCCTGGCCGCGCATCGAGCAGAAGCTGGCGCTGGTCGACCAGGCGCGCGAAAACCTGCGCCGCGTGGTGCGCGGCATGCCGGCGCGCGAGCGCGTGTATGCCGACATCAAGGCGCGCGCCTCGACGCGCTTTCCCGGCATGACGGTGGCGCGTATCGTCGGCGAACAGGATCAGGCCCTGCTGGCGGGCAGCTATGCCGTCTCCGGCGCCTTTACGCGCCAGGCCTGGGAAAAGTTCGTCGAGGGGGCGTTTCGCGACGCCGCCAACCGCGAACTGCAAAGCGCCGACTGGGTGCTGAAAAGCGCCTCCACCGACGACCTGACCCTGGAAGGCAGTCCGGAGCAGATCGAGAAAAACCTCGTGGCCATGTACAAGGCCGACTATGCGCGCGAATGGCAAAAATTCGTGCAGGGCGTGGCCGTCGCCGACCTGAAGGGTTTTGACGGCGCCGTGCAGGCAATGAACCGCCTGGGCGACCCGCAGTCGTCGCCGATCGCCAAACTGCTGACGACGATTTACGAAGAAACTTCGTGGGACAACCCGGCGCTGCAAAATGCCCAATTGCGCAAGGCTGAGCGGGGCATCATCGCGTGGTTCAAGGAAACGGTGCTGCGCCGCGCGCCGTCGCAGCTGACGGCCAGTCCCGGCGTCAATGCGCAGCTCGATCCGGCCCGCCTGGACAAACCGATGGGCCCCGTGGGACGCGAATTTGCCGGCGTGGGCAAGCTGGTGGCGGCCAGGGACAACAATGCCTCGCTGATGCGCGCCTACCTGGAAGCGCTGTCGAAACTGCGCAGCCGCTTGAACCTGCTGAAGAACCAGGGTGACGCGGGGCCGGGCGCGCGCCAGTTCATGCAGCAGACCTTGGAGGGCAGCGGCTCCGAGCTGGCCGACGCCCTGAAACTGGTCGACGAGCAGCTGCTCACGGGGATGAGCGACGCGCAAAAGCAGGCGATACGCCCCATCCTCGTGCGCCCGCTGATGCAGACCTTTGCCGTCATCGTCGCGCCGGCCGAACTCGATATCAACAAGACCTGGGCGGCGCAGGTGTACGAACCCTTCCAGAAATCGCTGGCCAACAAATATCCGTTTGCCCCAAGCGCACGCATCGAGGCGAGCAACCTGGAGATCGGGCAGTTCTTCGGCCCGGAAGGCCTGGTGGCGAAATTCGTCACGACGTCCATGGGGCCGCTGGTGGTGCGGCGCGGCGACGTGCTGGCGCCGCGCACCTGGGCCGACATGGGCATCAGCCTGTCGCCGCAGGTGGTGGCGCGCTTCCCCGGCTGGATCGCGCCGCTGGGTGCGGGCGGCGTGGCGGCCACGTCGACGGCGGCGCAAACCGTGTTCCAGATCCAGCCGTCGCCCGCACCGGGCACGCTGGAATACACGGTGGAGATCGACGGTCAGCAGCTGCGCTACCGCAACACGCCGGCGCAGTGGACGAACATGGTCCATCCGGGGCCGCAGGGCACGGCGGGCATGCAGGGGGCGCGCATCACGGCCGTCACCTTCGACGGACGCACGGTGGAACTGTTCAACGAGCCGGGACAGTTCGGCTTGAAGCGCATGATCGATGCGGCGGCCAAGAAGCGCAAGGACGGCGGCGTGTTCGAACTGCGCTGGACGCGCGGCGAGGTGGCCGTGGCGGTCGACCTGAAAATCACCAGCAGCGCGGAAACGACGGCGACGGGTGCGGGCGGGACTGCGGCGGTGCAGGAGCAGGGCTTTCGCGGCATGCAGCTGCCCGAGACCATCGTGGGTGCTCCGGCTTCTGTGCCGGTCATCGCTGCGGCTGCGGGAGTGTCGCCATGATGCGCGCGCAGCAGCCGGTGCGCCTCGGCTACTTCGGCAAGATCCCCGCGCGCGGCGATTTCATCAAGGCTTGCGACAATCACGCGCTGGTGCAGCTGCTCGACGACTGGCTGGCGCAGGTCATGACTGCGCTGACGGTGGAACCGCGCTGGAAGCTCAATTACGACGCCTTGCCGCCGCTGCGCTTTGCCTTCGTCGGCATGCGCAGCCGGCGCGCCATCGCCGGGCGCCTGGAAGCGAGCAATGACCAGTCGCTGCGGCGCTTTCCCTTCATGGCCATGGGCGCGCTGGAAATCGACGACGCCGAAGCCTTTGTCGGCTGCAGCCCGCTGGCGCTGGCGCCGCTGTGGCAGCGCGTGGAGCAGCTGTCGCAGGGTATCGTGGCCAGCCCGGAGCCGGGTCCTGCCTTGCTGGCGCTGGCTGGCAACGTGGTGGAGGTCGAACCGGCCGCGCCTGAGCACGCGGCACGGCTGGCCGCCTTTTTGCAGGCGCAGACGGTGCATGGCTTGCAAACGATGCTCGCTTCGCCCGCGTTCCCCGTGACGGTGCGCGAATTGCTGCTGGGCCTGGGCCTGCTGCTGCAGCCGGTGCGCCGGAGCGGCTTGCCGCGCCTGGAAAAAAGCCTGGTGCTGCCGCTGCCGCAAGACGCGCAGCTGCGCGACCTGGTGGCCAGCTTCTGGCTGCATCTGATCGCGCCTTTTCTGCGCCAGGCCGATTTCGAACTGGCGCTGTTCTTTTCCCACCTCGACGAGGCGCCCGTGCTGGTGATCGGTTTTTGCGGCGCCGACCCGCATGGCTTGCGCGCGCTGATCGATCCGCAGGCCGGCAGCGAACGGCTGATCATCTTCGACCAGCTCGACTGGGTCGAGGAGCAGCTGGGACGCGATGCGGCGCTGCGCCGTTTTTCCGCCTGCCTGCAGCAGGAGCAGCTGTCGCTGCGCTCGGCCTGCGCCATGTTCACGGATACCTTTACCTGAGGGATTGCGATGAAATCAACCGTTTTCTTCCTGCTGCTTGCCGCCGCCGTTCCCTGCATCGCCCAGACGCAGGCGCAAGCGCCGCAGACGCCAATGCCGGGCCAGATCCTCGTCACGGGCACCCTGGCCGACGAGGCGGGCAAGGCGGCCGTGCTGGCCCGCCTGCGCGAACTGTATGGCGCCGAGCGCGTGGTCGACCAGATCAGCATCGGCAATGTGGCCGTGCCGGCCAACTGGAACGGCTACGTGCAAAAGCTGATCGCGCCGAACCTGAAGCTCATTTCGCGGGGGCAGATCAGCATAGCCGGCAACAACGTCAGCGTGCGCGGCGAAGTGGCGAACGAGGCGCAGCGCCAGCAGATCGCCAGCGATATCGCCACCAGCCTCAATCCCACCTACACCGTCAACAATGGCTTGCGTGTCAAGGCGGCCGAGGCCGAGCAGGGCTTGCTCGATGCGGCGCTCGATAAACGCATCATTGAATTCGACAGCGGCAAGGCCACCATCACGCCGGCCGGCCAGGCCATCCTCGACGAGATGGCGGCCGCCATGCTCAGGCTGCGGGGCCGCAAGGTGGAGGTGATCGGCCATACGGACGACACGGGCCTGCGCGCCAGCAACGTGGCCCTGAGCCAGGCACGGGCCGAAGCCGTGCGCGCCTACCTGGCCAGCAAGGGCGTCGCGGCCGATACCGTGCTGGTGTCGGGCCAGGGGCCGGACCGTCCCGTGGCCAGCAACGCCACGGCCGATGGCCGGGCGAGGAACCGGCGCATCGAGTTCCGCATTGCTCAATGATCCGCGCCCACTGATCAGGGCAGAGTAATGGTCAGGTGCGCGGGCCGCGGCGCCAGCTTGACCAGGTCCGCATACGCGGCCAGGGTCGTTTGCGTGCCGCGCGTCAGATGCGTTTTCAAACCGAGGTAGGCGCAGATGGCCAGCAGGGCGAAAAAGCTCGACAGCGCCCACAGCGGCACGTCGCTGCCGCGTTTGTTGACCACCTGGTCGGGGCGTTCCGCGCGCGGCGCGAAGCCGCGGCTCTTGCCCTTGATGTGGGCGATCTCGTCGCCCAGGCGCGCCGTCAGATAGCTGAGTTTTTCGCCGCCGTCGATCGCATACTTGCCCTGGAATCCCAGCAATAAACACATGTGGAACACCTGCAGCGCCTGCACGCGCATGGCGCCCTTGCCGCGCAAGGCGTCGAGGCGGTCGAAGAAGTGTTCGCCGGCCAGCTGGTCGCCGAAGATCAGGAGCTGCAGCGGGCGCCGCTCCCACTGCTTGCGCAGGGCGAACGGCGAGGCGAGGATGATTTCATCGACGGCCGCGCAGAACGCATACTTGGCCGCCTCGATATCGTCGCCATCGGCGCGGATCTTCTTCGCTTCGCGTTCGAAGTCGTCGAGGAAGGCCGTGATGCGGTCCATGAAGCTTTGCTCGTCGCCGGGCGCCGAACCGTGCTTCAGCATGAACAGCATGTAAAAGCCTTCGTGCATCAGATCCAGCAGGGCGCTGCCCGCATGCCGGCTGCTGCCTGCCGGGGCGGCGCCGCGTGGTCCCAGCAGGGAGGGCGCCGCGCGCCGTTCGATGAGCTGGCTCATGCCGTCACCGCGATCAGTTCCAGCTGCAGGTCGCGTATGCCGGCCGGCACGTAGACGGAAATCGACTGCGCCTTGAGCATCTGCTCGTACAGCGCGCCGCGGTTTTCAATCGCAAAATAATAGGTGTCGGGCCGCACGGGAATGGCCGCCGGCACTTGCGGCGCATGCGACAGTTTCAGGCCGGGCATGGCCGTGAGCACGCATTTTTCCACGTCGTCGGGCGCGCCCACCTTGACGCGCACGGGCACCACGTCCACCAGCTCGATGGCGGGCATGGCGGCGCGTATCGCCAGGTACAGGGTGGTGTGCTGATCGATCTTGCCCGAATCGAGCTTGCCCAGGTAGTACGAGGGCTTGTCTTCCAGCAGGGCGATGGAAAAATACTTCGACGAGATGACGGTGTCGAGCAGTTCGCGGATGATGGCGTCGATGGCATCGAAGCAGGCGCCCGGCTGCGCGTGGTCGTAGGCGGGCAGGCTGGCCAGGGTGTAGTGCTTGGAGTAGCTGAGCAGGCCGCCCGCCAGGCCCAGCAGCGCCTCGTACAGGCGCTCCGGATGCAGGGCCGGGTGGCGCACATAGTGCATCAGCGCGGCGGCGGCCGTGCTGACCGTGTGCAGCAGCCAGAACGAGGACACGTCGCCCGAGCGGAATTCGATCACGTTGCGGCTCGGTTCGCGGTGGTGGCCGTGCAGCGCGCTCACTTTCGCCTGCAAGGCGTCGAGCAGGTGTTCCAGCACGCCTTGCAGGCGCGGCGCGCCGGCGATCGCCAGGCTGGGCGCCATGAACGAGGGCAGGGGTTCGAAGCCGCCCGATACCGTGCGCCGCAGGGCGATCAGCGGCAGGCAGTCGTAGGAGCCGCGCGCCTCGCTGTCGGGAATCAGGCGCACGGTCTTTTTCAGATAGGCCACGTCGGCCACGGCGGACTCCGTAAACAGGTCGGGCGTGGCGTGCATGGCGTGCGCGAAGCGCGTGGCCGCCGGCGTACCGGCGTTTGACGCCTGCGCCGTGTAATTCACGCCTTCGCGGTTGAGGATGGGCAGGGCCGCGTAATACGTCACTTCCTGCACCGCCGGCGGCAGCGCTTCCAGGTCCACCGGCGGGGGCAGGATATCGCTGCCGGGCGCGCCGTCGCCCAGCGCCTCGAACACTTCGCCGTCGCGGAAGATGGCCGACAGGGCCTGCAGGCGCAGGGTGCCTGTCTTCAGCGCCGCCAGGTCCCACTGCATGTGCGCCACGCCCCACAAGTAGGGATGCAGCGCGCTGGCCGTGTGATGCAGGCGCGCTTCGTGATACTGGTCCTGGCGCTGGAAATGCTGCGGCCGCAGGAACAGGCCTTCTCCCCACAAGACTTTCGCTGCCATGCCCATCTCGTTTCTCCTTGAATGTGTGGCGTGTCTGCTGGTGCTATTGGCAGCGCGGGGCCGACAGCGTGGACGTGCCGCTGATGCTGAGCGCGCAGGCATGCAGGCCGACGGTGATGCCGCTGCGTTCCGCGTCGGCGGCGGCAAAGGTGGCGCGCCAGCGCTGTGTCGCAGGCGCGCGGAACAGGGCCACGACGCCGATGAAATACGCTTCCTTGCTGACTTTTTCCTGCACTTCATAGCGCTGGCCCGGCACCAGCAGCACCTCTTTGACTTCCATCAGGTCGGCGCCCAGCGCCGCTTTTTCGCGCTGCGCGTCGAGGAAGCTGTCGTAAGGCGCCTGCTCGAAGGCGGCGCTCTGGCGCAGCTTGTAGATGCGCGCCACCAGCGCCAGCGGCCGGCCGTCGGCATCGGTGTTCAGGCGCTGCGCCGCGTGCAGGCGGATGCTGACGTTGCGCGGCGGCTGCTGCGCGTCGGGCAGTTCCGGCGGCGGCTTGGCCACGCCGGCCATTTGCAGTGCCGCGTTGGCCAGGGTGCCGATGGCGCCGCCCGCGCAGCCGGTCAGCAGCAACGCTTGCAGCAATGCCAGCAGCGGTAGCGCGGTGGCGCGGGCCGGGCGGACCAGGGCGTCAGGTGGCATGGGCGACCTTTGCAAGATGAAGTGTGGAAACAAAAGTGTTGCAGTCATTTAAACGCATGCACGGGCGACCTGCTTGCGTTGGCGCAAGATCGGTCTGCGATCAAGACAATTGCTGCGCCAGATCAGGATTCATGTCGTCCTGCGCGGCTGTAGCATGGAACTTCTTCTTTGCTGATTAATCTCAATTTGGTAAAAAATTGCCGATCAATAATAGTCTTCACGCCGCCCATCTTTCCCAGCGGTAGCGTCCTCCACGTGAAGGAGTACCCCCGATGAAGCCAGCCACGATATCGCTCCGTATTGTCTGCCTCGCCAGCGCCTTGTTGCTGGCCGCCTGCGCCACGCCGGACCAGTCGGCGTCCCCCAAACCTGCCGCACCGAGCCTGGCGCAAGTGATGAGCGACGCCGATGCGGCGGCGCGCGCCGGCCAGTACGAGCGTGCCATGACCCTGCTTCAGCGCGGCGGCGCGAGCTATCCCGCCGACAAGGCGCCGTGGCTGCAAATGGCGCAGATGAAGTTCGACCGCGGCCAGTACGGCGACGCCATCGGCCATGCGCTTGAAGCGCTGGAGCGCGACCCGGACGACAAGGTGGCCAACAGCATCGTCGCCGTCAGCGGCTTGCGCCTTTCCGGCAAGGCGCTGGCCGATCTGTCGCGGCAAAATAATCTGAATGGTTCGTTGCGCTCGGAAGCGCAGGACCTGGCCAAGCTGCTGCGCGCAAGCATAGGCGAAGACGTCCTGGTGCCGCCGGCCAGGCGCCCGCCGGCGGCCGGCAAGCGCGCGGCCGGTTCCGGTACGCCGGCGGCGAAGGGCGCGGCGCAGCAAGGCAGCGCGGCCGACCCGTTCAGCGGCCTGAAATAAGCGAGCATCCCCACCATCTCCTTGCAAAGGAAGCGACATGTCCAAGTCCGACAGCGTGCAAAAACGCCTGAAGCAGGTACGCGCGCCGCGCGTGCAAATGACCTATGACGTCGAGATCGGCGACGCGATTGAAAACAAGGAGCTGCCCTTCGTGGTCGGCGTGCTGGGCGACTTTGGCGGCAACCCTGACAGCGAGAAAAAACGCCTGAAGGACCGCAAGTTCGTTTCCATCGACAGCGCCAATTTCGATGAAGTGCTGTCCGGCGTGGAGCCGGTAGCCCGTTTCGCCGTGCCGAACCGTATCAGCGAGGCGGGCGGCACGTTCGCCGTCGATCTGCACTTCCGCTCGATGGACGACTTCCGCCCGGAATCGGTGGTGCGCCAGGTCGATCCCTTGCGCAAGCTGCTCGAGGCGCGCACCAAGCTGGCCGACCTGCGCAACAAGCTGGCCGGCAACGACAAGCTGGAAGACTTGCTGACGGAAGTGCTGAACAACACGGACAGCCTGGCTACCCTGAAACCGCAGTTCCCAGCGCAGGAGGATTGAGATGAGTACCCAGGCAGAGGCCCTAGCAGTATCCACGCCCGGCGCGCCGGCCGCGACCGATTTGCTCGACCAGATCGTCGAGCAAAGCCGCGTCGCCAAGTCCGGTGCCGAACATGCGCGCGCGCGTGACCTGATCTCGGAACTGGTGGCCCAGGTGCTCGACGGCACGGTGCTGATGTCGAGCAGCCTGTCGGCCACCTTGGACGCGCGCGTGGCGGAGATCGACCGCCTGATCTCGGCCCAGCTCAGCGAAATCATGCACGCGGCGCCGTTCCAGCAGCTCGAACAAAGCTGGACGGGGCTGCGCTACCTGGTCGGCAATTCCGACACGGGCACGCGCCTGCAGATCCGCATGTTCAACGCCACCAAGCGCGAACTGGTGAAGGATTTCCAGGCCGCGCTGGAGTTCGACCAGAGCAGCATGTTCAAGAAGGTGTATGAAGAGGAATTCGGCACCTTCGGCGGTGCGCCATTTGCCGCGTTGCTGGGCGACTTCGCCATCTCGCGCCAGCCGGAAGACATGTATTTCGTCGAGCAGATGTCGCACGTCGCCGCCGCCGCGCACGCGCCCTTCATCGCCTCGGCTGCGCCGGAACTGTTTGGCCTGGAAAGCTACGGTGACCTGGGCAAGCCGCGCGACCTGGCCAAGGTGTTCGATACCGTCGAGTACGCGAAATGGAAAGCCTTCCGCGAATCCGAGGACGCGCGCTACGTCGGCCTGACCTTGCCCCGCTTCCTGGGCCGGCTGCCGTTCAATCCCGTCGACGGCACCACGGTCGACGGTTTTAACTTTGTCGAGGAAGTCGACGGCAGCGACCATCACAAATACCTGTGGTGTAACGCCGCGTATGCGTTTGGCAGCAAGCTGACGCGCGCCTTTGCCGACTACGGCTGGTGCGCCGCCATCCGCGGCGTGGAGGGCGGCGGCCTGGTGGACGACCTGCCGACCCACACCTTCAAGACGGACGAGGGAGACGTGGCCCTGAAATGCCCGGCCGAAGTGGCGATCACCGACCGGCGCGAAAAGGAGTTGTCGGACCTGGGCTTCATCTCGCTGGTGCATTGCAAGAACACGGCGTATGCGGCGTTTTTCGGCGCGCAGTCGGCGCAGAAAAGCCGCAAGTACAACAGCGACGCGGCCAACGCCAACGCGGTGCTGTCGTCGCAGCTGCAGTACATCTTCGCCGTCTCGCGCATCGCGCACTACATGAAGGCCATGATGCGCGACAAGATCGGCAGCTTTGCCGCCGCCTCCAGCGTGGAAGATTTTCTGAACCGCTGGCTGATGCAGTACGTGCTGCTCGACGATAACGCCAGCCAGGAACAGAAGGCGCAGTTCCCGCTGCGCGAGGCGTCCGTGCAGGTGCATGAAGTACCGGGCCGGCCCGGCGTGTACCGCGCCGTGTCGTTCCTGCGGCCGCACTTCCAGCTCGATGAATTATCCGTTTCGCTCCGACTGGTCGCGGAGTTGCCGAAGTCGACCAATTCCTGAATCACCCATCTTTCAACCAGAGGAGCACACCATGGCAATCGATGTATATCTGCAGATAGACGGCATCAAGGGCGAGTCCACCGATGACAAGCACAAGGACTGGATCGAGTGCAAATCGGTCAGCTGGAGCGTCGAGCAGCCGAAGTCCGCCACCGCCTCGACGGGCGGCGGCCACACGGCCGAACGCTGCGAACACAAAGACATCGTCATCTCCAAGCTGGCCGACCTGGCCTCGCCGGTGCTGCTGCAGACCTGCTCGGCCGGCAAGACCATCCCCAAGGCGCGCTTCGAATTCATGCGCGCCGACGGCCAGGGGGAGCGCGTCAAGTATTTTGAGATCGAAATCGAGAACGTATTGATCGGCGCCGTGACGCCGAACGTGGAAGAAGGCGACATCCTCGGTGAACACGTCGGCTTCAAATTCTCGAAAGTGAAGTGGAAATACACGCAGCAAAAAGTGACGGGCGGCGCCGGCGGCAATACCTCGGGCGGCTGGGACCTGGCCGCGAACCGCGTGGCTTGATCCATGGTGCGCGGCGCGCGGCGGCCACCTTCGCCGCGCGCCGCGCCTTTTTTTCAGGAGAGCGCATGGACAGTTATGTACCTGGCCTGTTTGACCGCCTGATGGATGACGGCGGCGGTGCGGCGGGCGGCGTGGCGGTGCGCCTGTCGCTGGAACAATTGAAGGATGCGGTGGCGCGCGACCTGGAGGAACTGCTCAACACGCGCGTGGCCCTGCCGCCCGGCGCGCTCGACGCCTATCCGGAATGCGCGGCCTCCATCGTCAACTATGGCCTCATCGATTTCGCAGGCATGTGCCTGTCCAGCAGCGATGACCGCGCCCGCATCTGCGCCGCGCTGAAGGCGGCCATCGAACGCCATGAACCGCGCCTGCGCAATGTGCGCGCCCGCCTGGAGCGCGAAGCGGGCAGCATCAACCGCGTCGGCTTCGTCATCAGCGGCACCCTGGCCGTGATGGCCGGCGGCGAGGCGGTCAATTTCGACGCCGTGCTGCAGCCGTCGTCGCTGCGCTATTCGATCAACCGCAAGGGAGCCGCCGCATGAGCAATCATTTGAAAACCTTGATCGCCAAACTCAATGACACGGCGCGCACGGCCGCCACCCGCGCCGCCGCCATCTGCGTGGGACTGGGCCAGTACGAAGTCGATGTCGAGCACCTGTTCCTGGCGCTGCTGGAGCAGGAGCGCAGCGATTTCGTCACCATCGCGCGGCGCAGCGAAATCAGCCTGACGGCGCTGGAGGCGGATTTGCGCCGCGAGATCGGCGGCTTCAGGACGGGCAGCGCGCGCACGCCCGTGTTTTCGCGCCACTTGCCGCTGCTGTTCGAACACGCCTGGCTGATCGCTTCGCTCGACACGACGCGGCCAGGGCCCATCCGCAGCCGCCATCTGTTGTTGGCGCTGCTGACGGAGCCGGAACTGTCGCAGCTCGCGTACCGCGGCTCGAAGCTGTTCGCCCGCTTCAGCGTAGAGCAGTTGAAACACCATCCGGACAAGCTGACGGCAGGTTCTGATGAAGAGGAAAGCGCGGCAGTGCCGCAGCTTGCCGACCTGTCCGCAGATCCTGTTGCCGCCCTGGCCAGCAAAACTCCGGCGCTGGACCAGTTCACCACCGACCTGACGCAGCTGGCGCGCGACGGCACGCTCGATCCCGTGATCGGCCGCGAGGCCGAGATACGCCAGGCCGTCGACATCCTGCTGCGCCGGCGCCAGAACAATCCGATACTCACGGGCGAGGCGGGCGTGGGCAAGACGGCCGTGGTGGAAGGCCTGGCCCTGCGCATCGCCGCCGGCGACGTGCCCGAGGTGCTGCAGGGCGCGCACATCCACGCGCTCGACATGGGCTTGCTGCAGGCCGGCGCCAGCGTGAAGGGCGAGTTCGAAAGCCGGCTGAAAAATGTCATCGACGAGGTGGCGAAAAGCCCGCACCCCGTGATTCTCTTCATCGACGAGGCGCACACGATGATCGGCGCCGGCGGCCAGGCGGGACAGAACGACGCGGCCAATCTGCTGAAACCGGCGCTGGCGCGCGGCGCCCTGCGCACCATCGCCGCCACCACCTGGAGCGAGTACAAAAAGTACTTTGAAAAGGATGCGGCGCTGGCGCGGCGCTTCCAGGTGGTGAAGGTGGAAGAGCCGAGCGAAGACATCGCCTGCGCCATGCTGCGCGCCATGGCGCCGCTGATGGAGCGCCACTTCGGCATCCGCGTGCGCGACGCCGCCATCGTCGAGGCGGTACGCCTGTCGCACCGCTACATCAGCGGGCGCCAGCTGCCCGACAAGGCCATCAGCGTGCTCGATACGGCGTGTGCCAAGGTGGCGCTGGGCCAGCGCGCCACGCCGGCACAGCTGGAAAACGCGCACCGGCGGCAGGAACGCATCGGTGCGGAAATCGCCGCCCTGAGCCGCGAGGCGGCCGATGGCGAAGCGTCCGACAAGGCCGGCGCCGCGCGCCTGGCGCAGCTGCGGCGCGAGCATGACGAAGGACAGGCGCAGATCACGGCGCTGGCGCAGCGCTGGGAGCGCGAAAAAACGCTGGTGGCGCAGATCGGTGACTTGCGCGCGCAGCTGCGCGGCGAGCGGCCGGGCGAGATCGGCGCGGCGCGCCTGCTGGCGCTGAAGGAAGAGCTGGCGGCCCTGCAGGGAGAAGCGCCGCTGTCGCCGCTGGAAGTCGATGCGCAGGTGGTGGCCGGCATCGTCGCCGGCTGGACCGGCATCCCGCTGGGAAAAATGCTCAAGGACGAGATCCGCACGGTGCTGACTCTGGAGGGCGCGCTGCGTGAACGGGTGCTGGGACAGGACCACGTCATCGACGCGGTGGCGCAGCGCGTGCGCACGGCGCGCGCCAGCCTGGACGACCCGAACAAGCCGCAAGCCGTGTTCCTGTTCACGGGGCCGTCGGGCACGGGCAAGACGGAAACGGCGCTGGCGCTGGCCGATCTGCTGTACGGCGGCGAGCGCAAGCTCATTACCATCAACATGAGCGAGTACCAGGAAGCGCACAGCGTGGCCGGCCTGAAAGGCTCGCCGCCCGGCTATGTCGGCTATGGCGAAGGCGGCGTGCTGACGGAAGCCGTGCGGCGCCAGCCCTACAGCGTGGTGCTGCTCGACGAGGCGGAAAAGGCCCATCCCGACGTGCTCGAATTGTTCTTCCAGGTGTTCGACAAGGGCGTGCTCGATGATGCGGAAGGGCGCGAAGTCGATTTTCGCAACACCATCATCATCGCCACGTCGAACCTGGGGGCCGGCGCCATGATGGCCGCCTGCCTGAACCGGGTCGCGCAAGACTTGCCCACGCCGGCCGCGCTGGAAGAACTGGTGCGCCCGCAACTGGTGGCGCACTTCAAGCCGGCCCTGCTGGGGCGCCTGAGAGTGCTGCCATTTTATCCCCTGAACGACGCGGTGCTGGCCGAAATCATCGCCCTGAAGCTGGCGAGGATAGGCGCCCGCATCGCGCGCAACCACCGGGCGCAGTTCAGTCACGATGCTGGCCTGGTTGACGCCGTGCTGGCGCGCTGCACCGAGGTCGATTCGGGTGCGCGCAATGTCGATCAAATTCTGAACGGCAGCCTGCTGCCTTCGATCGCCGAAGCGGTGCTGGCGCGCATGGCCGCAGGCGAGCCGCTCGCGTCGATACGCGTCACTGCAAATAAGCAGGGGCAGTTCAAATACACCATCAAATAACGTCAGCAAGTAACGTCACCCCGCGGAGGGCACCATGTTCAATCTGGAGCAGTTGCTGCACCCCGTCAGCGCCGTCAGTCCCTGCGGCGAAGACATCACCTTCAGCCAGGAGCTCGATGCCATCGCGCGCGCGCGCCAGCACGACGACCCGAGCCTGGACCAGGGCGAGTGGGTGACGGCGCTGAAGGAAGCCGACTGGCCTTTCGTGGCGACGCGCTGCGAACAGCTGATCGCCACGCACAGCAAGGATTTGCGCGTGGCCGTGTGGCTGGCCGAAGCGCACGCGAAAACGCGCCATTTCCGCGGCTTGGGCGACGGCTACGCGCTGCTGGCCGGCCTGTGCGAGCGCTATTGGGATGGCCTGTATCCGCCGGCGGAAGAGGGCGACCAGGAACAGCGCATCGGCAATGTCTTCTGGCTGCTCTCGCGCACGCCGCAGTTGCTGCGCGAGATTCCGCTGACGGAAGGCGCCGACGGCCTGTTTTCACTGCAGGATTTCGATGCGGCGCGCCAGCGTGCGGCCGCCAGCCTGGCGCCGGGCGCGGCGGAGCAGGGCTGGGGCGATGCGCGCCACGACGAAGGCGTGCCCCTGGCGCAGATGGAGGCGGCGCGGCAAAGGAACTCGCGCGCCTTTTCCGACGGCCTGCTGGCCGATGCGCAGTACTGCATGCAGTCGCTGCTGGCGTTCGAGCGCAGCGTCGACGCGCGTTTCGGCGTCGACGGTCCGAGTTTTCGCGCCGCGCGCGAAGCGCTGGAAAACGCCATTCATTTCATCGCGCCGCTGTCACCGGATGCGGACTTTGCCGGCGCGCCGAGGGTCGCTGGCCAGGGCGCTGACGCAGGCGCAGGCGGGAGCGCCGTCGTGCAGCGCCAGCAGGCGCTGGCCCAGCTGCGCCAGGTGGCCGATTTTTTCCGCAGCACGGAGCCGCACAGCCCCGTCGCCTACCTGGCCGACAAGGCTGCCAGCTGGGGCGAGCTGCCGCTGCACCTGTGGCTGCGCGCCGTCGTGAAGGATTCAAGCACCCTGGCGCAACTCGACGAAATGCTGGGCACGAACAGCGCGAACGGATGATCGGTTTGCGCGCTTCCATGCTAATCTTCCGGCATGTCCAGAATGTTCATCCTGCCTGCCGCGCTATGCCTGTTCCTCGCTGCCAGTGTGCGGGCGGAAGGGGCGACGCCGCTGGTGATCTATGGCGACGACGATTATCCGCCGTACTCCTACGTCGACAACGGCCAGCTGAAAGGCATCTACACGGAGATCGTGCGCGAAGCCGTGCAATCGATGCCGCAATATGCGGTGCAACTGCGTCCCGTGCCGTGGAAACGGGGCGTGCTGATGCTGCAGACAGGCGAGGCGTTTGCCCTGTATCCGCCGTATTCGTGGCGCAGCGAGCGGCCGTACGTGCGCTATTCCGTGCCGCTGCTGATGGAGCAGCTGGTGGTGCTGTGCAACCAGGACGTGCTGGCGAAGCGCGCGCTGCGGCAGTGGCCTGCCGATTACGGCGGCCTGCACATCGGCGTGAACGCGGGTTTTTTGCTGGGCGATGCGCAACAGACGGCAGCCCTGCAAGCGGCCAGCATCGTGTTCGATACGGCCAAGGGCACGCGCACGAATCTGCTCAAGCTGATGCGCGGGCGTATCGATTGCTATGTCAGCGACCGCCTGTCGGCGCAGTGGGAATTGCAGCGCATCCGGCGCGAGGGTGCGCCGGGCACGCCGATGCAGGCGATACAGGAAACCGCGCAGCTGGCCAGCCAGCAGGGCCACCTGGGTTTTACGGAGCGCCGGCCTGCCGCCTACCCTTATCGCGATGACTTTATCGAACAATTCAATGCGGCCATCGTGCGCATGCAAGCCAATGGCGCAATCCGCCGCATCGTCGACCGCGCGCTGCTGCCCTGACTGATTCAACCCGATGGAGAAAAACATGAAAAGAATATTATTGCTATGTGTGCTCGTGCTGGCCGGCTGCGTAGGCCGGCCCGAGAATATTGTGCCAGTTAGCAACTTCGACACGACCCGTTATCTGGGCAAATGGTATGAGATCGCGCGCCTCGACCATTCGTTCGAGCGGGGCCTGAGCCACGTGACGGCCGACTACAGCCTGCGCCAGGATGGCGGCCTGAAAGTGCTCAACCGCGGCTACCAGGATGCGGACGCGAAGTGGAAGGAAGCGGAAGGCAAGGCGTACTTCGTCGACAAGAAAGACGTGGGCTACCTGAAAGTGTCTTTTTTCGGTCCCTTCTATGGTTCCTACATCGTGTTTGATTTGGACCAGCAAGATTACAGCTATTCCATGATCAGCGGCCCCGACAAATCCTACTTCTGGTTGCTGTCGCGCACGCCCACCATGGATCCTGCCTTGCAGCGGCGCCTGATCGAGAAAGCCGGTGGCTTGGGTTTCGATACATCAAAATTGATCTATGTGAAGCAAAACTGACCTTGCTTGCCTGCCGCCCGTTCGTGGCGGCAAACCGTCTTCTGGTTGTTGCTTTTCTGCATGTTATTTCTTGCAATACCACTCTGATTCACTCACAATCTGCTCCAAAGTGGTGCGCTGCGGCGTGCTGCCATTCTGGTGACGCGCCTGCCATTGCGTCGCCGCTCGTGATTGCCGCACGGCAGATGCCTGCTATATTGATACGTAGCAGCACGTCGGTTTCGTGGCGTCTGTGCATTGTTTTTTTCAGATAGGAATCACGCAATGAAAAACCTCAAAATCGGCGTACGTCTCGGTGGCGGTTTTGCCGCCGTCCTGCTCCTGTTGACGACCCTGACCGTGGTGGGCATCGTGCAGATGCAAAGCGCCAGCAAGGAAACCGATGCGCTGGTCAACGTCAAGGTGCGCAACGAGCGCCTGATCGGTGAATGGACCAAGGTCATCGAGGTGAACGCGGCGCGCACGGCGGCCGCCTGGAAAGTCGGCGATCCCGAACACCAGAAGCAGTTTGAACAGGAAATGGCCGTCTCGTCGGCACGCGCCACGGAAATTCAGAACGCTATCGGCAAAAGCGAGCTGAATGCCGAAGAGCAATCGCTGTACCAGGAGGTGCTGAGCACGCGCAAGGCTTACACGGAAGTACGCAAGAATGTGTTCAAGGCCAAGAATGCGGGCGATCTGGAACTGGGCAAGCGCCTGTACGAAGGCGACATGGTCGCCAAGCGCGACATCTACCTGGCATCGTTGAAGAAGCTGGAACTGCTGGAAGCCAAATTGCTCGACGAAACGGCTGCGCAAATTCGTTCGCGCTACGAAAACGGCCGTCTGCTGCTGATCTCGCTGGGCGTGGTGGCCATCTTGCTGGGCATTGCCTGCGCCTACTGGATCACGCGCTCGATCACGCGTCCCATCACGCGTGCAGTCGAGGTGGCGCAAGCCGTTTCCGCCGGCGACCTGACCAGCCATATCGTCGTGGAAAGCCGCGATGAGACGGGACAGCTGATGCACGCGCTGAAAAACATGAACGATAAACTGGTCAGTATCGTGGGCCAGGTGCGCGCCGGCACCGAATCGATCAGCACGGCGTCGAGCGAAATCGCGGCCGGCAACCTGGACTTGTCGTCGCGCACGGAAGAGCAGGCCAGTTCGCTGGAAGAGACGGCATCGTCCATGGAAGAGCTGACCTCCACCGTGAAACTCAACGCCGACAATGCGCGCAGCGCCAACCAGCTGGCCATCGACGCCTCGCAGATCGCCAGCAAGGGCGGCGTGGTGGTCTCGGAAGTGGTCAGCACCATGGGCTCGATCAACGATTCCTCGCGCAAGATCGTCGACATCATCAGCGTCATCGACGCCATCGCCTTCCAGACGAATATCCTGGCCCTGAACGCGGCCGTCGAAGCGGCCCGCGCCGGCGAGCAGGGCCGTGGTTTTGCCGTCGTGGCCTCCGAAGTGCGCAACCTGGCGCAGCGCTCCAGCGCGGCGGCCAAGGAAATCAAGGGCTTGATCGACGATTCCGTGCAAAAGGTCGAGGCCGGTTCGCAACTGGTGGACAAGGCGGGCCGCACCATGGACGAGATCGTGCAAAGCATCAGCCACGTGACGCAGATCATGAACCAGATCACCGACGCCAGCGATGAGCAGCGCACCGGCATCGAACAAGTCAACCGGGCCATCGGCCAGATGGACCAGGTGACGCAGCAAAACGCGGCCCTCGTGGAAGAAGCGGCGGCGGCGGCCGAATCCATGCAGGAACAGGCAGCCAAGCTGGCCGATGTGGTGGGCGTGTTCAAGCTCGATGCCACACAGCGCTATGTTTCGGCCAGTGCTGGCCCGTCCGTGACGGCGTCGGCACAAGGAGGGAAAACTGCCACGCGACCGGCCGTGCAGCCAGCCAAGCACCGTGCGCCGGCACCCGCCGTGGCCGCGCCTGCGCCGGGCAAGGCGGCGCCAGCGGACGCTGTGCGTGCACGCACACCGAAGACGCCGGTGGCATCCGGTGCCGACGACTGGGAAGAGTTTTAAGCGCAGGTTCCCCTTGGCATGGCGTGGGCGCTACAATCGCGGCTTGAAGACAGCCGCGAACGCGCTCCGCCATGACCACCCGCCGTACCTCCCGCTCTATTTCCAGCGCGATCGCCAGCCCTGGCGCCGCATCCTCCTTCAAGGCTGAACCCGCCAAACGCGCACGCTGCCCGGTCTGCCTGCGCGCTGCGTCCAGCTGCATTTGCCGCTGGACTGCCCCCGTCGCCCACGCCGTGGACGTGCTGATCCTCCAGCATCCGCTGGAAGTCCACAACGCCAAGGGCAGCGCCCGCTTGCTGCATCTGAGCCTGCCCAACAGCCGCCTGCTGATGGGCGAACAGTTCGCCCCGGACGCGCTCGCCGAACTGCTGGCCGACAAGCACAACGTCCTGCTGTACCCGGATACGCCAGGCGACCGTTCGCTGGGCATCGCGCCGCCGCCAGCGCTCGACCCGTCCATCTTGCTCGATCCGGCCCGATTTTCGAGCCAATTGCGGCTGGTGGTACTGGACGCCACCTGGCGCAAGAGCCGCAAGATGCTGTATCTGAATCCCCTGTTGCAACAGTTGCCGCGCCTGCCGCTGCGCGATACACCCGCTTCCCATTATTTGATCCGCAAGGCGCATGCGCCAGACCAGTTATCGACGCTGGAAGCGACGTGCTATGCCCTGATGCAGTTGGAGCAGGACGCTTCCCGCTTCGTTCCCTTGATCACGGCATTTGACGGGTTTGTCGCGCAGCAGTTGAGTTATGTCATGCCGCATGGCGAAAAAGCTTGAAACGACAGCACGGTAGCCCTTGATCTTGGCCGCACAGCGGCATAGTATACTGTACGTATATACAGTTGATGGGGCCGTTCATGAAAGCAATCATTCCAGAGCACGATGACAGCTTCGCCGGGCAAGCCATGTTGCCGCCGCAATCGCTGAAAGCGCAAAAGGGGCGCGGGGCCGTCTCGAATCTGCAGGGGCGTCACGAGACGCATGCGCGCGCCGGTTTCGATGACGGCTGGAGCGTGGGCGGCCTGGACGAGGCAGCTGTGGAGGCGGCGGCGCCGGGATGGAAGACGCAGGTCAGCGACGAACAGGCGCGTACCATTCTCACGCGCAACGCTTCGCCCGATTTGCCCTTCAACGTGTCGCTGAACCCGTACCGGGGGTGTGAACATGGCTGTATTTATTGCTTTGCCCGCCCCACGCACAGCTACCTGGGCCTGTCGCCGGGCCTGGATTTCGAAAGCCGCATCTACGCCAAGGTGAACGCCCCCGAACTGTTGCGGCGCGAACTGGCCAAGCCGTCGTATGTGCCCGAACCGATCGCCCTGGGCGTCAATACCGATGCGTATCAGCCGTGCGAACGCGAACGGCAGCTGACGCGGCGCGTGCTGGAAGTGCTGCACGAATGCGACCACCCCGTGGCGCTGATCACGAAATCATCGCTGATCGAGCGCGATATCGACATCCTGGCGCCCATGGCGGCCAGGCGCCTGGCGGCCGTGGCCGTCACTGTCACGACGCTGGACCCGGCCATCGCGCGCACCCTGGAGCCGCGCGCGGCCGCCCCGGCGCGGCGCCTGCGCACCATCCGCACCCTGACGGAGGCGGGTATTCCCGTGGGTGTGAGCATCGCGCCCATCATCCCGTTCGTGACGGAGCCGGAAATCGAGCAGTTGCTCGAAGCCGTGCGCGACGCGGGCGCCATCCACGCCCATTACGTGGTGCTGCGCCTGCCGTGGGAAGTGAGCCCCTTGTTCCAGCAATGGCTGGAAGCGCACTTTCCGGAGCGTGCCCAGCGCGTGATGAACCGGGTGCGCGAAATGCGTGGCGGCAAGGATTACGACAGCGCGTTCGGCGCGCGCATGCGCGGCGAGGGTGTGTGGGCTGACCTCATCCGCCAGCGCTTTGAAAAGGCCGTGCACCGGCTGGGGCTGCACGGCAAGGGCGGCCGCTTCAAGCAGCTCGATTGCACGCAATTCCGCCGGCCGCTGGTGGTGCCGCCGCTGGGTGCAAAAGTAAAAAAAGGCAATGCGGGGCAGCTGGATTTGTTTTAAGTTAAACCGGCGTCACCGCTGATGCCGCAGGGCTGCGCTCATGGGCAGCAATGCGGGCGAGGCTGGTCTGCGGCTGGGAGGAGTGCCGTCGCTTGCCGGAAGTGGCGCGCCGCCGTCCGGAAACGCGGAGGCAGAGGCTAGACTCAGGCTACCTCAGGCTACCTCAGGCGCCGGAGGGCGTTGCGGTGCTATCGTGGGCATTATCCTGTGCTTGCATCTGCGCCAGATGTTGCTCGATGGCAAAAACGTGCGGATCGCTCTTGCCCAGTTCGCGCAGGGCGCTGGCCAAGTGCAGCAGGTACTCGCTGTTCGGACCGCTGGGGCCGTTTGATCGGGCGATCTGGCGCGCGATATCGAGTTCCGATGCGGCACCGAGGAAGGCGGCGTTTTCCTCGTTGGCGATGTACACCAGGCCTTCGACCTTGCTGCCATCGTCGAAGGTGATGTCGGTGGCCAGGCGCAGGTAGCCGTTTTTTTCGCGGTGGTCGAGGTGGGCGAAGACTTCGGGTGTGATCAGATACGCCATGCCGTCGCACACGGCGCCCGCCTGCGGCACGATGGTGGCGACCCGGCCCGGCGCCATCGGCGTGCCCCGGTGATCGTGCGAACCTTGCCAGAAGCGCCGCGTCCAGCCTTCGATGCTGGCGGGGCGACGTTCGATATAGGGGAAGTCCGCCTTGTAGATCAGCGAGCCATAGCCGAACAGCCAGACCTGCTCATGGCCGTCGAATTTGTTCATGCGCTGGTTGATGGCGATGGTGGCGGCGTCGGTGGGCGACAGGGCGTGCTGGTCAGGCTGGGTCATGGTGCAAGCGGATAAGGGGCGATGCGCCATTATAAAGGGGCGCCGGCGAGGCCGCCGGCCGGCGGGGTGTCGCGGGCGGCCGGGCCGCCCGCTCCCACGTTCCACTCGTGCGTCTCGACAAAGCGGAACAGGAAGGCCATGAAGCTTTCGGCGGCCGGCGACAGCGAACGCCCCGTCTTCGTGTAGACGAAAAAGCGCCGCGTCAGTTCCGGCTCGTGCAGGGTGCGCATGTGCAATTTGTAGAGTTTGACCATCGGTTCCGCGTACGGCAGGCAGACCGTGATGCCGAGGTTGGCGCTGACCATGGCCAGCGCCGTCGTCATGAAGGTCACTTCGTTATAGGGATTGAGCGACAGTTCGCGGAACGCGCCGTGCATGTCGCGCAGCAAACGCTCTGTGAACTGGCCCTGCAGCGAAATGAACGGGTAGTCGCCCACGTCGGCCCAGGTCACGCGCTCTTTCTGCTGCAGCGGATGCTGCTCGGGGAAGACCAGTACGAAGGGCATCTCGAACAGCACTTGCGCGGCGATTTCCGCCGTCGGATCGCGCTCGGGGCCGATGCCGAAATCGACTTCGCCGCTGAAGACGCGCGCCGACACGTTTTCCACGGGGCAGTCGACCAGGCGCAGCTGCACATCCGGGTGCGCCTGGCGGTAGGCGGCGATCACTTCCGGCAGCAGGGTGCAGGCCATCATCTGCGGCGCGGCGATGCGCACCAGGCCCGTCTTCAGGGCCTTGCGCTGGGCGATGCCGGCCATGGCGCCGTCGAGGTCCTCGATCATCTTTTCAAACAGCGGATACAGTTCGCGGCCGATTTCCGACAGCTGCGTCTTGCGCGTGCTGCGCTCGACCACGCGCACGCCCAGCACGCTTTCCAGTTCCTTGATCAAGCCGCTCAAGGCGGACTGCGTCACGTGCAGGTATTCGGCGGCCAGGGTAAAACTGCCGGTCTTGGCCAGCGCCACGAAGGCGCGCATCTGTCGCAGGCTGGGACTCATAAGATAATCCGATAAATCGATGGTTAAAAATTGTTTGTATGATAGCTGTAACTCGATTCTAATGGTGAAAAGCTGAAAAACCCGCCATCCATCGGAGACAGACATTATGAAGATCAAGCAAATCCACCACGTCGCCTACCGCTGCATCGACGCGAAGAAAACCGTCGAGTGGTACGTCAAGCATTTGAACATGAATTTCGTCCTCGCCATCGCCGAGGACCTGGTGCCGTCGACCAAGGCGCCGGACCCGTACATGCACGTCTTCCTCGACGCGGGCCAGGGCAATGTGCTGGCCTTCTTCGAACTGCCGACGCAGCCGCCGATGGACCGCGACCGCAATACCCCGGCCTGGGTGCAGCACCTGGCGCTGGAAGTGGGCAGCATGGAAGAACTGCTGGCCGCCAAGGAGCGCCTGGTGGCCGCCGGCATCGAGGTGCTGGGCCCGGTGAACCACGCCATCTTCCAGTCGATCTATTTCTTCGACCCCAACGGCCACCGCCTGGAACTGGCGGCCAACGTGGGCACGCCCGAGATGATGGCCAAACTGGACGCCGTCAAATGGGAAATGCTGGAAGAATGGTCGCAGACGCGCCGCGCGCCGAAGCACGCCGCCTGGATGCACGCGCCAGCCGACGCCTGAGCGCCGCCCACGGCATCCATCTGAACACTACGCCTAACAAGGAACACACTCCATGAAACTCGCAACCCTGAAAAACGGCAGCCGCGACGGCGCCCTGATCCTCGTCAGCCGCGACCTGCGCCAGTACCAGCGCGTGGCCGCCATCGCTCCCACCCTGCAGGCGGCGCTCGACAACTGGGATGCCGTGGCGCCGAAACTGGAACAGGCCTACGCGGCCCTGAACGCGGGCCAGGCGCCGGACGCGCAGCCGTTTGACGCCAGTCTGTGCCACTCGCCGCTGCCGCGCGCCTACCAGTGGGCCGACGGCTCCGCCTACATCAACCACGTGGAACTGGTGCGCAAGGCGCGCAACGCGGAAGTGCCGGCCTCGTTCTACACGGACCCGCTGATGTACCAGGGCGGCTCCGACAGCTTTATCGGCCCGCGCGACCCCATCTTCGCCCTGTCGGAAGAGTGGGGCATCGACCTGGAAGCGGAAGTGGCCGTTGTCACGGGCGACGTGGCCATGGGCGCCGGCGCGGACGACGCGGCGAAAGCGATCCGCCTGGTGATGCTGGTCAACGATGTCTCCTTGCGCAACCTGATCCCGGGTGAACTGGCCAAGGGCTTCGGTTTCTTCCAGTCGAAGGCGGCCAGCGCGTTTTCGCCCGTCGCCGTCACGCCCGATGAACTGGGTGCCGACTGGGCGGACAGCAAGCTGCACCTGCCGCTGCTCGTGGATCTGAACGACAAACCGTTCGGCAAACCAAATGCGGGCGAAGACATGACCTTCAATTTTGCGCAGCTCGTCGCCCATGCGGCGAAGACGCGCGAACTGGGCGCCGGCAGCATCGTCGGCTCCGGCACCGTGTCGAACAAGCAGGGCAACCTGTTCGGCTCCAGCATCGAAAACGGCGGCGTCGGTTACTGCTGCCTGGCCGAAGTGCGCATGTATGAAACCATCGAACACGGCGCGCCCAAGACGGCGTACCTGAAGTTCGGCGACACGGTGCGCATCGAGATGCGCGACGCGGCGGGCGCCAGCATCTTCGGCAGCATCGAGCAAACCGTGGCCCTGTACGCCGGCCGCGCCTGAGGGGAGGGCGCCCCATGAAGCTGTACACCTATTTCCGCAGTTCGGCCGCCTACCGTGTGCGCATTGCCTTGAATTTGAAGGGTATCGCCTACGACAGCATCCCCGTGCACCTGCTACAGGACGGCGGCCAGCAGCTGCTGCCGGCCTACCGCGCCGTTAACCCGTCGGCTCTGGTGCCGGCGCTCGACGACGAGGGCGCCATCCTGACGCAGTCGCTGGCCATGCTCGAATACCTCGACGAGACGCGGCCAGCGGTGCCGCTGCTGCCGGCGGGTGCGCTGGGACGCGCCCGCGTGCGCGCGCTGGCGCTGGCGATCGCCTGCGACGCCCATCCGTTGACGAATCTGCGCGTCCTGAAATACCTGAAAAACACCCTGGGGCTGTCGGACGAGGCCAAGCAGGAATGGTACCGCCACTGGATGGCCGAGGGATTGGCAGCCGTGGAAGCGCTGCTGGCGCAGGGCGACCCGGCCGGAGCTGGCCTGTTCTGTCATGGCGATAGCCCGACGATGGCCGATTGCTGCCTGGTGCCGCAAGTATTCAATGCGCAGCGCTTTGCCATCGACCTGGCGCCGTACCCGCGCGTGGCGCGCATCCATGCGCATTGCGCCGGCTTGCCGGCGTTTGCCGCCGCCCATCCGTCGCAGCAGCCCGACGCCGAGTAAGTTTGAGCCGCATCAAACGTAAGCCGCCCCGGCCAGCATGCAGGCCGGGGCTTTTTTATGCGGAATTGATTTTGCGCAGTCAATGCCTGCTTGCCGGTAGGCTACAATTTGCGTTTGCCCAAATATTTTACTGACGCGCCATGACCGCAACAACCGTTCCTGCCAGCATCGCCGATGCCCTGTCCCTGGCGCATGCTTCCTGGCGTCCCGTCCTGCTGCGCGGCTTGCACGCCGTGATGGCGGCCGATCCCGCCTACCTGCCGGCGCTGGCCGCCGACGATTACCTGCCCACGCAGGGCCGGCTGTTCGCCGCCTTTGCCCTGCCGCTGGCGCAGGTGCGCTACGTGCTGGTGGGCGAGGGGCCGTATCCGCGTGCCGACAGCGCCACGGGCGTGTGCTTCATGGATGGCGCCGTCGGCAGCCTGTGGTCGGCGACGGGCCTGTCGAAACCCGTCAACCGCGCCACCTCCTTGCGCAATTTCATGAAGATGCTGCTGGTGGCCGATGGCCAGCTGCAGGCTGGCGACACCTCGGGCGTCGCCATGGCGCCCGTGGCGGCCGCCGCGCTGCAAACCGGCAGCGGCGTGATCCAGACCCTGCCCGACTTGCAGCGCAAGATGACGGAGCAGGGTTTCTTGCTGCTCAACGCGGCGCTGGTATTCCGTGCCCACGTGCCGCCCGTGCAGGATGCGCGCGGCTGGCTGCCTTTCCTGCAGGTGGTGCTGGAAGCGCTGGCGCAACAGGGCGGGGCGGCCTTGCCGCAACTGGTGCTGTGGGGCAAGATTGCCGAGCTCATCAAACGCTTGCCGGTGGCCGCAGCCTTGCCGCAGGTGACGGCGGAACATCCGTATAATCTGTCCTTTATCGGCAACAGCGACATGCAGGCCCTGTTTGGCCCGATGCAGCTGTTGCGTGCTTGAGCTTGAATCATCGCCTGTCTGGCGGAAGTGCGGGGAATATGCAAATCAGTAACGTGGAAGAATTGAAGGCGTGGATCGCGGCGGGCGGCGAGCCCGACTATCTGTATTTCTGGGGCCACACGCCGGCGCAGCCGCAGGTGCCCGACAAAAGCTGCTTCAGTCAGTGGTTTCCGTCGCCGTTCAGCCTGGCTGGCGTGACGTATGCCACGGCCGAGCACTACATGATGGCGCAAAAGGCGGCCCTGTTCGGCGACACGGCCGTGCAGGCGCGCATCGTGGCGGCCGAACGGCCGTCGGAAGTGAAGAAGCTGGGGCGCGAAGTGGCCAATTTTGACGCCAGGGTATGGGAGGCGGCGCGCGCGGGCATCGTCTTCGATGGCAACTTCGCCAAGTTCTCGCAAAAAGCCGCGCTGCGCAAGTTCTTGCTGGGCACGGGCGAGCGCGTCATCGTCGAAGCCAGTCCCGTCGACCGCATCTGGGGCGTGGGCCTGGCGTCGGACAATCCACGCATCGGCGATCCGGCCCGCTGGGACGGCTTGAACCTGCTGGGGTTTGAGTTAATGAAAGTACGTAGCGCTCTGCGTGCCTGAGCAGTATTGTTGTTTTCCTGATGCCGCCGCGCCTGGCGCGGCCGGCCATGCCCCTTCCCGCCCTGTGGTCATCGAGGGGCGCTCTGACAAACCCCGCCGAATTTGTTATACTTGACTAAATCATTCAACTACTCGGGGTTTGAGGAGTTGAAAAACCGCAATATTTTAAACCAGTTGACCAGAGGATGTATGCGTCTGACTACAAAAGGCCGTTTTGCCGTGACAGCGATGATCGATCTTGCCCTGCGCCAGGGCAAGGGACCGGTCACCTTGTCCGGCATCAGCCAGCGCCAGTCGATTTCCCTGTCCTACCTGGAGCAGCTGTTCGGCAAGCTGCGCCGGCATGAGATCGTCGAATCGATCCGCGGTCCGGGCGGCGGCTACAGCCTGGCGCGCCGTGCCGACAAGGTGACGGTGGCCGACATCATCATCGCCGTCGACGAGCCGCTCGATGCCACGCAGTGCGGCGGCAAGGAACATTGCCACGGCGCCGACGCGGCCACGGGCGCGCGCTGCATGACGCATGAATTGTGGTCCACGCTCAATGAAAAAATGGTCGATTATCTGGATTCTGTGTCCTTGCAGGACCTGGTCGACCAGCAGAGACAAAAGATTGCCGAACAAAGCGTGATGGTGATGCACCGTAACCACGCCGCCCTCGGTTGAACATAACAAAATACCAAGTTGCTGATTGCAGGAGTTATTGATGAACGCCCCAGAAAAAAACGTAGGCCAAGTGCACTTTGAAACCGCACCGCATTTCCCGATCTACATGGATTACTCGGCCACCACGCCGATCGATCCACGCGTCGCCGACAAGATGATTCCCTACCTGCGCGAGCAGTTCGGCAATCCGGCATCGCGCAGCCACATGTATGGCTGGACGGCGGAAAAAGCCGTGGAAGAGGCACGCGGCCACGTGGCGGCCCTGGTGAACGCCGATCCGCGCGAAATCATCTGGACGTCCGGCGCGACGGAAAGCAACAACCTGGCCATCAAGGGCGCGGCACAGTTCTACAAGACCAAGGGCAAGCACATCATCACCGTCAAGACCGAGCACAAATCGGTGCTCGACACGGTGCGCGAACTGGAACGCATCGGCTTCGAAGCGACCTACCTGGAACCGCAGGACAACGGCCTGATCACCGTCGAGCAGCTGGCCGCGGCTGTGCGCCCGGATACCATCCTCGTGTCGGTGATGCTGGTGAACAACGAAATCGGCGTGATCCAGCCGATCGACGAGATCGGCGTGTTCTGCCGTTCGAAAGGCATCATCTTCCATTGCGACGCCGCGCAAGCGACGGGCAAGGTTGTCATCGACCTGCAAAAGACCAAGGTCGACCTGATGACCTTCACGGCACATAAAACCTACGGCCCGAAAGGCGTGGGCGCCCTGTACGTCTGCCGCAAGCCGCGCGTGCGCCTGGAAGCGCAGATGCACGGCGGCGGCCATGAGCGCGGCCTGCGCTCGGGCACCTTGCCGACGCACCAGATCGTCGGCATGGGCGAAAGCTTCCGCATCGCCAAGGAAGAGATGGACAGCGAAATCGGCCGCATCAAGGCCTTGCGCGACCGCCTGGCCAAGGGCCTGCAAGAGATCGAAGAAGTCTACATCAACGGCGACATGGACCACCGCGTGCCGCACAACCTGAACGTCAGCTTCAACTACGTCGAAGGCGAGTCGCTGATCATGGCGATCAAGGATATCGCCGTGTCGTCCGGTTCGGCCTGCACCTCGGCCAGCCTGGAGCCATCGTACGTGCTGCGCGCCCTGGGCCGCAGCGACGAACTGGCGCACAGCTCGATCCGCTTCACCATCGGCCGTTTCTCGACCGAGGAAGACATCGACTTCGCCGTGAACCTGCTGAAATCGAAAGTACACAAGCTGCGCGAACTGTCGCCGCTGTGGGACATGTTTAAAGATGGCATTGACATCAATTCCATCCAATGGGCAGCCCACTAACCAACACCGTGGCCCCTGTTGACGGGGCCGGCAAGAATATTAAAGGAGCATCAAAATGGCTTACTCGGACAAAGTACTCGATCACTACGAAAACCCGCGCAACGTGGGCGCTTTCGACAAGGGTGATGAAACCATCGGCACCGGCATGGTGGGCGCGCCCGCCTGCGGCGACGTGATGAAACTGCAGATCAAGGTCGGCGCCGATGGCCTGATCGAAGACGCGAAATTCAAGACCTATGGCTGCGGTTCGGCCATCGCGTCGAGCTCGCTGGTAACGGAATGGGTCAAAGGTAAAACCCTGGACCAGGCGCTGGCCATCAAGAACACGCAGATCGCCGAAGAACTGGCCCTGCCGCCAGTGAAGATCCACTGCTCCATCCTGGCGGAAGACGCCATCAAGGCGGCGGTATTGGATTATCAAACGCGTCACCCGGCAGCAGCTTAATCGTTGGTAGCCCGCCCCAGCCGCAAGGCCGGGGCAGTTACGGAGAAATACATGATCACACTGACCGAAAAAGCGGCGAAACACATCAACCGTTATATCGAACGGCGCGGCAAGGGCATGGGCCTGCGCTTCGGCGTGCGCACCACGGGCTGCTCGGGCCTGGCCTACAAGCTCGAATATGTCGATGAGGCGGCGGCCGAAGACAGCGTCTTCGAATCGCACGGCGTGAAAGTCTTCGTCGACCCGAAAAGCTTGCCTTACATCGACGGCACGGAACTCGATTTCGCGCGCGAAGGCTTGAACGAAGGCTTCAAGTTCCACAATCCGAACGAAAAAGACGCCTGCGGCTGCGGCGAGTCCTTCAGGATTTAAACAGCTGGCAAGACCCCGGTCGGTGCGCTGTACCCATCGATTGCGGTACAGCGACCACTGACAATTATGCAAAACCACTTCGAATTATTCCAGTTGCCGGCGCAGTTCGGGCTCGACATGAGCGCGCTCGACGCGGCCTACCGCGACGTGCAGGGCAAGGTCCACCCGGACCGTTTCATCAACGCCAGCAGCGCTGAAAAGCGCGTGGCGATGCAATGGGCCACGCGCGCCAATGAAGCCTACCAAACCCTGAAAAGCCCGCAAAAACGCGCGCAATACCTGTGCGAACTCAATGGCGTCGACCTGCAGACGGAATCGAACACGGCCATGCCCGTCAGCTTCCTGATGCAGCAGATGGAATGGCGCGAGGAACTGGGCGATGCGCGCGCCGGCAAGGACGCCGACGCGCTCGATGCCCTGGACCGCCAGCTGCGCGGCGAACGCAAGGCACTGCTGGCCCAGGTGGCCGCCCAGCTGGACGCCGCCGACTACGTGAATGCGGCGCAAAGCGTGCGCGCCCTGATGTTCCTCGACAAATTCGGCGAGGAAGTGCGTTTTGCCTATGAGGCCATCGAGGCTTGACCCGGCGATCGCTTGACCGGCGTGCCAAGCGCCAGTCCGGCCCCCGTCTTATAATGCGCACCAGGCATCAGCTGCATCACGCAAAAAATTAATCGAGGCACGAATACAATGGCACTTCTGCAAATTTCCGAACCAGGCATGTCGACCGCGCCGCACCAGCACCGCCTGGCCGTCGGCATCGATCTTGGCACCACCAACTCCCTGGTCGCGACCGTGCGCAACAGCATTCCCGAGGTGCTCAACGACGAAGAAGGGCACTCTTTGCTGCCGTCCGTCGTGCGCTACCTGCCGAACGGCCACGCCAACATCGGCTACAAGGCCCTGTCCGCGCAAACCACCGACCCGAAGAACACCATCGTGTCCGTCAAGCGCTTCATGGGCCGCGGCCTGGCCGACATCGCCTACGCGGAAAACCTGCCGTACGACTTCCAGGATACGCCTGGCATGGTGCAGCTGAAAACCGTGGCCGGCGTGAAAAGCCCCGTCGAAGTGTCGGCGCAAATCCTCGCCACCTTGCGCCAGCGTGCGGAAGACTCGCTGGGCGACGACTTGGTGGGCGCCGTGATTACTGTACCGGCGTATTTCGACGATGCGCAGCGCCAGGCGACGAAAGATGCGGCCCAGTTGGCCGGCATCAATGTCTTGCGCCTGCTGAGCGAGCCGACGGCCGCCGCCATCGCCTACGGCCTCGACAACGCCTCCGAAGGCGTGTACGCCGTGTATGACCTGGGTGGCGGCACCTTCGACATCTCGATCCTGAAGCTGAGCAAGGGTGTGTTTGAGGTGCTGTCCACGGGCGGCGACTCGGCCCTGGGCGGCGACGATTTCGACCGCCGCCTGTTCTGCTGGATCAGCGAGCAGGCCAAGCTGGCGCCGCTGTCCGACGAAGACACGGCCATCCTGATGGTGAAAGCGCGCGAAATCAAGGAAACGCTGTCGACCAAGCCGGAAACGATGATCGACGCGGCCCTGAACTCGGGCGAAGAGATCCACCTGCGCATCACAGCAGCCGACTTTGCCGCCATGACGCAGCACCTGGTGGCCAAGACCATGAACGCCATCAAGAAAGCCCTGCGCGACGCGAACGTGGATGCGGACGACGTCGACGGCGTGGTGATGGTGGGCGGCGCCACGCGCATGCCGCACGTGCAGCGCGCCGTGAGCGAATTCTTCCACACGACGCCGCACGCGAATATCGACCCCGATAAAGTGGTGGCGCTGGGCGCGGCCATCCAGGCGAACTTGCTGGCCGGCAACCGTGCCGCCGGCGACGACTGGCTGTTGCTGGACGTGATTCCGCTGTCGCTCGGTATCGAAACCATGGGCGGTCTGGTGGAAAAGATCATTCCGCGCAATTCGACGATACCGTGCGCGCGCGCCCAGGAATTCACGACATTTAAAGATGGCCAGACGGCCCTGGCCGTGCACGTGCTGCAAGGCGAGCGCGAACTGGTCAGCGATTGCCGTTCCCTGGCGCGTTTTGAATTGCGCGGCATTCCGCCGATGGTGGCGGGCGCCGCGCGCATCCGCATCACCTATCAGGTCGATGCGGACGGCTTGCTGTCCGTCTCGGCGCGCGAATTGCGCTCGGGCGTGGAAGCGTCGATCAGCGTCAAGCCGGCCTACGGCCTGGGCGACGACGACATCGCCCGCATGCTGCAGGATTCCTACACCTCCGCCGACACCGACATGGTGGCGCGCGCGCTGCGCGAAGAGCAGGTGGAAGCGGAACGCATCCTGCTGGCCACGCAGTCGGCGCTGGACGAGGACGGCGGCTTGCTGGACGACACCGAGCGCGTGGCTGTCGATGGCTTGATGACGAAGGTGCGCGACGCTATTGCGCAATCGCAAAGCGGCGCCATCGACCACCAGGCCTTGAAGCTGGCGATCGAAGCACTGGCCGACGGCACCGAGGATTTCGCCTCGCGCCGCATGGACCGCAGCGTGCGCACGGCATTGACCGGCAAAACGCTGGACCAGGTCGTATAAAACCAATTGAACAGCGTGCCGCCGATATGGCGGCCGCGCTCCGAATGACAGACTGAAAGAAGAAACCATGCCACAAATCGTTATCCTGCCGCACGCCAAGCTTTGCCCGGACGGCGCCGTCATCGAAGCACCAAGCGGCAAGTCCATTTGCGACATCCTGCTGGAAAACGACATCGACATCGAGCACGCCTGCGAAAAGTCGTGCGCCTGCACCACCTGCCACGTGCTGGTGCGCGAAGGCATCGAATCCTTGAACGAAGCGACGGAACTGGAAGAAGATATGCTGGACAAGGCCTGGGGCCTGGAAGCCGTGTCGCGCCTGTCGTGCCAGTCCATCGTGGCCGAGGCCGACCTCGTCGTCGAAATCCCGAAATACACGATCAACCAGGTCAGCGAAGGCAGCCACTAAGATGAAATGGTCCGACATACACGCGATCGCCGAGGCTTTGTTCGACGCGCATCCGGACATCGATCCGCTGACCGTGCGTTTCACCGACCTGCACAACTGGGTGGTGGAGCTGGACGGCTTCGACGATGACCACACGCGCGGCGGCGAAAAAGTGCTCGAAGCGATACAGATGGCGTGGATCGATGAAGCGCGCTAAGGGCGCGGCACCCGCCGCCACCGCAGCCGCTGCACCGAAAGACGTCATCACGGCCGCCAGCAACATGCCCGAGATCAAGGATGGCCAGTCGGTTGCCTTGCTGCAGGAGTTGCACATCCTGACGCGCGACGGCAAGATGAACCAGGATAGCCGCCGCAAGCTCAAGCAGGTGTACCACCTGACGCAGTTCATCGAGCCGCTGCTGCGCGAAGTGCAGCTCGACCACCCCGGCGTGTCGCTGGTCGACCACGGCGCCGGCAAGTCGTATCTGGGTTTCATCCTGTACGATCTGTTCTTCAAGAACGGCAACGACGGTTCGCACATCTACGGCATCGAGACGCGCGAAGAACTGGTGCAGCGTTCGCAGGAGCTGGCGAAGAAATTCAAGTTTCCCGGCATGTCCTTTCTGCCCCTGTCCGTGGCCGAATCGACGGAATCGAACCTGCTGCCGCAGCAGATCGACATCGTCACGGCCTTGCACGCTTGCAACACGGCCACCGATGACGCCATCCACTTTGCCCTGAAGAAAAAGGCGAAGTTCATGGTGCTGGTGCCGTGCTGCCAGGCCGAAGTCGCTTCCGTCCTGAAGAAGAACAAGGGCAAGAGCCTGGGCAAGAACGTCTTGACGGAATTGTGGCGCCACCCGCTGCACACGCGCGAGTTCGGCAGCCAGATCACCAACGTGCTGCGCTGTTTGCAGCTGGAAGCGCATGGCTACCAGGTCAGCGTGACGGAACTGGTGGGCTGGGAGCATTCGATGAAGAATGAACTGATCATCGCCAGCTACAAAAACCTGCCGCGCCAGCGCCCGACGGAGCGCCTGCAGGAAGTGCTGCAGACCTTGGGCTTGGAAGAGATGGGCCACCGTTTCTTTGCCGAGGAATTGGCCAAGGCGCAAGCCTGATTGTTGGCTTACGCGGCTAGCCGCTAAGCCAACCTACCAAATCAGTCACGGCCGCGCAGCCCGGGTAGGTCAGGTAGGTCGGGTAGGTCGGATTAGCGCAGCGTAATCCGACAATCAGCAGCGTAATCCGGCAATCAGCAGCGTAATCCGGCAATCACCAGCGCAATCAGCAAAAAGGGGGAGGAGCGGGTCGGTTACAATACCGGCTTTCTCCTCCTCTTGCTTTTTTAGCCTCCCCATGACCACACCTATTGAAATGCCCACCGTCCGCCTGGCCAAGCGCCTGTCCGAAGACGTGCCCTGTTCGCGCCGCGAGGCCGAGCTGTATATCGAGGGCGGCTGGGTGACGGTCGACGGCGTGATGGTGGAAGAGTCGGGCGCGCGCGTGGCGGACAACCAGACCGTGGTGCTGCTGCCAAACGCCACGCTGGAAGAAATGCCGCCCGTGACGATCCTGCTGCACAAGCCGGCCGGCATCAATGGCGGCGTCGGCGCGGAAGGCAAGCCGGCCCTGAGCTGTTTGCGTCCCGAAGAGATTTTTACGCCGGAGAACGTGGCGCCCAGCTCCATCACGCGCTTCCTCAAGCGCCATTTGATCGGCCTGACCATCACCAATCCGCTCGATACCATGGCGTCCGGCCTGCTGGTGTTCACGCAGGATTTCCGCGTCGCCCGCAAGCTGGTCGATGAAGCGAAAACGGTGGAGCAGGAATTCATCGTGGAAGTGTCGGGCACTATCGCTGAAAACGGCCTGGCGCTGCTCAATCACGGCTTGCCCTTCAATGGCAAGCCTTTGCCGCCGATCAAGGTCAGCTGGCAGAACGAGACGCGCCTGCGCTTCGCCCTGAAAAACGTGCAGCCGGGCCAGATCGCCCACATGTGCAAGATGGTGGGACTGGACGTCGTCGCCATGAAGCGCTTGCGCATCGGCCGCATCCCGATGGGCGCCATACCGTCAGGTCAGTGGCGCTATCTGCAGGGTTACGAGAGGTTCTAAAGCTGCGGTGCCACGATGGCGTGGCTTTCCGCAAAGCTTTTCCATAGCCGTTCGGCAATATTCAAGGCGATGGTATCGACCTTTTCCTGCAGGGCCGGGTTGCCCATGCTCTCGGTCGTGGCGAAGAACAGGGTCAGCCAGCGGCGGAACATGCACGGCGTCAGGTTTTCCATATTCGCGTGCTGGGCCAGCGGCTTGCCGTGGTAGCGCATGGTGCCGCGCAGCAAGCCTGACCAGAAATCGACCAATGTTGCCAAGTGGGCATCCCAATCCTTGACCTCGGCGGCAAAGATGGGGCCCAGCATGGCGTCGTCGCGCGCGGCCGCATAAAAGGTGTGGACGAGATGCTTGACGTCGTCTTCGCTGCAGACTTCCTCGCGATAGGGGGCGAAGCGTGTGTGGGGGAGGGGGGCGGTATTCTTCATGGCATGCCATGATCGCAGAGCCCCCGTGGCGCTTCAATGACCCAGGTCAAGCCGCCTAAAAACTCAGGCGGCGACTTTCTTCGCCTTTTTCGCGGGTGCCGGCAATTGCACGATCTGCGTGCCTGCCAGCTTGTCGTGCAGGAATTGCCCGTTGCCGCTGAACAGGGCCGTGGCCGACCAGGCCAGGATGCCCACGCCGATGGCGCCCAAGGCTGTCCAGTGCTGCAGGTCGAAGGCATATGCCGCCACGAGCGCTGGCAGCAGCCACATCCATGACAGGATGTAGCGGTAGGCAGCCACGCGCAGCGGCACGTGGGCGTGGCCCGGCAGCACGACTTTCAGGCGCCACGTCTTCATGGCCAGGGTTTGCCCTTCGCGGCTCCATTGGTGGATGAAATACGCGCCCATGACGAGGAAGGCCAGGCATTGGCGCATGTGTTCCGTCATGGGCGTATGCGCGCCCTGCACGGCCAGTTCAAACAGCAGGAAGGGCAAAAACAGCACGGCCAGGGCCAGCAGCGACTCGTACACCATGGAAATCAGGCGGCGCTTGATCGTGGGATGGGAAGTGATGCTGGCGGCGGGCGTGCTATTTAACATTGGTCGGCAGTGGGGCAGGCGTAACAGGTGGCGTGACGGGCACGGCGGCGGGAGTCGTGGCAGGATCCGTGAGCGGCACGGCCGCCGCTGGCGCAGCGGCTGGCGGCAGGACGGGCGCGGCGGCAGGCGCTGCCGGCGTGGCGGGCGGCACGATCACGGGCGGCTTGCTCGTGGTCGAATTGATCGCTGGCACCTTGCCCAGCGGTTTTTTCGGCACGAGTTCCGTCGCCAGCTTTTTCTTTTGATCTTCCGGCAATTGCTGGTATTGCTCCCATTGCGCGGTTTTTTGACCCGGATCAATCTTCTTCGTGCGCGTGTAGTTTTCGCGCACGAGGCGGCGCTGTTCCGGCGTCAGCTTGATCCATTCGCGCATGCGTTCATGCACGCGGATTTGCTCGTCCGCCGTCATCGAGGCAAAACGGCTGGCGATATCGAGCCATTTCTGCTTGCGCAGCGGTTCCAGCTTGTTCCATTCGCCCGCCAGCGGCTGCAGGGCTTCCTGCTGCGCGCGCGACAGCTTGTTCCACGATGGATTCTCGCTGGCCTTGGGCGGCGTGCCGCCCTTGCCGGCTGTGCGGGGCGAACCGGGCTTGATGGCTGAGGCCGGCGCCGGCGCCACCACGGGCGCTGGCGCCACGGGAGGCGCGGCGGGCGCGGGATGTTGCTGCGCGCCTACCCAGGCGGCGCCCGCCAGGGCGCAGGCGCCCAGGCCGATGCCGCCGGCCAGCCAGCCTTTGCGTACGCTCGTGCCTGCCATTTATTGCTCGCGTTTCGTCAGGTAGGCGTTGAAGCCATGGTCCATGTACGCAGACAGCGGCAATTCGTCCGACAGAACGGCGGCATCGATTTCTGCCAGTTCGGCAATATGTTGTTCCTGCTCAAACTGATAGATGCCCACCAGGCCGCCGACGAGCAGCAGCAGGGGGATGATCACGCTCATGCGGCCCAGCCACGACAGCGGCTCGACGAACAGGCTGCTGGCGACGCCGGCGAACACGTTCTGGCGCACGGCAACGGCGGCGGGCGCGTCCGCCTTCTTGCGCGACAGGGCCTGCTTGCGTGCCGCTGCCAGGCGATCGGTGGTCGATGCGGGCAGGTCGTGGAGTTTTTCGTTCAGTGCATGGCGCACTTTGTAAGCGAAATTGAGATCGTCGGTGTTCATAATTTAATTCCCTTGGCTTTCAGCGATTCGGCGAGCGTGTGGGTAGCTCTAGAGCAATGTGTTTTCACGCTACCTTCGGAGCAACCCATCGCTTCCGCTGTTTCAGCCACATCCATGTCCTGCCAATAACGCATGAGGAAGGCTTCGCGTTGACGTGAGGGCAGTTTTTGTACCTCGGCATCAATCAAATCAAGGATTTGCGCGCGTTCGACCTGGTCGGCCGACGATTCGGCGGCGCTGGAGCCCTGTTCCGATTCATACGTGTCAAGTATATCAAAATCTTCATGTTCGTCGCCCGAGGGCTTCATGCCGGAAAACAGGCTGACCCAGGTGTTGCGAACTTTTTCGCGGCGGAAATAATCAAGGATGGTGTTCTGCAAGATGCGCTGGAACAGCATCGGCAGCTCGGCGGCCGGCTTGTCGCCGTATTTCTCGGCCAGCTTGATCATGGCGTCCTGCACGATGTCGAGGGCCGATTCTTCCTTGCGGACCGCGTAGGCGGCCTGCTTGAAAGCGCGCCGCTCGACATTTTCTAGAAAGTCGGATAATTCTTTGTCTGTTGCCATGCGGTATGGGGATCTTAGCGGCTGCGGGATGCGGTGGGCGAAATGGGGGCGGGTATGCTTTTTGCAACCCCGTGCATGCTAGCAAAAAATGTGCGTTTCCGCAGGGTTTTTGCACGTTGTGTGAGCAAAAATGCAGCGAGGCCGACATTTTCCTTGACCATAATGGTGCAACGCGATAACGTATGGGACGCTTTGAACACCCCAAAGCCCTATGGTCAGGTCGCGACCGGCACACAAGGCCAGCAGCGGCAAGACGCGCTTTCATTTGTAGGCAGTTTGTTCTAACCCGCGCCACAAGCGCGAGCGGTTCGTACAGGCGCCACAGAAACTCCGGCCAAACGAGTTGCGTTAAGCGTTGTTTTGTAAGGTATCTATGGGTGCCCAAAGAAATTGCGTGACCGCATGAAAAGGGAAGCAGGAGCACTGTTGCGTTAGGCGTACCTCGTCAGGAAAGAACATCCGATCAATCTCCAATGGACCTTGAAAGGAATGTTTCATGAATACCGAAGCAGCAGCAGGACCAATTACGGGCGCAGAAATTGTCGTGCGCTGTCTGGCTGAAGAGGGCGTCGAGCACGTCTTTGGATATCCGGGCGGAGCCGTACTCTACATCTACGACGCCATCTTCCAGCAAAACAAATTCCAGCATATCCTGGTACGCCACGAGCAGGCCGCGATCCACGCCGCCGATGCCTATTCGCGCAGCTCGAACAAAGTCGGTGTCGCCATCGTCACGTCCGGTCCGGGCGTCACGAATGCCGTCACGGGCCTGTCGACCGCGTACATGGACTCGATTCCCATGGTGGTGATCTCCGGCCAGGTGCCGAGCCACGCCATCGGCCAGGATGCGTTCCAGGAATGCGACACGGTCGGCATCACGCGCCCCGTCGTCAAGCATAACTTCCTCGTCAAGGACGTCAAGGACCTGGCAGCGACGATCAAGAAAGCCTTCTTTATCGCCCGTACCGGCCGTCCGGGACCCGTGCTGGTCGATATCCCCAAGGATATCAGCATGCACAAATGCCATTTCGATTATCCGAAGGAAGTCGAGATGCGTTCCTACCGTCCCGTCGACAAGGGCCACTCGGGCCAGATCCGCAAGGCCGTGCAGCTGTTGCTGCAAGCCGAACGCCCGATGATCTACACGGGCGGCGGCGTCATCCTGGCAAATGCCTCGGCCGAGCTGAACAAGCTGGTCGACCGCCTGGGTTTCCCGTGCACCAACACCTTGATGGGCCTGGGCGGCTACCGCGCCTCGAGCGAGCAGTATGTCGGCATGCCCGGCATGCACGGCACCTATGAAGCGAACATGGCGATGCAGAACTGCGACGTCCTGATCGCCATCGGCGCCCGTTTCGATGACCGCGTGATCGGCAACCCGAAACATTTCGCCTCGCATCCGCGCAAGATCATCCACGTGGACATCGATCCATCGTCGATTTCCAAGCGCGTCAAGGTCGATATCCCCATCGTCGGCAACGTCAAGGACGTGCTGATCGAGTTCCTCGCGCAACTCGACGCGGCCGAAGCCAAGCCGAATGTCAATGCCTTGAGCAACTGGTGGAAGCAGATCGCCGAATGGCGTGGCCGCGAATGCCTGAAATACCCGACCTCCGACCTGGTCATCAAGCCGCAATCGGTGGTGGAAAAAGTGTTCCAGATCACCAAGGGCGACGCCTTCATCACGTCCGACGTGGGCCAGCACCAGATGTGGGCGGCGCAATACTATGGCTTCGACAAGCCGCGCCGCTGGATCAATTCCGGCGGCCTGGGCACCATGGGTGTCGGCTTGCCGTACGCCATGGGCGTGCAGATGGCCAATCCGGACGCCACCGTTGCTTGTATTACCGGCGAAGGTTCGATCCAGATGTGCATCCAGGAACTCGCCACGTGCAAGCAGTATCACCTGACGCCGAAGATCATCATGCTCAACAACCGTTTCCTCGGCATGGTGCGCCAGTGGCAGGAAATCGATTACGGTTCGCGCTATTCCGAGTCGTACATGGATTCGCTGCCCGACTTCGAAAGGCTGGCGGAAGCCTATGGCCACGTGGGCATGAAAATTGAAAAACCGGGCGACGTCGATGGCGCGCTGAAAGAGGCGTTTGGCATGAAAGACAGGCTGGTATTCATGAACTTCATTACCGACCAGTCCGAAAACGTGTGGCCCATGGTGAAAGCCGGCAAAGGCCTGTCCGAAATGATGCTCGGTTCGGAGGATCTCTAATATGCGCCACATTATTTCTGTCTTGCTGGAAAACGAAGCGGGCGCCCTGTCGCGCGTGGTGGGCCTGTTCTCGGCACGCGGCTACAACATCGAAACACTGACCGTGGCGCCGACGGAAGACTCGACCCTGTCGCGCATGACCATCGTCACCAGCGGTTCGGACGACATCATCGAGCAGATCACCAAGCACCTGAATCGTCTGATTGAAGTGGTGAAGGTGGTGGACCTGACCGAAGGCCAGCATATCGAACGCGAGTTGATGCTGATCAAGGTTCGTGCCGTGGGCAAGGAGCGCGAGGAAATGAAGCGCACCGCCGATATCTTCCGTGGCCGCATCATCGATGTCACCGAAAAGACGTACACGATCGAACTGACCGGCAACAAGGTCAAGCTCGACGCGTTCATCGATTCGATCGACCGCGCCGCCATTCTGGAAACCGTCCGTACGGGTGGTTCCGGCATCGGCCGCGGCGAACGCATCCTCAAAGTATAAAAATATAAGCAGAACTACGCGGCCCTGGCGCCGCATTTAAAACAACAACGCATCATCAAATGATAGGAAATACCATGAAAGTTTTTTACGACAAAGACGCTGACCTCTCCTTGATCAAAGGCAAAAACGTTGCCATCATCGGCTACGGTTCGCAAGGCCATGCACACGCGCAAAACCTGAACGATTCGGGCGTCAATGTCACCGTCGGCCTGCGCAAGGGCGGCGCTTCGTGGACTAAGGTCGAGCAAGCCGGCCTGAAAGTGGCGGAAGTCAACGACGCCGTGAAAGCGGCCGACGTCATCATGATCTTGCTGCCGGATGAAAACATCGCCCAGGTCTATAACGAAAACATCGCGCCGTTCGCCAAGCAAGGCGCCGTGCTGGCCTTCGCCCACGGCTTCAACGTGCATTACGGCCAAGTCGTGCCACGCGCCGACCTGGACGTCATCATGGTCGCGCCGAAAGCCCCGGGCCACACCGTGCGCGCCACGTACACCCAGGGTGGCGGCGTGCCCCACCTGATCGCCGTGTACCAGGACAAATCGGGCATCGCCCGCGATATCGCCCTGTCGTACGCCTCGGCCAACGGCGGCGGCCGTGCCGGCATCATCGAAACGAACTTCCGTGAAGAAACCGAAACGGATCTGTTCGGTGAACAAGCCGTGCTGTGCGGCGGCGCCGTGGAACTGATCAAGGCCGGCTTCGAGACCCTGACGGAAGCGGGCTACGCGCCTGAAATGGCGTACTTCGAGTGCTTGCACGAACTGAAGCTGATCGTCGACCTGATCTATGAAGGCGGCATCGCCAACATGAATTACTCGATCTCGAACAACGCCGAATACGGCGAATACGTGACCGGCCCTAAAGTCGTCACCTCGGCCACCAAGGATGCGATGCGTCAATGCCTGAAAGATATTCAAACGGGCGAATACGCGAAGAGCTTCATCCTGGAAAACAAGGCAGGCGCACCGACCCTGATCTCGCGCCGCCGCCTGACGTCCGAGCACCAGATCGAAGAAGTGGGCGCGAAACTGCGCGCCATGATGCCTTGGATCGCCAAGAACAAGATGGTTGACCAGTCGAAGAACTAAGCAGCAATCGTTCCTCACACGAAGCCGGCGCAAGCCGGCTTTTTTTTGCGCGGGCGTTTGGCCGCCAACATCCGTTACAATCAGGCCCATTCAACCATAGCGTCAGCACCATGCTCGTTTTTTCTAAAGTTTTTGTCGGGAATCTTCATGTGGTCAAGCGCCCCGTCTCGGTTGCCATCAGCTGCTGGTTTCTGGTCCTCAGCTCGCTGTCAGCGCTGGTGTCGGCTTACCTCGGCCGCAACGATCCCTCCATGCTGGCCGGCATGGGGCACGGCGTGATTCCCGCCGAGGTGCAATACGCGATGATGCTCTTCAGCTTGGGCCTTACCCTGGTGACAGCGCTGGCCATGCTGCAAAGGCAGCGTGGCGCGCGCACCGTGTATCTGGTATGGGGCGTGATCGACATTGCGTTCTGTCTGGCGACCTTGCCGCTGAAGATGAACGTCTTGCCTGGCGCGCTCATGTTCGCCGTCATCTGCGCCTTCCTGTACAGTCCGAAATCGAATGCCTGGTTTTCGCCGCGCAAGGCGGCCAATGATGCCTGCATGACGCCAGCCTGAGCACGGTTGATTTCGTGCACACGCTGTTGGCGCGTTTGCTTTACAATCCCGCCCTTCCTTTGCAGTTTCCTATGGACTGCATCTGTTTCGGTATCTGCCGACCGCAACGCGCATCACCGCTTTTGTAGCACGCCAGGCGCTAATTGATCAGCCGTCTGGCAACCTGAAGGACCCCTATGACCGACCGCACTACCGCCACAGTACCCATGCCGGGCACTGCTGAATCCTCCGTTGCCGAACGGCTTCCCATCCTCGCCTTGCTGGCCCTGGCCATGACGGCGTTTCTCGCCCTCCTGTCCGAAACCTTGCCGGCCGGCTTGCTGCCGCAGATTGCCCGCGACCTGAATATTTCCGAAGTCATGACGGGCCAGCTGGTCACCGTCTACGCCATCGGTTCCATATTGACGGCGATTCCCCTGACGGCGCTCACCAGCACCTGGCGCCGGCGCAATGTCTTGTTGCTGGCCATCATCGGCTTCCTGATCTTCAATACGGCGACGGCCCTGGCGCCCAACTATTTCGTCGCCCTGGTGGCGCGCTTCGTGACGGGCATGGCCGCCGGCCTGGCCTGGGGCTTGATGGCCGGCTACGCGCGCCGCATGGTGTCCGTGGAACAGCAGGGCAGGGCGATGGCTATCGCCATGATCGGCACGCCGCTGGCCCTGTCGCTGGGCGTGCCGCTGGGCACCCTGATGGGTGGCGTGCTGGGCTGGCGCAGCATCTTCGGCATCATGTCCGGCCTGGCCGTGGTGCTGGTCGCGTGGGTGCTGCTGGTCGTGCCCGATTATCCGGGGCAAAAGAACGGCGAACGTCTGTCGATCCGCCAGGTGTTCATGACGCCGGGCGTGCGGCCGATTCTGGCGGTGATCGTCGCCTGGATGCTGGCGCATAACATTCTCTATACCTATATCGCGCCGTTCCTGGCGCCGTCCGGCTTGCGCCCCCGCGTCGACCTGGTGCTGCTCGTGTATGGCGTGGGCTCCTTGGCCGGCATCTGGCTGGTCAGCCAGCTGATCGACCGCTGGCTGCGCCCGCTCGTGCTGGGCTGCATCGCCGCCTTTGCCCTCGTGATGGTGGCGCTGGGGCTGGCGATGGACTCGCCCGCCGTGATCTATGTCAGCATGGCCATCTGGGGCATCACCTTTGGCGGCGCCGGCACCTTGCTGCAGACGGCGTCGGCGGACGCGGCCGGCGACGGCATGGATGTGGCGCAAGCGATGGTGGCGACCATCTGGAACGTGGCCATCGCGGGCGGCGGCCTGGCGGGCGGCATGCTGCTCGACGGCTATGGCGCGGCATCGTTCCCGTGGGCCATGCTGGCCTTGCTGCTGGTGGCGTTGACCATCGCCTGGTGCGCGCACCGCCACAGTTTCAAGCCGGGCCGGCGCAGCGGCGGCGCGGTGCTGGGTCATTAATACACTGTTATTTTCAATGACGGTGTGTTGAAATGTGAGCAGATGTGACTGGCGAGCACATTTTGTGACGATTTGTTAATTTGCGCCACGGGAATGAATGAGGCGTTAGAATCTACACAGTTTGACAAGTTTCTCAGGCGAAAGGGATGGCAAAAGCGTCCCTTTCGCGGGCTGTCAGCCACATTAACTACCTAGGAGTACCCCCATGACCGTGATGAAATCCGTCCTTGTTGCCGCCGCAGCCACCGTTGCCCTGAGCGCGCAAGCCCAATCTTTGCCGACTTCCGGCACCCTGGTGGTGGTCCCCGCGTTTGGCGAAGTCAAGCATGTCAATGACCAGGTGGTCGCTACCCTGGCCGTCGAAGAACAGGACAAGGACAAGGCTGCCGCTGCGTCGCGAGTCAACCAGAAGATGAACAAGGGTATCGCCATCGTCAAGCAGGCCGACCCGTCGGCGGCACTGAAATCGTACGGCTACTACACCTATCCCGTTTACCCGGAAGAGCGTCCATTGCCGGCTGGCGCCGTGGCCAAGCCGCGTTTGCCGACGGCCTGGCGCGTCGGCCAGTACCTGGAAGTGACGACGGCCAACCTGGCGTCCCTGCCAAAAACCGTGTCGGCGGCGCAAGGCGTGCTGTCCCTGAATGGCTTGAATTTCGGCCTGAAGCCGGAAACCATCCGCTTGCTGGACGACCAGCGCATCGCCGCCACCTATAAAAACCTGAACGAGCGCGTGGCCGCCATCGCCAAGGCCATGGGCCGCAACGTCTCGGACGCCGTGCTCGATACGGTCGACTTCGAAGGTTCGGGCAACTACGCCACGGAAAGCCGTCCTGCCGCCGCGCCGATGATGATGCGCAGCGCCAAGATGGCCGAAGACAGCACCGTCGCCGAACCGAGCTTCGAGCCGGGCGAAACGACGCTCGACATGCGCGTCGTCGGCAAGGTCAAGTTCAAGTAAGCTGAAGTAAGCTGAAGTAAGCTGATCAATGCGGCGGGAAAATTTCCGCGTCAGCATGTTTTAAAAATCATGGGGCTGTTGGCCCCATGGTCGTTTTTGCCCCATTATTTTCCAGGAGAACACCATGACCGTCATGAAATCGCTGCTGGCAGCAGCCGCCGCTACCGTTGCCCTGGGCGCCCAAGCCCAGGCCTTGCCCACTTCCGGCACCCTCGTGGTGGTGCCCGCCAATGGCGAAGTGGTGCACGCGAACGACCAGGTGACCGTCACCCTGGCCATCGAAGAGCAGGACAAGGACAAGGCCGCCGCCGCCTCGCGCGTCAACCAGAAGATGAACCAGGGCACGGCCATCGTCAAGAAGGCCGATCCGCAAGCCGTGCTGAAGACACAGGGCTATTACACGTATGCCGTGTACCCGGAAACGGCGCCCTTGCCGCCTGGCGTCGCCGCCAAGCCAAGGGTGCCGACGGGCTGGCGCGTAGGCCAGTACCTGCAGGTGACGACGACCAACCTGGCCGCCTTGCCGAAAACCGTTTCCGCAGCGCAAAGTGTGCTGACCCTGAACCGCCTGAACTTCGGCCTGGCGCCCGCCACCGTGCGCAAGCTCGACGACCAGCGCATCGCCGCCGCCTACAAGAACCTCAACGAGCGCGTGGCCGCCATCGCCGGCGCCATGGGCCGCAACGTCAATGACGCCGTGATCGACACCATCGATTTCGAAGGTTCGGGCAACTATGCGCAGCGCGCCAACGTGGCAGGCGCGCGCGCCATGAGCGCCGATTCCATGGGCTACGGCGGCAGCCAGGTGGCCGAACCCAGCTTTGAACCGGGCGAAACGACCCTCAACATGGGCCTGGTGGCCAAGGTCAAGTTCAAATAAGGCTAGTATTGGTGTCAATATTGCCGGCTTGACGCCGCCGCGCTTTTCTTTGGCGGCGGCTCCTCTATAATGACAACATCGGCAGGCGCATGCCCTGACAGTCATGCGCCTGCCATCTGGCACCGATTCCCCCGCAGTACACAAGATATGGAACAACATGGCAAACTTCCCCCGTCGTAGAGGCAAGAACGGCACCCCCGCAGCATCCAAAGCGTCCCGCTTCAGCAAATTCGTGCGCCAGCCGGTGACCGATGGCACTGGCAAGAAAACCTTGCGCCGCCGCGGCATCTATCTGTTGCCGAACGCCTTCACGACGGCAGCCCTGTTTTGCGGCTTCTACGCCATCGTCATGGCCATGAACCAGAAATTCGAACACGCGGCCTGGGCCATCTTCATCGCCATGATCCTCGACGGCCTCGACGGACGCATCGCGCGCCTGACGAATACGCAGAGCGAATTCGGCGCCCAGTACGACAGCCTGTCCGACATGGTGTCGTTCGGTGCCGCACCGGCGCTGGTGATCTACGAATGGTCGCTGCGCGGCATGGGCAAACTGGGCTGGCTGGCCGCCTTCGTGTATTGCGCCGGCGCCGCCCTGCGCCTGGCCCGCTTCAACACGAACATCGCCGTGGTCGACAAGCGCTTCTTCCAGGGCTTGCCCAGCCCGGCGGCCGCGGCCATGGTGGCCGGTTTCATCCTGCTCATGAACGACCTGGAATTTGCCGGCAACCAGCTGGCCTGGGTGTCGTGGACGATCGCCCTGTTCTCGGGCCTGACCATGGTCACCAACGTGCCGTTCTACAGTTTCAAGGATGTGAATTTCCGCAAGTCCGTGCCTTTCATCGTGGTATTCCTGCTGGCATTGTTCTTCGCGCTCATTTCCATCGATCCGCCGAAAGTGCTGTTCCCGATTTTCGTCGTCTATGGCTTGTCCGGCTACGCCGTGTTTTTCTGGCGCATGGCGAAGGGCAAGCCTGTCAGCATCATCCAGACCGACCCCGAGCATTAATACGGCGAGTCGGTAGCGTCGCCAGTCTTCAGCCAGCCAGGAGCAGCCATGAACACCAGCAACCGACTCATTATTTTTGACACCACCTTGCGCGACGGCGAGCAATCGCCGGGCGCCTCCATGACGCGCGAGGAAAAGCTGCGCATCGCCAAGCAGCTCGAACGCATGAAGGTCGACGTGATCGAAGCGGGCTTCGCCGCCGCCTCGCAGGGCGACTTCGAGTCGATACGGGCGATTGCCGGCGCCGTGCGCGAATCGACCATCTGTTCGCTGTCGCGCGCCAACGACCGCGACATCGCCCGCGCCGCCGAAGCGCTGGCGCCCGCCGAGCGCAAGCGCATCCACACGTTTATCGCCACCTCGCCCCTGCACATGCAGATGAAGCTGCGCATGACGCCCGAGGAAGTCCTGCTGCAGGCGCAGAACGCCGTGCGCTACGCGCGCCAGTTCACGGACGACATCGAATTCAGCCCCGAAGACGGCAGCCGCTCGGACGAGGATTTCCTCTGCCGCGTGCTGGAGGGCGTGATCGCCGAGGGCGCCACCACCATCAATTTCCCCGACACGGTGGGCTACGCCGTGCCTGAAATCTTCGGCAATACCATCAAGCGCTTGCGCGAACGCATACCGAACTCCGATAAAGCCATCTGGTCCGTCCATTGTCATAACGACCTGGGCCTGGCTGTGGCCAATTCGCTGGCCGGCGTCATGATCGGCGGCGCGCGGCAGATCGAATGCACGGTCAATGGCCTCGGTGAGCGGGCCGGCAACACGGCGCTGGAAGAAGTGGTGATGGCGCTGCGCACGCGCGCCGCCTATTACAACTTGACGGTGGGTATCGATACGACGCAAATCGTGGCCGCCTCGAAAATGGTGTCGCAGATCACTGGTTTTGCCGTGCAGCCGAACAAGGCCGTGGTCGGCGCGAACGCCTTTGCGCACGCGTCCGGCATCCACCAGGACGGCATTTTGAAGGCGCGCGAGACGTATGAAATCATGCGCGCCGAAGACGTGGGCTGGACGGCCAACAAGATCGTCCTCGGTAAACTGTCGGGCCGCAATGCCTTCAAGCAGCGGCTGCACGAGCTGGGCATCGCGCTCGAATCCGAGGCGGAAGTCAACGCCGCTTTCCTGCGTTTCAAGGAGCTGGCCGACCGCAAATCCGAGATTTTCGACGAAGACATCATGGCCCTCGTCAGCGAGGAGCAGCAGGCGCAGGAGAGTGAGCACTACCGTTTCATTTCCCTGACGCAGCAGTCGACCACGGGCGCCGTGCCCCATGCGCGCGTGGAATTTCTCGTCGGCGGCGAACAGCGCAGCTGCGAAGGGCGGGGCGACGGTCCCGTCGACGCCACCGTCAACGCCATCGAAAGCGCGGCCGCCAGCGGCGCGGAACTGGTCTTGTTCTCCGTCAATGCCATCAGCACGGGCACGCAGTCGCAGGGCGAAGTCACGATGCGCCTGTCGCGCGACGGGCGCATCGTCAACGGCGTGGGCGCCGACCCCGACATCATCGTCGCGTCGGCCAAGGCGTATTTGTCGGCGCTGAATAAATTACACGCGAAAGACGAGCGCATCGACCCGCAGCCGTAAGCCGGGGTCAGACCCGCCGGGTCTGACCCCAGAATTTGCATTTGGGATAGGCGCTAGTCTTGGTGCAAGACGCTCGTCACCAGAAGAAGCGCCGCTCTTCCTTGTCCGGATCGGGCCCGTTCATCATCATGCGCACGATGCCGTCGTGGTCGAAGTGCACGTGCATCATGGAATCCCACACGCCCGATTCCTTGTAGCGGTAGGACCAGACGTGGAGCTTGGGCAGCGGCAGATACGATGTTTCCGTCGGGCGGCCCAGGGTGTGCAGCACGTCTTGCTGCGTCGACACGCCTACCTTGATGCGGGCAAAGCCCGGCGTGTCGAGCACCTGTTCGTAGGAAATCAACTTGTCGTCGGGGCCGAAGCGGGCCATATACGTGTACTGGCCGTACGGCCCCGTCGCGTATTCGAGTTCGGGCCCCGTGGGCAACTGGTAGATATTCGTCGGACGGCCGAGGCGTGCTTCCACGGCGGTGCGCGGCTCGCCCGGCTGCGGTGGCGGGGCGTTCCAGCTGGCGCAGCCGGCCAGCACGGCAAACAGCAGTGGTGTTGCTAATTTGAGCAGTTTTTTCATGTTGGACCTCCTGAAATGCAGGAAAATCCTATCATGCACCGAGAAAAGCCCGCACGGCAGGATACAGGCGGGCATTTTTCCGATATACTTGCGCGTCTGGTTGGAAGCCTAGGCCAGTATTTTAATAATCGTAGTTCACGGTGGATAGGGTTCAGACTCTGTGCACCGCATGTGAAAGGTTTATCATGACAGTAGAAAACATCAACAAAGCCGCTATCATCGCGGACAACGCACGTGGTCAAAACGACACCGGCTCCCCTGAAGTGCAAGTTGCACTGCTGACAGCTCGCATCAACGAACTGAACGGCCACTTCAAAGCCCACTCGAAAGATCACCACTCCCGCCGCGGCCTGATCATGATGGTCAACCGTCGTAAGAGCCTGTTGTCCTACCTGAAGGCTAAAGACGCTACCCGTTATCGCGACCTGATCGCTAAACTTGGTCTGCGCAAGTAATTTTTGCCGTACAAGGTTTATACAGAAATGCCTGCGCCAGTTCGCTGACGCGGGCATTTTGTCATTTGAATTCCGGATTTATGTCGAGAAGTACAGTATTCTCTACCGATATCATGTTTTAAAAGTAAAGTAGCAAAGGTGGTAACAAGTAAAGGCAGCATTTTTACGCCGCCTGTGGTGAGGTGAACGACAGCCCCTGAAAATCTGTCGGCAATTAGAAAAGGGATACCCCATGTTTAACAAAGTTACGAAAACCTTCCAGTACGGTCAACATCAAGTGACCCTGGAAACCGGCGAAATCGCGCGTCAGGCATCCGGCGCAGTGCTGGTGTCGATCGAAGATACCGTCGTTCTGGCAACGGTGGTGGCACGCAAAGATGCCAAGCCAGGCCAGGATTTCTTCCCTTTGACGGTTGATTATGTCGAAAAAACCTATGCTGCCGGTAAAATTCCGGGCGGTTTTTTCAAGCGCGAAGGCCGTCCTTCCGAAAAAGAAACACTGACATCGCGTCTGATCGACCGTCCTATCCGTCCGCTGTTCCCGGAAGGCTACCTGAATGAAGTGCAAGTCATCATTCACGTGTTGTCGGTCAACCCTGAAATCGATCCGGACATCGCCGCCATGATCGGCGCCTCCGCCGCCCTGTGCGTGTCGGGCGTGCCTTTCAACGGTCCTATCGGCGCCGCGCGCGTCGGTTACGCCAACGGCCAGTACATCCTGAACCCGACCGTCCAGCAACTGAAAACGTCGGAAATGGACCTGGTGGTCGCCGGTACCGAAACGGCCGTGCTGATGGTCGAATCGGAAGCGAAACAGCTGTCCGAAGAAATCATGCTGGGCGCCGTGGTCTTCGGCCACGACCAGATGAAAGTCGTCATCGACGCGATTCACGACCTGGTGCGTGACGGCGGCAAGCCGGAAGTGGAATGGGCGCCTGCGCCGAAAAACGAAGCACTGATCGCCCGCGTCGCGCATTTCGCCAACGCCAAGATCAATGATGCGTATCAAACCAAGGACAAGCAAGAGCGTACGGCCAAGCTGAAAGCGGCAACGTCGGAAGTGATCGCCGACCTGTCGGCCGAAGCGGCTGCCAACGGCGGCGCGTCGATCGACAGCGCTGAAGTGAACAACATCCTGTTCGACATCGAAGCCAAGATCGTGCGTACGCAGATCCTGGACGGCGAGCCACGCATCGACGGCCGCGACACGCGCACCGTGCGTCCGATCTCGATCCGCACCAGCGTGCTGCCACGCACCCACGGTTCGGCCCTGTTTACGCGCGGCGAAACGCAGGCGCTGGTCGTCGCTACCTTGGGCACCGCCCGCGACAGCCAGAAGATCGATGCGCTGATGGGCGAGTTCACCGATTCGTTCATGCTGCATTACAACATGCCTCCGTTCGCCACCGGCGAAACGGGCCGTGTCGGTACGCCGAAGCGCCGCGAAATCGGCCACGGCCGCCTGGCCAAGCGCGCGCTGATCGCCGCCCTGCCGGCAGCCGAAGAGTTCAGCTACTCGGTGCGCCTGGTATCGGAAATCACGGAATCGAACGGTTCCTCGTCGATGGCATCCGTCTGCGGCGGCTGCCTGGCACTGATGGATGCCGGCGTGCCGATGAAAGAACACGTGGCCGGTATCGCTATGGGCCTGATCAAGGAAGGCGGCAAGTTTGCCGTGCTGTCCGACATCCTGGGCGACGAAGATCACCTGGGCGACATGGACTTCAAGGTAGCCGGTACCCGCAACGGTATCACGGCGCTGCAGATGGACATCAAGATCATGGGCATCACCAAGGAAATCATGCAAGTGGCGCTGGCGCAAGCCAAGGAAGGCCGCGAGCACATCCTGGGCGAAATGCAAAAAGCCATGCCGCACGTCAAAACCGAACTGTCCGATTTCGCACCGCGTCTGATCACCATCAAGATCAACCCGGAAAAAATCCGTGACGTGATCGGCAAGGGCGGCGCCGTGATCCGCGCGCTGACCGAAGAGACGGGTACGCAGATCGACATCAGCGACGAAGGCGTGGTCACCATCGCTTCCGTTGACGCTGCCGCCGGCCAGGAAGCCAAGCGTCGCATCGAAGAACTGACGGCCTCCGTCGAAGTGGGCAAGACCTACGAAGGCACCGTGCTGAAACTGCTGGACTTCGGCGCCATCGTGCAAGTCATGCCAGGCAAGGACGGCTTGCTGCACATCAGCCAGATCGCCAACGAGCGCGTCAACGCCGTGGCCGACTACCTGAAAGAAGGCCAGCTGGTCCGCGTCAAAGTGCTGGAAACGGACGACCGCGGCCGCCTGAAGCTGTCGATGAAAGCTGCCGAAGGCAACGAAGCGCCAGCCGCTTAATTTCCTTCGGGTTCGCCTGAATGCGGCCTCGGCCGCATGCTCAACAACCGCCAGCGCGCAAGCCCTGGCGGTTTTTTTATGCGCGGCGTTTGCGCTGTATCGAAGGTGTATGCCGACGCGTGCACCGGCCTTGATCCAGCGCGTATCGGCCGTTGCCGTGCCTTGTAGATTCGAAGTGGGATTTTCCCTCGAACGAGTCTTCCAAGGAGATGCAGCATGCGCACATTCTGCGGGCTGGCCGCCGCCTTTCTGCTTGCCGTTTCGCCCGGCGCCTGGGCGCAGCTGGACAACGCACCCACGCCGGTGCCGCTGCCCATCCCCATCGCCGCCGCGTCTGGGGCCATGCCGGCGCAAGACCTCGACGCCTTGCGCGCCGTGCATGCGCGCGAAATCAATGACCTCAGTACCTTCAGGACGGCGGGCTTGCCGCGTGAGGCTATCGACTCCTATCTCGATAGCGGGCCAGGGCAGCAATTTTTGCGCGAACTGCGCGCCGCCGATCCTGCCGCCTCGGCCGACACCCTCTATGCGCGGGCCGTCGAGCAGCTCGCGTCCGGCAGCACCTTGCCGGACCTGCAGCCCATGGCTGCCGCGCTGGTAAAAATCGTGCCGCATGGCCAGAATGTGTCGCCGTATTCGCCATACTTCACCACCAGCGCGCAATTGCAGCTGGCCTCGGGCCGCTGCGCCACCCTGGCCGACTGTTTCGGCTTGCCCTTGAAGAGCGAGGCGCCGCTGTATGATGTGTATCAGATCATGCCCAAGGGCACCGTCAACGTGTTCGTCAGCCAGGTCGCGCCGACGGAAGAGTTGGGCGGGCTGGTGCGGCGCAAGGGCGGGGCGCAGCAGTATTTGCTCCCCAACCGCAGCTTGTGGTCGGCCCCCGTGCTGATCGGCACGATCAAGAATTGAGGAGAGAAGATGGATCAGCAGCGTTTGCAAGCCTGTGCCGCCGAACTGGAGCAGTTGCTGGCGCGCCTGGCGAGCGCCGACGGCGAGGTGGCCGACCTGCGCAGCGCGCTCGAGCCGCTGCTGGCCCTGGCGGGCAGCGGTGCCTTGAGCGCACCGCTGCCGTGGGGCGATATCCCCGGCGGGCGCTATTTTACGGAGGGCGGCTTGCGCCGGTACCCTGAGCTGGAACAGGCATTTGCCCGCTTCCGCATCGAAGCGACGGGCGGCGATTCGCCGGCTCTGCGCAAGCTGCGCGGCGAGATATAGTTAGTATTTTATTATTGTGTGCTTAATATAAGGTATCAATTGTTGTTTATGGGTAATCGAGAGTCGGTATTGCTTGACGACAAAATCTTATTCCCTGACCATGGCGCATCCCTCCCGATTTTCTCTTTTTTATTGGATGCACCATGTTGTCCTCCCTTAAGGCGCGGCTGATCGCCATCGCCGTTTCCATCGTCGTGCTGGCCATGCTGGCCGTCGCCATCGCCAATTTCTTCACGACGCGCGCAAGTACCCTGGCCGCGCTCGACACGCAGATGCTGCAGTTGTCGCACAGCCATGCGCAAGCCATCGCCGAATGGCTGCGTTCCAAGCAAGCCGTCGTGGGCTCGCTCAAGCAGGGCGCCACGGCGGCCGATCCCTTGCCGGCGCTGAAGGCGGCCGAGCAGGCAGGCACGTTCGACATGGCGTATATCGGCTTTGCCGACAAGCACGCCGTCTTTTCGCAGGAGCGCAAGCGCGCCGCCGACTACGATCCCACGGCACGGCCCTGGTACAAGCTGGCGTCCGAAGTGGGCGGCCCCATCATCACGGCGCCGTATATCGGCGCCAGCACGGGCAAGCTGGTGGTGACGTTTGCCGAGCCGCTGGGCGGCAAGGGCAGCGTGACGGGCGTGATGGCGGCCGATGTGATGATGGATGCTGTCGTGCAAAACGTCGCCTCGATCAAGCCGACGGCATCCAGCTACGCCTTCCTTGTCGACGGCGGCGGCAAGATCATCGCCCACCCGGACGGCAAGCTGACGCTGAAGCCGCTGGCCGAGCTCGACCCGGGCCTGAGCGCGCAGGCGCTGGCCGATATCGAAAAGAGCGGCGACGGCGCCGCCATCCGCCTGGGCGACCGTAACGGCATCTTGCATGTGAGTAAAGTGCCAGGCAGCGACTGGCTGCTGGCCACCGTGCTGGACCGCGCGGAAGCCACGCAAGCCTTGAGTTCCATGCTGCGCGCCTCGGCCCTGACGGCGCTGCTGGTGCTGGCCCTGGCCGCCACGGTACTGAGCGTGCTGGTGGCGCGCGCCTTGCGCCGCCTGGGCCTGGTGCGCGACGCCATGGAAGCGATCGCCACGGGCGACGGCGACCTGACCAGCCGCCTCGACGCGGAAGGTTCGGACGAGCTGGCGCAGATCGCCAAGGCCTTTAATTTGTTCGTCGAAAAGATCGCCACCGTGCTGGTACAGATCCGCAGCATCAGCACCCTGGTGCGCAGCGAATCGGCCGATATCGCCGCCGGCAATGCCGACCTGTCCTCGCGCACGGAAGCACAGGCGGGCGCGCTGGAGGAAACAGCCAGCTCGATGGATGAGCTGACCTCGACGGTGAAACAGAATGCGGAAAACGCGCATGCGGCCAACGAACTGGCCGTGTCCGCCTCGGAAGTGGCGGCCAAGGGCGGCCGCGTGGTGCAGCAGGTGGTGGGCACCATGGCCGGCATCCAGGAAAGCTCGCGCAAGATCGTCGACATCATCGGCGTGATCGACGGCATCGCCTTCCAGACGAATATCCTGGCCCTGAACGCGGCCGTCGAGGCGGCACGCGCGGGCGAGCAGGGCAGGGGCTTTGCCGTGGTCGCGTCCGAAGTGCGCAACCTGGCGCAACGCTCCGCTGGCGCGGCGAAGGAAATCAAGGAATTGATCGGCGATTCGGTGGAGAAGGTCGATGCGGGCGGCCGCCTCGTCAATGAAGCGGGCCAGACCATGGATCAGGTGGTGGCCTCGGTGCAGCAACTGACGACCATCATGAGCGAGATCACGGTGGCCAGCCGCGAACAGAGCGCCGGCATCGGCGAGATCAATACGGCCGTCACGCACATGGACACCATGACGCAGCAAAACGCTGCCCTCGTCGAGCAAGCGGCGGCCGCCGCGGAAAGCTTGCAGGAACAGGCCGTGGACCTGGCGCAAGCCGTCGGTATGTTCCGCCTGGGCGATGCTGGCCCTGCTGCGGCATCCGCACCGGTGGCGCGCCTCAAGGCGAAGCCAGCCGCGCCAGCGCCGCGCGCGCCGGCCCGTGCGCTGTCGCCGGCCAAGCCCGTCAAGGCGGCCAAGTCCGGCGCCGACGAGTGGGAAGAGTTTTAAGCTGCAAGCGCAGCGATCTGCGCGTTCATCCGCGTTTTTGTCAGGCTAGCCTGCCAAAAGCGCAGTTCGTCGCAATCGGCGTGTCTGGCGGGGGCGGTATGGCTATAGTGACACCATACCGCAAGCCCACTGCCAGACACCCGAGGAGAACAACATGAACGTCGCTAAAAACATGGAAATCATCGCCGTTGCCGCCGCCATCGTGCTCGGCGCCGGCTGCTACGCCATCGCTCCGGCCGCCCCGGCCCTGCAAGTGGCCAGTTCCACGGCCACCGTGGCTGCGCCAGCAAACAAGGCTGCCATGCAAGTGGTGGTCGTCAAGGCCAAGCGCCTGAACGCGGCCGAAAAAGCCCGTTTCGCATAATTGATTGCCAGTCATTTTCCGCGCTGCTAGAGTGCAAGGCGCGATGCAATGCCGGCCGCCCGACGCGGGCGCCGCAAGACATAAAAACAAGATACCGAGGATGCACTACATGAAAAAGATACTGCAACTGGCGCTGCTGTTCCTGGCGACACTGGGCCTGGTGCGCGGCGTGGCCGCCGAGACCCGCTTGCTGGAAATGCGCAACGTCGACGCCCGCGTGGTGCGGGTCAAGCTCGACGGCGTGATGGAGGTGCGCATCCGCCAGGGCAGCGTGCCTTCGCTGAGCATCACGGCCGACAAGCGCTACATCGCCGATGTCAGCACGGCGCAAAGCGGCGACACCCTGCACATCGAAACGGAAGTGCGCGGCTTCAAGCTCGGCCCTTCGTCGATCCGCGCCGACCTGGTCTTGCCGAACCTGCGCGAACTGAGCTCGGAAGGTTTCGGCAGCACCGACATCACGGGTTTCAAGGGCGAGGAGCTGACCTTGTCGCTGGAAGGTGCGGGCAGCATCAAGCTGGTGGGCGACTACCGCAAGCTCAATGCCAGCCTGGGCGGCGTGGGCAGCATGCAGCTGTGGATCGGCAACAATGAGCGCGCCGAGCTGGACTTGCAGGGCGCCGGTTCCGTGGTGCTGGGCGGACGCGGACGCCTGCTGAAAGCGAGCCTGGGCGGCCTGGGCAGCCTGAACGCGCAGCAGTTCGAAGTCGATGCCGTCAACCTGGAATTGAGCGGCCTGGGTAATGCTACGGTGAATGCCCATACGAATGCCAAGCTGAACCTGAGCGGACTCGGTTCGGTGGTGGTGTACGGCAAACCGGCCAATCGCGATGTCAGCGTCGAGGGCCTGGGTAAAGTTAGCTGGAAGTAAAAGCATCCTGCCGCAGGCCTTCTGCAGGACAAGAATAAGTTGTCAGACCACATCCCATTCCGATGAAAAAACTGATCATTACATTACTCATGCTGTTGACGATACAGCTACCCGCGCGGGCCGGCTTCGCCGAAGGCGCCAGCGCCTACAACAACAAGAATTACGCGCTGGCTTACAAAGAAATATTGCCCCTTGCTAAGACCGGCAATGCCGATGCCCAGCATTTGCTGGGTTTGATGTATTACATGGGGCGGGGCTTGCCGCAGGATTACAAGCAAGCCATGTTCTGGCACCGCAAGGCGGCCGAGCAGGGCAAGGCCGACGCCCAGTACGTGGTGGGCGCCATGTATTACACGGGCAACGCCGTGCTGCAGGATCACAAGCAGGCCGTCAGCTGGTTCCGCAAGGCGGCCGAGCAGAACCATGCCGAGGCGCAGCAGGTGCTGGGCCTGATGTACCGCTATCACATGGGCGGCGTGCAGCAGGACAATGTCATCGCCTACATGCTGTGGAACCTGGCGGCCGCGAATGGCAACGCGAATGCGGCCGACCAGCGCGCCGCCGTGGTGCGCAAGATGACGCATGAGCAGGTCGAGGAAGGGCAGGCCCTGTCGGCCCAATGGAAGCCGGGCACGCCCTTGCCGCGCCAGTCGAAAACGGGCGGTGGCTGAGAGGCTATGTAGCGGCCTGCAAGGGTGGACGGCTTGGCGTACAATCGCCGTTTTCCCTTGAAAGAGTCCCGCCATGCGTGCAGTTGCCATCAGCCAGCCAGGTCCCGCCGACGTTTTGCAGATCGCCGAACGTCCCACGCCGCAATATAAGGCGGGCGAACTGTTGATCAAGGTGCATGCGGCCGGCATCAACCGCCCGGACGTGCTGCAGCGCCTGGGCAAGTATGCGCCGCCTGCAGGCGCCTCCGACTTGCCGGGCCTGGAAGTGGCGGGCGAAGTCGTCGATGGCGATTTCACCAACACGGCATTCAAGAAGGGCGACCTCGTCTGTGCGCTGGTGCAGGGCGGCGGCTATGCCGAATACTGCGCCGCACCCGCCGGCCAGTGCCTGCCCTTGCCGAAAGGCTTGACGGCGCTGGAAGGCGCGTCCCTGCCGGAAAACTTCTTTACCGTCTGGAGCAATGTGTTCGACCGCTGCGCGCTGGCCGATGGCGAAACGTTATTGGTGCAGGGCGGCACGTCCGGCATCGGCGTGACGGCCATTCAATTGGCAGCCGCGCTCGGCCACCGCGTGTTCGCCACGGCGGGCAGCGACGAGAAAGCGCGCGCCTGCGAGGCGCTGGGCGCCGAACGCGGTATCAATTACCGCACGGAGGATTTCGTCGCCGTCGTCAAGGAATTGACCGATGGCAAAGGTGTCGACGTCATCCTCGACATGGTGGGCGGCGACTACCTGCCGCGCGAAATCGATAGCCTGGCCGATGATGGCCGCATCGGCCTGATCGCCGTGCAGGGCGGCACCAAGGCGGAACTGGACCTGGGCGCCTTGCTGCGCCGCCGCCTGACGGTGACAGGCTCCACCTTGCGCCCCCGTTCCGTCGCCTTCAAGGCGGCCATCGCGCACCACCTGCGCACGACCGTCTGGCCGCTGATCGAGGCGGGCAAGATCAAGCCCGTGATCTATCAAACTTTCCCGTTGGAAAAGGCCAACGAGGCGCATGCCTTGATGGAGGCGAGCACGCACGTGGGCAAGATCATGTTGCAAGTTGCCTGAAACGGGGCACTGCCTGTTTGACCGGCATCGGTGCCGGAGTTAGAATGACGGGTTATTAAGAATTTAGGCTACTATGCGTCGCAAACTCGTCGTCGGAAATTGGAAAATGAACGGCAGTCGCACCTCGAACGCGGTGTTATTGTCTGAAATAGTGGCTGGCCTGGCTGCTTCTGGCGCCGCCAGCGCCGTCTGTGTGCCTGCGCCGTATCTGGCGCAGTGCCAGGCGCAATTGGCAGGCACGGCGCTGGGCTGGGGCGCGCAGGATGTGTCCGCGCACGCCAGCGGCGCCTACACGGGCGAAATCTCGGCCGCGATGCTGCAGGATTTCGGCTGCGGCTATGTGGTGATCGGGCATTCCGAGCGCCGCGCCTACCATGGCGAGAGCGATGCGCAGGTGGCGGCCAAGACGGTTGCAGCGCTGGCGGCAGGCATCACGCCTATCGTCTGCATCGGCGAGACGCTGGCGCAGCGCGAAGCGGGCCAGACCGACGCGGTCGTGGCGCAGCAGCTGGGTGCCGTGCTGGCGGCCATTTCCGCCGACGACGTGGCGAAACTGGTGCTGGCCTATGAGCCGGTCTGGGCCATCGGCACGGGCAAGACGGCCACGCCGCAGATGGCGCAGGACGTGCATCAGGTATTGCGCGCCCAGTTGGCAGAAAAGAATGCGGTAGCGGCCGCCGGCGTGCAGATCCTGTACGGCGGCAGCATGAAGCCGGAGAACGCAAAAGAATTGATGGCGATGCCGGATATCGATGGCGGTCTGATCGGTGGAGCAGCATTGAAGGCGGCGGATTTCCTGGCGATTATTCACGCCGCCGATTGAATTAATTTAAACTGAGAATGGAATTGCAATGAACATGATGTTCAATCTGGTAGTGGTAGTACAGGTTATTTCGGCATTGTCGATTATCGCGCTGGTGTTGCTGCAGCACGGCAAGGGCGCCGATATGGGCGCCGCCTTCGGTTCGGGCGCCTCGGGCAGCCTGTTCGGTGCGACGGGTTCGTCGAACTTCATGTCGAAATCGACGGGCGTCGCCGCCGCGATCTTCTTCGGCGCCACGCTGGCCCTGTCGCTGATGGCCAATCAGCGCGCCACCACGGTGGGCGGCGGCGTGATGGATAAGGTCGTCAAGCCGGTGCCGGTCACGGGCGCGGGCGCGATCCCGGCGACGGTGCCTGCGGCAGCTCCGGCAGCCAGCGCTCCGGCAGCGGCCGCACCGGTCGCCAGCACCCCGGCCGGCGCGATTCCGAAGTAATTCTGCAGGAACTCGATACCTCATCGAGAGTAATTCTCATTACGGGCAGATTATTGCTCAATGTTTCAGCAGTGCGGCAGGAAAAAATCGTGACGCGCTGGAAGATGTAAAAATTTATCGTTTTTATCTGTGTTTTGATGCATTTGTGCATTAACTTTAGCGGCAAAGCAGAGTAGAATACGGGCCTTACCGCCGACGTGGTGAAATTGGTAGACACGCTATCTTGAGGGGGTAGTGGCGCAAGCTGTACGAGTTCGAGTCTCGTCGTCGGCACCAGAAATCAGAAGCCAGCAACGGCGCACGAGCCATGGCTCGTACAAAGTTGCTGGCTTTTTTTACGAGGATGTGTCGTTCGATCCTGGTCTTAGCTTTGATTGGGGTCGTGCGTTAGATACGCTGCAAATGATCGCAGCGTCCTCATTTAACCGATCGTTCAATATAAGCTTATCAATCGTGAACCTCGAAAATTACTTCCCCGTCCTGCTGTTCATTATTATCGGCCTCGGTGTCGGTATCGCTCCCCAGCTCCTGGGGCGCCTGTTAGGCCCTAACAAGCCTGACGCAGCAAAACTCTCCCCGTACGAATGTGGCTTTGAAGCATTCGAAGACGCGCGCATGAAATTCGATGTGCGCTACTATCTGGTCGCAATCCTGTTTATTTTGTTCGATCTGGAAACGGCATTCTTTTTCCCATGGGGCGTTGCAATGCGCGACCTGGGCTGGGCCGGTTTCGTCACGATGATGGTGTTCATCGCTGAATTCGTGGTCGGATTTTGGTACATTTGGAAGAAAGGTGCCCTTGACTGGGAATAAGCCATGGCTATTGAAGGCGTATTAAGCGAAGGTTTCATCACCACCTCGGCCGACAAGCTGATCAACTGGGCGCGCACCGGGTCTATGTTCCCGATGACGTTCGGTCTGGCCTGCTGTGCGGTCGAAATGATGCATGTGGGCGCAGCCCGCTACGATATGGACCGTTTCGGCGTCGTGTTTCGTCCGTCGCCGCGTCAGTCCGACGTCATGATCGTTGCCGGCACCCTGTGCAACAAGATGGCGCCGGCCCTGCGCAAGGTCTACGACCAGATGGCAGAGCCACGCTGGGTCATCTCGATGGGTTCCTGCGCCAATGGCGGCGGGTACTACCATTACTCCTATTCCGTGGTGCGCGGTTGCGACCGCATCGTGCCCGTCGACGTGTATGTGCCTGGCTGTCCTCCGACCGCTGAAGCCTTGCTGTACGGCATCATGCAGTTGCAGAACAAGATCAAGCGTACCAGCACGATCGCACGCTAACCGGGCCGCTTCAGATTATGACAACACATTTAGAAGTATTGCAAAACGCCCTCGGCACTGCCCTGGGCGATCGCGTTAGCACGACGGTTGCACTGGGCGAAGTCACCTTGCAGGTCAAGGCCGAGGACTACCTCGCCGTGATGCAGACCTTGCGCGATGATCCGAGCCTGCATTTCGAGCAATTGCTCGACCTGTGCGGCGTCGACTACTCGACCTATGGCGACGGCAGCTGGGACGGCCTGCGTTTCGCGGCCGTTTCGCACTTGCTGTCGGTCAAGCACAACTGGCGCGTGCGCGTGCGCGTGTTCGCGCCCGACGATGACATGCCGCTGCTGCCCTCCGTGGTCGGCATCTGGCGCGCCGTCAACTGGTACGAGCGCGAAGCGTTCGATCTGCTGGGCATCCTCTTCGAAGGCCACAACGACTTGCGCCGCCTGCTGACCGACTACGGTTTCATCGGCCATCCGTTCCGCAAGGATTTCCCCGTCTCCGGCTATGTCGAGATGCGTTACGATCCGGAACAAAAGCGCGTGATTTACCAGCCCGTGACGATCGAGCCGCGGGAAAACGTGCCGCGCGTGATCCGCGAAGAACATTACGGGATGAAATAATGGCTGAGATTAAGAACTACACCCTGAACTTTGGGCCGCAGCATCCGGCCGCGCACGGTGTGCTGCGCCTGGTGCTGGAGATGGATGGCGAAGTCATCCAGCGTGCCGACCCGCATATCGGCCTGCTGCACCGCGCCACCGAAAAGCTGGCCGAACAGAAGACCTACCTGCAATCCGTGCCGTACATGGACCGTCTCGACTATGTGTCGATGATGTGCAATGAACATGCGTACGTGATGGCCATCGAAAAGATGCTGGGTCTGGAAGTGCCGCTGCGCGCGCAATACATCCGCGTCATGTTCGACGAGATGACGCGCATCCTGAATCACCTGATGTGGCTCGGTACCCACGCGCTGGACGTCGGCGCCATGGGCCCGTTCCTGTATTGCTTCCGCGACCGCGAAGACTTGTTCGACGCCTACGAGGCAGTGTCGGGCGCGCGCATGCACGCGGCCTACTACCGCCCGGGCGGCGTGTACCGCGACCTGCCGGACGCGATGCCGCAGCACAAGGCGTCGATCATCCGCAACGCCAAGGCCATCGGCAAGCTCAACGAAAACCGCCAGGGTTCGCTGCTGGACTTCATCGAAGACTTCGCGCGCCGTTTCCCGAACTCGGTGGACGAGTACGAAACCCTGCTGACCGACAACCGTATCTGGAAACAGCGTACCGTCGGCATCGGCGTGGTCTCGCCGGAAGATGCGCTGGCCATGGGCTTTACGGGCGCCATGTTGCGCGGCTCGGGCGTGCAGTGGGATTTGCGCAAGAAACAGCCGTACGAAGTGTACGACCTGATGGATTTCGACATTCCTATCGGCACCAACGGCGATTGCTACGACCGCTATCTGGTCCGCGTGGAAGAGCTGCGCCAGTCGAACCGTATCATCAAGCAATGCGTGGAGTGGCTGCGCAACAATGAAGGTCCTGTCATGACCAGCAACCGCAAGGTGGCGCCTCCGGGCCGCGTCGACATGAAGACCAACATGGAATCGCTGATTCACCACTTCAAGCTGTTCACGGAAGGTTTCCACGTGCCGCCAGGCGAGGCCTACAGCGCCGTGGAGCATCCGAAGGGCGAGTTCGGCGTGTACCTGGTGTCCGATGGCGCCAACAAGCCGTACCGCATGAAACTGCGCGCGCCAGACTACGCCCACTTGCAGTCGCTCGACGAGATGGCGCGTGGGCACATGCTTGCCGACGCCGTGACCATCATCGGGACGCAAGATATCGTGTTCGGCAGTATTGACCGCTAAGAGGCAAAAAGTATGTTGTTATCAGAGCAATGCTATAAGAAAATTGACCGCGAGCTGGCCAAGTACCCGGCCGACCAGCGTCAGTCGGCCGTCATGGCCGCCCTGGCCCATGCCCAGGATGAACTGGGCTGGCTGGCACCGGAAACCATGAAGGAACTGGCCGATTACATCGGCATGCCGGCGATTGCCGTGCAGGAAGTGGCCACGTTCTACAATATGTACAACGTGAAACCCGTGGGCAAGCACAAGATCACCGTGTGCACCAACCTGCCATGCGCCCTGTCGGGCGGCGTGCGTGCTGCAGAGTACCTGAAGCAGAAACTGGGTATCGATTTCCGCGAAACCACCGCAGACGGCCAGTTCACCCTGGTTGAAGGCGAGTGCATGGGTGCTTGCGGCGATGCGCCGGTCTTGCTGGTCAGTAATAAAACCATGTGCAGCTGGATGTCGAACGAGAAAATCGACGCCATGCTGGAGGAACTCAAGAAATGACGTCACTCCACAACCGCCATATCGATCCATTGATCCTGAAGGATCTGGATGGCAAGAACTGGCATTTGCAAGATTATGTGAACCGCGGCGGCTATTCGGCCCTGCGGCGTATCCTGGAAGAGAAAATCACGCCGGAACAGATCATCGCCGACCTCAAGGCCTCGTCCTTGCGCGGCCGTGGCGGCGCGGGTTTCCCTACCGGCTTGAAGTGGAGCTTCATGCCGCGCCAGTTCCCGGGCCAGAAATACCTCGTCTGCAATACAGATGAAGGCGAACCGGGCACTTTCAAGGACCGCGACATCATTCGTTACAATCCCCATGCCCTGATCGAAGGCATGGCCATTGGCGCTTATGCAATGGGCATCACCGTCGGTTATAACTATATCCACGGTGAAATCTTCCAGGAATACCTGCGTTTCGAAGAAGCGCTGGAAGAGGCGCGCGCCGCCGGTTTCCTGGGCGACAAGATCATGGGCAGCGAGTTCTCGTTCCAGTTGCATGCGCACCATGGTTATGGCGCCTACATCTGCGGTGAAGAAACGGCCCTGCTCGAATCGCTGGAAGGCAAGAAAGGCCAGCCGCGCTTCAAGCCGCCTTTCCCAGCCTCGTTTGGCCTGTACGGCAAGCCGACGACGATCAACAACACGGAAACCTTCGCGGCCGTGCCTTTCGTGCTGAACATCGGTCCAGAAAAATACCTGGCGATGGGCAAGCCGAACAACGGCGGTTCGAAGATCTTCTCGATCTCGGGCGACGTGGAAAAACCGGGCAACTACGAAGTGCCGCTCGGCACCCCGTTTGCGACCCTGCTGGAACTGGCAGGCGGCATGCGCGGTGGCAAAAAGATCAAGGCCGTGATTCCTGGCGGCTCGTCCGCGCCGGTGATCCGCGGCGACATCATGATGCAGACCGACCTGGACTATGACTCGATCGCGAAAGCCGGTTCGATGTTGGGTTCGGGCGCCGTCATCGTGATGGACGAAACACGCTGCATGGTGAAGGCGCTGGAACGCCTGTCCTACTTCTACTTTGAAGAATCGTGCGGCCAGTGTACGCCTTGCCGTGAAGGCACAGGCTGGATGTACCGCATGGTGCACCGCATCGAGCAGGGGCAGGGTCGTCCAGACGACCTGGACATGCTCAACTCGATCGCCGACAACATCCAGGGCCGCACCATTTGCGCGCTGGGCGATGCGGCTGCCATGCCGGTACGGGCCTTCATTAAGAATTTCCGTGAAGAATTTGAATATCATATCGAGCACAAGCATTGCTTAGTGCCCGCATATATCTAAGCTGCGTCAGGTAACGATCACCATGGTTGAAATCGAAATAGACGGCAAAAAAGTCGAAGTCCCTGCTGGTAGCATGGTGATGGACGCCGCCAACAAATTGGGAACCTACATTCCGCACTTCTGCTATCACAAGAAATTGTCGATCGCAGCGAACTGCCGCATGTGCCTGGTCGAAGTGGAAAAGGCGCCGAAGCCTTTGCCCGCTTGTGCGACCCCGGTCAGTGCCGGCATGATCGTGCGCTCCGCCAGCGATAAAGCTGTGCAGGCGCAAAAGTCGGTCATGGAATTCTTGCTGATTAACCACCCGCTCGATTGCCCTATCTGCGATCAGGGCGGCGAATGCCAGTTGCAAGACTTGGCCGTCGGTTACGGCAAGGGCGAATCGCGCTACAAGGAAGACAAGCGCGTCGTCACGCCGAAGGAAGCCGGTCCGCTGGTTTCCATGCAGGAAATGTCGCGCTGCATCCAGTGCACCCGCTGCGTACGCTTTGGCCAGGAAGTGGCCGGCGTGATGGAGCTGGGCATGATCGGCCGCGGCGAGCACTCGGAAATCGTGTCGTTTGTCGGCCAGACGGTCGACTCCGAACTGTCGGGCAATATGATCGACCTGTGCCCGGTCGGCGCACTGACCTCGAAGCCATTCCGCTACAGCGCCCGTACGTGGGAACTGTCGCGCCGCAAATCGGTCAGCCCGCATGACGGCCTCGGCTCGAACCTGATCGTGCAAGTGAAAGCTGGCAAGGTCAAGCGCGTACTGCCGCTGGAAAACGAAGCCGTCAACGAGTGCTGGATCTCGGACAAGGACCGTTTCTCGTACGAAGCGCTGGACAGCGCCGAACGCCTGACGTCTCCGATGCTGAAACAAGGCAACGAGTGGAAAGAAGTCGATTGGCAGACGGCGCTGGAATACGTGGCGCACGGTTTGAAAAATATCAAGCACGAGCATGGCGCTGACGCCATCGCCGCGCTGGCCACCCCGCATTCGACCGTCGAAGAGCTGGTCCTGCTGCAAAAAGTCGCCCACGGCCTCGGTTCCGAGAACGTCGACTTCCGCCTGCGCCAGACCGACTTCGCGCTGGACGCCGGCGTGAAGCCATGGCTGGGCATGCCGATCAGCGAATTTGGCCAGATCAAGCGCGCCTTCGTCATCGGTTCGTTCCTGCGCAAGGATCACCCATTGCTGGCCACGCGTTTGCGCGCGTCCGTCAAGGGCGGCGCCAAGCTGTCGATCCTGCACGCCTCCGACGATGATCAACTGATCACCATCGCCAACAAGATGATCGTCGCGCCAAGCGATTGGCTGGCGGCCTTGTCGGAAGTGGTCGTCGCTGTTGCTAAAGCGAAAGAAATCACCGCGCCAGCCGGTTTTGAAGCAGTTGTTGCTTCGGACGTGGCCGTCGTCATTGCCGCCAGCCTGATGGCCGGCGACCACGGTGCCGTGCTGCTGGGTAACGCGGCAACGCAACACCCGCAAGCGTCGCAACTGCATGCTGCCGCGCAATGGATCGCCGAACAGACGGGCGCCAAGCTCGGTTACCTGACGGAAGCGGCCAACACGGTAGGCGCGCACCTGGTCGCCAAGCCGCGCGCCAATGTGCAAGCCGTGTTTGCCGTGCCGAAAAAAGCCTACGTGCTGCTGCACGCCGAGCCGGAACTCGATGCCGCCAATCCACAAGCGGCCCGCGCCGCCCTGGATGGCGCCGACATGGTCGTGGCGATGTCGGCCTTCAAGCACGGCATGGATTACGCCGATGTCTTGCTGCCGATCTCGCCGTTCGCTGAAACCTCGGGCACCTTCGTCAACTGCGAAGGCCGCGCGCAAAGCTTCAACGGCACCGTCAAGCCGCTGGCGGAAACCCGTCCAGCCTGGAAAGTGCTGCGCGTCCTGGGCAACATCCTGGGCCTGGCCGGTTTCGACTACGATACCTCCGAAGCGATCCGCGACGAAGCGTTCGGCGCTGGCGTGACCGATCTGTCGGCACAGCTGAACAATATCGCCAAGAACGCACCGGAAGCAGCAAGCTACGCACCGGCTTCGCCAGCGCTGCAACGCATCGCCGACGTGCCGATCTACTTCGCCGACGCGCTGGTCCGCCGTTCCGAACCGCTGCTGCGCACGGTCGACGGCGCCGCGCCGCAAGCCCATCTGTCGCCGGCATTGGCCGAGAAGCTGGGCATCAAGGCGGGCGACAAGGTCAAAGTGGCGCAAGGCTCCGGCAGCGCCATCCTGGTGGCGGCACTTCATGCCGGCCTGCCAGCCAATGTGGTCAAAGTGTCGGCGGCGCATGCCTCGACGGCCAGCCTGGGCGGCATGTTCGGTGACATCACAGTTGAAACAGCAGAGGGGAAAATCTGATGGCTCTGCCTGAATTTGTAAACGTCATCAACAGTAGCGGCCAGGATCTGCTGGGCGGCTCGTGGCCGTTCTTCTGGACCCTGATCAAGATCCTGTGCGTGCTGTTGCCGCTGATGGGCCTGGTTGCCTACCTGACCTTGTGGGAACGCAAGCTGATCGGCTGGATCCAGATCCGCGTCGGCCCGAACCGCGTCGGCCCATTGGGCTTGCTGCAGCCGATCGCCGATGCGCTGAAACTCTTGTTCAAAGAGATCATCATCCCGTCCAAGGCCGCCAAAGGCCTGTTCGTAATCGGCCCGATCATGACCATCATGCCGGCCCTGGCCGCCTGGTCGGTCGTGCCCTTCGGTCCGCAAGCCGTGCTGGCCAACGTCAACGCCGGCTTGCTGATGCTGCTGGCGATTACCTCGATGGAAGTCTACGGCATCATCATCGCCGGCTGGGCTTCGAACTCGAAGTATTCGTTCATGGGCGCCATGCGCGCTTCGGCACAGATGATTTCGTATGAAATCCCGATGGGCTTCGTGATGGTCATCGTGCTGATGGTCTCGGGCAGCCTGAACTTCATCGACATCGTCGGCGGCCAGCAGATCGGCTTCTTCGCCGACAAGGGCGTCAATTTCATGTCGTGGAACTGGCTGCCGCTGCTGCCGATGTTCGTCATCTACCTGGTGTCGGGCCTGGCTGAAGCCAACCGTCACCCGTTCGACGTCGTCGAAGGCGAGTCGGAAATCGTGGCCGGCCACATGGTCGAGTACTCGGGCATGGCCTACGCCATGTTCATGCTGGCCGAATACGCCAACATGATCCTGATCGGCGCCCTGGCTTCGATCATGTTCCTCGGTGGCTGGTCCGCACCATTTGCTTTCCTTGAGTTCTGGGGTGGTTTCGGCGGCTTCTTCTGGCTGTTCGCCAAGACCTTCTTCATCGTGTCGGTGTTCATCTGGGTACGCGGTACGTTCCCACGCTACCGTTATGACCAGATCATGCGCCTCGGCTGGAAAGTGTTTATCCCGTTGACGCTGGTCTACCTGGTCTTCGTCGCTGCCTGGATGCAGACATCCTGGAATATTTGGAAGTAAGAGAGTGCATACGAATGGATAAGGTAAAAGATTTCTTCAGCAGCCTCTTGTTAGGCGAGCTGATCAAGGGCATGGCGCTGACAGGCAAGTACATGTTTTCGCGCAAGATCACGGTGCAATTCCCGGAAGAGAAGACACCGATCTCGCCGCGTTTCCGTGGCTTGCACGCGCTGCGCCGCTACCCGAACGGCGAGGAACGTTGCATCGCCTGCAAACTGTGCGAAGCGGTTTGCCCGGCGATGGCCATCACGATCGAATCGGAACAGCGTGACGACGGTTCGCGCCGTACCACGCGTTACGATATCGACTTGACCAAGTGCATCTTCTGCGGTTTCTGCGAAGAGTCCTGCCCGGTCGATTCGATCGTCGAGACGCAAATCCTGGAATACCACGGCGAGAAACGCGGGGATTTGTATTACACGAAAGAGATGTTGCTGGCCGTAGGTGATCGTTATGAAAATGACATTGCCGCTGCGCGCGCCGCCGACGCACCTTATCGCTGATGGATGCGCCGCAGCCCCAAAGCTGCGGCGCGCCCCTCGTTCATCTGTACGTCTATTGGGTTTTTTATGGACTTTAAAACAATTTTGTTTTACGCCTTCGCGCTGATCTTGATTCTGGCAGCGACGCGCGTCATCACGGCCCGTAATCCGGTCCACGCAGTACTGTTCCTGGTACTGTCCTTCTTCTCGGCAGCGGGCATCTGGATGCTGCTGCAAGCTGAATTCCTGGCCATCGTGCTGGTATTGGTGTATGTCGGCGCCGTGATGGTGCTGTTCCTGTTCGTGGTCATGATGCTCGATATCAATATCGACCGCATGCGCGAAGGCTTCTGGGGCTATCTGCCATTGTCGGTGACGGTGGGCGTGATCATCGTGCTGGAAATGGCCGCCGTCCTGTGGCACGGTTTCCGCAACTTTGCGCCTAGCGTCGCACCGGTGAACGTCAACCTGGGCGGCACCAAGGAACTGGGCCTGCTGATCTACACGAAATACGTGTTCGCCTTCGAGATCGCCGCCGTCGTGCTGCTGGTGGCCATCGTTGCCGCAGTCGCACTGACCCTGCGCAAACGCAAGGACACCAAGCATTTTGCTCCAGGCGATGCCGTGCGCGTCAAGCGCAACGACCGCCTGAAGATCATCAAGATGGACGCGGTCGTCGAGCGTCCTGCGGCTGAGCCGGAAGTTAAGGAGGCACCATGACATTATCGCTCACACATTTTCTGGTCCTGGGCGCGATCCTGTTCGCAATCTCGATCGTCGGTATTTTCCTGAACCGCAAGAACATCATCGTATTGCTGATGGCAATCGAATTGATGCTGCTGGCGGTGAATATGAATTTCATCGCGTTCTCCCATTTCATGGGCGACGCGGCCGGTCAGATCTTCGTTTTCTTCATCCTGACGGTTGCCGCCGCTGAGTCGGCTATCGGTCTGGCTATTCTGGTGGTGATGTTCCGTAATCTGGATACCATCAACGTCGAAGACCTGGACAGCCTCAAAGGCTGATGTTTTTCAGACTCGATCTCTCGAATAATAACGATTAAGGTTCATCATGGCGGGGCAACTCCTCAACCCTAACCTCCTTCTTGCCGTACCGCTGGCGCCGCTGGCCGGTGCCGCGATTGCAGGCTTGCTTGGCACCCAGTTCCTGGGTAATTTGGTCGGACGCAAGACGTCGCATACCGCGACGATTCTGGGCGTACTGATTGCGTTCATCCTGTCCGTGCAGACACTGCTGGCAGTGATGGATGGCGCGACATTCAATGGCACGATCTATAACTGGATGACGATCGGCACCCTGAAGATGGAAGTGGGCTTCCAGATCGATTCGCTGTCGGCGATGATGATGTGCGTGGTCACCTTCGTTTCCCTGATGGTGCACATCTACACGATCGGCTACATGAAGGACGACGAAGGCTACAACCGCTTCTTCGCCTACATCTCGCTGTTCACGTTCTCAATGCTGATGCTGGTCATGGCCAACAACTTCCTGCAGCTGTTCTTCGGTTGGGAAGCCGTGGGCCTGGTCTCCTACCTCTTGATCGGTTTCTGGTACCAGCGTCCGACGGCCATCGTGGCCAACATGAAGGCTTTCCTCGTCAACCGCGTGGGCGACTTCGGCTTCATCCTGGGCATCGGCCTGCTGCTGGCATTCGCCGGCACCATGAACTACCAGGAAGTGTTCGCCAAGAAAGACGAACTGGCGCTGCTGACGATGCCGGGCACCGACTGGGCCCTGCTGACCGTTGCCTGCATCTGCCTGTTCATCGGCGCGATGGGCAAATCGGCGCAGTTCCCGCTGCACGTGTGGCTGCCTGACTCGATGGAAGGTCCTACCCCGATTTCGGCACTGATTCACGCCGCGACGATGGTGACGGCCGGTATCTTCATGGTCTCGCGCATGTCGCCGCTGTTCGAACTGTCCGACACGGCACTGTCCTTCATCCTGGTGATCGGCTCCATCACGGCGCTGTTCATGGGCTTTTTGGGCATCATCCAGAACGACATCAAGCGCGTCGTCGCTTACTCGACCCTGTCGCAGCTCGGTTACATGACCGTGGCGCTCGGTTCGTCCGCGTACTCCGTGGCCGTGTTCCATCTGATGACGCACGCATTCTTCAAGGCACTGCTGTTCCTGGGCGCCGGTTCCGTCATCATCGGCATGCACCATGACCAGGACATCCGCAACATGGGTGGCCTGCGCAAGTACATGCCGATCACCTGGATCACTTCCCTGGTCGGTTCGCTGGCCCTGATCGGCACGCCGCTGTTCTCCGGTTTCTACTCGAAAGACAGCATCATCGAAGCCGTTGAAGCGACGCACATCTGGGGCGCTGGCTTTGCCCAGTTCGCCGTGCTGGCTGGCGTGTTCGTCACCGCCTTCTACTCGTTCCGCATGTATTTCCTCGTCTTCCACGGCAAGGAACGTTTCGGCCAGCCACACGCGCACGGTCATGACGACCACCACGCGCCTGCTGCGAAGCATGATGCCCACGCACATGATGACCACCATGAAGAAGAGGAAGACGACCACGCGCACCACGGCCTGGAACCTGGCCAGAAGCCGCATGAATCGCCGTTCGTCGTCTGGTTCCCGCTGGTGATGCTGGCGATCCCTTCCTTGATCATCGGTTACCTGACGATCGGCCCGATGCTGCATGGCGATTTCTTCAAGGGCGTGATCTTCGTTGGCGAAAACCATCCAGCAATGGAAGAGTTGTCGCATGAATTCCACGGCGCAATGGCGATGGCGATCCACGGCCTGTCGACGGCACCGTTCTGGCTGGCATTGTCCGGCGTGGTGGCAGCCTACTACTGCTACATGGTCAACCCGCGCGTACCGGCCTGGTTCTTTGCCAAGTTCCACGCGATCCACACCCTGCTGGACAACAAGTACTACATGGACAAGTTCAATGAAGTCGTGTTCGCCGGCGGTGCCCGCTTGCTGGGTAATGGCCTGTGGAACTTCGGTGACAAGAAGCTGATCGACGGTTTCGTCGTCAATGGCAGCGCCAAGGTTGTCGCCTGGCTGTCCTCGCTGTCGCGAGTGTTGCAGACCGGCTACATCTATCACTATGCATTCGTGATGATCCTGGGCGTGCTGGGCTTCCTGATCTATTTCCTGCCATTCTGGCCCGCTAAGTAAGCTGACCTGATAAAAGAATACTGAGAACCATGATGCAGTCTACGATTTCTACACTACCTCCTTACCTGAGTCTGTCGATCTGGGTGCCGATCATTTGCGGCGTCCTGATCCTGGCTCTCGGCCGTGACAGCAAAGCGGGCTTTACCCGTTGGCTGTCGCTGGCTGGCGCCGTGCTCAGCATGCTGTGCACCTTGCCGCTGATCCAGCATTTCGACAACGCCGCGCACGGCATGCAATTCGTCGAAAAAGCGCCGTGGATAGCAACCTTCAATATCTGGTACTCGCTGGGTATCGACGGCCTGTCGCTGTGGTTCGTGCCGCTGACGGCCTTCATCACGGTCATCGTCGTCATTTCGGCTTGGCAAGTGATCGAGAAGCGCATCGCCCAGTACATGGGCTCGTTTTTGATCCTGTCGGGCCTGATGATCGGCGTGTTCTGCGCGCTGGACGGCTTGCTGTTCTACTTCTTCTTTGAAGCAACCCTGATCCCGATGTTCATCATCATCGGTATCTGGGGCGGTTCGAACCGCGTGTACGCGTCGTTCAAGTTCTTCCTGTACACCTTCTTCGGTTCGCTGCTGACCCTGGTTGCCATCATCTACCTGCGCAATGTGTCGGGCACCTTCGACATCCTGGCCTGGCATGCGTTCAAGCTGACGATGAACGAGCAGATCTTCATCTTCCTGGCCTTCCTGATGGCGTTTGCCGTCAAGGTGCCGATGTTCCCGGTCCACACGTGGTTGCCGGACGTCCACGTGGAAGCGCCGACGGGCGGTTCCGCCGTGCTGGCCGCCATCATGCTGAAACTGGGCGCGTATGGTTTCCTGCGTTTTTCGCTGCCGATCACGCCGGACGCCAGCCACTACCTGTCGGGCTTCATGATCACCCTGTCGCTGATCGCCGTCATCTACATCGGTCTGGTTGCCCTGGTGCAGACCGACATGAAAAAACTGGTCGCCTATTCGTCGATCGCGCACATGGGTTTCGTCACCCTGGGCTTCTTCATGTTCAACGACATTTCGGTGCAGGGCGGTATCGTGCAGATGGTTTCGCACGGCTTCATCTCCGGCGCGATGTTCCTGTGCATCGGCGTACTGTATGACCGCATGCATACCCGCAACATCGCCGACTACGGCGGCGTCGTGAACCGCATGCCGAAATTTGCCGCCTTCTTCGTGCTGTTCTCGATGGCCAACTGCGGTCTGCCAGCGACGTCCGGTTTCGTCGGCGAGTTCATGGTGATCCTGGGCGCGGTGAAATACAACTTCTGGATCGGCTTGCTGGCTGCAACGGCACTGATCTGGGGCGCGGCGTACTCGCTGTGGATGGCCAAGCGCGTGGTGTTCGGCAAGATCAAGAACAAACACGTGGCCGAATTGACCGACATCAACAAACGTGAATTCTTCATGCTTGCTGTGCTGGCCATCGCCGTGCTCGTGATGGGTCTGTACCCAGCCCCGTTCACCGACACGATGCAAACTTCGGTTGCCGACCTGCTGCAGCATGTCGCCATCAGCAAGTTGCCTTAAATAGAAGACCGATAACATGACTAATGCACCTAATCTGGTACCGCTGTACGCGGAAATCTTTCTGCTGATCGCCACGTCGGCGCTCTTGCTGATCGATATGTTCTTGCCTGCGGCGAAGCGTTCGATCACCTATGCGCTGTCCTTGCTGACCCTGGCCGGCTGCGCCTTGCTGACCGTGGGCGACTTCAACGCGGGCACCACCGTCTACACGTTCCACAATATGTTCGTGTCGGACCCGATGTCGCAGCTGCTGAAACTGTTCTCGTACGGCGCCGTGGCGCTGACCCTGATCTACTCGCGTGCCTATGCCACCGACCGCAGCATGCTGTCGGGCAACCTGGGCGGCGAGTTCTACGTGCTGGCCCTGTTTGCACTGCTGGGCCAGATGATCATGATCTCGGCCAACAACTTCCTGATCATCTACCTGGGTCTGGAACTGATGTCGCTGTCGCTGTACGCGCTGATCGCTCTGCGCCGTGACAATGCCAAGGCCACGGAAGCGGCCATGAAATACTTCATCCTGGGCGCGCTGGCTTCCGGTTTCATGTTGTACGGTATCTCGATGCTGTACGGCGCATCCGGCACGCTGGACCTGGGCGAATTGCGCGTGGCGCTGGAAAACAGCAAGACCAACGGCACCATCATGGTCTTCGGCCTGGTGTTCCTGGTAGCCGGCCTGGCCTTCAAACTGGGCGTCGTGCCATTCCACATGTGGGTGCCTGACGTGTATCAAGGTTCGCCGACGGCCGTGACCCTGCTGCTGGGCGCGGCGCCGAAACTGGCCGCCTTCGCCATCACCCTGCGCCTGCTGGCCGAAGGCTTGCTGCCGATGGCGCATGACTGGCAGCAAATGCTGCTGGTGCTGGCCGTGATGTCGCTGGCCATCGGTAACTTCACCGCCATCGCGCAAACCAACCTGAAGCGCATGTTGGCGTACTCGACCATCGCGCAAATGGGCTTCGTGCTGCTGGGCTTGCTGTCGGGCACCGTCGACGCGCCGAACAACACGCTGAACGCGGCTGGCGCAGCCACCGCCTACGGCGCCTCGATGTACTACGTCATCACCTACGTGTTCACCACCCTGGGTACCTTTGGCGTGATCATGTTGTTGGCACGCAATGGTTTCGAAGCAGAAGAACTGGCCGACTTCAAGGGCCTGGGCAAACGCAGCCCGATCTTCGCGCTGGTGATGACCCTGTTCATGTTCTCGCTGGCCGGCGTGCCGCCGCTGATGGGCTTCATGGCCAAGTACTCGGTGCTGGCATCCGTGCTGGCCACGGGCCAGCTGTGGCTGACCATCGCCGCCGTGCTGTTCTCGCTGATCGGCGCCTTCTACTACCTGCGCGTCGTGAAAATGATGTGGTTCGACGAGCCGATGGATACCAACGCGCTGGTCGTGCATGGCGACATGCGCGTCGTGCTGGCACTGAACGGCGTGTTCGTTCTGGCCCTCGGTGTGATGCCTAACAGCATCCTGGCTGCCTGCGCGACCGCCATCACCAAGACCCTGGCGTCCTGACCGATGGATGTCACCGCCTCGAGCTGGCTGGTGATCGCCCTGGGCATCCTGGGCGCCAACCTGCCTTTCCTGAACGAGAAACTGTTTGCCGCCGTGCCGCTGAAAAAGGCGGCGCAAGCGGAGCAGGGCTGGCGCAAGCCGCTGGCGCTGCGCCTGCTGGAGATGGTGATTCTGTACTTCATCGTCGGCGCCGTGGCGTTCGCCCTCGAAGCGCGCATCGGCAACGGTTTCCCGCAGACGTGGGAGTTCTATGCCATCACGGGATGCCTGTTCCTGGTGCTGGCTTTCCCAGGTTTCGTGACTCGTTATCTGCGTAAACGCCGCTAGGCACCATCCTCCGAAAGCGGCGCCTCTGGCGCCGTTTTTTATTGAACATAAGGAAATGTATGGATACCCAAGCCACTGATACGCAATTGATTGAAACCAAGGTCGACGGCGAACTCGTCTACCAGGGCGGCTTCCTGCGCGTGCAGCGCGACCGTGTTGCACTGCCGGACGGCAAGATCACGGCGCGCGAATTCGTTTTGCATCCGGGCGCCGTCGTGATCCTGCCGCTGCTCGACGACGGCACGGTGCTGATGGAACGCCAGTACCGTTATCCGCTGGAGCGCGTGTTCATTGAATTCCCAGCCGGCAAGATCGATGCGGGCGAGTCGCACCTGGCCTGCGCCCAGCGCGAATTGCTGGAAGAAACGGGCTACACGGCCAGCGACTGGCAATTCGTCTCCACCATCCACAACGCCATCGCGTATTCCGACGAGCACCTGGAACTGTTTCTGGCGCGGGGACTCGTGGCGGGCGAACGCCAGCTCGACGAGGGTGAATTCCTGGAAACGTTTACGGCCACCGTGCCGCAGCTGCTCGACTGGGTCAGGGATGGCACCATCACGGACGTGAAGACCGTCATCGGCATCTTCTGGCTCGACAAGATTACCAGCGGCGCCTGGCAAGCGGCCTGATTCCGCACATGCGCACGGCGCTTTTTCTGCTGCTGGCCTGTGTCACCTGGGGTGCGCAGGCGCAGGCGCGCACGCCGTTCCAGGTGCGCTGCGAAGACACGATCAGCAAGACCGTGTCCGTGCTGACGGTGCAGCAGAACGGCTACAGCATCGACACGCATCTGCCGTACAAGGCGTTGACGGTGATGAAGGGCACGGCGCGCGCGAACACCTGGGTGCTGGGCCTGACGAAGACGGATTCGCGCGTGGCCATCGCGCTGGCCGGTCCCATGCTGCAAGACCCGGCCAGCGGCTACGAATGCGTGGCGCCGCAGATTACCGTGAGCCTGACATATGCGCCCGTGGTGATCTATATCGGCCGCGAATTTGCCCCCGGCACGTGCGCGTATGATGAGATACTCGGGCACGAGCTGCGGCACATGAAAACCTATATGGAACACTTGCCGCGCGTGGAAAAGACCGTGCGCGCCGCGCTGGCCAGACGCTTCGAGGCGCGGCCCCTGTACGCGCCCAGCGGCACGGCCAAGGCGGCGCTGGCGCGCGAAATCGACACGGGCTGGTTGCCCTACATTAAGGCGGAAATGCGCAAGGTGGAAACCTTGCAGGCCGCCATCGATTCGCCGCAAGAATATGCGCGCCTGGGCAAGGCGTGCAAGGGCGAAATCCAGAACATCCTGTCGGGCAAGACAGCGCCCGCCAACTAGACAAGGAATGGCATGACCGCAGCATCGAACACCGTCCGTTATTTTGCCCTGATCCCCGCCGCCGGCGTGGGTGCGCGCATGGAAGCGGGCAGTCCCAAGCAATATTTGGCCATCGCCGGCAAACCCATGCTGCGCCACGCGCTCGACGCCTTTCTCGCCAGCCCCCTGATCGCGCACACCTATGTCGTCGTCAGTGCCGAGGATGGCCAGATCGACGCCGTCGTGCCGGAGCAGGGCGCGGGGCATGGCGTCACCGTGCTGCGCTGCGGCGGCGCCACGCGCATGGACAGCATCCTGAACGGGCTGCAAGCCTTGCACGGCAGCATCGATGCCAATGACCAGGTGCTGGTGCACGACGCGGCCCGGCCCGGCCTGACGCCGGCGCTGATCGAAAAGCTGATCATGGAAGTGGGCGACCACCCGGCCGGCGGCTTGCTGGCCTTGCCCGTGGTCGATACCGTCAAGCGGGCCGGCCCCGCCCATGTATCGGCGCAGACGGTGCCGCGCGATCATCTTTGGCTGGCGCAGACGCCGCAAATGTTCAGCTATGCGCTGCTGCACCGGGCACTATCCGAGGCGCCCGATCCGCTGGCGATCACGGACGACGCCAGCGCCGTCGAAGCGCTGGGCCTGGCGCCCAGGCTTGTCGAAGGCCATCCGCGCAACCTGAAGGTGACCCTGCCGCGCGACATCCACACGGCCGAGCTGTATTTGGCCCATCTTTGACTCCAGAAAGACCTGCATGCACACAACGACTCCCGACCTCCCATTTCGCATCGGCCAGGGCTATGACTGCCACGCGCTGGTGGAACACCGTGACCTGATCATCGGCGGCGTGAAAATTCCCCATCACCTCGGCTTGCTCGGCCACTCCGACGCGGACGTGCTGCTGCACGCGATTACGGACGCCATCTTCGGCGCCGCCGCGCTGGGCGACATCGGCCGCCACTTCCCCGACACGGACGCGCAATTCAAGGGCGCCGATTCGCGCACCCTGCTGCGCGAAGCCGTGCGCCGCGTGCAAGCGACCGGTTATATCATCGGCAATATCGACGCCACCATCATCGCCCAGCGTCCGAAAATGGCGCCGCATATCGCCGCCATGTGCGCGAACGTGGCCGAAGACCTCGGTGTGACCGTGGGCCAGGTCAATATCAAGGCCAAGACGAATGAAAAACTGGGCTACCTTGGGCGGGAAGAGGGCATCGCGGCAGAAGCCGTGGCCCTGCTGCTGCGCGCCTGAGACGCCAACCATTGATCGATTAACGACAGGAGTCGCCATGTTCCAGTTACGCCGTACCGGTATCGCGCTTGCACTGGCATTGACTGCCGCGCCAGCGGCCTGGGCCGAACTGCAAGCCACGGGCGAGCCGCCCGCCGCCAGACAAGGCTGGAAGGCCGAGACCGTCGCGCAGGGCGTGCGCCAGCCGTGGGGCATCGCCTGGCTGGGCGAGGGCCGCGCGCTTGTCACCAGCAAGCAGGGGACCTTGCATCTGCTTACTGGCAAGACATTCGAGGACGTGGCGCTGGAAGGCATGCCCAAGGTGTTTACGGGCGGGCAGGGCGGCTTGCTCGATATCGTGCTGCATCCGCAGGATGCGGGCAAGCCGAACCCGCGCGTCTACATGACGGTGTCGACGGGCACGAATGACGCGAACCGCACGACCCTCGTGCGCGGCGTGTTCGATGGCAAGAAGGTGACGGGCATCGAGACCCTGTTCAAGGTGGCCACGGACAAGAGCGGCGGCCAGCATTTCGGTTCGCGCCTGTTGTGGCTGCCGGACGGCACTTTGCTCATGAGCGTGGCCGATGGCGGCAATCCGCCGCTGCGCATCGGTGACCGCCTGGCGCGCGAGCAGGCGCAAAACCTCGCCACGCACCAGGGCTCCATCCTGCGCCTGACGCAAGACGGTAAACCGGCGCCCGGCAATCCGCTGGCCGCCAAGGGGGCCTTGCCGGAAATCTGGTCGTACGGCCACCGCAACGTGCAGGGCCTGGCACTCGACCCTGTTTCCGGCCGCGTGTGGGCCACGGAACACGGTCCGTATGGCGGCGACGAGCTGAACCTGGTGGTGGCGGGCGGCAACTATGGCTGGCCCCTGCAAAGCTACGGCGCCGACTACAAGACGCATGAACCCGTCGGCAAGCATGAGGTGCCCGGCATGCTCAATCCGAGCGTGGCCTGGGTGCCGTCGCCGGCCCCGTCGGGGCTGGCCGTCTATACGGGCGACAAGATCGCCGCCTGGCGCGGCAGCATCTTCAGCGGCGGCCTGGCGGCCAAGGATATCCGCCGCATCGCCGTCGATGCGAACGGCAAGGTGACGGGCCAGGACCGCCTGGACATCGGCGCGCGCGTGCGCGACGTGCGCCAGGGACCGGATGGCTACCTGTATGCGCTGACGGACGAAGACAATGGCCGACTGCTGCGCATCGTGCCGCGGTAATACGCCAGGCGCCATCTTCGCTTAAGATGGCGCCTTTATTTCATTCAAGGTGGCGGCATGGCCCGTGATACTTATGCATACCGGCATGTTGCCGTCGAATCGCGCGCGATTCATGGCCGCGTGGAAATCCGCCCCGTGCCGGGCCAGGCCTTCTCTCCCGAACTGGCCGTGCAGTGCTCGCGCCGCCTGGTTGACCTGCAGCGCTATCCGCTGGGCAGCCGCTTTTTACTCTTTGCCAAGCTGACGGACCGCCTGGGCGGCACGCCTTTCCTGTATGCCTATCACGGCGATGCGGACGTGCCCATGACGCCGGCCGAAGTGACGAAATTCCTCGGCGAATTCCGCCGCGGCCGCATCTGAAGCCACGGCCCTACGACGCTGGGCAGGCCGCGCCGGCCTTGGCGGCGGCCTGCGGCTTGCCGAACAGCGCGATCGTCAAGGCGCAGCCGAGGGCGAACAGGCCGCCCACTACCATCGCGCTCGACACGCCCAGCCGGTCGACGGCCATGCCGCCGAGCAAGGCGCCCGACGCCAGCGATACTTGCACGATCGCAACGAACAGCGCGCTGCTGCCTTCCATCAAATGGGGCGCCGCCTTGAACATCCACGTCTGCACGGCGATCGGCATGGCGCCGAAACCGAAGCCCCAGACGGCCACCAGCAGCATGGCCGTCACGGAATGGCTGCCGAACGCGGCCAGGGCGAGGGTGGACAGGCCCAGCACGGCGCCCGTGACCATCAGCGCGGCCCGTTCGTAGCGGCCGGCGGCCCAGCCGCCCGCGAGGTTGCCGATGAAGCCGGAAGCGCCGTAGACGAGCAGCATGGCGCTGACCGTGCCGGCCGCCAGGTGCGAGATCTGCGTGAGGAAGGGCGCGATATACGTGTAAGCGGCGAACTGGCCCGTGAAGAGCATGGCCGTGGCGATCAGGCCCAGCCTGGCCTTGCGGATGCCGAAAATCATCGGCAACTGGCGCAGGCGGATGGCCTGCGTCGGCGGCAGCTTGGGCAGCAGCAAGAGCTGGCCGATGAAGACCAGCACGGCGATGGCGCTGGCCGCGCCGAAAGCCACGCGCCAGCCCACCAGTTCGCCGACCAGTGCGCCGGCCGGCACGCCCGCCACCGTGCCCAGCGAGACGCCGGCGAAGATGATGGACATGGCGCGCGAGGCATGTTGCGGCGCCACCAGGCGCGGTCCGATGGCGCTGCCGATGGCCCAGAAGCCGCCCACGCCCACGCCCAGCATGGCGCGGCCCAGCAGTATCCACGCATACGAGGGCGCCAGCGCCACCAGCAGGTTCGAGGCGACGAGCAGGGCGGTGAGCGCCAGCAGCACGATGCGGCGGTCCAGCCGGCCCGAGCCGACGGTGACGAAGATGGCGGCGAACGCGGCAACGATGCCGGGCGTGGTGATCATCAGCCCCGCCTGGCCCTTGCTGATGGCCAGTTCGGCGGCCATCGCGGGCAGCAGCCCGACGGGCAGGAATTCGGAGGTGACGAGGGCGAAGGCGCCGATGCCGACCGATAAGACGGCCAGCCACGGCGCCACGGTGGTATCGTCGGCAGAGGTGTTGGAAGGTGTGTGCATAGGGTTCCTGAAAAGCCGGGAGGTTTTTAACCGGTCGGTATATAATCAGGGTAGGCAGACACTGTTGTCAATAATTTTTTACCGAACGGTATGAAACAAGATAAAAAAGAGGAAGCGCCCAAGGCGAAAACGGGACGGCCACGCACGTTTGACGCGGACGAGGCGCTCGATTGCGCCATGAAAGTGTTCTGGGAAAAGGGCTATGAGGGCAGTTCCTTGCCGGAATTGACGAAGGCCATGGGCATGAACCGGCCCAGCCTGTATGCCGTCTTCGGCAACAAGGAGCAATTGTTCCACAAGGCGCTCGAGCGCTACAGCGACACGCGCATGCGGTTTTTCGATGCGGCCCTGGAACAGCCGACGGCGCGCCAGGTGGTGGAAGCCCTGCTGACGCAGTATGTCGACGCGCAAACCATGCCGGACGGCCCGCACGGCTGCATGGGCGTCAATGCGGCGCTCGCCTGCAGCGACGACGCCTTGCCGATCCGCGATGAATTGTTCGCGCGCCGGCTGCGCGGCGAAATCAAGTTGCGCGACCGCTTGCGGCGCGCGAAGGAGGAGGGGGATCTGCCGCCCGATTCCTGCCCGGAGCAGCAGGCGCGCTTTGTCCTGACCCTGTCGCAGGGCATGGCCATCCAGGCGGCCGCCGGTGTCTCGCGCGAGCAATTGCAGCAAATGGTGGGCTTGCTGCTGCGCAATTGGCCGATGTAGCTAAGTAATCCTCGGGAAATTAGTGTGAATTTATGGCGAACAGAACCGGATGCTATGCAAAGCGCTCGCTGCGACGCAGTGCGGGCACTGCTAGCAGTGAGCAAGCCTCGTCGGCCACCTTGCAGAGCGCCGATTATGGCAGTCAGAAATCACAATAATTTATTGGGGGTTACTTAGCCCGTCGGGGCGATGGTCTTGGCCAAGTCGCTCGGTGCCTTGCGCCGCCAGGCGGCCGTCAGGGCTGCGGCCAGCATGTCCAGCTCCGCGTCCGCCAGGCATACCGTGATGCCGGCCAGGCGTTCGCCCCACCAGAGTTTCTCGCAGCCCGATGGCGTGATGACGGTGGCGATATGCGCCGCTTCCGCATCGAGCAGCACGTTGATGTGCTCGTCATCGGGCAGGGTGGCAAAGATCTTCCCGCCCACGCGGAAGGCTGGACGGTCGTGGTGTTCTTCCTCGCTCGTGTCGGGAAACGACAGTGCCAGATAGCGTAGTTCTTCCAGGTCGACCATTCCTCTTTCCCCCTCATCGGACAGATAGCAGCGTGACTACATTTTGCCATGCTGTTTCGCCCCGTGGTGCAGCGGCATGCGAAAAGAAATGCGCGCGATGCGACACTGACGGCCTGATCTGTGGTGCCGCCGCGACATGCCGCGCGCCGCAGATGGCCGTCGCGCCAGAGTGGAAGCTGGCGCTTTTCTGCCGCTGGGCAGGTGATTGCCAGAAAAATATCTTTCATGGTCAAAAGAAAAATACTTTTCTTCTGGGAAATTTACGCTAGAATAGCTCCATCGTCTTACCTGACCCGTCAATTGTCTGGCCTTGTCCCGGGAACCCGAACCCTTTCCAGGACGCTTGCAGTGCCGCCATGGCACGCCGCAAGTCCGCATTGTCACGCGGAAGTTCACGCCCCCGACCGCTCATCCTTGCAATTCCTGGCGCTATGCCGACACGCCTCAATGCAGCGTGTATTCAGCTCCAGTGCCCCTTGCTGCGCCCACTGAATACTTACTTACTGGATACCATCATGAAAAACTTGCCTAAAATCGCCCTGTCCCTGATCGTTGTCGGTGCGTTTGCCCACGCGAACGCCAGCACCATCACCGTGTCCACCGGCTATTCGAACGCTGGCGCGCAAAGCTCCGCCGCCGCCTATGAATCCGCAGTGAACGCCGCCGTGGCCACGCCAGGAGCCGGCTATGGCTCGACGACGATTGCCAGCTACGATAACGTCAACAACAGCGGCTTGTTCGGCAGCGGCTCGAACATCGCTTTCAAATCCGTCATCAACTTTGGCGTCAGCGCGGCCGATGCGGGCGCCTGGAGCTTCCGCAGCGGCGTTGACTTCGGCAAGGGCGGCGCCCTGTTCCTGGACGGCGTGGCGCTGGACTTCAAGAGCAATGACATGTGGTGGGCAGGCAACTACAACAATGGCAGCCAGTTCCTCAGCGGTTCGAGCGCCTTGTCGGCCGGCAACCATACCCTGAGCATCTACGGCCTGGAAGGTTGCTGCGATGGCGGCCAGCAAGCGCAGTTCAAGGCGGGCAACAACAATTTCGTCAGCTTCGGCGCCAACGATGGCTTGATCTCGGCCGTTCCTGAGCCAACCACCTACGCCATGCTGCTGGTCGGCCTGGGCTTGCTGGGCTTTACGGCGCGCCGCAAGCAGGACGCCAAGTTCTAAACAGCGATACGCTGCGCGCCTCGCGGCGCACTTAAAAAAGCCCGCCGGTCTGTCAGGACACGGCGGGCTTTTTGCATGGCGGCGCTTGCATCGTCAATCGCCGCTGTCTTCGTCTTCGTCGGCGCCCTTGGCCGCTTTGCCCCGTTCGGCGTCGACGGCGCGCTGCAGGCTGGCCGCGTCGCGGAAGAAGGCATCCGTCGTGTGATCCGGGCTCAGGCGCAAGGCCGGCGGGTAGATCGCCGCCATGTACGCCTCGTCGGCCAGGCGGCCGCTGATCTGCAGGTTGCTCAGCAAAATCAGGCTCGAGCCAAGGATGGCCAGCACGACGGCGACGAGGCCGAAGCGGCGCGGATGCTGGGGCTTGATCGTGCACAGATGGTAGTAGATCATGGCGCAGACGATGACGATGAACATATGCCGTCCGTAGCGCGTCAGCGCTTCCAGCGAGAACGCGTACGCCGCCACCTTGCTGCCCAGTTCCCACACTTCCATGGCCAGCAAGCCGCAACCGATGATGAACAGGTGGCGGCCGAAGCGCGCCACATGGCCGAACAGACGGTTCGCCACGGCCCAGATCGACGACCACACGAGGCCGCCGGCCAGCGCGGTGGCGATGATCATCAGGTAGGAAATCGGATCGAAGGCGTCTGCATCGCTGAGCCAGTTGCTGAAGGCGGCCGAAGCGCCGATCATGGCCAGGCCGGCGACGGCCGGGCGCAAGCCTTCCCAGTCATGCCTGGTCGTGTCGCCCAGTTCGGGCGCCACCGGATGGTCGCTGGCGCGCAAGCGCAGGCGCGTGTGGCCCAGGCGCACGATGCTGTTGCCGTTCAGGGCCACCTGCGCTTGCCGCAGTCCCCGGTGGATCACGCCGTTATGGCTGCCCAGGTCGCGCAGCAGCAGGCCGCCTGCGCCATCGTCCTCGACAATGGCGTGCTCGGCCGCCGTATGCGGATCGTCGAGGATGAAGTCGTTGTCATAGCCGCGGCCGATGCGGATCGGCAGGGACTCCATCCGCTGGCGCCGCTGCACTTCGCCATTCTCGGCGAGGATTTCAAGGTAATAGGGCGGCTTCATGGCTTGCGGCTGCTTTCCCGCGACAGCGCTTCGAGGAAGGTGCGCGTGACGCGCATGCCGTTGGCGTAGGACACGCCGCGCGCGTCGATGCGGCTTTGCAGGCTCATCAGTGGCTCATCGGTGCTGGCGGCCAGCAGGGCAAAGTCGTACAGGCCCGTAAACTTGCGGTAGGCGCGCACGCACAGCACGGCGCGCAGGGGCAGGGTGGTGTTCTTGACGAACTGTTCGGTGCAATGGGGGCCTGTCAGGTGCGCGCTCTTGTAACTGCCGAAACTTTCATTCTTGAACGAGGCGCTGGCCAGCTCGGAAAAGCGCAGCGGGCCCAGTTCGCTGCTGCGCAGGAATTCGTGGCGCATCGACACCTGCCCCGTCTGCAGGGCGCCGGAAATGAAGATGGCCGACTCCATGGCGCAACTGGTGTTGTCGAGCAAATAAGGCTTGTCGGACTTGACGTTGGAGCGCCCCCAGCAGCGCATCTGGTCGGACTCGCGCACGGGCACGCGATACGGGCCCATGGCTTTCAGGCTCAACGGCGTGTCGAGCAGGCGCGCCAGCATGACGTCCTGGTGCGCCAGCAGTTGCGCCGTCACCAGCGGCTTGAAGTCTTTCGGCGGCTTGCCTTGCTGCGCCACCTTGGCCAGCAATTGCTGGGCATAGCGGGCCGGCACGAGAAAACTGACGAGTTCGCCGTCGAGGCGTTTTGACACGTTCACGCCCGCGACGTCGCCATTCGCGGTGACGCTGGGGCCGCCGCTCATGCCGGAATTGATCGGTCCCGTAAACATCAGCTGGTCGTAGAAGCTGCGCGTGACGACGCCGTTGTACGAACCTTCCGAAATGGCGAAACCCAGGTCCAGCGGATTGCCCATCGAATACAGGTACTGGCCCTGCGTCAGCGGTGCCAGCGCTTCCGGCATCTTGAAAAAGCCCGTGCCGTGGCGGTTCACGCGCAGCACCGCCAGGTCGTGCAGCACGTCGACGGCCAGCAATTCCACATTGCCCCGCTGGCCGCTCGTGTCGACCCATTCGCCCACATAGGTGTCCGGGTCGAGGGCGAATTGCGACACGACGTGATAGTTGCTCACCACCAGGTCGCCCGTGCCGATCAAAAAGCCCGAGCCGACGGACGACTGCGTGCGGCCGTTTTTCAGCAGCACGCGCACTTGCAGGATGTCGGCGCGCGCGGCCGTGTACAGTTTTTGCGCGGCCGACGAGGGCGGCGGCAGGGCCGCATGTTCGGTGGCGGCAGGCGCGGCGGTGGCCGGCGGCGGCTTGGCGGGGGGAGTCGAAGCGGCGGTGGCCGCGGCTGGCGCCAGCGCCGGGGCCGGGGCCGCGTGGGCGCCTGCGCCAGCGCACAGGCTGGCCAGCAAGCAGGCGTAGTCAGAGAATTTCATGCATCCTTTGTGCGTGAGCAGGAGCGAAACGGGGGGGGCGCGCTGCCGCGCCGGCGCGGCTAGCCGGTTGGCAATTACAGGGCGCCGTCTTCCAGCGCCGGCGCCGTTTCCGGCGTCATCATGTGGCCCAGTTTGCTTTGCTTGGTATTCAGGTAGTGCTGGTTGAACGCATTGCGGTTGACCAGCAGCGGCACCCGTTCGGCCACCGTGATGCCCAGCGCTTCCATGGCCGCGATCTTGCGCGGATTGTTCGTCATCAAACGCAGGCTGTGGATGCCGAATTGCGCAAACATGGGTTTGCACAAGGTGTAGTTGCGCGCGTCGGCCTTGAAGCCCAGCTGTTCATTCGCCTGCACCGTGTCGGCGCCTGCTTCTTGCAGGCGGTAGGCGCGGATCTTGTTGATCAGGCCAATGCCGCGCCCTTCCTGGCGCAGGTACAGCAAGATGCCGCGGCCTTCCTCGGCGATGCGTTTCAAGGCGCCCTCGAGCTGGGCACCGCAGTCGCAGCGCTGGGAAAACAGCACGTCGCCCGTCAGGCACTCGGAATGCACGCGCGCCAGCACCGGTTCGCCGTTGCCGATATCGCCCAGCACCATGGCCAGGTGTTCCTTGCCCGTGGCGTGCTCGACAAAGGCGTGCAGGGTGAACTGGGCCCACGGCGTCGGCAGTGCGCAGGAAGTCGTGTAATCCAATTCGCCTGTCGCCAGGAGGTCTGCGCCGCTTTGCATGGTTGTGCTCATATAAGTAATTGTCAAAAATAAAAGGCGCGCGACACCACTCCGGTGCCGGCGCGCCTTGCCATCATACCAAAAAGCAGGGAAACGTTTTCCCTGGCTGCCATTCGGTCGTTGCAATGTCTGGTGATGAACCTTACTTAGGGGCACTTCCTCCTTTTACAAGGTCGATGGCGGGCTATGCCTGGCGGATGCCGCCGCCAGGCACGTCACATCAACTGCCGATGCGGCCGCCGTCGTTCTTGGTAATCACGATGGTGGCCGAGCGGGGGCGCTTGCCGGCGCCGTAACCGGCGTTGGCCGGCCATTGGCTCGTGTACTTGGACGGATCGCCGATGTTGGCCAGCGCGGTGTTTTCGCCCGGATGCTGGATATTGATGAACATGGTCTTGCCGTCGGGCGTTTCGCTGATGCCCGTGATTTCCGAGCCGACCGGCCCCACCAGGAAGCGCTTGAGCGTGTCGGCCGTGGGTTTCTTGCCGATGAAGGTGTCGACCGCCAGGTTGCCGCCGGCCGCCGTGGCGTAGTTCAGGGTGGACTTGGCGCCGTCGCCCACTTTGCCGGGAATGGCCGCGAGCATCATGCAGTTGGTCACGTCCGTGTACGCGCCATCGTCCGTCTGGATCCAGCAGATGCCCGTGTAGGGGCTGAAGGCCAGGCCGTCCGGGCTCGAGAAATCCTGGTCGGCCGTCAGGTTCGACAGGTTGATCTTGCTGGCGTCGGCGCCGCTCTCGGCGCCAAACAGGTAGACATCCCACGTAAAGCTGGTGGCCGCGGCCGCGCCCGTGCCTTCCTTGAAGCGGATGATGTGGCCGTTCGGATTGCCGTTCTGCGCGCTGCTGCCCTTCATGTCCGTGTAGGCGCGCGGGTTGGCGCTGTCGGGCGCCAGCTGCGACGAGCCGCTCGGATTGACGGTGCGGTTCGAGTTGTTGGTCAGCGTGTAATAGATCTCGCCATTGGCCGGATTTACCGAGCACCATTCCGGGCGGTCCATCTTCGTCGCGCCCACGGCGTCGGCCGCCAGGCGGGCATTGACCAGCACGTCGGCCAGGTCGGCGAACTTGTAGGCGCCGTACGCCTGGATCAGCGCGTTCGACAGGGACAGCTCGATCCACTGGCCCGTGCCGTCGGCGGCCAGCTTGGCCACGTACAGCTTGCCCGAATCGAGGTATTTGTCGCCGGTGGCGATACGGTCCGCAGGCGTCGCGTCCGCGGCGGCCCAGACGGCGGCCGTGACGAATTTGTAGATGTATTCGTTGCGCGAATCGTCGCCCATGTAGACGGCCAGCTGCTGGCCCACGGTTGGCACGCTGAAGGCGGCGCTTTCGTGCGCGTAGCGGCCCAGCGCCGTGCGCTTGCGGATCGCCTTGGTCTTGTCGTACGGGTCCATTTCGACGATGTAGCCCATGCCGTTCAATTCATTGCGGTAATCGTCGCTGCCGTCGGCTGATGCGCCGATCTTGCTCAGGTTCCAGCGCGCGTATTTGTCGTCGCTGCCGCCCGTTTCCCAGCCGTGGCGCGAGGCGCCGCCCTGGCTGCGGCCATAGCGGTTCAGCGACACCACGGACTTGTCGCCGCGCGCCGCGTTGTCGGTGGCCGAGCGCGTGAAGTAGCCGGCCCAGTTTTCTTCGCCGGAGAGGTAGCTGCCCCATGGCGACTTGCCCGTGCCGCAGTTGTTGATGGTGCCGCGCGTCTTGGTGCCGGTCGGCGAATACTTGGTCACCACGAGGGCGTTGCCGCGCACGGGGCCGGCAAGCTCGATGTCCGTCAGCGGCGTGACGCGGCGGTTGAAGGCGGAATCGTTGACGGTGGCCCAGGCGCTGCCCGTCTTTTTGACTTCCACCACGCTCAGGCCGTGGACGGCCACTTCCTTGTCGACTTCGGCGGCGGGGCGCGGCAGCGAGGTGGTGCCGCCATTCACGTGCAGGAAGTGCGAGGACAGTTTTTCGTCCGTGGTCGCTTCGTGGTTCATCGCCAGCAAGCCCCGTTCGGCGCCGGAGGCCAGCGGCGCGCCGGCGGCGGACAGGCCGTAGTACTCCATGCCGTCGTGGTGGTCGCCGGCGCGGTTGTCGAAATCGGTATCGCTGCCGTCATTCTTGTAGGCTGGCGTGGCCGCGCGCAGCGAGTCGCCCAGCGCATACAGCGCGGTGGCCGTGTAGCCGGCCGGCACCGACACGACGTCGGCCAGGCTTTTCGGCACGGCCGTGAAGGCCAGCAGTTTTTCGGGTGTCGGCGTTGGCGTCGGTGTGACGGCCGCCGCATCGCTGCCGCCGCCACAGGCGGACAGACCCATCGAACCCATGACGGCGGTAGCGGCCGTGACGGCGCTGCCGCGCAGCCAGTTGCGGCGGCTCAGGCGGGCGTTCAGGATGCTGTTGAAATGGTTGTCGTGGGACGCGTTGCTGTCGATGTCGTTCAGATCGGTGGCGCGGATGGCCAGATCGTTGGGCTTGTTCATGGGCTGCGATGTCCTGTGGTTGCGTGATTTAAAGGCAACCGCATGATAGTCAGCGTATGTGACAGCGCCATGTCAGCTTGATGACAAAACGATGACAGGCTGCCGGCCGGACGGGACGCGTCGATGACGGGTCCGTCCGGTCAGGCAGCCTTGGCCTCACTTGGCCTGGCGAAAGCCGCGCTCCACCAGCAAGAGCATGCCGCCGAAGATGGACAGGTTCTTCAGGAAATTCGTCAGCTGGTCCTGGAAGTGGGCCGCATCGGCGCTCCAGAAGGCGTGGAAGATCACGGTGGTCGGAATCAGGAACAGCGCCAGGGCCAGCGCCGCCCAGCGCGCCTGCCACCCTGTGATCAGCAGCAGGCCGCCGCCCACTTCCAGCACAATCACGCCCACAAGCAAGATATTGGCGATCGGCAAACCCTGGCTGGCCATGTAGCCGGCCACCCCCGCAAAGCCGCCGATTTTCAGCAAGCCCGAGACAAAGAACAGCACGCCAAGGGCGGCACGGCCGAGGGGCAGCAATACGTTGGTTCTGTTTTCCATGATTTTCTCTTTCTTTGTATTTATCAATTATTTCGGTAAATCGAAGACCAGAAACTCTGCGTCCTCTGCTTGCGTGAGGATCACGGCCGCTTCCTGCGTCAGTTTCAGCGCATCGCCCGCTTTCAAGGGCGTGCCGTTGACGACCAGGCTGCCGCGGATCAGGTGCACGTAGGCGAGGCGGCCTTCTTCCAGCGCATGTTCGGCTTGCTCGCCTTCCTGCAGGATGCTGGCGTAGATGGCCGCATCCTGGTGGATCAGCACGGAACCCTGGCGGCCGTCGGACGAGGCGATCAAGCGCAGCTTGCCCCGTTTGCTTTCCGGCGTGAAGTGTTTCTCTTCATAGCTGGGGGGAATGCCCGTCACGTTCGGCTGGATCCAGATCTGCAGGAAGTGCAAGCCATCCGTGTTTGAATGGTTGAACTCGCTGTGGCGCACGCCGCTGCCGGCGCTCATGCGCTGCACATCGCCGTAGTGCAGCACGGAACCGGTGCCCATGCTGTCCTTGTGCTCGAGCGCGCCGTCGAGTACATACGAAATGATTTCCATGTCGCGGTGGCCGTGCGTGCCGAAACCCTGGCCTGGCGTGACCCGGTCTTCATTGATCACCAGCAGGGGGCCAAAACCCATGTGCAGCGGATCGTGGTAGCCGCCGAAGGAAAAGCTGTGGTGGGAATTGAGCCAGCCGTGGTTGGCGGCGCCGCGTTCTTCGCTATGACGAATCTGTAACATGGTGGACTCCGTTTCTAAAGGTTAATGTGCGATAATTTCGAAGGACCATTGCCTGGCGCTATGCCTTGGCTTCTCTCTTCCCTTCGCTGTACGATGAACAAAGTATAGGCGCCTCAGAAGAGAAAGAAAAACGGAAAATCTTGCGACCTATGATCGAAAAAATCGAATGTTAAGACTGAGCCTGGAAGCCCTGCAAATCGTCGACGCCATCGACCGCCGTGGATCGTTCTCGTCGGCCGGCAAGGAGTTGCATAAAGTCCCGTCCACCATTTCCTATACGGTGGCCAAGCTAGAGGACGACCTGGGCGTGCAGGTGTTCCAGCGCAATGGCCCGAAAGTCATGCTGACGGCGGCTGGCCAGGAATTGCTGAAAGAGGGCAGGTATCTGCTGAAGGCGGCGCAGGACCTCGAACACCGCGTGCGCAGGGTGGCGTCCGGCTGGGAAACGGAATTGTCCATCGGCATCGATTCCATGTTTTCCGCCGTGGCCCTGGCCGACGATGTGCGCGCCTTTTACGACGTGGCGCAGCAGACGCGCTTGCGCCTGTCGCAAGACACCCTGTCGGGCACCTGGGAAGCGCTGCTGGACCGGCGCGCCGATTTGCTGGTGGGCGCGCCAGGCGACGGGCCGGCGGGCGGCGGCTATATCGCGCAGCCGATCGGCATGCTCGACTTCGTCTTTACCGTGGCGCCCACGCATCCGCTGGCGCAGGTGGCCGAACCCTTGTCGCGCGGCCATTTGCAGCAGCACCGGGCCGTGGTGGTGGCCGATTCGGCGCGCCAGATGGCGCCGCGCACGGTGGGGCTGCTGCTGGGGCAAGATGCCTTGAGCGTGCCGAACATGCAGGTCAAGTTCGATTACCAGGTGCTGGGGCTGGGCTTTGGCTTCCTGCCGGGGCCGTGCGCGCGCGCCGCCATCGCGCGTGGCTTGCTGGTGGAAAAGGCCGTGGAAGAGCCGAAACCGTCGGAAACGTTTTACCTGGCCTGGAGAGTGGGCGAGGATGGCGCCGCGCTGCGCTGGTGGATGGCGCGCATGCGCGAACCCGATGTGTTTGCTCGCCTGGCGCAACATCTGCCCGGCCATTCGGCGTAGGCCTTAAAATGTTGACATACGCCAACACTTTTAAGTTACCATATTCACAGTATTTCCCGCCCGACCTCCACGCCCCACAGTGGGATTTTGATGATTACACACACCGCAGCGCCCCTGATACCTTCCCCTGACCTGGTCCAAGAGTGGGGTTGCCATGCTTGAGGCGAAGGTCGCGCTGTGCCTGCGCCTGGCCCAGGATGCCCGTGAACAGGCGGGGCCGCAGCAGGCCGCCACCCTGGCGCGGCTGGAGGAAGAGCTGGAGCGGCTGCGCGGCGCCAGCCGGCCCGTGGTGCGCGTGGCGCCCCCTGACGCCTTGCTGGAAATCGATCCCGACGGCTTTTTGATCGGCTGGAACCATGGTGCCGAACAGATGTTCGGCTATTCCGAACTGGAAGCACTGGGCCAGCACATCCTGTTTTTGTATCCGGAAGACGACGCGGAAGCGAGCGTGCTGGAACTGCATTTCACGCAGGGCGACGTGGCCACCGATGTGCGCCGGCGCAAGAAGTCGGGTATGGTGACATGGCTGCGCATGCACCGCCATGTGATCCACGACCAGGCAGGCAAGGGCTGCGGCATGGCCGTGCGCCTGTCGGCCATGAGCGAGCCGCTGTCCGATGTCGACAAGGTCCGGTTGCACGCCCGCATCATCGAAGACAGCGAGCAAGCCGTGCTGATCACGGATGCGGAAGAGCGCATCGTCTCGATCAACAGCTCGTTTTCCCGCATCACCGGCTATTCGCCGGCCGAAGCCATCGGCCGCACGCCGGACTTGCTGCGCTCGGGCGTGCACGACCCGGATTTCCGCGCCAAGGTGCGCGCCGCCATGCGCGGTCACGGCTCCTGGCGCGGCGAAATCATCGGCAAGCGCAAGAATGGCGAACTGTTCCCGCAAGACGTCACCATCAGCGTCGTGCGCGACGAATTCGGCGAAATCAGCCATGTATTTTCCCTGTTTTCCGATATCTCGGTGCACAAGGATGCCGAGGCGCGCATGCAGCGCATGGCCAACTACGACAGCCTGACGGGCTTGCCCAACCGCTGCCTGCTGAACCAATTGGTCGACCAGGGGCTGGCCGAAGCGAAACGGCAAGGCACGCATGGCGCGCTGATGGTCATCGACATCAGCCGCATCGGTTCCATCAGCGACACGCTGGGCCATGAAGTGGGCGACCAGCTGGTGATCGCCATCGGCCAGCTGTTCCGCGGCGCCCTGCGCGATGCCGATATCCTGGCGCGGGTCGACAACAGCAAATTCGTCGTGGCCCTGCTGCACATCGAAAAGCGCGAACACGCGGCCAACGTGGCGCAAAAGCTGCTCAACCTGCTCGAGGCGCCGATCAATATCGACGCGCACGCGCTGCACGTGGGCGCCAGCATCGGTATCACCGTGTATCCCGAAGACGGCCTGGAAGCGCCGGCCCTGTTCCGCTTTGCCGACGTGGCCGTGGCCAAGGCGGGGCAGACCATCGAATCGACCTTCCTGTTCTACCGCGAAGACATGAACCGCAGGGCCAAGGAGCATCTGCGCCTGGAAAGCGAAATGCGGCTGGCGCTCGGCGACAAGGAGCTGGAATTGCATTACCAGCCGAAAGTGAGCCTGGCCAGCGGACGCATCGTAGGCGCGGAAGCCTTGCTGCGCTGGAAGCATCCGATGCGCGGCATGGTTTCGCCCGGCGTCTTCATCCCCGTCGCCGAGGAAACCAGTCTGATTCTGGAGCTGGGCACCTGGGTGCTGGACGAGGCGTGCCGCCAGATCCGCAGCTGGGAAGACCGTGGCCTGCACATGCCGGCCATCGCCGTCAACCTGTCGGCGCGCCAGTTCGATGAACAGTTGCCGGCGCGCATAGCGGCCGTACTCGAGCGCTACCAGGTGCGGCCCGACCAGATCATGCTGGAAATCACGGAAAGCCTGCTGATGCGCGGCGCCGACAAGGTCATCGGCATCATGAACCAGCTGGTGGCCATGGGACTGGCGCTGGCGCTGGACGACTTCGGCACCGGCTATTCCAGCCTCGCCTACCTGAAGAAATTCCCCATCAGCACATTGAAAATCGACCGCTCCTTCGTCATCGGCTTGCCCTTCGAGGAAAACGATTGCGCCATCGCCCGCGCCATCGTCACCATGGCGCAGCAGCTGCGCCAGGAAATCGTCGCCGAAGGGGTGGAAACGGCCGAGCAGATGCGCTTCCTGCGCGAACTCGGCTGCGACCAGCTGCAAGGCTATCTGTTCAGCCCGGCCGTGCCGGCGGCCGAATTCGAGCTGATGCTCGATGAAGGCCGGCAATTGCGCCTGGAAGAGGCGGTCTGAACCGGCGTCGCTCAGACGCGCAGCAAGCCGCGAAAGCCACGGCTCGCATAATACGATTCGGCGCCGTTGTGATACGTGAAGACCTGGTCATAGCGGCGGTCGCAAAACAGGGCGCCGCCCAATGCCCGGATGCTGTCCGGCGTGGCGATCCAGCTCGAGGTCTTGCGGTCGAACGGTTCCAGCTCTTGCAACTGCCGGTACTGCGCCTGCGTCAGCAAGGCGATGCCCATCGCCTGCGCCATGGCGAGCGCGCTGCCGGCCGGCTTGTTGGCCTTGCGCGCAGCCAGGGCCGCCGCGTCGAAACACAGGCTGCGCCGGCCGATCGGGCTTTCTGTTGAGCAATCGCAAAACGTGACGGCGTCCGTGTCGCCGGCGTGCCCGATGACGTCCGGTTCGCCGCCCGTGTCTTCCATTTTCTGCAATGCCACCAGGCTGGCGGGAGCGGCGTTCAAGCGCGCCAGCACCTTGTCCCAGGTCCATCCCGGATGGCGGTGCATGTGCCGGCTGAAGCGGGTTTGCAAGGTGCGGATCAAGTCATCATGCATGGCGCGGCTCCCTGGAAGTTCAGCGATATGGCCGATTATAAGACGCGATGCCGGCGGGCGGCGCTCATCCCAGCTGCACTTTTTCCAGCAGATAATCGAGCATCACGCGCACCCTGGCCGGCACTTGCAGGCCCGGTCCCACGAAGACGGCGTGCACGAGTTCCTTGTCGCCCGGATTGTAGTCCTGCAGCACCTCCACCAATTGACCTTGCTCGATGTCGCGCTGCACGTGCTGGCGCGAAAAGCGCCCGAGACCCATGCCCGCCAGCACCAGCTGGCGCATGCTTTCGCCATCGCTGACGCAGGTATTGCCCTGCGGCGCCACCTGCAAGGTGCCGCCGCTCCCGTCGAGGAAGGGCCACGTTTCGTTCTGGCAGCGGAAGTTGAAGGCCAATAAATTGTGTTCAGATAATTCCTGCGGCGTGCGCGGCAGGCCGTGGCGCGCCACGTAGGCTGGCGAGGCGACGACGACCATCGTGTCTTCGCCCAGTTTGCGCGCCACCAGGTTCGATGCCTTCAGCGTGCCCGTGCGGATGGCGATGTCGGTGCGGTCTTCCAGCAGGTCGACGATGGCGTCGCTGACGACGACGTCGAGCACGATGTCGGGATAGCGCTGCGCGAACTCGGGCAGGATGGGCAGCAGGTGGCGCACGCCGAACGGCACGAAACAGTTGATGCGCAGGCGTCCGCGCGGCGCGGCGCCCTGCGATGCTTCGCGCTCGGCGCCATCGATATCGTCGAGGATGCGCTTGCACTGCACGAAGAAGGCGTCCCCCTCGGGCGTGGTGTGCAATTGCCGCGTGCTGCGCTGGAGCAAACGTGCGCCGAGCCGCGCTTCCAGGCGATTGACGAGCTTGCTGACGGCCGACGGCGTGAGGGCCAGGCGGCGCGCGGCGGCGGAAAAGGCGCCCGTTTCCACCACGGCCACGAACACGGCCATCTCGAACGCGCGGTTGATGTCTTGCCTGGCCATTATTGAATCCATTTCACAGGTGTTTCCATTATTAGAGTCTATATCAAAAGTATTTATCTCGATACACTGGCCCGCTTGAACCATTTGTTGGAGCCATCATGACCACCGCAGCCCCTGTTTCCCCTTCAGCCAGCACCATGCCGCCCGGCGTGCTGGCGCTGGCCGTCGGCGCCTTTGCCATCGGCGTGACCGAATTCATCGTCGTGGGCATCTTGCCCGCCATCGCGAAAGATTTGCACATTTCCATCGAATCGGCGGGCTCGCTGGTGAGCCTGTACGCGCTGGCGCTGGCCATCGGCACGCCGCTGCTCGTGTTATTGATGTCGCGCCTGCCGCGCAAGGCGGCCTTGCTGGGGCTGATGAGCGTGTTCCTCGCCGGTAATTTGCTGGCTGCCTTTTCCCACACGTTTGAATTGCTGCTGGCGGGACGGGTCATCACGGCCGTGGCGCACGGCACCTTTTTTGCCATCGGCGCCACCGTGGCCGCCAGCCTGGTGAACAAGGCGCAGGCGGGCAGGGCGATTTCCGTGATGTTTGCGGGACTGACGCTGGCCATGGTGATCGGCGTGCCTCTGGGCAGCTTCCTCGGCAACCTGATGGGCTGGCGCCTGCCCTTCTTTGCCGTGGTGGTCCTGGCTGCGCTGGGTTTGGCCGCCATGGCGCGCTGGCTGCCGGCCGGTTTGCAGCAGGGTAAGGGCGGCAAGGCCATGACGCAGCTGGCAGCGCTCGGCAGCGGCCCCATCCTGACGATGATGGCGGTGACCACCTTCGGTTTCGGCAGCAGCTTTGCCGCGTTCACGTTCATTACGCCCATCCTGACGGATGTGACGGGCTTTTCCGCCACCATGGCCAGCGCCCTGCTGATCGTGTTCGGCGTCGCCACCTTTGCCGGCAACCTGGCGGGCGGCTACCTGACGAGCCACCTGGGCTGGCAAAAGGCGCTGCGATCGATGCTGCTGTTGCTGGCCGCCACGCAAGTGGGCGTGGCGCTGGCCATCACGTCCCAGTGGCTGATGACGGTGATGCTGTTCGTCTGGGGCGTGTTCGCCTTCGGCCTGTCGCCCGCCTTGCAGGCCGGCATGCTGGCGACGGCCGAGCGCTACACGCCGCAGGCCGTCGATTTTGCTTCCGGCCTGAACATTTCCGCGTTCAACCTCGGCATTTCCTTCGGTTCCATGCTCGGCGCGCTGATGGTGTCGCGCCAGCTGATGGCGTCGTCGCCATGGGCCGGCGTGGCCGCAGCGCTGCTGGCCCTGTTGCCGCTGGCGTGGCTGGCGCGCAGGAACCTTGCCGCCCATGTGGCGGGGGCGGCCGCGCACTGAGCGCGGTCCGCCTTATTCCAGCAGGGCGGCGATCGCCAGCGGCGTGCCGCCGGTGAGTACCTGGCCCCCGTCCGGATGCGCATGGAAACGGAAGGCGTAGACGCGAAAGCCGCTGGCGGCGTCGCCGGGAAAGGCGGGGCCGTCCTGCGCCGCCAGCGGGAACGCCGCGCCATCTCCGCCCTGATAGCGCACTTGCGCCGCATCCGTCCTCGCATACGCAAACTGCACGCCGGCGCAGCGCTTGCCGCCAGCGCTGCCGGCGTAGCGCGTATAGGCGAGGAATTGTTCGCAGGCGGCGCGCAGGTCGGCCGCCGCATACACGCCATCGGACCGCGTCAAGATGGAGACCCAGGCGCTTGACGTGATCTGCCCCGGCTTGCGGTTCCAGGTCAGCTCCGCGTTGTCGTCATAGGCGGCCTTGGAAAACGGGAAAACGGCGCGCCCCAAAGCATCGAGCGGCAGCGCCAGCTGCGCGTCCTTGCCGTGCAAGGTCAGGCGCAAGCCATCCGTGGACACGCTGGCGTCGCGCGGACGCAAGCGCAGATGCTGCTGCAGCAATTGCTTGGGCTTGCCGTACTTCTCAAACCAGATCATGTGGCGGTAGGCGTCGCGATACGCGATCCAGTCGCCGCCTTCCTGTGCGCCGGCGAACGCGGGCAGCAATGCCAGGCCGAGAAGCAGGGGCTTGAGCATGCCGCTTAAAACCGGTAACCGAGGCCGGTGGACCAGCTGATGACGTTGCGTCGTTCGATGAAGGGAGTGCGGGCCGGCCCGCTGCCCAGCCGCGTGCCCGTGACGGCGCTGTTGAGCAGCCACTTGCTGCTCAGCGCCCAGTTCCAGTTGACGCCTGCCTCGATGGCGGTGACGCCGCCGGCCGGGCGGTAGTCGCGCGCGCCGCCGGCAGCGACGCTGACGGCGTAGCGCTCCTCCATCACGGCGCCGCTGGCCAGCGACACGCCGGCCGACAGGGTCACCGTATGATGGGCCGCCAGCGAGGGCAGGGTCTTTTGCACGGCGAGCTGCGCGCGCCAGCCGTGCGCGCTCGTGTCGTACACCAGGTTCGACGTGACGCGCATCTGCTCGCCCAGGTAATAGCCATAAAAGCCGCCCACGTCGGGCGAGCCCTTGATGCGCCGCGTGCCGCGCAGGCGCCAGCCATCTTCCGGATCGCGCGCATTGCTGGCGGCCAGCAGCGGGCCGTATTCAATGCCCGGCGTGGCCGACAGGTGCATGCCCGCCACGCCGCTGGCCGAGACGAACACGCCATTGCTCCACTGAACCTGCAGCAGCGGCCGCAGGACGGCGGCGCGCGGCGCGCCATCGTCCGTCGCGGAGCTGCCCGTGACGGCCGCGCCCACGTACATGTCCCGGCTCCCGTCGGGCATCATCTGCGCGCCGGCGCCGCCGGCCAGCAGCAGCGCCGGCAGCAACAGCCGTGGGGGAAAACGGGAAGAAAAACGGGGAGCGAACTTGTGCATGCCATCCTTTAAAAACCGAAACGGACACCGAGCGCGATGCGGTTCATCGTGCTGTCGAGTCCTTCGTATCTGACTGTCGGGGCGTGCTCCCATTCGAGCTGCAGCGCCACGTCCTTGTTGATCTGGTAAGCCGCTCCCACGCTCGCGTACAGGCCCGTCTTGCCGGCCGATTCACCGGGCGGCGCATTCCTGCCGTCGATGGAGAATTTGACGCGGCTGCGCGCCATGCCCGCCTTGGCGAACAGCGACCAGTCCTCGTCCAGACGCCAGGTGCCGCGCGCCGCCAGGTAGGCGGCGCTGGCGCGCACCCTGAGCCGGTAGCCGGGGTCGAGGTCGAAGCTGGTCGCGCCGCCGCTGGCGCGGTAGCCGCCCTCCAGCGCCCAGGCCGGCGTCAGTTCATAGCCGGCGAAGACGCCGAAAGGCAGCGCCTTGCCGCTCGCGTCGCGCTGGCTTGTCGCGCCGCCAGCCGCATACTGGATCTTGCCGTCGCTGGCCGGGCTGATGTTGGCGCCCACGTACAGGCCTTCGGCGTGGACGAGCGAGGTGGCGGCGACGGCGAGCAGGGTGCTGCATGCAAATTTTTTCATGTTCGGATTCCGGTTGAGGTAAGAGCCATGAATGTTAGGCAAACAGCGTCCCGGAATCCGCCCGTGTTTGTCTTCGAATTGTCCTCAATTTGTAGGCCGCATTTGTATAGAAAGTGTAGCAATGTGTACCGGATTGTCGAATTTGCCACAGGCGCGCCGCGCTCCACTACAATACGCCACAAAAATGGCGGCGCGGAGGAGCGATGCAAGGTGTCATGCTGGTGGAGGACGATGCGCGGCTGGCCGCGCTGGTCAAGGAATACCTGGAGCAATACGACTATGCGGTCGACGTGGTCACGCGCGGCGACCAGGCCCTGACGCGTTTTCGCGATACCCAGCCCGAGCTGGTGATACTCGACCTGACCCTGCCCGGCGTCGACGGCCTGGTGGTGTGCCGCCAGCTGCGCCAGCTCAGCGCCGTGCCCATCCTGATACTGACGGCGCGCGAAGACACCTTTGACGAAGTCTCGGGCCTGGAGCAGGGCGCCGACGACTACGTGAACAAGCCGATCCAGCCGCGCGTGCTGCTGGCCCGCTTGCGCGCGCTGCAGCGGCGCGGTAGCGCGGCGGCCGGCAGCGACATCGTCATCGGCCAGCTGCGCGTGTCGCGCGAGAACCGCGCCGTGCACTGGCGCGGTCAGGAAATCGCCATGAACAGCGCCGAATTCAAGCTGTTCGCCATCCTGGCCGATGCCGCGGGCAAGGTCATGTCGCGCAACGACATCCTCGTCAAGATGCGCGGCATCGAATTCGATGGCCTCGACCGCAGCATCGACAACTGCATCTCGCGCCTGCGCCGCAAGTTCGACGACACCGCCGCCGAGCGCATCAAGACGGTGTGGGGCGAAGGCTACCTGCTCACGCCCTCGGCCTGGGAATGAACCGCCTGTTCTGGCGTTTCGCGCTGCTGGTGCTGCTGGCCATCGCGCTGGGCAGCGGCGTCATTTACTTCACCTTCAGCCGCCTGTTCGGCGATCCGCTCGAGCATATCGCGCGCGACCAGGCGGCCGGCCAGATCTTCCTGCTGGAGCAGTACATCGACCAGGCACCCGCCGACGAATGGCTGCCGCGCCTGAACAAGGTGCGCGAAGTGTCGGACGTCACGCTGGAACTGCAGCCGCTGGCCACGGTATTGGCGGCGCTGCCGGCCGCCCGGCGCGCGCCGCTGTTGCAAGGCGCTGTCGTGATGGACGTGGGCGGCAAGGGCTTTTACCGGCGCGTCGACGTCACGGGCGCGCGCTATGCCGGCAGCGACGACGACGTGCTCCACGCGCAGAGGCTGCCCATCGACGTGGGCCAGGCGCTACGCATGGAGGCGATCCGTTTCGCCGTCATCGCGCTATGCCTGCTGCTGCCGCTGGGCTGGTGGACGCGCGCGCACGGCCGCAGCCTGGCGGCGCTGTCGCGCATGGCCGACGATTTCGGGCAGGGCGACCTGGCCGCGCGGGCGCGGGTCAGCCCCGCGTCGAGCATCGCGCCGCTGGCGGGCCGCATCAACGACATGGCCGGGCGCATCGGTTCGCTGCTGGAGGCGCGCAAGCATTTGCTGCTGTCGGTCTCGCACGAGCTGCGCACGCCGATCGCGCGGCTGGAATTCGGCCTGGAACTGCTGGCCGCGCGGCATGCGGACGGCCAGCCCGACCTGCAGCGGCGCGTCGACGCCATGGGCGCCGATGTCGATGAACTGAAAACCCTCGTCAATGAGCTGTTGGGCCTGATGCAGCTCGATCATGCGCAGGCGCTGCCGCGCCAGTCCTTCGCGCTGGCGCCCCTGCTGCACGCCTGCCTGGCGGCGGCCTTGCCGCGCCAGGTGGACGCCGGCATCGCCGCCGACCTGGGCGAGCTGCGCGGCGACGCCCGCCTGCTGGCGCGCGCCGTCGGCAACCTGCTGGGCAATGCGGCCAAATATGCCGTGGCGCGCGTGGCGCTGTCGGCCTTCCGCGATGGCGAGGCGCTGCACATCGTTATCGAGGACGATGGTCCCGGCATTCCCGCCGACCAGCGCGAACGGGTGTTCGCCCCGTTCTACCGCCTGGAGCGCGAGCAGGACCATGCGGCCACGGGCCACGGCCTGGGACTGGCCATCGCCGCCAGGGCCGTCGCGCTGCACGGCGGCGCCATCGCCGTCGACGATTCGCCGCTGGGCGGCGCGCGCTTCACGATTTGTATTCGGGCCTGAGCGCTGCCGCGCCGCGTCTCTGCCGCTGCGCCATGTACGAGCTGCCCATGGACGCGGCCATGATCATGGCAATCGCCAGCCACTGCCCGGCACCGAGCCGCTCGTCGAGCAGGATGTAGGCCAGCATGGCGGCCACGGCCGGTTCCATGCTGCTCATGATGCCGAACGCTTGCGGCGTCAGCCGCTTCAGGGCCACCATTTCCAGCGAAATCGGGATGGCGCTGGAAATGAGGGCCACGCCCAGGCCGATGCCCAGCACGGCGGGCGAGAGCAGGGCGGCGCCGCTGTGCATCACGCCCACGGGCACCACCACCAGCGCGGCCATGGCCAGGCCCAGCGAGACGGAATGGCCCGCATGCAGATGGCTGGCGCGCTTGCCGAAGACGATGTACGAGGCCCAGCAGACGGCCGCGCCCAGGGCGAACAGCACGCCCGTGGGATCGAGATTGCTGATGTCGTGGCCGAGCGGCAGCAGCAGCGCCAGTCCCGCCACGGCCAGGGCCACCCAGACGAAGTCGAGCGCGCGGCGCGAGGCCAGCAGGGCCACAGCCAGCGGGCCGGAAAACTCGATGGCCACGGCGATGCCGAACGGGATCGTGCGCAAGGCCAAGTAGAAGCACAGGTTGGTCAAGCCCAGCGCCGCGCCGTACAGGGCCACCGTGCGCAGGTCGGCGCGGCTCAGCTGCCAGCGCCACGGGCGCCAGAACAGCAACAGCAGCAGCGCGGAAAAGCCCACACGCACGGCCGTCGTGCCTTGCGCACCGACCAGCGGGAACAGGCTGTGCTTGGCCCATGAGGTGCCCAGCCCCAGCGCGGTGACGGAACCGAGGATGGCGAGCAGGGGAATGAACGAGGAATAGCGGCGTAATGGCATGGTGATAAAAGGCTTGATATCGGAATGGTGAAAGTTTATTGTGTCTGCTCCGATATTTGCACTGCATTTTGACCTTCATGACGCAACTTTCGCTCACGCCTTCGCCCGACCTCGATGCCTTCGACCTGGCCATCCTCGACATCTTGCAGCGCGATAACACGACCTCGCAACGCGAAATCGCCCAGGCCGTGCATTTGTCGGCGCCGGCCGTGCAGCGGCGCATCCGCCGCCTGCGCGAGAGCGGGGTGATCCGCAACGAGGTGGCCGTGCTCGACGCGAGCCGCCTGGGCCGCCCCTTGATCTTGACGGTGGAAGTGCATTTGCACGACGAGCACCCGCAGCGCACGGCCGGCATGCGCGCGCGCATCATGGCCGAGCCTGCCATCCAGCAGTGCTACGGCATCACGGGCGAGGCCGATTACCTGCTGATCATTACCGCCAGCAGCATGGCCGAATACGAGGCACTGACGGAACGCCTGTTCGGCGGCGACGACAATATCCGGCGCTACCGCACATCGGTGGCATTGACCTGCCTCAAGATGGGCTTGCACGTGCCGCTGGCATAGGATCGGACGGATGACGATCTCCAACAAGAAGCAAGCGGCCGTGACGGCAGCCATGCCCGCCAGCCTGCGCGCCGCTGTGGCCGGCTATCGATGGGTGCGCGACAGCGCCGGTGAATCGGACGCTGCCGTCTATAGGCTGCAGGGCAGGGACGGCGCGCCGGACCTGTTTTTGAAGCATGGCAAGGGTGTTGCCGCCGCCGAGCTCGCCGATGAACTGGCGCGCCTGCGCTGGCTGGTGCCGTACCTGCCCGTGCCGGTCGTGCTCCAGTTCGCCCAGGCGGCAGACCCGCAGCAGGCATGGCTGCTGACGGCGGCGCTGCCGGGCAAGACGGCGCACGAATTACTGGAAGCCGATCCCGAGATTGGCCCCGCCGTGGCCGACGCGCTGGCAGCCTTCCTGCGCCGCCTGCATGCGCTGCCCGTCGATGCCTGCCCGTTCGACGCCAGCCCTGCCGTCCGGCTGGCCCAGGCGCGCCAGCGCATCGATGCGGGCCTCGTCGACACCGATGATTTCGATGCTGAACGGAAAGGCTGGACGGCGGAGCAGGTGTGGGCGACGCTGCAGGTTTGCCAGCCCGTCGCGCCCGACCTCGTCGTTACGCATGGCGATTTTTCGCTGGAGAATATCCTCCTGCACGAAGGCGCCGTCGTCGGCTGCCTCGACGTGGGACGGGCGGGCGTTGCCGACCGCTACCAGGACATGGCCATCGCCTGGCGTGCTCTCGGTGAGTTGGACGCCGCGCTACAGCAAAGGTTTGTTGAGCAATATGGGCTCCTTGATATCGATCAAGGCAAGCTGGCATTCCATTTGCTGCTCGACGAACTGTTTTGAAGGCTGCCAGCCATCAAGGCTCTTCGCGCTCCGCATCGCGTTCGCGGCAGCTCAAGGACGCGTAATGACCTTGGGGCAGCCGGGCCTGGATGGCAACCTCGCTCAGTGCATGCCCGATATCGACGGGGTCGGTCAAGGTGCAGCGCTGGGCGCGGGCGAACGCCTGCAGCTTCTGTGTGCTGCCCTGCACCTTCACCGTCACGCCCGCCCCGGGGCTGACGCAGCAGCCGATATATTGCGTGATGTATTCTTCCTCGATCAGCACCAGTGCATGCCCCATGAAGCTGGCCGGCTTTTTCAACAGGTAATAATCGGTGTAGTCGAAGCGCTGGTCCGGGTGCTTGCCGATGTAGCCTTCGCGCATGTAGGCGGCGATGGCCTTGCCGGAGGTGCCCACCCTGTCCGTCGTGCCCTTTTTCAGGTGCAGCGCCTGGATCAGACCGCTTTCAAGCCCGGGATCGGCAGCGGCCAGGGCGCTGGAGGCGCAGGCGGCGAGCAGAAGAGCGCCGAGCAGGCGGCGGGTGCGGCATGCCGGCATGGGAGTGATTGCTTGCATATATTTCAGGTGAAGGGGGAGAAGACGCGCAGTGTAGCCCACGCCAGCCTGAGTGCGTGGCACAATGCGTGATCGGCACGCCACGTGCCACTGCTCCCAGGACTTTCATGACCCGCGCCATCCTCGACGAAGCCCAGATCCATCCCGCCGCCCGCCCTTTGATCGGCAGCAAGCACCAGGACATCGTGCGCGAGGTGCAGGCGGCCATCGCCGCGCACCAGGTCGTGGTGGTCGGCATGGCGCTCAATCCGTTCCCGCGCAAGGCGCGCAAGATACTCGACGTGCTGGGCACGCCTTACCAGTACCTGCAATACGGCAGTTATTTGAGCCAGTGGCACCGCCGCAATGCCTTGAAAATGTGGACGGGTTGGCCCACGTTTCCCATGATTTTCGTCAATGACGTGCTCATTGGCGGCGCCAGCGAGCTGCAAAAGCTCGTGGAAAATGGCGAGTTCAGCGCCATGCTGGCGAAGAAGCTGCGCCAGTTCTGACCTGTTCCTTACTCGCCCGGCCGCCACGGCGACTTGCGCGTGCGCAAGGGGTCGAGCAAGCTTCTTAAATCGTTGTGGTCGAGTTCGTACATCAGCGCAATTAAACTGCCCAGTTCGCCCGAGGGGAAGCCCTCGCGCGCGAACCAGCCGAGGTAATGTCCCGGCAAGTCGGCCAGCAAGCGTCCCTGATATTTCCCGTATGGCATTTCGCGCGTGACCAGCAGCGCCAGTTTTTCTGAATTCATGCGACAGCTCCGTAATCGATCGATGCAGTGTAGCAGACCATTGCATTGTTGAGCTGGGCGCAATTATCTTCTTCCGGATCAGGTATTTTTCGGAATAAAGAAAACCCCGATACTGCATGCCAACATCATTTATCGGAGTTTGCCATGCCCATTGCCTTGCTCGCGCTGACCCTCAGCGCGTTTGCCATCGGAACCACCGAGTTTGTCATCGTGGGGCTGTTGCCCACCATCGCCGCAGACCTGGGCGTCAACCTGCCGTCGGCCGGCCTGCTGGTCAGCCTGTATGCGCTGGGCGTCGCCGTCGGCGCGCCTGTCCTGACTGCCCTGACGGGCAAGATCCCGCGCAAAACCCTGTTGCTGTCGTTGATGGTCTTGTTCACCCTGGGCAATTTGCTGGCGTGGAAATCACCGGGCTATGCAACCCTCGTCGTCGCCCGCATCCTGACGGGGCTGGCGCATGGCGTGTTCTTTTCCATCGGCTCGACCATCGCCACCTCGCTGGTGCCGAAGGACAAGGCGGCCAGCGCGATCGCCATCATGTTTACGGGCTTGACCGTGGCCCTGGTGACGGGCGTGCCGCTGGGCACCTTCATCGGCCAGCATTTCGGCTGGCGCGAAACCTTCCTCGCCGTCTCGGCCCTGGGTCTGGTGGCGTTCATCGGCAGCCTGCTGTACGTGCCATCGACCATCAAGCACAGCAAGCCTGCCTCGCTGCTGCAGCAAGTGCAGGTGCTGGGCCAGCCCCGGCTGCTGCTGGTGTACGCCATGACGGCCGTCGGCTATGGCGGCTCCTTCATCGCCTTTACTTATCTGGCGCCGATCCTGCAGCAAGTGTCGGGTTTCAGCGCCGGCGCCGTGGGCGCGGTGATGCTCGTGTATGGCGTGTCCGTGGCGTTCGGCAATATCTGGGGCGGCAAGCTGGCCGACAAGAAAGGCCCTGTCAGCGCCCTGAAACTGATCTTTTTGCTGCTGTCCGCAGTCTTGCTGCTGCTGACCTTCACGGCGCCGCATCCCGTGCTCGTCGTCATCACCGTGCTGCTGTGGGGGGCCGTGGCCTTCGGTAACGTGGCCGGTTTGCAAGTGTATGTCGTGCAGCAAGCGGAACACTTCACGCCCCGCGCCGTGGACGTCGCTTCCGGCCTGAATATCGCCGCTTTTAATCTGGGCATCGCCGGCGGCGCCTGGGGCGGCGGCTTGATCGTAGAACACCTGGGCCTCGTGCACACGGGCTGGATCGGCGCGCTGGTCGTGCTGGGCGCCTTCGGCTTGACGGCCCTGAGCGGCCGGATGGACCGCCTGAACCCGATTCCCGTGCGCAGCGGCGGCGAGAAATCGATGCATGCGGTGGGGCATTAAGCCTGCTTGATCTGCAAGCAAGTTGCTGGCACGGGCGAGAGCAGGGTTTACAATGGTGTTTCCCTTTCTCTCGCCCATATTCCCCATGTCCGATACCGCAATGTCACCGCTGCGCCTGCGCGCCGCCATCAACCCGAAACCGCTGGGCGTCGCCCTGTTGCTCATCGTGCTAGGCGCCTGGTACCTGGCGCTGACGGTGGGCGCCACCCAGTCCGCGCTGTACGTGGTGGGCGCCTTGCTCGGCATCACCCTGTATCACGCGGCCTTCGGTTTTACATCGGCCTGGCGCGTCTTCATTGCCGATGGCCGCGGCGACGGCTTGCGCGCGCAAATGCTGATGCTGGCCGTGGGCGTGACCCTGTTTTTCCCGGCATTGTCGGCCGGCACCCTGTTCGGCACGCCCGTGGCGGGCCTGGTGTCGCCCGCCGGCACATCCGTCATCTTCGGCGCCTTCATCTTCGGCATCGGCATGCAGCTGGGCGGCGGTTGCGCCTCCGGCACCCTGTACACGGTGGGCGGGGGCAGCACGCGCATGCTCATCACCCTGGCCGCCTTCATCGTCGGCTCCGTGATCGGCACGGCGCACATGCCGTTCTGGACGGCGCTGCCGCAACTTCAACCCATTTCCCTCGTCACGACCCTAGGCCTGGTGCCTGCGCTGGCGCTGAACTGGATCGTTTTCGCGCTGATCGCCGGCCTCACGGTCTTCGTTGAAAAGCGCCGCCACGGCAAGCTCGTCGCCACGCAGCTGCGCCCGTCCCAGGCGTCGCCCTGGCTGCACGGCCCCTGGCCGCTGGTGGCGGGCGCCGTCGCGCTCGTCGTACTCAATTTCATCACCCTGGCGCTGTCGGGCCGTCCGTGGGGCGTGACGTCCGCGTTCGCCCTGTGGGGCGCGAAAGCGGCATCCGTGATCGGCATCGATACGGCCAGCTGGGCCTATTGGTCGACCAAAGCGAACGCGGCCGCGCTGGCCGCGCCGCTGACGCAGGACAAGACTTCCGTGATGGACATCGGCATCGTCCTGGGCGCCATGCTGGCGGCGGCCCTGGCCGGCCGCTACGCGCCCGTGTGGCGCATCCCGCGCCGCTCGGTCATCGCCGCCGTCGCCGGCGGCTTGCTGCTCGGCTACGGCGCGCGTCTGGCCTACGGCTGCAATATCGGCGCCTATTTCAGCGGCATCGTCTCGGGCAGCCTGCACGGCTGGCTATGGCTGGTCTGCGCTTTCCTGGGCAACGTCATCGGCACGCGCTTGCGTCCGTGGTTCGGCCTGGAAGTGGAGAAAGTCAAACCTAGCGGCTGCTGAGGCCGGCGTCAACAGGGGCTTTGCTGTATATTTCTGCCCCTGTTCACCTTGCCGCCAGCGTATCGCCCATGTCCCCCCTCATCCTGTTTGCCGTCGTCCTCGCGTATTTCCTGATCCTGCTGGGCGTGGCGTGGCGCACCTCGCGCCATGCCACCAACGACAGTTTTTTCATCGGCAACAAGGACAGCAACTGGATGCTGGTGGCCTTCGGCATGGTCGGCACCACGCTCACGGGCGTGACCTTCATCAGCGTGCCCGGCGCCGTGGGCAGCAACGGTTTCGGCTACATCCAGCTGATGATCGGCTACGTGCTCGGCTACCTGGCTATCACGTTTATTTTGCTGCCGCTGTATTACCGGCTGCAGCTCACTTCCATTTACCGCTACCTGGAACTGCGCCTGGGCCGGCGCTCCTACCAGAGCGGGGCGGCGTTTTTCATCGTCTCGCGCCTGCTGGGCGCCACGGCGCGGCTGTATCTGGTGGTCAATATCCTTCAGGCAACGATACTCGACAGCCTGGGCGTGCCGTTCTGGCTGACGTCGTGCATCGTGCTGCTGCTGATCCTGCTGTACACGTACGAGGGCGGCGTGAAGACCATCGTCTGGACCGATACCCTGCAAACGGCGTGCATGCTGGCCGGCCTCGCCATCTGCAGCGTGTTTTTGCTGCGCGCGATGGACCTGTCCCTCATCGACAGCCTCGAGCGCATGCGCGCGCAAGGCCTCACGCGCATCTTCACCGTCGACCCGGACAGCCCCGCCTATGTGTGGAAGCACATTCTTGCCGGCATGTTCATCACGATCGCCATGACGGGCATGGACCAGGAAATGATGCAAAAGAACATTTCCGTGCGCACCTTGCGCGATTCGCAAAAGAACATGCTCAGCCTGACCGTGGTGCTGACGGGCGTGCTGCTGCTGTTCCTCTTCCTCGGCGGCTTGCTGCACCTGTATGCGCCGCTGGCCGGCATCAGCGCGACAGGCGATAAACTGTTTCCCGCCGTCGTGCTGGGGCACTTTCCCGCCGTGGTGCAGCTGATTTTTTTCATCGCGCTCATTTCCGCCCTGTTTCCCAGCGTGGATGGGGCATTGACGGCGCTCACGTCCACCTTCTGCATCGATATTTTGGGCGTGCAGCGCAGGCAGGATTTGAGCGCGGCCGCGCAGATGCGCTGGCGCCGCCGTGTGCACCTAGGGTTCGCCGTGCTGTTCCTGATATTGATCATGGCCTTCAAATGGCTGGACGACCCCAGCATGATAGGCGTGATCCTGAAGCTGGCCAGCTATACCTATGGTCCGCTGCTGGGTCTGTTCGCCTTCGGCCTGCTGAGCCGGCGCGGCGTACGCGACCGCTGGGTGCCGCTGGTGGCCGTGGCCGGGCCGCTGCTGTGCGCGCTGATCGAAGGGGAGCAGGCGCGGCTGTTCGAGCATTACCGCATCGGCCTGGAACTGCTGATCCTGAACGGCGCCTTGGTACTCGCAGGCCTGTTCCTCATTTCCACGCCCCCGGGGCAGGGCGGCCAGGACACGCAATACTTGTCAAAATAAGACGAATCCCAAGGCGATCGCGGCCATTTTCAGCTATATTGATTTCCTTTAGGTACATAACCTCACGGAGCATCGATGTCACTCAACCCCTTCCCGCCGCTACGCCGCGGCTTTGGCGCATTCTGGCGCGCGCTGGACGCCACCCGCCGCGCGGTCATCAACCTGATTTTCCTGCTGATCGTCATCGCCATCCTGATTGCCATCTTTGGCGGCGGCGCCAAGCCCCTGGCGGACAAGACCACCCTGGTACTCGACTTGCAAGGCCCGCTGGTCGAGGAAACCCCGGGCGGCGTGCGCGAAGCCGTGCTGGCCAATGTCAGCGGCGAAGTCAAGAAAAGCGTGCAGCTGCGCGACGTGCTGGCCGTGCTCGACACGGCCGGCAAGGACAAGAACATCGGTTCCATGGTGATCCTGCTCGACGAATTGCAGGGCGGCGGCCTGGCGTCGCTGCGCGAAGTGGCGGCCGGCGTCGAGCGTTTCCGCGCCACGGGCAAGAAAGTGACGGCCTGGGGTTCGAGCTACAACCAGCGCCAGTACCTGGTGGCGGCGAAGGCCGACGAGGTATTTCTGCACCCGATGGGCGGCGTCATGCTGGAAGGCTTTGGCCGCTACCGCAATTACTACCGCGACGCGCTCGACAAGGTGGGCGTGACGGTCAACCTGCTGAAGGTCGGTACGTATAAAAGCGCGGCCGAGCCTTTCATCGCCAACGGCCCGTCCGAAGCGGCGGCTGAAGCGGACCGCTACCTGAACAACGGCCTGTGGACCACCTACACGACGGACGTGGAAAAGGCGCGCAAGCTGCCGGCCGGCGCGATCATGCAAACGATCGACAACCTGCCAGCCTTGATGACGGCTGCCGGTGGCGACATTGCCAAGCTGTCGCTCAATGGAAAACTGGTCGACGGCCTGAAAACGCGCGATGAGCTGCGCCAGTTCATGATGGCGCGCGGCGCCAAGAACACGGAAGGCACGAACTTCCGCCAGGTGAACTACACCGATTACCTGGCGCGTCTGCGCCCCGTGCACATCGGCGATGCCGTCGGCGTGGTCATCGCCTCGGGCGAAATCGGCGACGGCATCGCGCCGCCGGGCGCCATCGGCGGCCTGTCCACCTCGCGCTTGATCCGCCAGGCGCGCGAAGACAAGTCGATCAAGGCCGTCGTGCTGCGCGTCGATTCGCCGGGCGGCAGCGCCTTCGGCTCGGAACTGATCCGCCGCGAACTGGAACTGACGCGCGCCGCCGGCAAGCCGGTGGTCGTCTCGATGGGCAACGTGGCCGCTTCGGGCGGCTACTGGATCAGCACCTCGTCCGATGAAGTGATCGCCGACGCGGCCACCATCACCGGCTCCATCGGCGTGTTCGCGATTCTGCCGACGGCCGATAAGGTGGTGGAAAAGCTGGGCATCCACACGGCCGGCTCGCCGACCACGTGGCTGGCCGACGCGGGCAACCCCTTGCGCCCGCTCGATCCCCGCTTCGCCGAAGTGATCCAGGGTTCGATCAACCACGTGTATGGCGACTTCCTGAACCTGGCGGCCAAGGCGCGCAAGACGACGCCGGAAAAGATCGATGCAGTGGCGCAGGGCCGCGTCTGGACGGGCTTGCAGGCGAAAGAGCGCAACCTGGTCGACCGCATCGGCAGCTATGGCGATGCGCTGGCCTCGGCCGCCAAGCGGGCCAATCTGGGCGCCGACTACCGCGTGACCTACCTGGAACAGGAAACGTCGAACGTCGATCGCCTGATCGGCATGTTCGGTTCCAAGGCCATGGCCTCGCTGGGGCTGGGCGAGCACGTGAAACTGGGCCTGACCGGCACGGGCTTGCCGGCCGACGCGGCGCTGGGCATGGCGCAGGACCTCTCCTGGCTGTCGGGCATCACGCGCGAGCGCAAACCGTTCATGGCGCTTACGCACTGCCTGTGCGAGGTGCCCCTGGGCGGCAAGTAAAGTCAGGCCTTACACGGCAATATAGATGACATCTCCAAGCCGGCTTCGCCCGGCTTGTTTTCCTTGAGGAGCAGACTATGGCAAGCGACATGAGTGGACCCACGGGTATCGCCATCCGCCCTTGCATCAAGGGCGATGAACAGGCGCTGGCGCTGGTGGGACAGGCCACCTTCCTGGAAGCGTTCGCCGGCATCCTCGATGGCGCCGACGTCATCGCCCATTGCCAGCGCCAGCATGACGCGCAGCTGTACCGCGACTGGCTGGCGCTGCCGGCCATGCGTTTATGGCTGGCCGAGGCCATGCCCGGCGGCGCACCCGTCGGTTATCTGGTGCTCAGTCCCGCCAGCCTGCCGGTGGCGGAGCCGCGTCCGGACGACCTGGAAATCAAGCGCATCTACCTGCTGCACCGCTTCCAGGGCCGGCGCGTGGGCCAGCGCCTGATGCAGGCGGCGCTGAGCCAAGCGCGCGCCGGCGGGGCAGGGCGCGTGCTGCTGGGCGTGTACGCGGAAAACCACGACGCGCTGGCGTTCTATGCGCGCTGCGGCTTTGCGCAGGTGGGACGGCGCACCTTCCGCGTCGGCCGCACCGACTACCAGGATGTCATCCTCGGCATGACCTTGTAAATTCAGGTAAAGAATCGCCGCCGTCTGTGACCACTTGATCCCCGCGCGGCGCCGGGTCAAGGCGGCTGGCGGGAGATTTGTAGCGAGTTTGTATCTGCATGCGAGTCGCCCGCGTCTGGCGCACGCCGGGCGATGACGCCCCGCAAGCCTGATTTTTCCACCGTTACCCCACAGGGTCGGCCCGCCTGCCGGCCCGCCTGGTCCTCCCATGCCTGCCAGGCTGTGTGTAATTGTTTCAAGTAGAAATGAAACAGTTACATGACTATGCTAGAGTCGTTTCACGCTGGAGAGCGATGTTTTTTCAGCTGATTTTCAGCTCTTGACTCCCCGGCTGAGTACCGAAACAACCCCGAAAAACGGTCGTCCGGCCTGAGTGTGTTCCAACTCGGCCGGCGCCACAGAATCGCCGTGCCAGCGGCCACTACAAGGATAAGCGATGGATTCGCAGACAACACCCCATACCCTGCGGCGCAGCCGCCGTTCGAAAATCGTCGGCACGGTCATCGCGCTGGCCGTGATGGCGGCGCTGGGGGGCGGTGCCTGGTATCTGACCCATTCCGGCGCCAGCGCCCAGGGCGGTGCCGGCGGTCCCGGTGGCCCGGGCGGACCCGGCGGGCCTGGCGGACGCCGCGGCGCTCCCTCGACCACCGTCGGCGTGGCCACGGCCGTCAAGTCCGACCTGCCCGTGGTGCTCGATGCGCTGGGCACGGTGACGGCCGCATCCACCGTGACGGTGCGCCCGCAAGTGTCGGGCATTTTGAAGGAATTGAAATTCAAGGAAGGCGGCATGGTCAAGGCGGGCCAGGTGGTGGCGCAGATCGATCCGGCCCAGTTCGAGATGGCGCTGATGCAGGCCACGGGCCAGCGCCAGCGCGATGAAGCGCAGCTGGAAAACGCGCGCCTGACCCTGAAACGCTATCAAACCCTGCTGGGCCAGGATTCCATCGCGCGCCAGGACGTCGACACGCAGGCCGCATTGGTCAAGCAGCTGGAAGGCACTGTCATGACGGACCGCGCGTCCGAAGGCACGGCCAGGCTGAACCTCGGCTACACCAAGGTGGTATCGCCGATCAGCGGCCGTGCGGGCCTGAAGGTGGTCGATATCGGCAACCTGGTGAGCACCAGCGACACGGGCGGCGTGGTGGTGGTGACGCAGCTCTCGCCCATCGACGTGGAATTTTCCGTGCCGCAGGATAAGGTGCAGACCATCCAGGAGCGCCTGAATGGCGGCTCGGCCCTGGCGGCGCTGGCGCTGGACCGCACGCGCACGCATACGCTGGACAAGGGCAGCCTGACGGCGCTCGACAACCAGGTCGACGTGCAGACAGGCACCGTGCGCGCCAAGGCCCGTTACACGAACGACAAGATGGCCTTGTTCCCCAGCCAGTTCGTCAACGTGCGGCTGGAACTGGGCAACATCACGGGCGCCGTGCTGGTACCCGTGACGGCCCTGCGTCACAGTAACAACGGCGACTTCGTGTATGTGCTCAAGGCCGACAAGACCGTCACCGTGCGCATGGTCACGCGGGGCCAGGCCACTACCGACATGGTGGAAATCCGCGCCGGCCTGGAAGCGGGCGAGCAAGTCATCACGGAAGGCGCCGACCGCCTGAAGGAAGGCGCAAAAGTCACGCTGGCGGGCGACAAGCCGGCCATGGGCGGCGCAGGTGCTGCCGGCGCGAACGGCGAACGCCGCCACCGCCGCCAGCATGCTGACGGCGCGGCCAGCGCTTCGGCGTCCGCCTCCGCTCCCGCCAGTGCGCCGGCGACCGCTCCGGCGAAGGGCGCAGCGCAATGAGTCCATCGACGCCGTTCATCAAGCGCCCCGTCGCCACGGCGCTGCTGATGCTGGCCATCGTGCTGGCGGGGCTGGTCGGCTTCAAGTTCCTGCCGCTGGCCGCCTTGCCGCAGGTGGACTTCCCCACCATCCAGGTGCAGACCCTGTACCCGGGCGCGAGTCCCGAAGTCATGGGGCAGACGGTGACGGCGCCGCTGGAGCGCCAGTTCGGGCAGATGTCGGGTCTACAGCGCATGAGTTCCACCAGCGCGGCCGGCGTTTCCCTCATCACCCTGCAATTCACCTTGGGCCAGACCCTGGACGTGGCCGAGCAGGAAGTGCAGGCCGCCATCAACGCGGGCGGCTCCTTGCTGCCCACCGATTTGCCGGCGCCGCCCGTGTACGCGAAGATCAACCCGGCCGACGCGCCCGTGCTGACGCTGGCGATCACCTCGGACACGATGCCGCTGACGCAGGTGCAAAACATCGTCAACACGCGCCTGGCGCTGAAGATCAGCCAGGTCAACGGCGTGGGCCTCGTTTCGCTGTCGGGCGGCCAGCGTCCCGCCGTGCGCATCCAGGGCGACACCAAGTTGCTGGCTTCCTACGGCCTGGGCCTCGACAGCCTGCGCACGGCCATCGCGGCGGCCAACGTCAACAGTGCCAAGGGCAGTTTCGACGGTCCCACGCGCTCGTTTACCATCAACGCCAACGACCAGCTGGTGACGGCGGAAGACTACAAGCGCCTGATCATCACGTATAAAAACGGCGCGCCCGTGCGCCTGGCTGACGTGGCGAACGTCGTCGACAGCGCGGAAAACACGCGCCTCGGTGCCTGGTCGGGCAAGCAGCCGGCCATCATCCTGAACGTGCAGCGCCAGCCCGGCGCCAACGTCATCAAGACGGTGGACGCCATCAAGGCGCTGTTGCCCGACCTGCAGGCCAGCCTGCCGGCGGCCATGAAGCTCGACGTGCTGAGCGACCGCACGACGGGCATCCGCGCTTCCGTCGAACACGTGGAAATGGAACTGCTGTTGTCCGTGCTGCTGGTGGTGCTGGTGATCTTCGCCTTCCTGCACAGCATGCGCGCCACGGTGATCGCCAGCCTGTCCGTGCCGATTTCGCTGATCGGCGCCTGCGGCGTCATGTATCTGCTCGGCTACAGCCTGAACAACCTGTCGCTGATGGCCTTGACCATCGCCACGGGCTTTGTCGTCGACGACGCCATCGTCATGATCGAAAACATCGCCCGCTACATCGAGGAGGGCGAAACGCCGATGGCCGCCGCGCTGAAGGGCGCGTCGCAGATCGGCTTTACCATCATCTCGCTGACGGTCTCGCTGATCGCCGTGCTGATTCCCCTGCTGTTCATGGGCGACGTGGTGGGCCGATTGTTCCGCGAATTTGCCATGACCCTGGCCATCACTATCTTGATTTCCGCCGTGGTGTCGCTGACCCTGGTGCCGATGATGTCGGCGCGCTGGCTGAAAAGCCACGCCGATGAAAAAATCAGCGCCACGGGCCAGCGCATCCAGGCTTTCCTCGACAAGGTCATCCATCAGTACGACCTTGCGCTCGTGTGGGTACTGAAGCGCCAGGGACTGACCCTGCTCGTGGCCCTGGCCACCTTGCTGCTGACCGTCGTCCTGTATATCACCATCCCGAAAGGCCTGTTCCCCACGCAGGACACGGGCCAGCTGCAGGCGCGCATCGAAACCTCGCAAGCCGTCTCGTACGCGCGCATGGCCGCCTTGCAGCAGGCGGCCGCCAGCGCGCTGCTGGAAGACCCCGCTGTCGATACCTTGAGTTCCCTCGTCGGCGTCGATGCGGCCAACAACACCATGCTGCACACGGGCAGCATGCTGATCAACCTGAAGCGTCCGCGCAGCGGCAGCCAGGACGAGATCATGGAACGCCTGCGCAACCGCGTGGCCAAGGTGGCCGGCGTGACCCTGTATCTGCAGCCGACGCAGGATCTGACCATCGATGCGGAATCGGGGCCGACGCAATACCGCGTCTCGCTCGAAGGGGCCGATACGGCCACCGTCACCGAATGGGCCGGCAAGCTGGCCGCCCGCATGCGCGAGCAATCGCAGCTGCGCAACGTCGTCACGGATGCGGGCGCCACGGGCGCCGCCGTGACGGTCGCCATCGACCGCGACAGCGCCGCGCGCATGTCGGTGACCACGGCCACCGTCGACGACGCCTTGTATAACGCCTTCGGCCAGCGCATCATTTCGACGATTTTCACGGAAACCAACCAGTACCGCGTGATTCTCGAAGCGCAGCCGGGCATCGTCACGACGCCGGCCGACCTGTCGGACCTGCAGGTGCGCACAGGTTCCGGCAAGTCGACGCCGCTGTCCGCGTTTGCCAGCGTCAGCGAAAAACAGGCGCCGCTGCAGATCACGCACGTGGCGCAGTATCCGGCCACGACCCTGGGCTTCGATACGACGCAGGGCGTGGCGCTGGGCAGCGCCGTCGACGCCATCCGCCAGGCGGCGAAAGACATCGCCTTGCCGCCGTCGGTGACACTGACCTTCCTCGGCGCGGCCGGCGCGTATGAAAACTCGCTGTCGAACCAGCTGTGGCTCATTCTGGCCGCCGTCGTCTGCGTCTACATCGTGCTCGGCGTGCTGTACGAAAGCTACATCCATCCGCTGACGATTTTGTCGACCCTGCCGTCGGCCGGCGTGGGCGCCTTGCTGGCCCTGATGATCTCGGGCCAGGACCTGGGCGTGATCGGCATCATCGGCATCATCCTGCTGATCGGCATCGTGAAAAAGAACGCCATCATGATGATCGACTTCGCCATCGAGGCCGAGCGCGACGAGGGAAAAAGTCCGCAGGAAGCCATCCACCAGGCAGCGCTGCTGCGTTTCCGCCCGATTTTGATGACGACCCTGGCGGCCCTGTTCGCGGCCGTGCCGCTGATGCTGGGCTGGGGCGAGGGCGCCGAGTTGCGCCGTCCGTTGGGCCTGGCCATCTTCGGCGGCCTGATCGTCAGCCAGGTGCTGACCTTGTTCACCACGCCCGTCATCTACCTGGGCTTCGACCGCCTGGGCCAGCGCTTCGCGCGCAAGACGCCCGGGGTGAAGCTGGACAAGCCGGCAGATAACGCGGGGAGCGCCGCGTGAACCTGTCCGAACCGTTCGTCAAGCGTCCCATCGCCACCGTGCTGCTGACCATCGGCATCGCGCTGGCGGGCATCGGCGCGTTCTTCGTGCTGCCCGTCTCGCCGCTGCCGCAGGTCGATTATCCGACCATTTCCGTCAGCGCCAGCCTGCCCGGCGCCAGCCCCGCGACCATGGCCACTTCCGTGGCCACGCCGCTGGAACGGCGCCTGGGCGTGATCTCGGGCGTGAACGAGATGACGTCGTCGTCGGGCACGGGCTCGGCGCGCATCAATTTGCAGTTCGACCTGAACCGCAAGATCGATTCGGCCGCGCGCGAAGTGCAGGCCGCGATTGCCGCCGCGCGCGTGGACTTGCCGGCCACCTTGCGCAGCAATCCCACCTACCGCAAGGCCAATCCGTCCGACGCGCCCGTGATCATCCTGGCGCTGACGTCGAAAACGCGCACGCCGGGCCAGATCTACGATGCCGTGTCGAACCTGGTGCAGCAAAAGGTGGCGCAGGTCAAAGGCGTGGGCGACGTGGAACTGGGCGGCGGTTCGCTGCCCGCCGTGCGCGTGGAATTGCTGCCGTATCAGCTCAATCACTATGCCGTGTCGATGGAAGACGTGCGCGCGGCCATCCAGGCCAGCAACGCCAACCGCCCCAAGGGAGCCATCTCCGGCGACGAGCGCAGCCTGCAGATCTATTCGGGCGCGGCGACGGCCACGGGCGGGCGCTCAGCAAACGACTACCGCAGCCTGGTGGTGGCCTGGCGCGACGGCGCCGCCATCCGCCTCGACGACGTGGCCGACGTGGTCGACGGCGTGGAAAACACGAATACCCTGGGCCTGTTCAATGGCGACCCGGCCGTCATCGTGCTGATCACGCGCCAGCCCGGTGCCAACGTCATCGCCACGGTGGACGGCGTGCGCGCGCTGCTGCCGCAACTGCAGGCGCAACTGCCGGGCGACATCAAGCTGCAGGTGGCGTCCGACAGCACCAATTCCATCCGCTCGTCGCTGCACGAAATCGAATTCACCCTGATCCTGTCCATCGTGCTCGTCGTGCTGGTGGTCAGCGCCTTTTTGCGCAGCGTGCGCGCCACCATCATCCCGGCCGTGGCCACCATCGTTTCCCTGCTGGGCACCTTCGGCGTGATGTACATGCTGGGCTTTAGCCTGAACAACCTGTCCCTGATGGCGCTCACGGTGGCCACGGGCTTCGTCGTCGACGACGCCATCGTGGTGCTGGAAAATACGCAGCGCCACATCGAGGCGGGCATGGACCGCTTCAAGGCGGCCCTGCTGGGCGCGCGCGAAGTGGGTTTTACGGTGCTGTCGATCAGCCTGTCGCTGGTGGCCGTCTTCATCCCGCTGCTGTTCATGGGCGGGCAGGTGGGGCGCTTGTTCCGCGAGTTTGCCGTGACCCTGTCGGCCGCCGTGATGATTTCGCTGGTGATCTCGCTCACGACCACGCCGATGATGTGCGCCTGGCTGCTGAAAAGCGGCCAGCAGCATAAAAAGCCGGGTGCGGTGGCGCGCTGGTTCGAGCGCGGTTTCGAGCGCATGCTGAAAGTCTACGAGCACTGCCTGGACTGGGCGCTGTCGAGCGCCGCGCTGGTGATGACCATCCTCGTCTTCGTCGTCGGCTTGAACGTGTACCTGTTCGCGGCCGCGCCCAAGGGCTTCTTTCCGCAGCAGGACACGGGCCAGATCAACGGCGGCATGCGCGCCGACCAGAGCATCTCGTTCCAGGCCATGCAGAGTAAATTGCGCCAGCTGGTCAACATCATCAAGGACGACCCGGCCGTCGCCACCGTCGTGGGGTTTACGGGCGGCGGACGGGCAGGGGGCGGCTTCATGTTCATCGACTTGAAGCCGGCCTCGCAGCGCACGGACAAGGGGCAAGCCGTGATCGCGCGCCTGCGTCCGCAACTGGCCAAGGTGACGGGCATTTCGCTGTTCCTCAACCCCGTGCAGGATTTGCGCATGGGCGGGCGCTCGAGTAATTCCACCTACCAGTACACCCTGATCAGCGACAACCAGGCGGACCTGAAGAAGTGGGCGGCGAAGCTGGCCGACCAGATGAAGCTGCAGCCGCCCCTGATCGACGTGGACACGGACCAGGCGGAAAACGGCGTGGAAACTTTTGTTTCCATCGACAAGGACCGCGCCACGCAACTGGGCGTGCAAGTCAAGGATATCGACAATGCGCTGTACAACAGTTTCGGCCAGCGCCAGGTGGCGACCATCTACGATGAGCTGAACCAGTACCACGTGATCATGGAAGTGGCGCCCCGCTATGCGCAAAGCCCGGAAGCGCTGCGCTCCGTGTATGTGCCGGCGTCGAATGCGGCGGCCGTCGCGGCCACCAGCACGACGGCGACGGCCAGCACCACCGCTGCGGCGACGGGCGCGGCGACGTCCAACACGACGGCGGCGCGCGACCCGTCCAGCGGCTCGGCCCTGTCCACGACCCTGGCGCACATGGTGCCGCTGTCCTCGTTCAGCAGCTTTGCGGAAAGCTCGACCGCGACCTCGATCAACCACCAGGGCGGCGAGCTGGCCACCACCGTGTCGTTCAACCTGGCCGACGGCTATCCGCTCAGCGACGGGCAGGCCGCCGTGGCCCAGGCGGAGTCGGAAATCGGCATGCCCGTCAACGTGCGCGGCAGTTTCCAGGGCTCGGCCAAGAGCGCGCAGGACAGCAACAAGGAGCAGCCGCTCTTGATCCTGGCGGCCATCGTGGTCATCTACATCGTGCTGGGCATCCTGTACGAAAGCCTGATCCATCCCGTCACCGTGCTGTCGACCTTGCCGTCGGCGGGGGTGGGCGCCGTGCTGGCCTTGCTGCTGTTCCGCATGGAGTTTTCCATCATCGCCCTGATCGGCGTGTTCCTGTTGATCGGTATCGTCAAGAAAAATGCTATATTGATCATCGACTTCGCGCTGGAGGCCGAGCGTTCGCGCGGCTTGACAGCCGTGGAGGCGGTGCGCGAGGCATGTTTGCTGCGTTTCCGCCCCATTCTGATGACCACCCTGGCGGCGGCGCTTGGCGCCTTGCCGCTGGCGATCGGTTTCGGCGAGGGGTCGGAGCTACGCCAGCCCTTGGGGGTCGCCATCATCGGCGGCCTGATCGCCAGCCAGTTACTCACATTGCTGACCACCCCGGTGGTCTATATCCTGCTCGACAAGCTGCGCACGCGCAGCGCCGACGAGCAGCAATTGAGCCGCATTCCTGGGCCAGATAACCCGAGCACACAATCATGAAGCAAGTAAAACCTATTTCCTCCGCCGTTCCCGCACGCCGCCTGCTGGCCGTGGCCGCAGCAGTTCTCCTTGCCGGCTGCGCCGTCAGCCCCGCGTATGAAACGCCGACGGCCGCCGCGCCGCAAGCGTTCAAGGAGGCGGCCGGCTGGCAACCGGCCGCACCGGCCGACACCCTGGAGCGCGGTCCCTGGTGGACCCTGTTCGGCGACGCGCAGCTGAACCAGCTGGCCGAAGGCATCGACATATCGAACCAGAACGTGGCGGCCGCCATCGCTTCGTACGAGCAGGCGCGCGCGCTGGTGCGCGAACAGCGCGCCTCGCTGTTCCCCACCGTGAACCTGACGGGCAGCGGCGCCCGTTCGGGCGGCGGGGGCGAGCAGCAGACGAACAACAACTTCAAGGCCGCCATCGGCGCCTCGTGGGAGCCGGACGTGTGGGGCAAGCTGCGCGCCGGCGTGACGGGCGCCGATGCCAGCGCGGCCGCCAGTGCGGCGGACCTGGCCGCCGCGCGCCTGTCGGCGCAGGGCGAGCTGGCCACCAATTACTTTTCGCTGCGCCAGAGCGATGCGCAGATCGCGCTGCTGAACGCCACCATCGATGGCTACAAGCGCGTGCTCGAGATCACCGGCAACCGTTTTAAATCGGGCATCGCCGCCAAGTCCGACCTGCTGCAGGCGCAGACGCAGCTGGCCAATGCGCAGATCGACCTGTCGAGCCAGACGCGCGCCCGCGCCCAGCTCGAACACGCGATCGCCATCCTCTTGGGCCGCGCGCCGTCCGACTTCAGCCTGGCTGCGGCGCCGTGGACCCTGACCGTGCCCGAGGTACCGCTGGGCGTGCCATCGACCCTGCTGCAGCGCCGTCCCGACATCGCCGCCGCCGAGCGCAGGGTGGCCGTGGCCAACGAGCAGATCGGTATCGCCCGCTCGGCCTACTATCCGAGCCTGAACCTGACGGGTTCCTACGGTTCCGGCGCCAGCAAGGTGGGCGACCTGTTCAACGCTTCAAGCAGCTTGTGGTCGCTGGGCGTGTCGGCCGCGCAAACGCTGTTCAACGCGGGCGCCACCACGGCCAGCGTCGATGCTGCCAAGGCGGGCCATGAGGCGGCCGTCGCGCGCTACCGCCAGACGGTATTGAGTGCCTTTGGCGCCGTGGAAGACCAGTTGTCGGCCACGCGCGCGCTGGCCGAGCAATTGGCCTTGCGCCAGCAGGCGTCGTCGGCCGCCGACCAGGTCGAACAGCAGATGTTGAACCGCTACAACGCGGGCCAGGTCGGCTACACGGACGTGGTGACGGCGCAGGTGACGGCCCTGTCGGCGCGCCGTTCGCTGGTGCAGGCCCAGGCGGATCGCCAGACGACGGCCGTGGCCCTGATCCAGTCGCTGGGCGGCGGCTGGCATGCGCCGCAGGCGCAGTAAGGGGGCGATCAGGGGCAGGCCGGCGCAGGAGAAAATCCCTGCGCCAAATTCGCGTTTTCCTGCGCATCTTGAGTGCTAGAATGCAAGATTATCAATTCCCAGCCTGACGGCCCCGCCGTGGCTGCTTTCTTGCAGACGATGACACGCAGCAAACACAGTAATATGTCCGTTCCCGACGTGGCCACCATCGTTTTTCCCGTGGTGGCCATCGGCGCTTCCGCCGGCGGGCTCGATCCCATCGTCGCTTTCCTGGCGAACGTGCCGCAGGAAAGCGGCATTGCCTATGTGGTGATCCAGCACCTCGATCCCACGCAAAAGGCCATGCTGCCGGAATTGTTGCAGCGCGCCACCAGCATTCCCGTCACGGAAATCACGCACCAGGCGGAGTTGCGGCCCAATCATATCTATGTGATTCCGTCGAATGCCGACCTGGGCCTGGCCAAGGGGCGTTTCGTGCTCAGCGAGCCGGTGCAGTTGCGCGGCCACCGCTTGCCCATCAATACCTTTTTCGAAAGCCTGGCCGCCGAGCTGGGCGAACTGGCCGTCGGCGTGATTTTTTCCGGCATGGGCAGCGACGGCACGCGCGGCTTGCAGGCGATCAAGCAGGCGGGCGGACTGACCCTGGCCCAGCATCCCGATACGGCCAAGTTCGACATGATGCCGCAAAGCGCGATTTCCGCCGAAGTGGTGGACCTCGTCGATTTCCCCGACAAGATGCCGGACAAGATCATCACCTATCTGTTCCGCAGCAGTTTCCTCAGCTTGCCGGGGCATGAGCCGAACGGGCGCAATTCGCTGCAGGAAATCGTCGCCTTGTTGTCCGAGCACACGGGCAACAGTTTTACCGACTACAAGATCAACACGGTGCTGCGGCGTATCGAGCGGCGCATGAGCTTGTATCAAATGACGTCCATGGAAGAGTACGTTCCCTACCTGCGCGAGAATCCTGCGGAAATCGACTTGCTGTTCAAGGAATTGCTGATCGGCGTGACGAGCTTTTTCCGCGACCAGAAGGTGTGGGAATACCTGAAGATGGTGGTCTTGCCGCAAATGCTGGCGGCCCACCCGGACGGGCGCGCCTTCAAGGCCTGGGTGCCCGCCTGTTCCACGGGCGAGGAAGCGTATTCGCTGGCCATGGTGTTCCATGAAGTGGTGGCCGGCATCAACCCGCCGTCGAAATACAGCCTGCAGATCTTCGCCACCGACCTGTCGGCCGACGCCATCGACCGCGCGCGCCAAGGGCGCTTTCCGCACAGCATTATCAGCGACGTATCGGCCGAACGGCTGGAGCGTTTCTTTGTCAATGACAAGCACGGCTATCACGTGAAGAAAGAGATCCGCAACACGATCATCTTCGCCCAGCAAAACATCATTTCGGACCCGCCGTTCACCAAGCTCGACATCCTGTGCTGCCGCAACCTGTTGATCTATCTGAATGCCAAGCTGCAGCAGCGTTTGATTCCCCTGTTTCATTACGCCTTGAACCGCGATGGGATTTTACTGCTGGGCAGCGCCGATACGCCCGGTCATTTTTCCGAGCTGTTTTCGCCGCTGACCACGTCGACCCGGCTGTACCGCCGCCTCGACAATCTGGCGCGCCAGCGCCTGCCCACGTATTTTCCCACCAAGGTATCGTTGGCATCCCCCCCCACACCTAGCGACACGAGAGAAGTCAGCATGACTGGAAAGATTCAAGCCCATGTCGAGCAATTATTGCTCCAGAAATATTCGCCGGCCGCCGCGCTGCTGAACCAGGATGGCGACATTCTTTACATCAACGGCCGCACGGGCGCCTTCCTGGAACCGGCGGCCGGCAAGGCCAACTGGAATATCCATGCCATGGCGCGCGAAGGCTTGCGTTACGAGCTGGCCAGCCTGATCAAGCAGGCGCTGCAAAGCGAAAGCGTGGTACGCCTCAAGGGCCTGGTCGTCAAGGACCACCTGGGGCAATCGCTGGGCGTGGATCTGAGCGCCGAAGCCCTGAGCCAGCCCGAATCCCTGCGCGGCATGGTGTTTGTCACGTTTTCCAGTGCGCCTCTGGTGGCCGAGGCGCGGCGCGGCCGTTCGCCTAACCCCAAGGTGCTGGAGCTGGAACAGCAGCTGGCGCAGGCGCGCAATGAGATCCAGGCCGTGCGCGACGAGATGCAGACCTCGCGCGAGGAATTGAAATCGGCCAACGAAGAATTGCAGTCGACCAATGAAGAGCTGCAGTCGACGAACGAGGAATTGACCACCTCGAAGGAAGAGATGCAGTCGCTCAACGAGGAGTTGTACACGGTCAATGCCGAGCTGCAATCGAAGGTCGATGATTTGTCGCTCGTCAATAGCGACATGAAAAACTTGCTCAACAGCACCGATATCGCCACCATCTTCCTCGACAGCGATTTGCGCATCCGCCGCTTCACGGCGCCGGCCACGCAAATCTACAAATTGATCCAGACGGACTTGCGCCGCCCGCTCAGCGACATCGTCAACGACCTCGATTATCCGGGCCTGGAAGACGATGCGCTCGAAGTGATCCGCAGCCTGGTGTTTTGCGAACGGCAAGTACCGACCAAGAACGGGCGCTGGTACAACGTGCGCATCATGCCGTACCGCACGATCGAAAACGTGATCGATGGCGTGGTCGTGACCTTCATCAACATCACGGAATCGAAGCTGCTGGAAGCCCAGCTGCGCCAGATCCAGTCCGGCGTCGCGGCAGACGGGAAAGCAGGGGAGAGCGCCTCATGAGCGAACCATTCGACGAGGAGAGCGTGCCGGCCCGATTGCGGGAGCAGGCCGAACAACTGGCGGCGCAGCAGCGTCAGCCCGTGCCGCAGTCGAATGAAGAGGTGATACGCCAGCTGCATGAGTTGCAGGTCAGCCAGATCGAGCTGGAAATGCAGAACGCGGCCCTGGCCGAGCTCGAGCAGCTGAAGAATGAATATGAAAGCAGCCGCGACCGTTATGCGCAGCTGTATGAGCAGGCGCCCGTCAGCTATTTTTCGCTGGCGCGTGATGGGCTCGTCATGCGTGTCAACGTGGCCGCCTGCGGCTTGCTGCAGCGCGACAAGAACCAGCTGCTGGGGCGGCGCTTCGAGCAATTCGTCGCGCCCCCGGCGCAGGGCGGCTTCCGCCGCTTCCTCGACACCGTCTTTACCTGCGGCGCGCGCCAGGTGCTCGAGGCGCAACTGTTCGAAGGCGAGGCGGGCGGCATGAGCGGCATGGTGCGCATCGAAGCCAATTTCGACGCGGACAGCGCCACGGCGCGCATGCTGGTGACGGACCTGGGCGATGAGCATGCGCGCGAATCGGCCTTGCGGCGCGCCTTCGTCATCCTCGACAGTATCCGCGAAGGCGTGCTGGTGACGGACAGCGCCAACCGCATCATTTCCGTCAACCCCGCCTTCACCACCATCACCGGCTACCAGGCCGAGGAAGCCATCGGACGCGATCCGTCCTTCCTCGGCGGCGGCACGCATTTGCCGCATTTCTATGAAACCATGTGGCGCAGCCTGCACGAGGAAGGCAGCTGGTATGGCGAACTGGTGAACCGGCGCAAGAATGGCGAGCGCTTCGTCGAATCGCTGTCGATCACGCCCATGCGCACGGCCGATGGCGCCATCAGCCATTTTGTCGGCGTGTTTTCCGATATCACCGAACGCAAGCTGGCCGAGGCGGACCTGCGCGAACTGCACCGCGAGCTGGACCAGCGGGTCATCGACCGCACGGCCGAACTGCTGCGGGCCAACCAGCACCTGCAGCTGGAAGTGCACCAGCGCGAGCGGGCGCAGGAAGCCTTGCGCGATGCCGAGCGCTTCTTTCACGCCACCATCGATTCTCTGACGGACCGCGTGCTGGTGCTGGACCAGGCGGGCAGCATCGTGCATGCGAACCAGGCGTGCCTGGCCTTCGTCGGGCAAATCCCGCGGCCGCTGAACTACCTGGAATTTTGCGAGACCGACCCGCGCTGGCAGCGCAGCGCCGGACGCGAGCTGGCCGCCGGCATCCGCTCCGTCATTGCCGGCACTGCCGACACGTTTGCGCTCGAATACGAGTTTGCCACGCGCTCGGGGCCCCGCTGGTCGCAGGCCAGGATCAGCCGTTTCCTCGGCGAAGGGCCGTTGCGCGTGGTGGTGGCGCACACGGACATTACGGAACGCAAGCTGATGGATGGCGCCTTGCGCCAGTCGCACGCGCAGCTGCGCCAGCTTGCCCTGCACCTGGAAACGGCCAAGGAAGACGAGCGCAAGCGCATTTCGCGCGATATCCACGATGAACTGGGGCAAAACCTGCTGGCGCTGCGCATCGATATCTCCATGCTCAGCGCCCGCACCGAGGGTTCCCATCCGCGCTTGCACGGCCGCGTCGGCGCCGTGCTCAGCAACGTCGACACGACCATCAAGAGCGTGCGCGGCATCATCAACGAACTGCGCCCGATGGCGCTGGACCTGGGCTTGCAGGCCGCCATCGAATGGCAGGTGGGCGACTTCCGCAAGCGCAGCGGCGTCGCCTGCCGCCTGCTGATACGCGACGAGGCGCTGTTTGCCGCCATCGGCAGCCAGGCTGAGATCGTGCTGTTCCGCATCGTGCAGGAAGCGCTCAGCAACGTCATGCGCCATGCCCAGGCCAGCCAGGTCGAGATCGAGCTCAGTTCGGATGCCTGCGCCGTGTACGTGACCATCAGCGACAACGGCATCGGCATCACGCCGCAGCAGCAGCGCAAGAAGCAGTGTTTTGGCCTGATCGGCATTGCCGAGCGGGTGACGGCGCTGGGCGGGCACTTCGAGGTGGGCTTGCCCGCATCGGGCGCCGGCTGCCGCCTGGCCCTGCAGATTCCCCTGCAGGGAGTGAGGCAGCCTGCCGCCTGATACAGAAATTGCAATGGGTTAATTTTTGCCGACTCAGGTCCCTTGGACAGGCTATACTTTCGCCTGCTATTTACGGAGGGGCATATCTTGTTCAAAACAATCGTTTTACCAGTCGCCTTGTTGGGCGCGTTCGCCGGCGCACACGCCGACGAAGGGCAGTGGCAACCACACCAGCTGCCACAGCTGAAAGCCGAGCTCAAACGGGTCGGCATCGACATTCCTGCAGAAAAACTGGCCGACCTGAGCAAGCATCCGATGAGCGCCATCGTGTCGCTGGGCGGCTGCTCGGCCGCTTTCGTCTCCGACGCGGGCCTGGTGGTGACGAACCATCACTGCGCGTATGGCGCCGTGCAGCGCAATTCCACGCCGGAACACAATTACATCACCGACGGCTTCCTGGCCAAGACGCGCGCCAGCGAGCTGCCGGGCGGTCCGAACAGCCTGGTGTATGTGACGGACAAGGTGGAGAACGTCAGCGAGCGCGTGCTGAAAGGCTTGACGGCCAACATGAGCGGCCGCGCGCGCCACGAAGCCGTGGAAAAGCGCATCAAGGACCTGATCGCCGAATGTGAGACGGACAAGATGTACCGCTGCTCCGTGCCTGCCTTCCATCGCGGGCTCGAGTACTACCGCATCCGCCAGATGATGATACGCGACGTGCGCCTCGTGTATGCGCCATCGGACAAGATCGGCAACTTCGGCGGCGACACCGACAACTACGAATGGCCGCGCCACACGGGCGATTACTCGTTCCTGCGCGCCTACGTGGGCAAGGATGGCCGTCCGGCCGACCCGTCGCCCGACAACGTTCCCTACAAGTCGAAGGACTTCCTGGTGGTCTCGGCCGAAGGCTTGAAGGCCGGCGACGGCATCTTGCTGGCGGGCTACCCCGGCCGCACCAGCCGCTACAAGCTGCCGGCGGAAATCCGCTTCGCGCGCGATACGGCCTTCCCCCTGAAAGTGTCCGAACTGCAAGCGGATCTGGCCGTGATGGCCGCCGCCACGCAGGGCGATGCGGCGGCCGCCGTGCGCTATGCGAGCGTGGTGAAAAGCATCAACAACGTGCTGAAGAAAACCCAGGGCTTGCTCGACGGTTTCGCCCGCAAGGACATCGCCGCCATCAAGGATGGGCAGGATGCCGAGTTCCGCGCCTGGTACGCGAAGCAGCCGAACGTGTCGGCCACCCTGCTGGCCGAACTGGACGCGGCGATCGCCAGCGACATGGCCCTGAGCGAAGAGGAGTTCGCCTGGACGGTGGCCACCAACAGCGACCTGCTGAAAAGCGCGCGCACCGTCTACCGTCTGTCGCAAGAGCGCCAGAAGCCGGACGCCGAGCGCGAATCGGGCTTCCAGCAGCGCGACCTGGCCTTCATCAAGGCCCGTCTGGCCCGTTTGGAACAGTCGTACGTCAACAAGGTCGACCAGGCGCGCTTTGAAGCGGGCCTGAAACGTTACGCCCAGCTGGCGGCGAAGAGCCATCCGCAAGGCCTGGACGCGCTGCTGCCGGCACCAGGCGCCGTGGCCGCCCTGTACCAGCAGACGCAACTGGCTGACACGGCCAAGCGCCTGGCCTGGCTGGACAAGGACCAGGCTGCCGTTGCCCAGTCCGATGACGCTTTCATGCAGCTGGCCGTCAAGCTGTATCCGGTGGAACTGGCGCTGGAAGAGCGCCGCAAGGAAATCGACGGCAACCTGGAGCGCGTGATTCCGCAATACATGCAAGCCGTGATCGCGTGGAAGAAATCGCAAGGCAAGCCGGTCTATCCTGACGCCAACTCGACCCTGCGCGTCACGTATGGCACGGTCTCGCCGTACTCGCCGCGCGACGGCATCACCAAGGGTCCGTTCACGACCGTGGAAGGCATCGTCGAGAAAGTCACGGGCAAGGCCCCGTTCGAAGCGCCGCAAGGCTTGATCGATGCCGTCAAGCAAAAACGCTACGGCCAGTTCCGCGACCCGGTGCTGGGTACCGTGCCGGTCAACTTCCTCACCAGCGCCGACACCACGGGCGGCAATTCCGGCTCGGCCGTGATGAACAAGCGCGGCGAACTGATCGGCCTGAACTTCGATTCGACGTATGAATCGATCACCAAGGACTGGTACTTCGACACGGCCATCACGCGCGCCATCCACCTCGACATCCGCTACATGCTGTGGGTGATGAAGGAAGTGGACCACGCGGATAACTTGCTGCAGGAAATGAGCATCAAGTATCCGAAAGCTGCCAAGAAGTAATCTTTAGTTTGCGCTAGCGCAAAGCCGCATCCGCCCCAGGGCCGATGCGGCTTTTTTGCGTATGGGCAACTGGTTTGAGTTCCATCAATATGCCAGCGTCCACCATGGTTAGCATGGACCAAGGAAACTATGGGATGGAGGCAACATGGATGATGGCGAGCTGGCAGCCGATCTGGCGCGGCTTTTCGGAGCGGACAGGCGAGTCCAGGACAGCCGCTTGCTGCGCATGGATTTTCCGCGCGAGGACGGTCCGCCCGATACCGCGCTGCTGGTCAACAGCTTGCGGGCACACGAGGAAATGTCGCGCGACTTCCGCTTCGACGTCGAACTGCTGTCCGACAATCTCCACGTCCCCCTGACGGCGATGATGGGACGCATGGTCACGATTTCGCTGGTGCGCGATGATGGCAGCTTGCGCTATTTTAATGGTTATGTCGGCGAATTTCGTCTGTTGCGCAGCGATGGCGGTTTCGCATTCTACCAGATGGTGCTGCAACCCTGGCTGGCGTTGTCCAGGCTGCGCATGGACAACGTCTCGTTCCACGAGCGCACGGTCATCGACATCAGCGAAACGACCTTCGATCATTATGTGCAGCGCGACTGGCAAAACCGGCTGCATGAGGAAAAAGCAATTTTAAGCTGCGCCAACCAGCATAATGAAACCGATTACAACCATCTGCACCGGCGCTGGGAAGACCAGGGTATCCATTACTGGTATGAACATCGCGCCGACGGTCATACGCTGTGTCTGGGCGACAATACCTGGCTGAGCGACAGCATCGATCCAGGCGACGGCCATGCCAGCGAAGCCGACGAGATGGTGTATCGCAGCGGCGCGGGCTCGCTGGAGCGCGACGGCATACGCGATTGGCAGGCAATACGCAAGATCGCTTCAGGCTCGCTCACGCTGGCCAGCTTCAACTACAAGCATCCGTATGCCAGCCGCGCCAGCGGCTATGCGCTGCACCAGCAGGGCGACGTGTTTGCCCATGAACTGTATCAAAACACCGGCTATGGCTATGCCGGCATGGGCGACGGCGAAGCGCTGGCGCAACGCCGCCTGGAGGAGCAGAACTGCCAGGCGCAATACTTCGAAGCTGGCGGCAATCACCGCTGCGCCCAGGCCGGGCGCAGTTTCACGCTGGGCGGACACTTCAGCGCCCAGCAAGCCATGCCGGCCAGAGGTTAGGAGGCGCGCCCGGACATCGGCGCGCGCGAATACCTGATCCTGTCCGTCGATCATATCGCCAGCAACAATTACCAGGCAGGCACGGGCGCGAAGTCGCATTATGAAAACCGGTTTAACTGCATCCGCAAGAGCATCCGCTGGTATCCGGGGCGGCACTTCAACAGCAGGCCTTGCGCGTTGCCCGGCGTGCAGACGGCGATCGTCACCGGGCCGGCAGGCGAAACCATCCATACCGACGGGCTGGGCCGGGTGAAGGTGCAATTCCACTGGGATCGGCTGGGCAAGTTCGACGCGGGCAGTTCGCCATGGATCCGGGTCATGACGCCATGGGCGGGCCAGGCGTTCGGCCAGATCGCGTTGCCGCGCATCGGCCAGGAAGTGCTGATCCAATTTCTCGACGGCAATATCGACCGTCCCGTCATCGTCGGCGCAGTGTACAACGGCAACCATGCGCCGCCGTGGAATTTGCCGGGGCAAGGCATGCTGGGCGGCTGGCGCAGCGCCGAGCTGATGCCTGGCGGCGGCTGCGGCGTGCGCGGTAATCAGTTGGTGCTCGACGATACGCACCAGCGCATCCAGGCGCAACTGAAAAGCGATCATCAGCACAGCCAATTGTCGCTCGGCTGCATCAGCCGCATCGAAGACGCCAGCGGGCGCAAGGATGCGCGTGGCGAGGGCTGGGAACTGGCGTCAGACGCCTGGGGCGTGGCGCGCGCCGGCCGCGGCATGTTGCTGACCACCGAAGCGCGCCATGGCGCCGCCTCGCATATCAAGAGCATGGATGAAACCTTGCGTCGGCTGGCCGAGGCTGCTGAACGGCACAAGGCGCTTGCCGCCCTGGCGCAGCATTACGGGGCGCAAGAAAGCGCCGCCCAGCAGGGCGCCGCCGCCGATGTGCTCAATGACCAGCATGCCGGGATCAAGGGCGGTGCCGGCAGTGGCGAAAGCGCATTTCCCGAACTATCCAAGCCGCATCTGGTGCTGGCCAGTCCGGCCGGTATCGAAACGACGAGCGCGCAATCGACGCATATCGCCAGCGCCGAGCACACGGCGCTGACGACCGGGCGCGACCTGTCGCTGGCGGCCGGCGGCGGCCTGTTCGCCAGCATCGGCGCGGCGTTCCGCCTGTTCGTCCACAAGGCGGGCATGAAACTGATCGCCGCAGCCGGCCCGGTGCAGATCGCGGCGCAAACCGATGCGGTCGATATCGTTGCTCACAAGGTGCTGGAATTGATCAGTCAGACCGACTGGGTGCATATTCGCGGCCGCAAAGGCGTGCGTCTGCATGGCGCCAATTGCATGCTTGAAATTAGCGACAAGGTACAGTTTTTTACTGCGTCGCCGACGCTGTTCCATGGAAACCTGGAAACCTTGGCGCCAAAGAACCGGCCGCAGCCGGAGCTGGAACCGCCCGTCGCGCCGGTAGCGGGGCAATTGCAGCATACGATACAGGCCCATGCGGATGGCGGCCAGTACGCCAATGTGCCGTACACGCTGTACAACGGGGAAGCCGAAGTCGAACGCGGCTTGACCGACGAATTCGGCCGCATCCTGATCGCGCATCAGGACGGCACGCCCCGCTACCGTGTCGTCCTTGGCAATGGCGAAGAGTTTTCATTGCAGGCGAGCACACGCTTCGACCCGGACGCGGCGCCGGGCGGCGAACACACGCTGTCGAACCGCGGCTTGCGCGCGTTCGACGACACCAGCGACAGCCGCTGGGTTCAATGATTCACGACACTGACTGGAGAGCGCCATGCCGGAATCGAGCGGCCGCATCGAAACCACCCATATCGACGAAGTCGGACGGACTGCGACGAGTTCGCTCCAGTGGCTGCTGGAAAACCGCAACCTGAAGGGCAAGGCCACTCATCCGATTACGCACAACAACAAGCTGACACTGTTCATTTGCGGACAGGAAGGGTTCGCCGACATCGCCGGCGAGATCGCCAAGGCTAAACATTCGATCGACCTGTGCTGCTGGGGTTTCGACCCGGGCATGGAACTGGTGCGCGGCAACAGCGCCACCTGGCCGCGGGGCGAAACGTTTGGCGACTTGCTGATCGACGCCACCACGCGGCGTCACGTCAGGGTGCGCTTGCTGGTCTGGTATGACCGGATCGGTTCGCCGATAGCGCGCACTATGCCGGGCCATTCGCACGGTACCTCGCCATGGAAAACCGGTGGACAGCGCTTTGATGACATCAGCGCAAAAGCCAGCCTGGCGATGTTGCAGGAGGCAGTCAGGAAAAAACTTGTTTTAAGCAGTGCTTTCAGGGGCGATATCGTCCGGCCCGAGGATATCCCGATGCTGGCGCGTGAAGAATATTGCCACAGCTGGTATGCGGCCGCGTTCCATGGCTTGTTGGGGCGCCTGGAGATTCGTTTGCGGCACGGCGACAGCGCCGCGATCAGCAAGAGTATCGCGACCGAAATCAACCAGCCGCACGGCTTGACGATGGGGGAAATCGAAAAGCCCGGCATGCAATACCTGGGTACGCATCACCAGAAACCGGTCCTGATCGATTTCGACCACGAAGAAGGGGCCAAGGCCGTCGGTTATGTGATGGGCCTGAACTCGGTGACCGATTATTGGGACACGACGGCCCATCTGCTCGACGATACGCGCCGCGAACAGGGCGGCGTCAACGAGCGGCGCGAGTGTGTGCAGGGAGTGGCCGAGGACGGCGGGTTCGCCACCTTGAAGCCCTATCAGGATTACGCCTGCCGCATCGACGGCGGCAAGGCGCTGATCGCGCTCTACAATAATTTCGTGAAGGCGTGGGACCGCGCGATCGACGACCGCACGCGTTCGGCTTCCACCGATTGTGTTAGCCGGGAGTTGCCATGTGGCAGCCCGCCGGCGCGGCTGTTGCGCAAGGCCGGGCCGGATGACTCCACCGTGCAGATCGTCCTGACGCAGCCCGAGGAGCAGGACAAGACGATCAAGGAAACCTATTTTCGCGCCGTGACCCAGGCCAGCCTGGCGGCCGGCTACCTGTACGTGGAAAACCAGTATTTCCAGTATGAAGAATGGGCCCGGCACTTGCTGGCCGAGCGCAAGAAGGTGGTCGCCGCGTGGAAGGCCGGCAGTGTCAAGGCGGGCAAGAGTCTTGAAGACATGCCGGTCATGCACGTATTCATCGTCATTCCCGTGCCGGAGCGCGCAGATGGTGCCGCGCACCCACGACACGCTGGCGACACTGGGGCAGCAGGCTGGCATGACGGGGCAAAACACCATGATCGACGACTACAACAAGCAGCCGAAAACCCGGCATGTCAGAGGCGGATTCGGCATCACCAACGAGGTGGAAGTCAAGTTGCCCGACGTGGTGCAGCATGCCAACGGCATCAACAAACCCGGCATGATGACACTCGAAAGCGAATTCGGGCTGAAGGTATCGGTGGCCATGCTCAATGTCAGCGCGTTTGACAAGGACCGCTGGCGCTACCGTGAAATCTACATCCATTCCAAATTGATGCTGGTCGACGACGTGTTCATGACCTTGGGCAGCGCCAACCTGAACCAGCGCAGCATGGCCGTCGACAGCGAGATCAATATCGCCACCGACGACCACCGCGTGGCCCGCGATTTGCGCAAGCGGGTGTGGCGCATGCATAGCGGGGGACTGGTTGATGGAGGGGAGGGGACGAAGGCGGAGATTGTGGATGCTTATCGGAAGTGGGTGGAGCTGATGGGCGCAAATCGCAAGAAAAAATGGGATAAATCTGAAAATGCACTTTTAAAGAAAATGACCGGTTTCCTGCTGCCATTGGAAGACAAACGCAGCTCCACCATACGTCTGGGTTGATCATGAGTAAGAAAAATACCGTATCTTTTCGCCTGCCATTTCTTGCGTTGGCAGTTCTTCTCTTTGTTCCTTTGATTGCTTGCAAAATGCCTAACGACAAAGTCCTGCCACGGAACCAGAGTCTGCCCCTCTTCAATCCCCATGTCGCGGATTTTATCTGTGAAACCGAGGCGAATAAGGTGCCGCCCATCGATGCGCAAGCGGAGGACTGGTTCCTCGAAGCACGCGCCTTGGAAGATCCAGAAATTTTCGTGGAAGACCGCGATTACAAAAAAATCGTTGATCTGACGCGTCAGGCAGCAGAGCGATTGCACTGGAAGGCGATGCTCAATCTGGCCAGCCTGTATGTGGAAGGGCGCGATCCTGTATATGGTGAGGAAGAAGCGGTGCAACTGGTGGAAAAGGCTATGCGTTTGGGCATACCTGCGGCTTATGACCGGATGGGAACCTATTATGCGAACAGTACCGGCGTCAATGGCGACATCACGCGTGCCTATGCCTTCTGGCAAAAGGCGGCGCAGATGGGAAATCCGCAAGCGATGGCATTTTTGGCGGATAAATTAAATGTTGGACCCGCCAGTGAAGGGGCGGGCTATTGGTCCAATATTCCCGTCGCGACAAAAATGCTGGAATGTGCATTTGGGCAAGGATATGGTCCCGCAGCATTTGATTTGCATTATTTGTATGTATCTCCACGGGCTGCCAATGGGAAAATAAATGGCTCGCGTAACGCTGAAACAAAAAGTCGTGCATTAAAGGTGTTGCATGAAGGTGTTAAGTTTGGTTGTGAGGATTGTGCAAATGCATTGGCAATTGAATTCGGTTCACCTTTTGATCTTGCCGATATGCTGGTGCCATATGTAGACAAGGCTCGTGGAGAGCGATATCGTATGCTTAGTAACGCCCTCGGCTTCAACCCCAATCGCCGCTTTCCCAACCTTGATAAAATATTGCCATTACCACCGGCCGATCTGCCGCCGTGGGATGGTCAACGAAAGAGCCTGCTCGACGCCGCCATGGGTGTCCGTCCGCCGCCAGCCACCCCGCAGCCAAGCGCCTCCTCGTTGTTGCAAAAACCATATTTCCTGGCCGCCAACTATGCGCTGCACCCCACCGGCTTGCACAGCGACGCGCCGACTGCGCCGTTTTCCGCATACTGGCAACCCGCCCAAGGGCAAGGAGTGAAGGAAGCGGCCCGGCTATTTCACAAAGGCGAAGCGTTCCGCCATTTCAGCACGCTGGATGCTGATGGAAACAGTCGTTATGGCCCCGTGACGTGGGAGCAGTGCCTGACGATACGGCACAACCATGGCGCCGTGGAACCGCGCGCGGTGCAGGGTTTGCTGCGCGAGGTGGGGCGGCCCGAGCCTTTGTTGAGCTGCGTTTGCGACCAGGTCTGTCCGATCAGCGGCGTCTGGCAGCCGTGGGTGGCGGCCGACCATCCGCTGCAGGCCATCGTCAACCAGTACTGGCGCCAGGCCTGGCTGACCCAGGGCGCACCGTTCCCGCGACCGCGCCGCGACTGGCTGCTCGATTTGCCTGCCGACGAGGTGACGTGGCATTTGATGGATGTGTCCCTTCCTGATCTTGGGTAACGCAATGCCGTAGCGATGGAGCACGCAATGATTTGGAATCAATCCAGCATGGCTGCCACAAGAGGACGCCTTGCGTCGCTGATTGTCTTGTGCTGCCTGCTTGCCTGCAAAATGCCAAACGACAAAGTCTTGCCGCGCAACCAAAGTTTGCCGCTCTTCAATCCGCATGTTCCTGACTTCATTTGCGAAGTCGAGGCAAGCAAGGTGCCGCCCATCGATGCGCAAGCCGAGGATTGGTTCCTCGAAGCGCGCGCCATGGAAGATCCCGAAATTGCCGTGGAAGACCGCGATTACAAAAAAATCGTCGCTCTGACGCGTCAGGCGGCAGAGCGATTGCACTGGAAGGCGATGCTCAATCTGGCCAGCCTGTATGTGGAAGGGCGCGATCCTCTATATGGTGAGGAAGAGGCGGTGCAACTGGTGGAAAAGGCGATGCGGCTGGGCATACCGGCGGCCTATGACCGGATGGGGACTTATTATGCGAATAGCACCGGCGTTGACGGCGACATCACTCGCGCCTATGCCTTTTGGCAAAAGGCGGCGCAGATGGGTAACCCCCAAGCGCTGGGTTTTTTAGGAGAAAAACTCACTGCGGGGAAGGATTATCCGGGTGCTGAAATGTGGGGGAATATTCCTGTGGCAATCAAGATGATGGAGTGTGCACTGGGGCAGGGATATGGCCCATCCGCATATGATTTATCTTATTTATATGTTGTATTAAGAACGCCTGACGGCACGTCTGATGGGGAAAGAACAACTGAAACCAAAGAGCGTGCCTTGCAAGTATTACATACCGGAGTAAGGCTGGGCTGCGAGAAATGCGCAAACAAACTCACGATTGAATTCGGCGATCCGTTTGATCTTGCAAATATGCTGGTCCCGTATATTGATAAGGCGCGAGCGGAACGTTACGGCGTACTTAGTCGTGCCCTCGGCTTCAACCCCAATCGCCGCTTTCTCAACCTCGATAAAATCCTGCCATTGCCACCGGCCGATCTGCCGCCGTGGGATGGACAACGAAAGAGCCTGCTCGACGCCGCCATGGGCGTCCGTCCACTGCCAGCCACCCCGCAGCCAGGCGCCGCCTCGCTTTCAAAAGAGCCATATTTCCTGGCCGCCGACTATGCGCTGCGCCCCGCCGGTTTGCCGCCCCGGCATCGCCCGCACTGTGCACGCGCCACGGCCTGCCGCATGGGCTGTGCCACGTATAATTCCGCGCACTATCCTCCGCTATTCTTTTTCGACAGGTTCCCATGCCCCAGACTCCCGATTTACCGCCGGATTGGCACGCGTTTGAAACAGCCTATGACGTTGAAGCAACCTGGTTCAGGCTGGCCAATGCCTCGCTGGCGCTGCTGGGCGCGTCCGCTTTCAAGGATCAGGCATTTTCAGCCTTTGCCTTCAACGCCGTATCGTTCCCGTCCATTTCGCTGAGCTTTGACACCGATCCCGGTAACAGGGCGCGTGATTACTATCCTCCGGACTGGTCGAACGAGTGCATGGAAGCCGATGTGCCGGAAATCGGGCAACTATGGGAAGAGGGCCACGCAAGGATCGAAGGCGCGTTGAGCGAGCTGATCGACGTCGCTGATGACGAGCTGCTCTGCGCCATCGAGGAAGGCTATCTGCACAGCCTCAGGAAAACCATGGTGCGGCTGGAAACGCGCCATGCTTTCGAGCAGATCAAGACGTGCGCGCCGTTCTGGACCGTGGTCACGCAAGTCGATGCCGATACGGATGAAGAGGAACGCCTGCTCGACCAGGTGCGCCAAGGCCTTCTGGTGTAAGCGCTATATCAGGGCTTGCCAGGCCCTGATTTCCTCGTCCGTGAGCACCGGCCCCCAGCCGCCGCGCAGCGCCGCATCCGGCTGCGCATAGCGCCCAAGCTGCGGCACGGCGACGTCATGCCTGGCACAGATATCAAGGACGGCTTCCAGCTGGCGCCGGCTTGCCGCAAGGTCATCGCCATGCCAGGTACAGGCGCTCGTTTCCAGCACATGTTGCACCAGTGCTTCCAGCGTGCCTAGCAGGTGCCCGGGCAGTGGCGCACGCACGTCTTCCGGCCAGGGATCGCCCATGCCCGTCACAGCCAGGGAAGCGAAGCCCCGTTCCCAGGCGGCAAAATCCTCTGGCCCGACCTGCGCCACTTTCCACACGTGAGCGGCGAACGCGGACAGGGCAGGATGATCCACATCAAAGCGCCGGCAAAAGCGTTGCAGGCACGTGACGGCAAGGCATTGCCTGGCGATCACGGAGAGCGTGTCTATCGAGATGTTGTGCATGAGTCAAAAGCTCCTGACGGCGGCGCCTGCCGCAGCGCCTCGACCGGCAATTGAAAAAAGCGCGGCACCATGGCCGGCGACAGCGCGTCGCCACCGTCCGCCATGGCCAGGCGGCCGCTCAGCAGCAGCATCACGTAGCCGTGGCCCAGCGACCAGCCGGCGCTGGCGGCGGCCTTGTCCCAGCGCGGATCGAGGCCCGCTTCGCGCACGGCCGCGCCTGCCGTCTGCAGCACATATTGAAAGCACGCTTGCGCCGCTTCCTGCAGGGCGGGGAACTGGCGCACGTCCTGGTGCTCGAACATCAGCCGGTAGTGTGCGGGCGCGGCCAGGGCGAATTCGATGTATTGCTGGCCCAGCAATTGAAAACGCTGTTCGGCCGGCAGGCTGCCCGGCGGCGGCAGCTGCGTTTCCCATTTCTGTATCAGGCTGGCGAAGCCGGCCGCCGCCACTTCGGCCAGCAAGGCTTCCTTGCTGGGAAAGTGGCGGTACACGGCGGCGACCGAGACGCCCACCGTGCGCGCCAGTTCGCGCAGCGAGAGGGCGGCGTCATGCTGCTGCGCCAGTTGCGCGATGACGGTGGCGACCAGGGTGTCGCGCAAGTTGCCGTGATGGTAGGTGCTCGTTGTTGTCATTCGATGTTATCGCTGTTCACATTGTCGTGTATGATGGGCATGTTATCACTGAAAACATGGAGAGCACATGCATGAGATGAACATTGCCGTCCGCACCGTGGACTTGCCGCCAGGCGCCAGCATCGCTCCGCTGTATCCCGGCAGCAACCTGGCCGACGCCTACGCCGTCGATTTGCCCACCGCGCAGGCGCGCCAGATGGACATGCAGAGCCTGGCGCGCCAGCTGCTGGGCAAGCAGCCGGGCTGGGCGCGCAAGCTGATGGTGCTGCGCGACGCCATCGTGGCGCGTTTCGGCATCCGGACGGCAAAACAGATGGAAGCGCGGCCCGGCAAGCGCATCGGCATCTTCCGCATCTATGCCGTCAGCGACGACGAGATCATCCTGGGCGAGGATGACAGCCACCTCGATTTCCGCCTGTCGGTGCTGCGCAACCGCGACGCGGGCCGCCATGGCAGCGTGACCGTCTCCAGCGTCGTGCATTGCCATAACCGGGTGGGGCGTGCCTATATCCTGCTGATCCGGCCGTTTCACAAGCTGATCGTGCGGCATTCGCTGGCGCGCGCCGCCAGGGCAGGCTTCGCCTGAGGCGGGGAGGGGCGGACGGCAAGGGCAATCTTGCTTATTCATGGCCGGTATTGCATACTGCACCACCAGCCTCATCACGATTCCCATGAACGATACGCTTCTCCTGCTGGGTTTTGCCACCACGCCGCTTGAACTGATTTCCTTTGTCCTGGCACTGACAACCGTTGCGCTGAACATCCGCCAGAACCACTGGGCGTGGCTGTTCGCCATCATTTCCTCGGCCGCCTACGGTTTCGTGTTTTTCGAATCGCGCCTGTATGGCGACATGGCCTTGCAATTGCTGTTCATCAGCGTCTCGTTCTGGGGCTGGTACCAGTGGCTGCATCCGGCCAGCGGCGGCAAGACCCTGCCCGTCACGCGGCTGGGCATGCGCGGCTGGCTGGGCAGCGCCCTGGCGTGGCTGGCGGGCTTTGTGCTGCTGGCCTGGCTGCTGACCTCGACCGACACGGACGTGCCTCACGCGGACGGTTTCCTCACGGCAGGCAGCCTGGTGGGGCAATTCCTGCTGTCGCGCAAGAAGCTGGAAAACTGGATCGTCTGGATCGTCGTCGACGTGCTGTACGTGTGGCTGTACCTGCACAAGGACCTGACCCTGACGGCCATCCTGTATGCCGTGTTTGTTGTCATGGCCACGATCGGCTTGCTGGCGTGGAAAAAAGCGGCGCCGGCCGCGCCCGATGCAATGGTCCTCAAGTGATGGACCGCTGCGTGCGCGTGGCCATCCTGGGCGCGGAATCGTCGGGCAAGTCGACCCTGGCGGCCGCGCTGGCCGAGCGCTACGGCACCGTCTGGGTGCCTGAGTATTTACGTGAATTCGTCGCCACGCAGGGCAGGGTGCCTGTGGCAGAAGACCAGTATGGGATTGCGCGTACGCAAGTTGAACGCGAAGACGCGGCCGCTGCGCAAGCCCGTCACTTCCTGTTCTGCGACACGACGCCCTTGATGACGGCGGTCTACAGCCGCCATTATTTCAATGGCGCCGATGCGCAACTGGCGGCGCTGGCCGCCGGCCATCAATACCACGCGACCATCGTGACTGCCCCCGACAGCCCCTGGACGCCAGACGGTTTGCAGCGCGAATCGGAAGCCGTGCGCCAGCTGATCTACCGCTATCTGCTCGACGAGCTGGACGCGCGCGGCATCGCCTACCTGCTGGTCAACGGTCCACTCGCGCAGCGCTTGAAGCAGGTTGACGGCTGGATGGCGAGGGCTGCGGCAGTCCTGCAGCGTTAAGGCCTGCCAATATGCTGGTGCAGGAATGCTTCCAGTTTCCGATACATCGCGGTGGCGTTGCGCGTCTTGTAAAAGCCATGCCCCTCGTCTTCCACCATCATCCATTCGGGCGCGTTATTGGCGGCAATCAGCGCCTTGCGCATCAGCTCGGCCTGCACGGGCGGCGTGGTCTCATCCTTGTCGCCATGGATGAGCAACACCGGCACCTTGATCCGCTGCGCTTGCTGGCTCGGTGAAATGGCATCGAGTTCGCGTGTATCCTCGCCCAGATAGTCCTGGAACTCGCGCCGCACATACTTGAGGCGGCGCGTCATGGGGGCGTCCTGCAGCAGCTTCAGTTCATACGCGCCGGCATAGCCAATCGCGCATTTGAAGGCGCCAGGCGCACGGACAGGCAGCATCATGGCCGCATACGCGCCGAAGCTGGCGCCATACGAACAGACGCGGCTGGCATCGACTTCACCCTGCGCCAGTACGGCCGCGAGGCCGTCGAGGATGTCATCCTGGATCAGCGTACCCCATTGGCGATAGCCGGCGCGCCGGAACCGCTCGCCGCGACCATCGGAGCCACGGTAGTTTACCTGCAGCACCGCATAGCCGCGGCTGGCAAGGAATTGGGCGTCGCTATCGAAATACCAGGTGTCGGCGATGCCGTGCGGGCCGCCATGGGGCATCACCACCAGAGGCAGCTTGACGCCGGGAGCATGCTTTGGCATGGTCAGGTAGCCATGCAGGTCCAGTCCGTCACGTGCCTTGAAGGCAATCGGCCGGCGCGGGGCCATCTGTTCCGGATCGATGTCGGCCATGGTCGCATACAGCAGGTCGGCCTTGTTGCTGGCTTTGTGATACAGGTAATAGCTGCCCGGATCGCGGTCGTTGGAAACGGCAAACAGCAAGGTGGCGCCATCGTCCGTGAAATTGATGAACTGGACATGATCGTCCGGAAACGAGGCGCTCAATTGCTGGTGCAGTCTGGCGCTATCGCTGGCAGGATCGACGTACACGGTGCGTGGCCTGCCGATGTCGATGACGACGGCAAATGGCGTGTCGTCGGGCGCCAGCATGGCAGTTCTGACGTCGCCGACGGCATCCTGCGCCAGGACAGTTTGTTTGCCGCTGGCAAGTTCTTGACGTATCAGCGAATACGGGCCGTTATCGTTGTTCTGAAAGGCGAAAAACGCGCTGTCGTCCGGCGTGAACTGGAATGGAATGAAATTCCTGCCTTTCTGCATCGTATGCAGACGCCATTCGCTGCTGGCATCGTCATAGCGATACAAGATGGGAGTGAGCTCGTCGTTCCAGCCATAGGCAAAACGTGGCACCTGATTATTCTGCAAGATGTAACTCAGCCGCGGCGCAGCAATATTGGCGATCAGCTTGCGCACGCCCTGTTTGCTGTCCACGTCATACAGCATCGAGCGGTCGCGATCCCAGTCCTGGGCGGACAGAAAGACATGGCCCGTGCGCGGCCGGGGAATGGTATTGATATAGGCGTAGCCATAATCATCCTGATACTGTCCGCGGCTTGATGAGCGAAACATTTCATAGCCATACAAATATTCCTGCTTGTTGCCGTCGAGGTCAAAGGCGAGGATTTCTCCCGTCGACATGGGCTTTTCGAGGGAGCCTTGTTCCTCGCCCTTGCGCATGACGAGGCGCCGGTTGTTCAGCCAGAAGTAGCTCATCGGCACTTCAAAGATACGCAGGCGCAGCGTGCCGACCAGTTGCATCTCGGGCAGGCTGTAGATCCCGATGGTGGGAACCATGCGTTCACCCTGGGGAACTTGCACCGTCACGGCCAAATGCTTGCCATCTGGCGAAAGCCGCAGCTTACTGACGGCATCGCGCTTGGTGAAGTGTTCGATGGGGATGAGTCGCTCTGCCGACCAGGCAGCGCTGGCCGCCAAAGTCGGGAACAGGACGGCGACGAGTAAGGGCAAGGCGCGTGGCAATGTAGGCATCGGCAAGGGTGGGTAGTTGCAAATAATGATATTTATTGTAGCAATAAAATCAATTCCTATTAGGAAATATTTCCAGCTTCCTCGCCATCCTCGCCGTCGTCCCCGTGCCAGGTCTCTTGCGCCCTGGATCAATCTTTACAGAAATTAAAAATCGAACTGCGCCGACACCTTGAAGGTGCGGCTGGCGCCCGGATACAGATAGCCGTCCGATTCCGGCGTCACGTCGCGCCAGTAGAACTTGTCGGCCACGTTGTTGACGGCGGCGCGCAGCACGGCGCGTGTGCCGGCGATGCGCGTGGCGTAAGCGGCGCCCAGGTTGAACACGTGGTACGACGGCACGAAGGTCGTGTTGTTGTACTCAAACGCTTTCTTGCCCGCATATTCCCAGCTGCCATTCACGCTCAGGCCCGCCACCTGTTGTACGGCGTAGTCCGCATGCACGGCCGCCTTGAAGGCGGGCACGTTGGGTACGCGCTTGCCGTCGAGGTCCGCATTGCCCGTGCCCGACTGCTGGCTGTTCAGGGCCGTCACGGAAGCGCCCAGGCTCAGGTTGGCGCTTGCCTTGCCCTGCGCCGACAATTCCAGGCCGCGGTGCTGGGCCTGGCCTTCGCGCACGAAGTAGCCGGCCGTGTTCTGGAATTCCAGGCCCTTGCGGATCTGGAACAGGCTGGCCGCCAGCATGAAGTCCGGCGTTACATCCATCTTGGCGCCGAGTTCGATCTGCTTCGAGCGGCTCGGCGACAGTTCTTCATTGGCATTCATCGCCTTGCGGTCGGCCGTGCCGCCATGTTCCATGCCCTGCGAATAGGCCGCATACACGGACACATTGTCGAGCGGGGTATAGACGAGCGATACATTCGGCAGCAGGAAATCGTGCTTGGCGCGGATTTCCGTGTCGGCCTTCAGCACGTACTGGTAGCCATCGACATTGATATGGCGCAAGCCGCCATGCAGTTTCCAGTTCGGCGCCAGGCTGACGATATCCTGCACGAAGACGGCGTTTTCCGTATCCTTGCGCACCAGGCGCACGGGACCCGTGACGCCTGGCGACGTGCCGACGATCTGCGGCTGGTAGATGTTGCTCACGCCGACCCAGTCGTACACGTACAGGCCGGCACGGTCCTTGCGGCGGAAGGTCGAGACGCCGGCCGTGAGTTCATGGCGCAGGGAGCCGGTGGCGAACTTGCCCTGGATCATGGCTTGCGCGCTCAGCGGTTTTTTCGTCTCGCCCAGGCTGCGGTAGTCATACACGTCGTAGTCGCCATTGCCGCAGAAGCCGGGGTACAGGTCCTGTCCGCTGCAGCCATACGGGAAGGCCGTGTAATCGTCGCGCTTGAACGAGTGCTGGTTGGCCGACAGGGTGGCATGCCAGTCGTCATTGAAGGCGTACTGGAAGCGCAGGCCGATATTGCTGGTGACGGTTTCCACGGGGCGCGTCCACGGCTGCAGGTTGAGCATGGCGTCGGCACTGATACCGGTCGGCAAGGTCTTATTGTTCAGCAGCTGGAAGCCGGGCGCCGTGGCCTGCGCCTTGTCCTGGTAGTCGGCGTCCAGTTGCAGCAGGGCTTGCGGCGAAATCTGCCAGTCGAAGGCACCGGAAATGAACTTGCGGTTGCCGTCCGCGCCCTTGATGTAGGAGCGCAGGCGCTCGGCCGCCACGTTGACCCGGTAGCCGAAGCGCGTGTCTTCCAGGCGGCCGCCCAGGTCGACGGCACCGTACAGGGTGCCCCGCTCGCGCGTTTCCACGGTGACCGTGCGCAGCGGCGCGGCGGTGGGGCGCTTGACGATGAAGTCGATCACGCCGCCCGGCGCGGCCACGCCTGCCTGCAAGCCGGCCAGGCCTTTCAGCACTTCGATGCGTTCCTTGTTTTCCAGCGGAATTTGCGTGTCGCCAGGAATGGCCACGCCATCCTTGCGGTAGCTGGAATTGTTGTCGAGCTTGAAACCGCGGATCGTGAACTGTTCCGCATAACCGACGGCGTTGTAGGCATCGTTGATGCTGGCGTCGAGCTTGACGGCATCGCTGAGATTGCGAATTTGCAAGTCCTGCATGTCTTTCTGCGAAATGACGGTGACGGACGCGGGCGTCTGCAGCAGCGGCGCATCGCTGAAACCGCCCACGGAGGCGCGCTTGGCGGCCGGCGCCTTGCTGGCCGTGACGACGACTTCGGCCATGCTTTGCGCCTGCGGGTCGGCCGCTTCGGTGGTGTCATTCGCGGCGAAGGCAGGCGCGGCAAACGCGTGCAGGATGGCCAGGGTCAGGACGGAAACAGATAAATTCGGTTTGGACATAGATTGCTCGTGGTTCAAGCCGTCTCGGGAAAGAGCACGGCAGGCTGCTTGTTCGGCTGGCGCCAACGCAGGAGCTATCAAAGGAGGGAGGTACTTTGCGCTTTCCTTCGCTGGCATTATCCAGATCAGGTACGAAGGGTATCTCTCACCCGGATGACTGCTCCAGGACCCCTAGCGGTTGACAGCTTAGCATGAAGCACGGCCAGCTGTCCCACCCGGCTGACCGTTTTACAACAGTGTCGACGAAATCTACAGACTCAGTTCCAGCACCTTGCGGCTGACATCCGGCGTGATGTCGCGCTGTTCGCCCAGCGCCGTCATGCCGTGCGCTTCCAGGGCGGACACGACGGCGTCCACACTGGCATGGTTCAGACCGTAGTCGGCCAGGCGCGTCTTGACGCCCATGTGGCGGAAGAAGAATTCCGTGCGCGCGATGGCCGCCTCGATGCGGCCCTCTTCGTCGCCGCCATCGAGGCCCCACACGCGGGCCGCGTATTGCAGCAGCTTGGCGCGCTTGGCCTGCTTGCGCACGCGCAGCATGCTGGGCAGGATGATGGCCAGGGTCTGCGCATGGTCGAGCTCGTACAGGGCCGTCAATTCGTGGCCGATGGCGTGCGTGGACCAGTCCTGCGGCACGCCCACGCCGATCAGGCCGTTCAAGGCCAGGGTGGCGCTCCACATCACGTTGGCGCGCACGTCGTAGTCGTCCGGGTGCGACAGGGCTTTCGGGCCTTCCTCGATCAGGGTCAATAAAATCCCTTCCGCGAAGCGGTCTTGCACGGACGCGTTCACGGGGTAGGTCAAATACTGTTCCATCACATGCGCGAACGCATCGACGACGCCGTTGCCCACCTGGCGCAGCGGCAAGGTGAACGTTTTCGACGGGTCCAGCACGGAGAATTTCGGATACACCTTGCGGCTCATGAACGAGCGCTTTTCCTGGGTGGCTTTGCGCGTGATCACGGCCGAGCCATTCATTTCGGAACCCGTGGCCGGTAACGTCAAAACGGTGCCGAAGGGCAGGGCGGCTTCGACGATCTTGCCGCCTTTGGCCAGGATGTCCCACGCTACGCCCTCGTGCAGGGCGGCGGCGGCGATGAACTTGGTGCCATCGACCACGGAGCCGCCGCCGACGGCCAGCAGGAAATCGATGCGCTCGCTTTTCACCATGGCCACGGCCTGCATCAGGGTTTCATAGCTGGGATTGGGTTCGATGCCGGCAAATTCCAGCACCGTGTGGCCGGCCAGCGCCGCCCTGACTTCATCGTAGACGCCGTTCTGCTTGATGCTGCCGCCGCCGTAGGTCATCAGGACCCGCGCCTGGGGCGGGATCAGGCCGGCGATGGCGGCGATCTGGCCCTGGCCGAAGAGGATTTGCGTCGGATTGTAAAAATCGAAATTGAACATGGGGCTCCCGCTGCCGAGGTGTAGGCTGTTGCTGAGGCATGATTATGGCCGAACGGGTGAAATCGTGTCGTGGACGCTTGAGCTTTTCGTCCGCGCGGTGGAGAATGCAGCCGATGTCACCACCACGCGAAAAGGAATGCGCATGACCACCGTCCCACTGGAAGAATCCGGCTTGCCCGCCACGGCGCTCGACATGCACCGCGCCATCGGCGCCGCCATCGCCGCGCTGCAGGCGCTGGACTTGAACAGCCAGCGCTTCGAGGCGTGCACGGACCCCGAACTGCGCCGCGTGCTCGCGCATGCGGGCGACACGAGCCGCAAGGAAGCGGCCATGCTGCTCGAATGGATGCGCCGCCGCGACGCGCGCCTCGATACGGCCATGAAAGAAGCGCTGTTCAAGGCGGGGCCAATTGTTGCTCAGTATCACTATGACGAGAAAATATTGTAACTATTGGTTTGTTGTTGTGGCGTACCATGCGCCATTTAACCTTTGCTTCGCGTAGACTGTGCCCCGAACACGATTTTGGGGGAGTCTGCAGAAATGAAATCATTACCATACCGAGAAGGCAGCTGGTTTGCCGTGCCCCTGCCGGGCGGCGGTTATGCCGTCGGCGTGGTGGCGCGCAGGGCGCCTGCCGGGCGCATCATGCTGGCGTATATGTTCGGGCCGAAGCGCGACAGCTTGCCCACACTGGAAGAGCTGGAAGGCTTGCGGCCGGAACAGGCCGTGCGCCGCCTGCGCACGGGCGACATGGCCCTGCTCAACGAGCGCTGGCCCTTGCTGGGCGACAGTGCTCACTGGGAGCGCGATGCCTGGCCCATGCCGGCTTTTATCCGCCGCAATGAATCCCTGCAGCGCGCCTGGCGCGCCAGCTATGCGGACGCCGATCCTGCCAAGCTGAACCGAGAGGAATCAATCCCCTTCGACACGCCGGGCATGGAAAGCGATTCCCTGTACGGCTATGGGGCGACGGAATTGTTGATGAGTAAATTGCTGGCGCAGGAGCAGGCGTCGGCTTGATGGCTGCCGGGCGGCCTTGGTGCCGGAACCTGCATCGGACCGCGTAGGTCGGCTTAGCGCAAAGCGCGTAAGCCGACACCACCAGCGGCCCAGGTCAACAATGTTGTCGGATTACGCGAGGCAAGGCCTCGCTAATCCGACCTACGCCGCTTATGCCGCCGGCAAGCTGATCTGAAACGCCAGGCCGCCGCCTTCGCGGTTGCGCACCTGTAATTCGGCGCCGTGGCGCAGCAGCACGCGGTCGACGATGGCCAGGCCCAGGCCAGCGCCGTTGGCTTGTCCGCGCGCCGTGTCGAGGCGGGTGAACGGCTTCATCAGCTGCTCGATCTTTTCCGCCGGCACGCCCGTGCCGTGGTCCTGTACCTCGATGATCACCTTTTTCGCGCCGTGGCTGGTGCGCACCTGGCAGGCGATGTCGATTTCCGTCACGTCGCTGCCCGGCGTCTTGCCATAGCGGCGCGCATTCTCGATCAGGTTGTTCAGCACGCGGCGCAAGTCGGTGGGGTTGCCCATCGCATGCGCGCCATCGGCGATAGTGGCGTTGAGCTTCACATCCGGCAGGCGCATCGCTTCGCGCGTCATGTCGTTGAGCAAACCGCTGAGGTCGACATCGGTAAAGCTCGACGCTTCCGTCGGCTTGGCGTAGTCGAGGAACTGGCCGATGATGGCGTCCATCTGCCCGATATCGGACTGGATGCCTTCGCGCGCCTCGTCCGACAGATTGGCCATTTCCACTTCCAGCTGCATGCGCGCCAGCGGCGTGCGCAAGTCGTGCGAAATGCCGGCCAGAATCACGGCGCGGTCCGATTCCACTTGTTTCAGATCATCGACCATCTGGTTGAAGCTGCGGTTCGCCTCGATGATTTCGATCGGCCCTTTTTCCGGCAACGGCGCCGGCTGCTTGCCCTTGGCGATGTCGCGCGCGGCCGCCGTCAGACGCGACAGCGGCAGATTGATCAGGCTGGAAATGATGGCCGCGCCCAGCAGCGACAGCAGGGACACCAGGCTGGCCCAGCCCAGCCACTGGAAGCCCGTGAGGCCGCGCAGGCGCTCGCGGTCCAGCATCAGCCAGTATTCGTCGTCGTCGATCTTGAAGCTGACCCAGAAGCCGGCCACGCCGTTGACGCGCGCGGAAAAGCGCGTGTCCTTGCCCAGTTTGGCCTTCACCAGCGCCTCGATCTCGGGCATCAGGTAATTGTCGGGCGGCGGCTCGATGCGGTCGTCCTCTTCCAGCGAGAAGATGCGGATGCCTTCGTTGCTGACGAGGTCGAACAGCAGCTCGCGGCGCAACTCGGGCGCCGAGTGCGTCAGTGCCGCATGCGTGATGGTGACGACGGAAATGATCTGGGCGGAAATCTGCTGCGCCTGCGGCTCGCGCTGGATGACGGAAATCATGCCGATCCAGGTGATCATGCTGACCGTGGTCAAGGTGCCGAGCAGCAAAAAGGTGCGCCAGAACAGGCCGCTTTTCAGCCGCGCCAGGCTGATATCGGGAACAAGCTTCATCATGCCTCGCCAGCGATCAGCGCGGCTGTCCGTCCGGGATGAAGACGTAGCCGAGGCCCCACACGGTCTGGATGAAGAGCGGGCTCGACGGATCGGGTTCGATCAGTTTGCGCAGGCGCGAAATCTGCACGTCCAGGCTGCGGTCGAACACTTCGTATTCGCGTCCGCGCGCCAGTTCCATCAGTTTTTCGCGCGACAGCGGCTGGCGCGCATGGCGGGCAAACACTTTCAATACGGAAAATTCGCCCGTGGTCAGCGGCACCGTTTCGCCGTTCTTTTTCAAGGTGCGCGTGCCCAGGTCCAGCACGAAGTCGCCGAACTCGAAGGTTTGCGGCGTTTCCGACGGCGCGCCCGGGATTTCATCGGGACCCTTGCGGCGCAGCACGGCGCCGATGCGGGCCACCAGCTCGCGCGGATTGAACGGTTTCGGCAGGTAGTCGTCGGCGCCCATTTCCAGGCCCACGATGCGGTCCACGTCCTCGCCCTTGGCCGTCAGCATGATGATCGGCGTCTGGTCGCCCGCGCCGCGCAGGCGGCGGCAGATCGACAGGCCGTCTTCGCCGGGCAGCATCAGGTCGAGCACCAGCAAGTCGTAGCGTTCGCGCAGCCACAGCTTGTTCATGGCCGTCGCGCTCTCTGCCGTGAAGACATTGAAGCCCTGTTCGGTCAGGTAGCGCCGCAGCAGGTCGCGCAGGCGCACATCGTCATCGACCACCATGATTTTTGCCTGGTGGCCATGGATCGATTGCGTTGTTGTATTGCTGCCGGTAGTGGAGGTTGTGGTCATTTAGGGTGTCGTGTTATCTTATATTAGTTGCTATAGTAACGCCTCGCGCGGCGTCGGCAAGGGGCTGTGGCGACCCATTACAAAGTGTTACAAACTTTACCCAATTACTCTTACTGCACCGTGTAAAGCATCATACACTGGGGCCACAGTGGAAATCAGCTTTAGTTTATACGGCATCGCGGAAGAGGAACTCAATGAATATCTTTACTAAAAAAATTCACGCCGCTCCCAGCGCAGCTATTGCCGCACGTACGACTGTGCTGTCCGCATTTGCCGTTTGTTCCGTGTTTGCCGCCAGCCTGGCGCTGGCGCAAAACCAGCCGCCGCCACGCCGTGACGACCAGCAGCAAATGCAGGCCCAGCGGTATGAACAGGTACAGCGCAGCAATAGCAATGATACGCGACTGCGCGAACAGCGTGACGCACGCAGTTTCGACACCCGCGCCGAAGAGCAGCGCCGCGCCAACGAGGGCGCGGACGCCTCACGCCGCACGGGCCGCATGACGCCCGACGAGCGCCGCGACCTGCGCCGCCAGATCAACGAAGTGGGCCAGGATATTTACTCGAATCCGCCGCGTCGTTGATGACATCCGGCAATACCTACTGCGCGTCGCGACTTGTGGCCTGCGATGCTCACTGTACTAAAGTACAGTGAGCATCGCAGGCCACAAGTCACTTCCGCTCGCTACGGTCTTACCAGATGTCGTGACTTTACCTGAAACATCCATCTCCATTTTTCATTCCCCTGTTTGTTGCGCCAGGATTATGCTAATCCGGCATACCGCCACGCCCCGTGATATTGTTCTAGTGCACTGAGACAATTCTCTGAATGTGTTGCAGGGGGAGGCAAGTGGTGAGCGACGACGACACACCCGTTCCTGATGCGGCCCCCGCAGGCGGCCTGCCGTACGGCCTGCTCCAGCGCGACGGGGGCGTGTTCCTGGACCTGTCGCTGGCGCCGGCGCAGCTGCGCGCCGCCGTCGACCAGCTGTTCCAGTCGGGGCAGTTGCTGGCTGGCCTCGATTACGGTTTGTTCCTGCTGACCCTGTTTCATGCCCCCACGCCCCGCGCCGCGCCCAAGGGTGACGCCTTGCTGCGCATCGCCGTGCGCGTGGCGCCATTTTCACCCCAGCGCCGCGCCCTGTATAAACAGGTCAAGATCCACGGCGACAGCGCCGAGTTTTACTTTGAAGCATTGCTTCCTGACGCCGATGGCCAGGTGCCTGTGCGCCGCGAGTTTGACGAGCTGGTGGCTGACCTGTGGTGCAAGGGTGTGCACTACGGCATCGATAGTGTGGCCGTGCGCGCCATTCTCGCCAGCGGCAAGGCCGAGCGCATCACGGTGGCGCGGGTGCTGCCGCCGCAGCCGGGGCGCGACGCCCAACTGGTCGAGGTGTCGCAAGGCATCCACCGCGACGATGCGCCGCGCGAACGCTCCGATGGCCGCCTCGATTTGCTCAGCTTCAAGAACCGCTTTCCGCAAGTCAAAAAACACGCGCGCCTGCTGCGTCTGCTGCCAGGTGCGCCCGGCTTGCCCGGCTATGACCTGGCCGGCAAGGCCCTGCCGCCGCCCGCGCCGCTGGCGCTGGACCTGGCCACAGTGGCGGGGCCGGGCACGGCGGTCGAACATTTCAGCGATGGCGATTTCGTCGTGGCCACCCAGGCTGGTTACGTGAATGTCGATGAGGGCGGCAAGATCTCCATCGAGAACAAGATCGTCAGCCGCGAAGGCGTCAGCAGCCGCACCACGGGCAATCTGAAGCTGCGCGCCGCCTACGAGGAGTATGGCGACGTGCAGGAGCAGCGTCAGCTCGACGGCAGCGATATCACCATCCATGGCGACGTGTATGGCCATTTGCACTCGCATGGCGGACTGATCTTGTTGCAGCGCAACCTGGTGGGCGGCACGGCGTTCAATGAACACGGCGATGTGCGCGTCGAGGGCGTCGCTTCCGGTTCCGTGCTGCAGGCGCTCAGCGGCGAAGTGCATGTGAAGCGCGCCGAAAGCTGTGTCATCGCCGGCACGCGCGTGGTGATCGACAGCGCCAGCAATTGCGAGATCATCGCCGACGAGGTCGTCATCGAACTGGCCGAAGGCTGCGCCGTGGCGGCGCGCACCATCCGCATCGGCAGCGCCGGCCCGCGCAAGCAGGTGGAAATGCTGCTATTTCCCCTCGTGCCCGATTTGAGCGCCCTGGAGCAACAGATCGCCGAGAGTCTGGCCAAGGCCGCGCAGTACCAGCAGGTGCAGCACAAGCGCCAGCAGGAAATCGATGCCATCGCGCAGTTGCCGGAAGTGCGCAACTACCTGACCCTGGCGGGCCAGCTGCGGCGCGGCGAATTGCAGCTGCAGCCGGCGCAACAGCTGCAATACGACAAGCTGGCCGCGCGCATCGCTCCCGTCCTGAAGGAAGTGGCGCGGCTGCGCGTGGAAGTCAAGCAGTCGGAAATTCTGCAGGCGCAAATGCTGTCCTTGGTGGCGCAGCTGCGCCAGGAGCGGCAGGCGACGGCTGGCCAGTCGCGCTGCAGCCTGGGCCTGGTCGATGGCGAGACGACGGTGCGCGCCCTGGTCGTGCCGCCCGGGCCGGCCAAGGTCTACGACCGGCCGCCGAAAGAGATCAAGGCCTTGCTGCGCAGCGCCACGCCGGCCACGCAAGCCGTGTTTGCGAACAGCACGGGCAGCCTGGACTGGACGTATGCGCCGCCGCCCTAGCGTTTAATCCGTGACCTTGCCGCGCGACTGCTTGAGGACGCTGTGCGTGCTCTTGCTGTCGAGGCGGCGCCGCTGCGAACTGCGCGTGGGCTTGGTGGCGCGCCGTACGGCGGGCAGGAACGTGACGCTGTCGATGATTTCCTGCAGCCGGCGCAAGGCTTCTTCCTTGTTCTGCTCCTGGCTGCGCGACTGCTGCGCCTTGAGCACCAGTACGCCATCCTTGCTGATGCGGCTGTCGCGCAGGGCCAGCAGACGCTCCTTGTACGCTTCCGGCAGCGACGAGGCGGCGATGGGGAAGCGCAGATGGATGGCGCTGGACACCTTGTTGACGTTCTGCCCGCCCGGGCCCTGGGCGCGGATGGCGGAAAATTCAACTTCAGCGGGGTTGACGAGGTGTTGCATGGCCTGCCTGTAGGGAGTGATGTGGGTATTGTAAGGGAAGATGGCTGCGCCGGCGCAAGGGCGGGCGGCCAGTCGATGATGTCTTCCGGGAAAGTTGATGTTTCTCAACGCTGGAGGCGGGGATGCTGGTTAGCATGGGCCAACGTTGCGCCACTGCGCATCCTGGCAGCGCTTACCGGATGAAAGGAACACCATGCAGCCCACGACCACGCCTGGCGCCGCAGCGACGGCGGAACGCGGCACCGCGCAATCCCTGACGCAGTACTTGAGCTTTCGGCTGGGCGGCCTGGAATACGGCCTCGATTACCGCTGCGTGCGGGAATTGCGTGCCATCAAGGAGCTCGACCGTTTTTCTTCGGAAGGGGAAGTGCTGCACAGCGTGGCCGTCTCGCGCGGCGTGATCATCCCCATCGTGGATATGCGTGCCGCGTTCGGCAGCGCCCACGGCGCGCCAGACCCGGCCACCGACGTGATCATCCTGCAGCTGAGTAATGGCGTGATGGGCATGGTGGTCGACGGCGTCACCGATATCGTCAGCCTGGCGCCCGCCGACATCGCCGCCGTGCCCGGCCTTGGCGAGGCGGAGGCCGATTACCTGCTGGGCCTGGCCACGGTGGCGGGACGCCGCTTGATCCTCGTCGACATCGACCGCCTGATGGCAATCCGCAGCCCCGGTCCCATGCAGGTGGCCTAAAAAAAAAGACGACCTGAAGGTCGTCTTTTGTCGCTGCTTGATTAACCGAGTTTTTCCAGCTGATCCTGCAAGTCCAGCCATTCCGCTTCCAGCTGCGCCAAGTCCTTGGTGAAGAAGGTCTGGTCGGCCAGCAACTGTTTCAGCTTGGCCTTGTTGGCCGCGTCGTAGATGGTCGGCTCGCCCAGCTTTTCTTCCGTTTCCGCCTTTTGCGCGTTGCGCTTGGCGATTTGCTCTTCCTGGCGCTTGATCTTGTTTTCGATCGGCTTGCGCAGGGCGGCCGCCTTCTGGCGCTCTTCCGCTTCCTGGCGCTTGTCGCGCACGGGCGCGGCAGGGGCGGCTGCCGGCACAGGGACGGACGACGTTACCGGGAAGTCGGTCTTGTTGGCCTTGCCGGCGGCCGGCAGCACATCGGTACCCTTGCCCAGCTTGGTCTTGAACAGCCAATCCTTGTAGTCGTCCAGGTCGCCGTCGAACGGCTGCAGCTTGCCGTCGGCGACGATGATGAATTCGTCCGTGGTGGCGCGCAGCAAATGGCGATCATGGGATACGACGACCAAGGTGCCTTCGAACTGGGCCAGCGCTTCCGTCAGCGCTTCGCGCGTTTCCAGGTCCAGATGGTTGGTCGGTTCATCGAGCAGCAGCAGGTTCGGACGCTGCCAGACGATCAGGGCCAGCGCCAGGCGGGCTTTTTCGCCGCCCGAGAACGGCGCGATCGACGCGGTGACCATGTTGCCGGGGAAGTTGAAGCCGCCCAGGAAGTTGCGCAGTTCCTGCTCGCGCACGGTCGGGGCGATCTTCGCCAGATGCCACAGCGGCGATTCGTCGTGGCGCAGCATTTCCACCTGGTGCTGGGCGAAGTAGCCGATGTTGAGGCCCTTGCCCATGGTGGCGTCGCCCGTCAATGGCATCAGTTCGCCGGCGATGGTCTTGATCAGCGTCGATTTGCCGGCGCCGTTCTGGCCCAGGAGGCCGATACGCTGGCCGATCTGCAGCGAAAACTTGATGCCGTTGACGATGGTCTTGTGCGTGATCTCGCCCGTCGCTTCGTTTTCGATCTTGTAGCCCGCATCGACGTCTTCCATCACCAGCAGCGGGTTCGGGGCGCTCAAAGGCTCGCGGAATTCGAACGAGAATTCGGCGGCGGCGCGCAGCGGCGCCAGTTCTTCCATCTTCGCCAGCGCCTTCATGCGGCTTTGCGCCTGGCGGGCTTTCGAGGCTTGCGCCTTGAAGCGGTTCACGAACGATTCCAGATGGGCACGCTTGCGCTGCTGCTTTTCCAGCGCGCCGGCGGCCAGGATCATCTGCGCTGCGCGTTGGCGCTCGAAGCTCGAATAGTTGCCCGAATAGCGTTTCAGCTTGCGCTCGTCGATATGCACGACGACGTTGACCACTTCATCGAGGAAGTCGCGGTCATGGGAAATGATCAGCAAGGTGCCGGCGTAGCGCTTGAGCCAGTCTTCCAGCCAGATGATGGCGTCCAGGTCCAAGTGGTTGGTCGGCTCATCGAGCAGCAGCAGGTCGGACGGGCACATCAGCGCTTGCGCCAGGTTCAGACGCATGCGCCAGCCGCCGGAGAAACTGGCGACAGGCTGCTGCATCTGGTCCAGGGTAAAGCCCAGGCCCAGCAGCAATTGCTCGCCGCGCGACTGCACGGTATATGCATCGGCATCGGCCATGGCGCTGTAGATCTCGCCGATGGCGATGCCGTTTTCCGACGTGGCCGGCTCCGATTCCAGGCGCGCCAGTTCCGCTTCCAGCTTGCGCAAGGTCACGTCGCCGTCGATGGCGTAATCGAGCGCGGCACGGTCCAGCGGCGGCGTTTCCTGCGCCACGTAAGCCACGCGCCATTTGGCCGGGAAATCGATCTCGCCCTGGTCAGGGTGCAATTCGCCGCGCATCATGGCGAACAGGCTCGATTTGCCCGCGCCATTGGCGCCGATCAGGCCGATCTTGTCGCCCGGATTGAGGGTGACATCGACTTGTTCGAGCAACGGTTTGATGCCGCGCATCAGGCTTACTTGTAGGAAACGTATCATTTTTTTCTTTGTAAAGGCTGGGCTTTACCCCTCGCCGTAAAAACATCGTGTAGGTCGGATTAGCCCGAAGGGCGTAATCCGACGGGTGCCGCACAGGCATGTCGGATTACGCTACGCTAATCCGACCTGCCAAGTCGATCAAACCAGCTTGAGCTGCTCGGCCGTCAGCAGGAATACCATGTCGTCGCCGGCGCTCGTCGTCAGCCAGGTCAGGCCCAGCTCGCCGAAGGCCGCTTCCGCGTAGGCGCGCTCGTTGCCGATTTCAATCATCAGGATGCCGTCGTCCGTCAGGCGCTCGGCTGCGCCGGCGATGATCTTGCGCACCAGGTCCATGCCGTCGCTGCCGCCGTCGAGGGCGATTTGCGGTTCGGCCAGGTATTCCTGGGGCAGGGCGCCCATCGACGCGGAATTCACGTACGGCGGGTTGCTGATGATCAAATCGTATTTCTTGGCCGGCACGTTCGTGTACAGGTCCGATTCGATCAGGTTCACGCGGTCTTGCAATTTGTACGTGTCGACGTTGCGCTTGGCCACGGCCAGCGCGTCGGCGGAAATGTCCACGGCGTCGACCTGGGCGTTCGGGAAGGCGTCGGCCATCATGATGGACAGGCAGCCCGAACCGGTGCACAGTTCCAGGATGTTTTCCACGGCTTCCGGTTCCGCCACCCACGGCGAGAAGTATTCAGGGATCAGCTCGGCGATGAAGGAGCGGGGCACGATCACGCGCTCGTCGACGTAGAAGTTATACGTGCCCAGCCAGCCTTCCTTGGTGATGTAGGCGGCTGGCACGCGGTCGATGCTGCGGCGGTCGATGACCGTCATCACGCTGGCCACTTCCGACGGCAGCAGCTTGGCGTCGAGAAACGGTTCGAGCTTGTCGAGCGGCAACTTCAAGGTGTGCAGGATCAGATAAGCCGCTTCGTCGAACGCTTCGGCGCTGCCGTGGCCGAAAAACAGCTTGGCGGTATTAAAACGGGTAACGGCGTAGCGCAGCAGGTCGCGTGGCGTGGAAAACGGGTTCGGGGTCATGGCATTCTCGAAAAGACGGTGTTCTGGCCCGCCGTGACGGGCCTCGGTATTCTGGTTCAGACGGGCAGCAAATGCTCCAGCGTGCGCCGGTAAATATTCTTCAGAGGATCGATGTGGCGCAGTTCGATGTGCTCGTCGATCTTGTGAATACTGGCATTGGGCGGCCCGAATTCTATCACTTGGGGGCAGATTTGCGCGATAAACCGGCCATCCGAGGTGCCGCCCGTGGTCGACAGCTCCGTCGTGAGGCCCGTTTCTTCGAGGATGGCCGCCGACAGCGCATCGCTCAAGGTGCCGCGCGGCGTGAGGAAGGGCAGGCCGCTCAGGGTCCACTGCAAATCGTATTGCAAATCATGCTTGTCGAGGATGGCGTGGACCCTTTCCTGCAAGTTTTCCGCCGTGCTGGCCGTGGAAAAGCGGAAGTTAAAGTCGATCACCATGTCGCCTGGAATGACGTTATTGGCGCCCGTGCCCGCGTTGATGTTGGACATTTGCCACGAGGTCGGCAGGTAATACTCGTTGCCCGCGTCCCATTTTTCCTCGACCAGGTCGGCCAGCGCCTGCGCCGCTTCGTGGATCGGGTTTTTCGCCAGGTGCGGATAGGCGATGTGGCCTTGCACGCCCTTGATGGTCAAGCGGCCCGACAGCGAACCGCGGCGGCCGTTCTTGATCATGTCGCCCAGCTGCGCGCTCGAGGTCGGCTCACCCACGAGGCAATAGTCGATCTGCTCGCCCCGTTCCTTCAGTTTATCGCAGACGATGACGGTGCCGTCCGTGGCCGGGCCTTCCTCGTCGCTGGTGATCAGAAAGGCGATCGAGCCCGTGTGTTCGGGCGTGGCGGCAATGAATTCCTCGCAAGCCACCACCATGGCGGCGATCGAGGTCTTCATGTCGGCCGCGCCACGGCCGTACAGCTTGCCGTCGCGGTGCGTGGGAATGAACGGTTCCGAGCGCCATTGCTCGACGGGGCCGGTCGGCACCACGTCCGTATGGCCGGCAAAGACGAACACGGGGGACGTCGTGCCACGGCGCGCCCACAGATTGGTGACGTCGTTCGACTGGATCGTTTCGCAGACGAAGCCCAGCGGCGTGAGGAGGTCGATCAGGTGCTGCTGGCAGCCCTTGTCGTCGGGCGTGACCGAGGACAGGGCGATCAGTTTTTCGGTCAGGGCGAGGGTTTTGGAGGTGGTCATGGTGTGGAGCGGGAGCGTACCCTTGGGACTCGGCGTCCCCGTACGACCCCAGCTTTGCAGGTGTCGGGTTTAAACTGAAAAAATGCTCTTGTACTGGGCATCGGAAAACGCCACGCTGAACTGGCCATCCTTGTCCAGCACGGGGCGCTTGATGATGGACGGGTTTTCCAGCATCAGGTCCAATGCGCTGGCCGCGTCCGTGATCGACGCTTTGCGCTCGTCGGACAGGGCGCGCCAGGTCGTGCCTTTCTTGTTGACCAGCACATCCCACGGCAATTGCCCGAGCCACGCTTCCACTGTGGCGCGTTCCAGGCCCTGCTTCTTGAAGTCGTGGAAGGTGAAATCGAGTTGCTGCGCGGCCAGCCAGGTGCGGGCCTTTTTGACGGTATCGCAGTTGGGGATACCGTAGAGTGTAATGGTCGTCATGGGTAGGGCTAAGGGGAATGAATGCGGTTCGCTTGATCGCGGCGCTTGCGCCAAGTCAAAATGCGATGGTAGCCGCCATTATACAGTCGATGCGCAGTCGATGCGGCAGTGCAACACGGTTGCATGTTACGGGCAGGTTCAGGACCACGCGCTGCGGATGCCCAGTTGCGTCGCCACCTGGCCGAAGTCGCGGTGCGCGGATAGCGGCGTGGCGGACGCCATCGCCAGCTTGGGCGTGGCCCGGTGGAACAGTACCACTGCCGTTTCATCATTCTTGTGGCGCGACATGTAGAGCATGCCATCGACCTCATCCGGATGCGCATGGATGGCGGCCGACCAGGCTTTGGTCGTTTGATACGACGCTGTGCCGCCGAGTCCCGCGTGGCCGCCCAGCTTCCGAAGGGCGGCACCCGTCAAGTCGGCCAGGACGAGTGCTTCTCCCGTGAACCGTATGACAAAGCGCGCCTGTATCACGGCCAGGCCGATGATGAAGTGGTTGCGGATGGGCTTGCGGTCGTGCATCAGGGTTTCAGCCAGCGCCACGGCCAGCGACATGCCCAGGTAGCAGGTGCCGAAGCGGGCCGCCGCTTGTGGGTGGGGATCGTCGAAGCGGTAGGTATTCGCCCTGCCGAAGTATGGTTCACCCGTGGCATGGCCGGAAACCCGGTACAAGGTGGCAGGATCGCAGCGCACCGTTTGCAGCGATGCGGGCAGTTGCGGCAAGCGGGGCAGGCGCAAGGTTGCCACGGGGGGCGCCGCTATTCGTCGGCGTAGGCGCGGGCGGCCGCCATCACGGCGTCGAGTTTTCCTTTTGCCAAGGCTTGCAGCGGCGACTTGCCGCCCAGCGACAGGCGCGGGGCGGTAAAAAAGTCCCATTTTGCGGCGCCGGGCAAGTCACCGAGAATTTTGCTGATTTTTTCCAGCGTGTGCCGGTCGTGGCGGGGATCGGCGAAAAATGCCGGGTAAACATATTCGCCGGAGGCGCCGCGCAAGGCGAACAGGCGTCTGGCTTTCAGTGCCGCACTGAGTGCCTGCGGCGTGACTGCCAGCCGGGCGCGCAATTCGGGGCCGGACAGCAAGCTGTGCGAGGCCACGTCTTTTTCACGCTGATGCCGTTCCTGTTCTTCCAGGCCGCGCATGAATTGCCGGGTGCTGACGTGGCCTGTCTGCGTATCGTTGCCGGAAGCCATGCTCAGCTCCCGCTCTGCCACGATATCGAGATCGTGCCGCATTTGCGCCAGCAGCGCGGGCCGGTCGTCGCGCGGCACGGCATCCAGCAGCGATGCATAGGCTTCCTGGAAGGTGTCTTGCGCAATGTTGAAGCGCAAGCCTGTGGCGCTGGCAGCCAGTGTGGCGGCCAGCTGCTCAGCCAGCGGGGATGCCGATTCAGCATCTTCGGCTTCGCAGGCTGGCTGGTCATTTGTTGAGTGGTTGCGATGTGTGTTCGACATGGCCGTATCCTTAAAAGGCATGTCTCAGCATAGGATAGCAAGTCAAACAAAGCAAACAAAGCAAGGAGATTAACTCTATCTGCCTTGATGCAGCACAAACCTGCGGCGTTGTCTCTTACACAGGCCGGGGCGTCGTCTTCCCACATTCCGAAGAACCGAAATGCAGGCCCAGCCGCAAGGCCAGGGCGCGCAGGGCGCCGCTTTCCTGCAGGTGCAGGGCCAGCGCGATGTGGCCGTCGGGGCGCACGAGGTAGGCCGCGTCGCGGCCCAGGCCGGCCAGCTTGGCGGCCACGTTATAGGTATAGCAATGCACGGGCAGTTTCAGCACGCGCGCCTCGTCGAGCAGTTCCGGCGCCGGCTCGCCATAGATGTGCAATTGCCAATCCATGCTGCGCAGGGCGATAAAATTGTCTTGCGTGCCGTCCGAGAACCAGGGCAGGCGGTCGCCGCCGCGCAGGTATTCCGCATGGCCGGCGGAGAGGGCGCTGTCTTCATAGCTGATCTCGATTTGCGACACGGTCTTGAACAGCAAGCGGCGCGCCCGCGCGAAGCCGGACAGGAAGGGCAGCGCGTGCGGCACCAGCCAGCGCCGCAGGAATTGCCCGGCGATGCCCTGCGCGACGATGGCCTGGAAGGCGCGGTCGGTGGTGGCGACGAGCTTGCGGGCAAACACGATGCGCTCGCTTTCATAGGTGTCGAGCAGGGCATCGTTGCTCTGGCCATGCAGCTTTTGCGCCAGTTTCCAGGCCAGGTTGACGGCGTCGCCCAGGCCCGTGTTCATGCCCTGGCCGCCCACGGGGCTGTGCAAGTGGGCCGCGTCGCCCAAAATGAAGCAGCGGCGCGCACGGAACTGGCCCGCCACGCGGTGATGGACTTTATAGGTGGAAAACCAGTTTACGTGTTCGACGTGGATGCCCAGCAGGGTTTCCACGTCGCCGCGCACGTCGTCGAAGACGGGCGCGGGCGCGCCGTCGGGACGGTCGGACAGGATGCCGATCAGGCGCTGCATGCCGCTGGTGCGCACGGGCAACATCAGCGCAAAAGAGTTCGCGCCCAGGTGGGCATGCAAATCCGTGTTGTTGCCGGCCACTTGCGCATCAGCCACGTAGTACAGGTGGTCGTAGGTGCCGCCGGAAAATTCGAAGCCGGCGATCTCGCGTACCTTGCTGCGGGCGCCGTCGCAGCCGCAGATATAGTCAAACGTGCAATATTGACGCTCACCATTGTTGAGCAGGATGGCTTGCACTTCGCTATCATCCTGCGTCCACAAGTCCAGCGTGACATTCCATTCCACGTGCACGCCGGCCGCCGCCAGCTTGCTGATCAGAAAGCGTTCATGCTCGTCCTGGGGCAGGCTCAGCACGAAAGGATAGGGGCTCAGGCCTTCGCCGATCTCGCCCAGCGCCAGCTTGACCAGCTCCTCGCCCCCTTCATGGATGTGCATGGCATTGATCTTGATGCCCACGCTGACCAGTTCGTCGGCAAAGCCCAGCTGCTGGTAAAACTCCAGGGTGCGCGCATGCACGGCCATGGCCCGCGACGCCTGCCCGGGGCCGCTGTTTTTATCGATGATGCGGCAATCGACGCCATGGCGCGCGAGGCGCAAGGCAAGCATGAGGCCGGTAGGACCGGCGCCGACGATCAATACGGGAGGAGTATTCATGCCATCCAGTATAGGACAGGATGGGAGAGGACAGCGGGACGATTGAAGTTGCTAGTCGGAAATGAAAATGTCCCGCCGGATGGCAGGACATGATTTTTTACGTGCGTCTCGACGCCTCTGCAAACCGTAGCGAGCGGATGCGCGGCGTGGCCGAGAAGCGCAACCGTACATGCGTACGGTGAGCATCGCCGGTCGCGCCCCGCGACGCGCAGCAGGTTTACAGAGGTGTCATCAGATGCCGCGCAGGAGTTCGTTGATGCCGGTCTTGGCGCGGGTTTTTGCATCCACGCGCTTGACGATCACGGCGCAGTACAGCGAGTACTTGCCATCTTCCGAAGGCAGGTTGCCCGAGACCACGACGGAACCGGCCGGCACGCGGCCGTAGGTCACTTCGCCCGTGGCGCGGTCGTAGATCTTGGTCGACTGGCCGATGTACACGCCCATCGAGATGACGGAATTTTCTTCGACGATCACGCCTTCGACGATTTCCGAACGGGCGCCGATGAAGCAGTTGTCTTCGATGATGGTCGGGTTCGCTTGCATCGGCTCCAGCACGCCGCCGATGCCGACGCCGCCGGACAGGTGGACGTTCTTGCCGATCTGCGCGCAGGAACCGACGGTGGCCCAGGTGTCGACCATGGCGCCTTCATCGACGTAGGCGCCGATGTTGACGTAGGACGGCATCAGCACGACGTTCTTGGCGATGAAGCTGCCGCGGCGGGCAACGGCTGGCGGCACCACGCGGAAACCGCCCTTGGCGAAGTCTTCGGCCGTGTAGTTGGCGAACTTGGTCGGCACCTTGTCGTAGAACTGCATCGTGCCGTCGGACGGCAGGACGACGTTGTCTTCCAGGCGGAACGACAGCAGCACGGCTTTCTTGACCCACTGGTTGACGACCCAGTCGCCCGAGGTTTTTTCCGCCACGCGGATGCTGCCGTTGTCCAGGCCATTGATGACGTGGGAGACGGCGTCGCGCAGTTCGGCCGTGCCGTTGCGCGGATTGATCTCGGCGCGGTTTTCCCAGGCCTGGTCGATGATGGTTTGCAGTTGTTGGCTCATGATGATGTCTTGTTCATTTAGTTGGTTGATGCGGATGCGGAAAGCTGCTGGCAGAATTTTACTATGCGCAACGCCGCTTCCAGCCCTTCGGCCGTTTCGGCCACCAGGGCCATGCGGATGCGGTTGCGGCCCGGATTGATGCCGTGCGCGTCGCGCGCCAGGTAGCTGCCAGGCAATACCGTGACATTATATTCGGCGTACAGGCGTTGCGCGAATTCGGTGTCGGACAGGCCCGTGCGGCTGACGTCGGCCCACAGGTAGAAGCCGGCGTCCGGCAATTGCACGTCCATCACCGATTGCAGCAGCGGCGTGATGGCGTCGAACTTGGCGCGGTACTTGGCGCGATTTTCCTCGACATGGGTTTCGTCGTTCCAGGCCGCGACGGAGGCCGCCTGCACGGCGGGGCTCATGGCGCCGCCGTGGTAGGTTCGGTAGAGCAGGAATTTTTTCAGTACTTCGGCGTCGCCGGCAACGAAGCCCGAACGCATGCCCGGCACGTTCGAGCGCTTCGACAGGCTGGAAAACACCACCAGGCGCGCATACGGGCGCTCGATGGTGGACAGGCCCAGCATGTGCGCCGCCTGCAGCGCGCCCAGCGGAGGCGTGTCGCCGTGGTAGATCTCGGAATAGCATTCGTCGGCGGCGATGACGAAGTCGTAGCGCTCGGACAGGGCGAACAGGTGTTCCCAGTCCGTCAGGGTGAGCACGGCGCCCGTCGGATTGCCCGGCGAACACAGGAACAGCAGCTTGACCTTTTCCCACACGCTGGCCGGTACGCTGTCGTAGTCGCAGCCGAAATTGCGCGCCGGGTCGGAATTGACGAAATACGGTTCGGCGCCGGCCAGGTAGGCGGCGCCTTCATAGATCTGGTAGAACGGATTCGGGCTGATCACGAGCGAACCGGCCGATGGATCGATCACCGTTTGCGCCAGCGCAAACAGCGCTTCGCGCGAACCGTTCACGGGCAGGATTTGCGTGGCAGGATTGAGCTTGGGGATGCCGTAGCGGCGTTCCAGCCAGCCGGCAATCGCACCGCGCAAGGCTTCCGAGCCGATGGTGGTCGGATAGCTGGCCAGGCCATGGATATTGTCGACCAAGGCCTGCTCGATGAAGGCCGGTGTCGGGTGCTTGGGTTCGCCCATGCCCAGGCTGATGGGCGCATACTCGGGATTGACCGTCACGCCGGCAAACAGCTGGCGCAGCTTTTCAAAGGGATATGGTTGCAGTTTAGCAAGAAGTGGATTCACGGAGCGGACCAGGGCAAGAGTGGGGTGATAGTGTCGCGTATGGATTGCCTGGCATGGCGCAATGACGCCGGTCAAGCAATCAGCTTAGCCTTTTATTATAGCCGTCCTCGGGCGCGGGCTGTGCAAGTGGGCTGTTGTTGACCTGCACGGCATGTCGCTCCCGGGCTTGGCAAGGTAAAATACGCTATGTCTACCTTACTTCCCACCTTGCTTGCCATTGAAACATCGTCCGAACTCGCGTCCTGCGCCTTGTTGCGCGGCGATGTCGTCCTGTCCCGCGCCTCGTCGGGCGTGCGCACCCATTCCCAGTCTATTCTGCCCATGGTGCAGGAATTGCTGGCCGAAGCGGGCGTGACCCTGGCCGACGTCGACGCCATCGCCTACGGCTCCGGCCCCGGCTCGTTTACGGGCGTGCGCACGGCCTGCGGCATCGCCCAAGGCCTGGCCTATGGCGCCAAGCTGCCTGTCGTGCCCGTCGTCACGCTCGACGCCATGGCCCTCGCTTGCCACCAGCAGCATGGCGCGCAGCGCATCGTGACCGTGCTCGACGCCCGCATGGGCGAAGTGTACTGGGCGCAATATGGCTATCAAAATGGCTTGCAAGCCGTCCTGCCGCCGGCGCTGAGCGCGCCGGCCGGCGTGGCGCCGCAAGGCGACGTGGTTGGTTGCGGCAACGGCTTTGCTGCCTATGCCGAAGCGCTGGCCGCGCTGCCATGCGCCGCCACGGCCGATGCCGCCATCATGCCGCACGCCGTGCAAGTGGCGCAGCTGGCGCGCCTCGCCTTTGCGGCCGGTCATGTCGTGACGGCGGCCGAGGCGCAGCCTTTGTATTTGCGCAACAAGATCGCTTATACCAGTGCCGAACGCCTCGACATGCAACAGGCCAAGGCCGCTGCGGAGTCGGCACAATGATGGAGACGGGCAAGGACAGCGCGGCAGGCTGGGACTTGCTGCGCCTCGACTATCAGCCGATGCAGGAAGCGGACTTGATTGAGGTGCTGGCGCTGGAACAGCGCGTCTACCCGCATCCCTGGACGCACGGCAACTTTGTCGATTCCCTCAAGAGCGGCTATCCGGCCTGGGTGCTGCGCGACGTGGACGGCACCTTGCTTGGTTATTTCTTGCTGATGCTGGTCGTCGACGAGGCGCACTTGCTCAACGTTGCCGTCGAGAGCGCCATCCAGGGCCAGGGGCTGGGCCGTTTCCTGCTGAACCAGTCCTGCGCCTGCGCGCGCCAGCTGGGCATGGAATCGATGCTGCTGGAAGTGCGTCCGTCGAATGTCCGCGCGCTCGATATTTACCAGCGTTTTGGATTTGAACAGATAGGCCGGCGCAAGGGATACTATCCGGCCAGCAACTCGCAACGTGAGGACGCCATCGTGATGCGTTATACCTTATGAGCCGCAGCGCCGTTTTTCTCGATGAAATGGGCGTCGGCCCCTTGTGGCGCTTGCGCCAGGGCGCCGCACCCGAGGCTGTCGACGTCGTCGCTGAGACCGCAGTGGAGGCGGAAGTGGCCGTGGCGGAACCCGTGGCTGAGATGGCTGCACCTGTGGTCGAAGTGCTGGCCGAGGTGGCAGTCGTGGAGGCCGAGGCGCCCGTCGTCGTTGCCGCTACGCCAGTGCCTGCCGCCGCGCCTGACGACACGGCCTGGTTCGACGATGCGCCGCCACCGCCGCCCGCCAGACAGCTGAGCGATAGTGACATCGCCGCCCTCGACTGGGAAGGCTTGACGTCGGCCGTCGCCAAGTGCGCGCGCTGCGACTTGTGCAAGACGCGCAAGGGCGTCGTCATGGGCCGTGGCGACCGCCAGGGCGCGTGGCTGATGCTGGCCAGCAGCCCTTCGCGCCTGGAAGAGCGCGAAGGGCGCGCCTTGCCGGGCGAGCAGGGCAAATTGCTCGACAATATGCTGAAAGCCATCGACGTCGATGCGGGCAGCGATGTGTATATTACCCACTTGCTGAAATGCCGTCCGCTCGACGAGACGGGCCAGGAACGCTTGCCCACCGAGGCCGAGTCGGCCGCCTGCCGTCCGTATTTTGACCGCGAACTGGCCCTGCTGCAGCCGCGCACCATCGTCACCCTCGGTTCGATGGCCGCCGCCGGCATCAATCCCGGCGAAAAACCCGTACGGGGCAAGGTGCGCCAGCTAGGCAGTGCGTCCGTCGTGGCCACCTTCCACCCAGAGCAACTGTTGCAGGACGGGACGGGCAAGGCCAAGGCGCGTGCCTGGGCCGACCTGTGCCTGGCGAAAAGCACGCACGGTGGTTGATACGGCCGTCTCTACCTTCCAAGCCCGCTTCGAACGCCGCTGGGGCCATCTGACGCACCCCCGCGTGCGGGCGCTGGCCTGGCTGCTCGACTCGCCCGACTTGCTCGATCCTGCCAGCCCCCACTGGGGCGGGCGCATCGCCAGCTTGCCTCCCGTCACGCCTGCCGTGGCGGCGTGGCTGGGGGCGCTGCAGGATGACCCGTCACCGCTCGATGCGGCGCTGGGGCCCCGATTCTATTCCCGCCTGGGCCTGTACGCTGAAAAGCTGCTGGCCTTTTATTTTGAGCAACATGGCTTGCTGGCCGCGCATGGCTTGCAAGTGCAGGTCAACCGCAACGACACGGTGGGCGAGTTTGATTTTCTGCTGCGTGACGAGAGTGAATTGCTGCACTGGGAATTTGCCACCAAGTTCTACCTGCTCGAAGGGGCGCCCGATCCCGGCGACTTCAACCATTTGATCGGCCCGAACCTGGCCGACACCCTGGGCTTGAAGATGCGCAAGATTCTCGACAAACAACTGGCCTTGTCCCGCCACCCGGCCGCGCAAACCCTGCTGGCGCACCCCGTGCGCGCGGCGCAGGCGCTGGTCAAGGGCTGGCTGTTTTATCCGGCAGGCGTGACGCCCGCCATGGACGGTATTTCCCCCGAACACGGTCACGGTTTCTGGTGTACGCCGGCCCAACTGCCCGAGCAGCGATACGTTGTGCTGCCGCGCCTGCAATGGCTGGCGCCGTTCAAGGGCCGCGACGTGGAAGTGCTCGACGTGGAGGCCCTGCGCACGCAGTTGTTTGATCTGGCGCAACCGGTGATGGTCGCCACCGTGGATACTATCGAAGGCTGGGAAGTGGAGCGCACGCGCGGTTTTGTCGTGCCGCATGACTGGACGCAGCAGGCTGCCGCGCGGCGGCTGACAGGTGCGCTACCTGCGTAATGTTGGGGTCAGACCCGGCGGGTCTGACCCCGGAAGTTAATGCTTCTGCTCGCCAATCAATGACAAGTTGTCATGCTCAGCCTGGTTCAGCTTGTGCTTGCGCATGATGGCGTACATGGTGCCGGCAACGAACAGGCCGAACAGGGTGATGATGATGTTGAGCGGCAGGTGCAGACGGATCATGATCGAATACACGGCCAGCATGGTGAGAATCGACAGGTTCTCGTTGAAGTTCTGCACGGCGATGGAATGGCCTGCACTCATCAGCACGTGGCCGCGGTGTTGCAGCAGGGCATTCATGGGAACGACAAAGAAGCCGGACAGGGCGCCGATCAGGATCAGCAGCGGGTAGGCGATCCATACGGAATGTACTTGCGTCATCATCATGACGATCACGCCCATGGCGATACCGAGCGGAATGACGGTCAGCGATTTGCGCAGCGGAATGAAGCGTGCCGACAGCACGGCGCCGGCGGCCACGCCGATGGCGACCACGCCGACCAGGCTGGTCGCCTTATCGAACGGCATGTTCAGCGACTGCTTGGCCCATTCCAGCACGATCAGCTGCAAGGTGGCGCCGGCGCCCCAGAACAGGGTCGTCACGGCCAGGGTGATCTGGCCCAGCTTGTCTTTCCACAGGATGGAATAGCAATTGGCAAAATCGGTAATCAGTTTGATAGGATTGCGTTCCTGGTGCGGATACACGCAGCCCGTGTCGGGAATCTTCAGGTTGGCCAGGGTCGCCAGCGCATAGATGCCCACCACGACGCACAAGGCCGCTTCCGTCTTGCTGGTGATGCCCGTGTCGACCAGCGGAATGTCGATCGACAGCAGCATGTCGGACACGTGGCCGCTGACGAGCGCGCCGCCCATGACGGTGCCGAGGATGATGGAAGTGACGGTCAAGCCTTCGATCCAGCCATTCGCCGCCACGAGCTTTTCCGGCGGCAGCAGTTCCGTCAGGATGCCGTACTTGGCGGGCGAGTACACGGCCGCGCCGAAACCGACGACGGCGTAGGCCAGCAGCGGGTGCACGTGGAAGAAGACGAGGGCGCAGCCGAAGATCTTGACCATGTTGGCGATGAACATGACCTTACCTTTCGGCAGAGCATCCGCGAAGGCGCCGACAAAAGCGGCCAACAGCACGTAAAACAGCACGAACGACAATTTGAGCAGCGGCGTGATCCACGCCGGGGATTTCATGGACACCAATAAATCGACGGCGACAAAAAAGAGGGCGTTATCTGCCAGCGAGGAAAAGAACTGCGCCGCCATGATGGTATAAAAACCACGATTCATTCTGGATTGCCTGAAATCATATCTGGCTTGCTTTATACCACGAAAAAACGGCAAACCCCAAGTTTGGCAGGGGCTGCTTTGCATAGTCTTGCCTAAGCGAAGCTTAATTTTTCTGCCGTAGAAAAATACACATATATGTGAGCATTTTATACATGGTGTCCTGGGCGCCGGTCTCGGGCGCGCTGCGGACCTGCTTGCGGCTCCCGCTTGCGGCCCATCCGGTAAAATACGGCTTTCCCACCTGCCGTGAACGACGCATATGCCCAGGCCCCTCTTCGCCACCATCCATCTCGATGCCATGCAACACAATCTGGCGCGCGCCCGTGCCGGCGCCCGCGGCGCCAAAGTGTGGGCCGTCGTCAAGGCGAATGCCTATGGCCACGGCCTGGAACGGGCCATGCGGGGCTTTGCCGACGCCGATGGCCTGGCGCTGGTCGAGGTCGATTACGCCGTGCGTTTGCGCGAACTGGGCTGGACCAAACCCATCCTGCTGCTGGAAGGGTTTTTCGACGCCAGCGATTTGCCGGTCATGGCGCAGCACAATCTGAACGGCAGCGTGCATTGCGAAGAACAGATCGCCATGCTGGAAGCGGCCCGCCTGCCGCACGCCATCGACGTGCACCTTAAAATGAATACGGGCATGAACCGCCTGGGTTTCACGCCGGCTGCCGTGGCGGGTGCGTATGCGCGCCTGCGCGCCATGCCGCATATCGGCACGATCACCCTGATGACGCATTTCGCCAATGCGGACGAGGCGGGTCCCACGCGCTTGCCGTTGGAACAGCAGATGCTGCGTTTTGAAGCGGGCGCCTCCAGCATCGGTACGCCGCTGCCGCGCAGCCTGTGCAATTCGGCCGGCGTGCTGATGCACCATCTCGACAGCGACTGGGTGCGCCCCGGCATCATGCTGTATGGCGGCACACCCAGCGGCGCCCCGGGCGGTACGTCCGCGCAGGCGTTCGGCTTGCTGCCCACGATGACCTTGCGCAGCAGCATTATCGGCATCCAGGACATCGCCGCCGGCGACGTGGTCGGCTACGGCAGCCGCTACCAAGCGGCCGGCAACGTCAAGGTGGGCGTGGTGGCCTGCGGCTACGCGGACGGCTACCCGCGCCACGCCCCCGAAGGCACGCCCGTGCTGGTCGACGGCGTGCGCACGGGGCTGATCGGCCGGGTGTCGATGGACATGCTGATGGTCGACCTGACCCACGTGCCGGGCGCCAAGGTCGGCAGCAGCGTCACCTTGTGGGGGCAGGGCATGCCGATCGACGAGGTGGCGCTGGCCGCCGGCACCATCGGCTACGAGCTGATGTGCGCACTGGCGCCGCGCGTACCGGTGATCGAAGCGTAGGTGACGCGGAAGCGCGGTTTGTATATACTGTATATATAACCAGTTATTTCATTTTACCCGGGCAAAGTACACCATGGCAAAAGTCAAGACCATCTACACCTGCAGCGATTGCGGCGCCATCAGCAACAAATGGATGGGGCAATGCACCTCGTGCAACCAGTGGAATACCATGGTGGAAACCCTGCCCGAGACGGGCGGCAACAACCGCTATTCGAATCCGCAGCACATGTCGCTGGCGCAGACGGCGCCCGTGTTGTCGCTCGACGATATCGACGCCATCGACGTGCCCCGCTTCGGCACGGGCATCGAGGAATTCGACCGCGTGCTCGGTGGCGGCATGGTGGCGGGCGGCGTCGTGCTGATCGGCGGCGACCCCGGCATCGGCAAGTCGACCCTGCTGCTGCAGGCGCTGGCGAACATGTCGCACCACAAGCGCGTGCTGTACGTCAGCGGCGAAGAATCGGGCGCGCAGATCGCCCTGCGCGCCAAGCGCCTCGTCATCGACGCCAAGGAACTCAAATTGCAGGCGGAGATCCAGCTGGAAAAGATTCTTTCGACCTTGAACGACCTGAAGCCGGAAGTGGTGGTCATCGACTCGATCCAGACCGTGTATTCGGACGCCCTCAGCTCGGCGCCCGGTTCCGTGGCGCAAGTGCGCGAATGCGCGGCGCAGCTGACGCGGGCGGCCAAGCAGACGGGCGTGACGATCATTCTGGTCGGCCACGTGACGAAAGAGGGGGCGCTGGCCGGCCCGCGCGTGCTCGAGCATATCGTCGACACGGTGCTGTATTTCGAGGGCGACGCCCATTCCAGTTTCCGCCTCGTGCGCGCCATCAAGAACCGTTTCGGCGCCGTCAATGAGCTGGGGGTGTTCGCCATGACGGAAAAGGGCTTGAAAGGGGTGTCGAACCCGTCCGCGCTGTTCCTGTCGCAGCACGACAACCAGGTGCCTGGCTCGTGCGTGATGGTGACGCAGGAAGGCACGCGCCCCCTGCTGGTGGAAATCCAGGCCCTCGTCGATACGAGTCACTTGCCGAATGCGCGCCGGCTGTCCGTCGGCCTGGAGCAGAACCGCCTGGCCATGCTGCTGGCCGTGGCGCATCGCCATGCGGGCATCGCCGCCTTCGACCAGGACGTCTTCATCAACGCCGTCGGCGGCGTCAAAATCACGGAACCGGCGGCCGACCTGGCCGTATTGCTGGCGATTAACTCGTCAATGCGCAACAAGCCCCTGCCGCGGGGGCTCGTGGTGTTTGGCGAAGTGGGACTGGCCGGCGAAATCCGCCCCGCGCCGCGGGGCCAGGAACGCCTGCGCGAAGCGGCCAAGCTGGGCTTTACCCTGGCCGTGGTGCCCAAGTCCAACCTGCCGAAGCAAGTCATCGAAGGCCTCAAGGTCATCGGCGTCGAGCGCATTGACGAAGCGTTCAATAAATTGCGCGACCTGGAGTAAGAGTTGGTATGGTTTAAATGCCAAGCTTGAGGTAAGTCAAACAAAGTTTCCGTTTGGAACTATAATATTTGTCCGATGAATTCGCGTAGCGAGTTCGCGTCGACAATGAATTGATAGAGAAGCGGAATATAGTGTTAGTTGAGCAAAGGCAGGGCGCACGCAAGATATTGCGTGCCAAGGCAATGTTGGTGATGGACGGCGCGGACCCCGTGGCGGCGCGCACCCTTGACGTGGGGCCGGGCGGCATGACGGCCGTCATCGCGGAACCGCTGCCGACAGGCAAGCAGGGCAAGGTGCTGTTCGAGCTGTTTTACGATGGCGCGGCGCACATCATTGAGGCGCGCGTGTCCGTCTCGCACTGCATTTTCAGCAGTGCAGGTTTCAAGGTGGGACTCACTTTCCCGCAGCTGGACATGGCTGTCAGCAGCGCCATTTCGAGATTCATGCGCTGAAACAAGACAAGATCGGCTGCAAATGAAATGCGCTAAAATGGTGCATATGGGTTTGCAGTCAGGAAAAACCTGTTCTGTTCGCTGTTTTGATATTCCGGTAATACTGCATAATTATCAACCAGAAGAGGGACCTTGCCGCGCCACGCGCGCCTGCCGTCCGTTTCCAGCGCAGCACGGTCAAGACCTGAACCGTGTGCCATGACCATACACCCGACGGGAATGCCTACCATGTTTAATTCGACCATCAACAGCAGGGCTTACACCAACAACACGCAGCAGACGACGCAGGGCAATATCTCGGCCGATGTGTATGCGAAGGTGGAGCGCCAGATGCAGTCGCAGAACACGGGCGTCGTCAAGCTCAACGCCAGCCTGGCGCGCGACCAGGCCAAATTCTCGGGCCTGGGCCAGCTGCAATCGGCGCTGGCAAAATTCCAGACCGTGGCCAAGAGCATGGCCGGCAGCGGCCTGGCCACGTCGGCCACGTCGAGCGCCAAGGATGTGCTGAGCGCCACCACCACCGACAAGGCCGTCAGCGGCAGCCATGAGCTGAACGTCAAGCAACTCGCGCAGGGACAGACCCTGCTCAGCGGCGCGCAGAAATCGTCGAGCGCGGCCATCGGCACGGGGGCGCCCGCGCTGGTCAAAATCGAAGTGGGCACGGCCGACGGCAAGCAATTTACGCCCGGCAGCGGCAAGGTCATTTCGCTGACGATAGACAGCAGCAACAATAGCCTTGACGGTATTGCCGCCGCGCTCAAGCAGCAGGGCGTCGATGCCAGCGTGGTGAAGGGCGCCGATGGCTATTCGCTGGCCATCAATGGCAAGAGCGGCGCCGACAGCAGCATGCGCATCAGCGTGTCCGGCGACGCTGCCGTCAGCAACCTGCTCAGCTATGCACCCGGCGCCGGCAAGGGCCTGCAGCAGACGGCCGCCGCGCAGGATGCGCTGCTCACCGTCGACGGCAAGGAGATCAAGAGCGCCACGAATACCTTGACGACGGCGGTCGAGGGCGCCACCATCGAATTGAAGAAAAAGGGCACGACCGATCTCGTCATCGCCAAGGACAGCAGCCAGATCGCGACCAATGTGGCCAGCTTCGTCACGGCCTACAATGAACTCAACAGCAAGCTGCAAAGCCTGCAGCAGGGCGACTTGAAATCCGATACCGCCCTGGGTCAGGTGCGTTCGCAGATGGAGCAAGTGCTGCGCACGGCCAGCACGGGCGTGCCCGCCTCCATCCTCAGCAGTGCTGGCGTGACCTTGGGCAAAAGCGGAGAACTGGTGCTCGACGATAAAAAACTCAAGGCCGCCATCGCGGCCGATCCGGATGCCGTCAGCAAGTTATTTACGAATAACGGCAAGGGCGTGGCCGACCAGTTTTCCAGCAAGATCGGCGAGCTGACAGGCGAAACGAGCATCATCCGCAAGGAAGTGCAGACGGTCGGCAAGGACATCACCACGCTGACCAACAAGAAAGCCGTGCTGGCCAAGGCGCTGACGGCCCAGGCGCAGGCGCTGATCAAAGCCTATTCGGCCCAGGAACAGATGGGAACGAACTCGGCCTTGCCGGGCTATACGGGCAAGAATTCGCTCTTCGACTTCATGGCCTGAGGGCGCACCGCTAAAGCGCCGATGGCGGTGTTGCACCGCCATGCCTTGAGCACGATATCGACGCGCTAGCTATATTCGTTCGCCCTGCGCAAAGAAGGCCGATGGCGAACTGCCGAAGGTTTTCTTGAACATGGCGGAAAAGGCCGACTGGCTGGCGTAGCCCAGTTCTTCGGCCACCTGCGACAGCGGCACGCCGCGCGCGATCAGGGGCGCAGCGTGCGCCAGGCGCACCTGCTGGCGCCACTGGCCAAAACTCATGCCCAATTCGCGTTCGAACAGCCGCGCCAGAGTGCGTTCCGAGGCGCCGACCAGCTGCGCCCAGTGTTCCAGGGTCTGATTCAAACCCGGTTTCTCGATCAGGCTGTCGCACAGGGTCTTCAGGCGCTTGTCGCTGGGCAAGGGGACGCGGATGGGGCGCGTGGCCGAGCGTTTCAATTCATCGATGATCAGTTCGGCCAGCAGCGCTTCGCGCGTCGGTTCCTGGCCCGGGTCCAGCTGTTCCAGTGCCATGATCAGCTGGCGCAGCAGGTTCGACACTTCCAGCACCTTGCAATCCTGGCCCGCGAACGGCGCGCGTGCGGCGTGGATGCACAGGGGGCGCAAGCGGGTTTTTTCCAGTATCGTGACGGCATGCTCCACGTTGGGCGCGATCCAGATGGCGCGCATGGGCGGCAGCACCCAGCTGCTGTTGTTGGCAGTGATGCGCAGCACGCCTTCGAGCGCCATCGTGACCTGGCCCCAGGGGTGGGTATGCGGTAACAAGAATTCATCGGGTTGCAGGTCGCGCGCGATCATCGTCACGGGGATGGTCGCGCTGGGCGCTTCCCGCGGCGGACACATGCGGGTATGGTGGAGGATAGGTACACCCATCAGCTTGGCCTTAATTCGATAAATTATGTCATCCTGTCGGAAAACAGACGATGATATTTTGCATACACTTGAGCTTCACCAGTATAAGACAGGGTATGACATGATAACAACTAACTCAGCATCCGAACTTCCAACCTTGCGCAGCGATGCGCGCGTCATCGCCCTGGTGGGGCTGGCGCATGGCGTGTCGCACTTCTACCATCTGATCCTCGCGGCCCTGTTCGTCTGGCTGAAACCCGCATTCGACCTGTCGTATGCGGAGCTGGGCCTGCTGATGACGGTGTTTTTCATCATCTCGGGCGTGGGGCAGGCGCTGGCCGGCTTTGTCGTCGATCGCTTCGGCGCCCGCGCCGTGCTGTTTTCCGGCGTCTTTCTGCTGGGCGTGTCGGCGCTGGCCCTGTCCACCGCGCACAGCTATGCGGCGCTGATGCTGGGCGCCATGCTGGCCGGCATGGGTAACAGCGTGTTCCATCCGGCCGACTATACCATCCTCAACCAGCGCGTTTCGGCGGCCCGCGTGGCCTACGGTTTTTCCGTGCATGGCATCAGCGGCAACATCGGCTGGGCCCTGGCACCGCTGTTCATGACGTATGTCGCCACCCATTATGACTGGCGAATCGCGCTGCAATGCGCGGCCGTGCTGCCGTTCGGCGTGCTGCTGATCCTGTTCCTGAACCGTCATGCCATCCGCCCCGAGCCTGTCAAGAAGGCCGCAGCGGGTCAGCCGGCTGGCGGCGAAGGCACCCTGGATTTCCTGCGCCTGCCCGCCGTGTGGATGTGCTTTGCCTTCTTCTTCATTACCGCCATCGCCCTGGGCGGCATCCAGAGCTTTGCCAGCGTGGCCCTCGTCAAGCTGTACGGCATGAGCCTGGCGTTGGCCACCAGCGCCTACACGGCCTATATGCTGGCCTCGGCCGTGGGCATGCTGGCCGGCGGCGTGGTGGGCGCGCGCAGCAAGCAGCCGGACCGCAACGTGGCGATCGCCTTTTCCGCCGCCGCGCTGCTGGCCGTGCTGCTGTCCATGGCCGTCGTGCCGGCCTGGGGCGCGGTGGTGCTGATGGGCGCCATCGGCTTGACCTCGGGCGTGGCGGGGCCGTCGCGCGACCTGATGATACGCGCGGCGGCGCCGAAGAATGCCACCGGGCGCGTGTATGGCGTCGTGTATTCGGGCCTCGACAGCGGCCTGGCCGTCGGTCCGCTGTTCTTTGGCGCGCTGATGGATGGCGACCATCCGGCTCTGTTGTTCGTGTTCATCGGCCTGTTCCAGGCGCTGGCGATTGCCACGGCCGTGGGAGTGGGCGGCAAAACACGTGCCGCCGCGCTGCAAAAAGCATAGAATCGTTGCCATCTGCTACGAAAGGAATCCCCATGACCTTTGCTACCACCGACCTGTGCGACGACTATGCGGCCATGCTCGACGACGGCACTCTGGCCGTGCTGCCGCCCGTGTACCGCGCTTTCGGCCAGCGCGTGCGTTTCAGCGGGCCCGCCACCACCTTGCAAGTGTTCGAGGACAACGCCCTCGTGCGCAGCACGCTGGAAACGCCGGGCCAGGGCCACGTGCTGGTCATCGATGGCGGCGGCAGCCTGCGCCGCGCGCTGGTGGGTGGTCAACTGGGCGTGCTGGCCGAAAGCAATGGCTGGGCCGGCATCGTTGTCGATGGCTGCATTCGCGACAGCGAGGAAATCAATGTCTGCCAGATCGGCGTGCGCGCCCTGGCAACGCATCCGCGCAAGAGCAACAAGACGGGCGCCGGCCAGCGCGACGTGCGTGTGCAGCTCAGCGGCGTGGCCGTGCATCCGGGCGACTGGATCTATGCCGATGCGGACGGCATCCTGGTAGCGCGGCAGGAACTCGATTGACGGCGCAGCGCGCCTGAAAGCGTTGCAAATTATCTACATTCAATATATTTCTGTAAAGTTCTTTGATTTTCATCAAGGCTGAGATATGATTTCACTTAAGGAAACTTTAATATTAATAAGGCAAGGAAATCAGATCATGAAAATCGCCACCATCGCAGCAGTTGTCGCCCTGTTTGCCGCAGGTACCGCCAGCGCCAGTCCCGTCAACCTGATTACGAACGGCAATTTTGACACGGTCGCTTCCGGCTACACCTTCGACAGCGGTTTTAAAGTCGTCAACAGCGGTTCTTCGGCCATCACGGGCTGGACCGTGGGCGCCAGCTCCGTCGACCTGATCCGCAATGCGTATAACGCCATCGATGGCTACAGCATCGATATGCTGGGCACGCCTGGTCCTGGTTTCCTGTCGCAAAATTTCAATGTCGTTGCCGGCCAGACTTACAATCTGAGCTTTGACATGGCGCGCAATTCCGGCGGCCCCGCAGGCCAGGGCGTGAGCGTCAATTTCGGTGGCGCGGCCGGTAATTTCTACTCGACCGCTGCCGCATCCAACACCTTGTACAGCAACACCCTGAGCTTCACTGCCGCTTCCACCGGCCTGGCGACCCTGTCGTTTGCCAGTGCCGCCAAGGCCGGCACGTCATTCGACAATTATTCGGGCGCCGTCATCGACAACGTGTCCGTGATGGCCGCCGTGCCGGAACCGGAAACCTACGCCATGCTGCTGGCCGGCCTGGGCCTGATGGGTTTCCTGCGCCGCCGCAAGGCTGCCAAGTAAGCCGGGGTTGCCCGACATCAAACCGCCTGCTGCCATGCACAGGCGGTTTTTTTACGTCAGGGGTCTTGCGCGCTGCCTGCGCCCAGCAGGAACAGCCACGGCAGCAGTTCAGGGATTCGCATCGGCATCGCCGCGCAACGGGCACGCCGCCGCTGCCGCCCCCATACGCCGCACCAGTTCGCCGCGCAACTGCGTCAGTCCATCGATGCGCGCATCGATTTCACCGAGCTTGCGCGCCAGCGCCGCGCGCAGCTGGTCAGCCGTGGCGGGATCGCCGGCGGCCGCCAGCAGCGGCATGTCGGCCTCGATTTCCGCCAGGGTAAAGCCCAGCTGCTGCGCTGTGCGCAGGTAGCGCAGCCAGTCGGCCGCCTCGGGCGGGTAGTCGCGGTAGCCGTTCGCGCCGCGCCGCGCGCGCAGCAAGCCCCGTTTTTCATAGAAGCGCAGGGTATCGCGGCTCAAGCCCGTCGCCTGCGCCATTTCGCCGATCTGCATGGTTCTTTTCTTTCATAAAATGCTTGACCATGGAGTGTACTCCAGCCTCGATCATGGGCGCTTTCCACTGACAGGAGTTCCCATGTTGTCCGTTTCCGCCTTCCGCCGCGTGGTGCGCGCCAGCGCCATTTATGATGTGCTCATGACGGCCCCGTTTCTCACGCCGTGGACATTTTTGCTGCTGCGCGAGCACTTGAACGTCCTCAATGTGGGCCTGGGCGGCGCGCCGCTGCCTCTCTTCGAGCCCTTGCATCTGCTGATCAGCAGCTTGTTTGGCAGCGTGGTGATGGTCTGGTCCGTGCTGCGCATGCTTGACCCGCAGCCGCGCTTGGGCCGCTACGACGCGGCGGCGCGCTACCTGTTTTCCATCTGGATGGCGTGGGCCTTGCTGGAGACGGGCCAGCCTTTGTTGTGGCTGTTCCTCGTGCCGGAACTGGCCTGGGGCCTCGCGCAAAGCCTGCCTCTGCGCGCTCCCGCAGCCGGGCGGGAAGGGCGCGCGCACGAATCGCTGTTGAGATGAATATAACGAAATGCAATAATGGCCGTGCTTTACAGCAATAAACGACTATTAAAGGAATGACTATGCAGCAGGATGCCGCAGGAAAAAACATGGCGTTGCTCGATCCGGTGGTGGCGCCGCGCATCGCGTTAACGCGCCTGGTGACGGGCCTGCTGCAAGGCTTGCTGCTGTACTGGCTGTACAGCACGGCGCAGGACAAGGTGTGGCCCGCCACGGAAGCCTACCTGCTGGGGCCGCTGATGCTGATCAGCTTGCTGCTGCCCATCCTGCTGGTGTCCAGTCTGGGCCATATGTCGGTGAAGCGCATCGCCCTGTGGATGGCGGGCGCGGCTGTCGTGCTGGCCGTGCTGGCCTGGCACGATGTGGCGCGCGGCGCTGAACATGTGATCTGGGGTAATTACAAGCCGGGCGCGCCCCTGCGCGTCATTTCCGCCCAGCTGTTCGGTTTTTGCGTCGTCGGCTTGTATATCGCCCATGCGCTGGTGCTGGCCAGCGCCCAGGATGGCCAGCGCATCGCCCGCTATCCGACCTACTTTGAAATCGCCTGGAAGCTGGGCATCCAGCTGCTGTTCTCCCTGCTGTTCGTGCTGGGTCTGTGGCTGGTGCTGTGGCTGGGTGGGCAGCTGTTTCTGCTGATCAAGCTCAGTTTCCTGAAAAAGCTGCTGGGCCAGGCCTGGTTCGTGATTCCCGTCATCTGCTTCGCGTTCTCGTTCGCCATCCACATCACGGACGTGCGCCCATCCATCGTGCGCGGCATCCGCACCTTGCTGCTGGTGCTGCTGTCGTGGCTGGTGCCGATTGCCGCCGTGCTCGTCTCCGGCTTCCTGCTGACCTTGCCATTCATCGGCTTCGAGCGCCTGTGGGCCACGCGCCATGCGGCGTCCGTGTTGCTGGGCATGGCCGGCGTGCTGGTGGTGCTGATCAATGCCGCCTTCCAGAATGGCGAAGTGGGCCATGGCGTGGCGCGCGGCATCCGCCTCGGTACGCGCCTGGCATGTTTGCTGCTGCCGTGGGTGGTGGGCATCGCCATCTATGCGCTGACCCTGCGCGTGATGTCGCATGGCTGGACGTCTGACCGCTTGATCGCCGCCGCCTGCCTGCTGATCGCCACCTGCTACGCCGCCGGCTATGCCTGGGCGGCCAGCAAGTACGGCGACTGGCTGCACCTGATCGCCAACGTCAACGTGGCGACCGCCTTTGTTACCCTGCTGGTGTTGTTCGCCCTGTTCTCGCCGCTGGCCGACCCGGCGCGCATTTCCGTGGCCAGCCAGATGGCGCGCCTGGAAAGCGGCAAGGTTGGCGTGGACAAGTTCGATTTCGAGTACCTGCGCTTCCAGGGCGCCCGCTACGGCCAGGCGGCCTTGCAGGAACTCAAGACGCGCACGACGGGCCCGGACGCCGCCATCGTGCGGGCGCGCGCCGAGGCCATGCTCAAGCGCCAGAACCGTCTCGACGAGACGGGCGCGCTGAGCGACGTGTCGATCAACCTGACCCTGCGCCCGGCCACGGCCAAGCTGCCGCAGAGTTTCCTGCGCCAGGACTGGACGCAAGTGAGCCCGGCCTGGCGCTTGCCCGCCTGTTTGAAGCGGGCAGGGCCCCAGTGCGACGCCTACCTGCTCGATTTCGATGGCGACGGCAAGCAGGAAGTATTGCTTATCAGCAATGACCCGCGCGCCTCATCCGTCTTGCTGGCCGAGAAGGACGACGGCAGCTGGACCGCGCGCGGGCAAATCCCCACCGACGCCCTGCGCTGCAAGCCCCTGCGCGAAAAACTGCAGGCGGGCGAGTTCCAGCTGGTGCCGCCGAAAGTGCGCGAGCTGGAAGTCGACGGCCAGCGCGTACCGATGACCTTGTATACGCCAGAGGACGAGGTCAGCTGCCCGGAGGAGACGGCGACGACGCCGTAAAGGGCGGGCAGAGGGCTGGAAGCACCGGATAAAACCACTTGCTTGTCATGAAAGCAATGACTTCGTGGGCTGAGCGATTCCGGTCGTCTGCTATCGGCCTATTGTGTTGAAAAACACGGGTACGTTGATGTTTAGATAGAAATCCTGTCAACATCGACTGGCCAGAACCGCCGCTATTGAACGATCACCGACTACATGGAGGTCTGATACATCCCGAAATGGTTGCCGTTCGAATTTTTCAACACAATAGGCTAGAAGCGGCCAGTCAAGAAGTGGATTTCAATGAAGTATAAATTAATACGCTCGATGGCCCACAATTGGTCACACTCGTTCATGAGTGGCATGAACTATTTGGATGGCGGCTTTGTCTTCGAAGATGTGTATCAGATGGCGCGAGAGCGGCGCGGTGCAAAGGTAACCATTAATTGGATTCCTGCAATAAGCGAGGAATTGTTCGGATTTCCTCCAAGAGTTAGAAATTGCGTGCTCGCCTATCGGACCGGATTGGCAGAGTATCTAAGGCGTCATAGCATTGATGTTGCAGCACTTGTTGAATTCCGTACAGAAGTGTATGTGGCGGAAAATTTCCGAATGTATGTTCGCGCATATGTTCTCGATAACAGAAAGAAAGAGCACATCGTGTATGTTTGGAGTTAGGCGATGCAGTTTGCTCTTCGGCATCCGGCTTCAAGGCATCGGGCCGGTCGATGACGTGAACGAGTACAATCGGCCAGGAGCGGGCATTGCGATAGGCCAAGATTACCACCACACCCAAGAAAGGATTTAGATGGCTGCTGACGTAGCTTTCGTCGAAGGACCACTCAAGTTCCAGCTTTTCTTTGCAGAAGTAGACCCGATAGATCTTGGCGTCCAGGTCCGGCTTGAAGTTGAGTATTCAAGTGGAAGCCAAAGTTTCAACTGGACTGCCGAGCACCTGTGGTTTGAGTATGACGCCCTCGGTCAATTCGAAAGTGAACTCCGTGACGGCAGCGACGCGGGACTGCATGACATGAGCGAGTACCCAATACTTCACTTCGAACGGTATTCATCTCAGGAGTATCTAACGATCAATCCTCGTTCGGAAAGGCAGTCACGAGATGGCGACAGCATCGCAATTCGTCTGAAGATCAATGCCGGGTCAATGCTTGCGCTGCATTCAGCGCTCAACAAGTTCGGCAAATGGTGGTGACGCGATTACGTCCGCTTTGGGGCGGGACCTGGCAACGACGGCAACCGGCCAGGAGCGGACATTACCAACACAGAAGGGATTGCGACATGGAGCCGATTCTACTTTTTATAGTCGAGGACGCGTTTCAGATAACTAATCGTGGATGCGTGCTTGCTCCCGGCCCTTCTGGAGAGGCCGGTGCGCAGCCGATTCGAATTGGAGATCGCCTCCAGTTGCGCAAGCCTGATGGGCAAAGCTTCGAAACTGTGATTCAAGGTGTGGAAATGTTGGGTCCCCCCAAGACAGAAGGTCATCACGGCTCCAATCCTTTTACCAAGAGATATTACGAAAAATGATGTTCCGAAAGGAACGGAAGTGTGGCTCATTCCCCGGGGCTGATTGCCGAATAACCTGTCCCAATTAAACGTGCGAATTCGTTGTCGCGTTTATGCCGATTGCTAGTGTCCGCAATGGCGGCGCAACCTGCCAATGACGGAAAACGGCCAGAAGCAACCAGTTGCGTTGACGTAACAATACGTGACTTTCCTCGTTTGGTAATTCGTTATGCTCATGGGCCGCTGCCGGCCAAAAGCGGACATTTGTATTACCTGTAGTATTTCATTTTTCTCTTTGATAGGTGAGGGGCTCAAGTGAATAAACAGACTAGCCTTGCATGGCCGGGTGGGGACTGCAAATCTATCATCGCTACCCTGCGCACTCCAGTTGAGCTAATCGTTGATACTGATGCCACCATCTTTAGAGATAAAGATGACCTCGACTGGTTCGAGGGGGCCTATGTAGAAATTGATGGATTGGGTACAGTTTTGATCATGAAGCACGACAACAACCCCTTGGGACTGACAGCTCTATATGTCGATGTCTCCTGCCATGCCAATTCAGCAGCTACGCTGCTGGTGCAAGTTTTTGGATTATCCCCGAAAGATGTCAAGTGGCAGGCTAAGACATGAAGCCGACATGATTCCATGTGCCGACGAATAATTGTTCAGCTAACGGCCAGTAACGGACATTCGCCGCCCGTGGCGAACTAGGGGAAATAATGAGTGATGTGCGCAGCATAGCAGGTCGGCAATACGAACTGCTATTCGGCAGTGATGTGATTCGGGACGGGGTGTTTCTTGAACTGTCAGAACTTGCCGATGGCGTGAGAGACATAATGGCTGAGGCATTCTTTTACGATGAGCTTGGTTACGTCGTCTTTAACGCGTATCGTTTAGAAATACCATACCCACTAATCATGTGGTTGTACGATGCTGTACTCAAAGAGGGCTGGCCACTCGATGAATATAAGTCTTGAGTGCATTTAAGACGTGCTTGCTTGCGAACTTCGGCACTCGGCCCGAAGCGGCCTCTCGCGGTCGTCTAAACTTTCTTGCAAGTTGTGGAGCACAATGATGATGGAACCCACTAATGTCCCCCCAGACTTCATCCCGATCTTTAACTTCAAAAACCAGCTGTCGAGATCAATCACGTTGGCACTGGAGTTGACTCCACTAGAGATTGTTTTAGCGCCTGGTGATGTTGTCCATGTATTCGTCTACAAAGACGACATCACACTACCAATGACCATGGAACTTAGCGAGGACTACCTGCAAATTCATCCCCACCGTAGTTGGGGCAACTGGTACGCGTACAAAAACGGGGAAGACGTTTCGGGAGAGCCGTATCGAACTCCAGTCAGCACATGGTAGCTGCAGGGTCCGTAAAATCAAGTTCGGATTTGCCGATGTCCGGTTTGGCGCGAAAGCGGACGGTGCCATTGGCGTAAAGCGCCACCGGCAGCTAAATGCTGATCCATAGTTCTGGCAGATGAGAACGCGATGGGGCGTGGCAGGGGCCTGGGAGGCCTGCCAGACTCCTGATATGCGATCTCGTAGCTGCTTGGTCCAACGATGAGATCGGGTCTGGCCTGTCTATCTCCTGCCTACCGAGACTCTTGCCGCGCTCAAGCAAGAGCGGGTCTTCCCTTGCCGTAACGGGTATAGAGGGATGGCATGTACGAACAGCTTGCAGCAGTATCGCCGCTGTAGCAGTGGTTCAACTGATACAGCATGTGCTTGTACGCGCCGCCTTGTGCCTTGTCGCCGCCGCGATGCGCTTCTAGACTGGGGCCTTCTCCACGCTGCGACTGCCTGCCATGACCGAACTCCTGCCCCTGATGAGCTATTGCTTTGTAATGTCCGCCACGCCCGGGCCGAATAACGTCATGCTGGCTACCACCGGCGCCAATTTCGGCTATCGCGGTGCGCTGCCGGTGATCCTCGGCATCCAGGCCGGCATCTTTGTGCAGACCATGCTCATGTGCGTGGGGCTGGGCAGCGTGTTCGTCGCGTACCCGATGGCGCAGCAGCTGCTGCGGATCGCGGGCGCGCTGTACCTGATGTTTTTGGCGTGGAAGCTGGCCGGCGCCTCGGTGGCGGGAAGCAGCGCACCGAAGGCCGTGTCGTTTGCGCAGGCGGCGCTGTTTCAGGCGCTGAACCCGAAGAGCTGGATCAAGGCGATCACCATGGCGTCGGTCTTCATGCCTGCGCACGGCAACATGCTCGCCGGCGCGCTGCTGGTGTCCGTGACCGGCACCGTGGTGGGCACGCCGTGCAACGCTATGTGGGCGCTGTTCGGCGTGTCGATCCGCAGCGTGCTGAAAGCGCCGCGCAACCAGCGCATCTTCAATCTGGCGATGGGCGCCGTCCTGCTGGTCCTCGCCCTGACGTTTTTACGCTAGACTTGCGCCATGTTCGCCATCGACCGCTCCTCATCCATTCCCCTGTTCAAGCAGATCGAGGCCGCACTGCGCCAGCAGATCGTGCAGCGCGTGCTGCCTGGCGGGACCAGGCTGCCGTCGATCCGCCAGCTCGCCACGCAGCTTGCGGTGAGCACCAACACCGTGGTGGTCGCGTATGACCGGCTGGTGGCTGCAGGCGTCATCGATACGCACGGCACGACAGGCTTCTTCGTCTGCGCACCGGCCGACGCCGGCCGCGCCATTCCCGACGAGGTGGCGCTGGAAGCGGGACAGGAGCAGGAGCCGGTCTGGCTGAGCCAGCAAGTGAACGACCAGCGGCCGGGCGTGCTGCTGGCCAGCAGCGGCGCCTTGCCGCCCACCTGGCTGCAGGACGCGCTGCCGGCGGCCGCCGTGCAACGCGGTCTGGCGCGCAGCGCGGCCGGCATGGCCTCGCGCTGCCCGCCGCAAGGGCTGGCCGAACTGCGCGAGCAGATCGCGCTGCTGTTGCGCGGCATCGGCATCGCGGCGGACGCCAGCCACATCCTCACCACGTTCGGCGGCACCCATGCCATCGATCTGATCTGCCGCACGTTCCTGCAGCCCGGCGATACGGTGCTGGTGGAAGACCCCGGATACTTCCTGATGTTCGGCAGGCTGCGCCAGGACGGCGTGCGCCTGGTGCCCATCCGGCGCCGGCCCGATGGCCTCGACCTGGACGAGCTGGAGGCAGCCTGCCGCACGCACCGTCCGCGCCTGCTGTTCATGCAGACGGCCTTGCACAATCCCACCGGGTGGAGCAGCAGCGCCGCCAACCTGCACAAGGTGCTGATCATGGCGCAGCAGTACGGCTTCCTGATCGCCGAAGACGACGTGCACGGCCATTTCCAGCCGGGCCACAGCACGCGGCTGGCTTCGCTGTCCGGACTGGATGGCGTGATCTACTATTCCAGCCTGTGCAAGGCGCTGAGCCCGGCCCTGCGCATGGGCTACCTGGCCGCGGCGCCTTCCCTGCTCAAGCCCTTGATGGGCACCAAGATCCATTCCATCATGACCTTGCCTGCGCTGAACGAATACGTGCTGCTGGAAGTGCTCAAGGCCGGCAATCTGCGCAAGCACCTGGAGCGGCTGCAACGCAAGATCATGGTGGCGCGCAACGCCAGCACGCGTCAGCTGAGCACGGCCGGCGTGCTGTTCGAGCAGCCCGGCGACGCAGGTATTTTCTTGTGGGGCAGCATGCCCGAAGGGCTGGACGTGGACTTGCTGGTGCAGGACGCCTACCGCAACAAGATTCTGCTGATGCGCGGCGCCGCGTTTTCGGCCAACGACACGCCCGATCAGCACATCCGCTTCAACGTCGCCTTCAGCCAGCATCCGCGCGTGAGCGCCTACCTGGAAGAACGCCTGCGCGCGGTGGCTGGCGCGCGCTCAAGCCTGGCCCGCGCCCGCGCCGCCGCCAGCATCGAGGGCAAGTCCTGAGCATAGTCCGCGCCTTTCTTCAGTATTTATTGATATTCTGGAGGAACGCTTTTTTCGTAAGCGTGTCAATTTGGTATGCCGTCCCCCGTCGCAGGGAAGGCGCACCGCTTGCCCATCCCACCTTCACCAAGGAAGCAAGGAACCGCCATGAACAAACAGATCATCCTCAACCTGCCCGTAAAAGACCTGGATAAATCGAGGGCCTTCTTTTCCGCGCTCGGCTTCACCTTCAATTCCCGCTTCAGCGGCGAGAACGCGGCATTCATGAACATCGTCGAAGGCAGCATCGAGGCCATGCTGACGACCGAACCGTTCTTCCAGTCCCTGATCGACAAGCCGCTCGCGGATGCCCGGCAAGCCAATGAAGTCGTCATTTGCCTCAGTTGCGAAAGCCGGGAAGAGGTGGACAGCCTGATCGCCAAGGCCGCCGCCGCGGGCGGCCGCATACCGCATCCGCCCGAAGACCATGGCTTCATGTATGACCAGGGCTTCGAGGATATCGACGGCCACCTGTGGAACCTGGTCTGGACGGCGCCGCAAGCCTGACGCGCAGGGTAAGCAGACAGGCGGGATCAGTTCTTCGTGCGCACCTGGCGAACGTGGTTTTCCAGTTCGCTGAACGAGGGGCGTTCCGTGGCGGAAATGACCTTGCGGCCGAATTCCACGGCCAGCGCCGGCGCGTAGCCATTCAGGCTGGCCAATAACGTCACTTTCACGCACTGGTACATCTTCGCCGTTTCATGGTGCTTGCGGCGCAGCAAGCTCGCCAGCGGCGCGATGAAGCCGTAGGCCAGCAAAATGCCGATGAAGGTGCCCACCAGCGCCTGTGCGATCAGCACACCCAGCTCGGCCGGCGGCAAGCCGACGGAGGCCATCGTGTGCACGACGCCCATCACGGCGGCCACGATGCCGAAGGCCGGCATGGCGTCGGCCAGCTGCGAAATCGTCTGGATCGGCATTTCCGCGTCTTCATGGTGCGTCTCGATCTCGTTATCCATCAGGTTTTCGATCTGGTAGGCGTCCATATTGCCCGACACCATCAGGCGCAGATAATCGGTGATGAATTCCAGGATGTGCTCGTCACCGAGCGTGTATGGGTACTTCACGAAGATGGCGCTGCGGTAGGGGTCGTCGATATCGTCCTCGACCGACATCAAGCCTTCCTTGCGGATCTTGCTGAGGATTTCATACATCAGCCCCATCAGTTCCATGTAGCGCGCCTTCGTGTATTGCGAGCCGTGGAACAGGGTGGGCAGGGCGGCGAACGTGGCGCGGATGGCCTTGGCGTCATTGCCGACAAAGAAGGTGCCCAGCGCGGCGCCGCCGATCATCAGCAGTTCCAGCGGCTGGAACAGGGCGCCCAAGTGTCCCCCCTGCATGGCGAAGCCGCCGAAGACGGAAAACAGCACGACGAGAAATCCGAGTATGACTAGCAAAACCTACTCCTTCATAATATTGCCATATCGCAATATTATAGTTTAACCTGATTCTGCCGCTGTGGCCGCTTCCGGCTGCAATTGCTGGATGAGAAAATTGATAAAAGCGCGCACTTTGGCGGGCAGCTGGTGGCGGCTCGGATAGTAGGCGTACAGGTCGGCCGGCGCCAGCGTATAGTCGGCCAGCACCACGCGCAGGCGGCCGCTGTCGAGGTAGCGCGCCAGGTCCCATTCCGAACGCAGCAGGATGCCGTGCCCGTCCAGCGCCCAGCCCAGCACCACGTCGCCGTCGTTGCTGGCCACCGTGCCGCGCACCTTCACCGTGTGGCTGGCGCGGCCATGGCTCAAACGCCAGATGCCGTAGGCGTCGTCGTTCTGCCGGTGCACGATGCAGCGGTGCTGCGCCAGGTCGTCGGGTGTCCGCGGCGTGCCGTGCGCCTGCAGGTAGGCGGGCGAGGCGCACAGGAAACGCCGGTTCGACATGATCTTGCGCGCCGACAGCCGCGTGTCGGGCAGCTCGCCGAAGCGGATGCCCAGGTCGTACGCCTGCTCGACGAGATTGATGGGGCTGTCCGTCAGCTGCAGCTGCACTTCCAGCTGGGGGTGGCGCAGCGCGAATTGCGACAGCAGGGGCGCGATCACCGTGCGCCCGAAGCCCAGGGTGGCATTCACGCGCAGCAGTCCGCGCGGCTCCGCGCCGCCGCTGGCCAGCGACTCCTCCATGGCGCGGATATCGTCGAGGATCTGCCGCGCCTGCCGCAGATAGCTTTCGCCGTCGCCCGTCAGGCTGATGCGCCGCGTGCTGCGGTTGAGCAAACGCACGCCCAGGCGCTGCTCCATCAGTACCAATCGCTTGCTGACGGCGGGCGGCGTGATGCCCAGCTCGCGCGCCGTGGCCGACAGGCTGCCCAGCTTGGCCAGCAGCACAAAGAAGGCCATTTCCGTGGTGGCATCCGTTTTCATGGTTCATCTTTCACTTCAAGTGAATAATGCTTTAAATTGAGATCGATTATATGGCTTTGTATCGCGGTAAGCTGGCGTCATTGTTTTCATCCACAGGAGAGCCGCATGAAAATCGTCGAGATCCGCGAAAAGACCATCCCCATCTCTTCCCCCATCCGCAACGCCTACATCGATTTCACGAAGATGACCTTGAGCCTGGTGGCCGTCGTCACCGACGTGATGTGCGACGGCAAGCCCGTCGTCGGCTACGGCTTCAATTCGAACGGCCGCTACGGCCAGGGCATGCTGATGCGCGAGCGTTTCATTCCCCGCATCCTCGACGCAGATCCCGCCTCGCTCGTCACGGACGACGGCGCCAACCTCGATCCGCACAAGGTGTGGGATTGCATGTACACCAATGAAAAGCCGGGCGGCCACGGCGAACGCTCGGTGGCCATCGGCACCATCGACATGGCCATCTGGGATGCCGTGGCGAAGATCGAGAACAAACCGCTGTTCCAGCTGCTGGCCGAGCGCCACGGCACGGGCGTGCCCGACAAACAGGTGTTCGTGTACGCGGCGGGCGGCTATTATTACCCGGGCCAGAGCCTGTCCGCCCTGCAGGACGAGATGCGCAGCTATGTCGACCGCGGCTACACGGTGGTCAAGAAAAAGATCGGCGGCGCTTCGCTGGACGAGGACTTGCGCCGCATCGACGCCATCATGGAGGTGCTGCAGGATGGGCAGAAGCTGTGCGTGGATGCGAATGGCCGCTTCAACCTCGACACGTCGATCGCCTACGCCAAGGCGCTGCGCCAGTACGATCTGTTCTGGTATGAAGAGGCGGGCGATCCGCTCGACTTCGAGCTGCAAGCCACCCTGCGCAGCTATTACGACAAGCCCATGGCGACGGGCGAAAACCTGTTTTCCATGCAGGATGCGCGCAACCTGATCCGCTACGGCGGCATGCGCGCCGACCGCGACTGGCTGCAGTTCGACTGCGCCCTCAGCTACGGCCTGGTGGAATACCTGCGCACCCTGGACATGCTGCACCAGCACGGCTGGTCGCGCAGCCGCTGCATCCCGCACGGCGGCCACCAGATGTCCTTGAATATCGCGGCGGGCCTGGGCCTGGGCGGCAATGAATCGTACCCGGATTTATTCCAGCCGTTCGGCGGCTTTCCCGACGGCGTGCGCGTCGAAAATGGCCACATCACCATGCCGGACCTGGTCGGCATCGGCTTCGAGGGCAAGGCGAACCTGTATGCGGAAATGCGGGCGCTGAGTGGCCAATAGGGTTACTCGCTACGCTGCCAGAAGCGCAGCCGGTTGCCGAACGGGTCCGCCACTTCCAGGATGCGGCCCCAGTCCTCGTCACGGATGCCGGGCCGCGCATACGGATAATCCCTGGCCTGCAGTTCCGCTTGCAGGGCGGCGACGTCGTCGACGGGAATCAATAGCGCCGCCCCCGGCGTGGCGTCGCCGTAGTGCTCGCTCAGGTGCAGCACCAGGTCGCCCCGCGTCACTTGCAGGTACAGCGGCGCCGTGGGCTCGAAGCGATGCTCCCAGTCCAGGGTAAAGCCGAGGAAGCCGAGGTAGAACTCGCGCGCCTTTTCTTCCGAGAAGATGCGCAGGATGGGGATGGCAGGGGATAGGTGCATGGCGGCGCTTTCAATCGGTGGCGATGCCGCCATTCTAGCGTCAGGCTGGCGCCTGCCGTTTGATCTGCGCGGCGGGACTGGTTTTCTCCCAGCGGAACAGCCACATGATGATCAGCTTGGTCGTGGCGCTGACGCTGGCGAGCAGCAGCAATGGCCAGCCCGTCGACAGGCCCATGACGCAGGCGAAGAAGATGGTGCTGACATCCATCGCCAGGATGAACTGGCTCATCTTTAACGACACGGCGCCCGTCCTGCCCGAGCGCCAGATCAGGCGGATCTGGTGCGCATAGCCCTGCGCCAGCAGCACGGTGACGGCGACGATCAGGCTTTGCGAGATCACGCGCTTTTCATCGGTGAAGGTGGGACCGAAGGCCAGCCCCGCCACGCCCGCGCACAGCAGCAGCGCGCAGGTCAGCAGCGCATGGCGCGATGCCCGGCTGCGGCGGTCACGCTCGATTTCATGCAGGATGGCCAGCGCGATCAGGGAAGCGAGCAAACGGGGCCAGACGATGTAGTGGTTGAACGGCGTGATCGAATAACCGTAGACGAAGAACGCGCAATACGCGAGGAAGCTGACAGTGAACTGGTTGATCGACAGGATGTCCGTCGTCTTGCCCGCGCCGATACCGGCATCGCGCTTGCGCCGCCAGATTTTTTGCAGCTGCGACCACAGACCGTACAGGCTGACGATGATGAACAGGGAATTGAGGCTGCCGGCGAGGGCGTAGAGGGAAGGGGCTTGCAAAGGTGTCTCCGGAAATCGGCAAGGCCGCACTGCGGTGACAGGATGCCTTGTCTATACATTTTATTTTTGCAATATGCTCTCATGAAATAAATTAGCAGGCAAGCAATGATGTGCGGCCAGTGCCTGTTGTTCGGCTGTACTTGCTCGGACGCACCTCTTCCTGCGCTTGCCCGTATAATCGGGGCATGACTTTCTTATCACACCATGCCCGCTCCGTGCTGGCCAGCATTGGCAAAATGGCCGTTTCCCTGATTATCCTGTTGACCGCACTGTGGGGTGCGCTGGCGCTGTGGTACCAGCTGTCCGGCGGCACGGCGGTGCAAGCCATCGGCGCCTTGCTGTGGGCCGCGCTGGGCGTGGCCAGCATCGCGCTGTGGTGGACGCGCGGCGACGCGCGCGTGCTGTTGCCGTATGCGGCCGGTTTCATCCTGCTGCTCGTGTGGTGGAGCCTGATCGCGCCGAAACAGCAGCGTGTGTGGGCCGACGACGTGGCGCGCAATGTCACGGGCACGCTCAAGGGCAATCTCGTCACGCTGGACAATGTGCGCAATTTCGACTGGCGCAGCGATGACGATTACACGGTCAAGTGGGAGCAGCGCAGCTACGACCTCGACGAACTGCGCACGGTGGATACGGCGCTGTCGTACTGGACGGGGCCGTACATCGCGCACACCCTCATTTCCTTCGGCTTCGCCGACGGCCGCTTTCTGACGTTTTCCATCGAGATCCGCAAGGAGAAGGGCGAGAGCTTTTCCGCCATCGGCGGCTTTTTCAAGCATTTTGAAATGAGCCTGATCGCCGCCGACGAGCGCGACATCCTGCGCGTGCGCACGAATGCGCGCGGCGAGGACATGCATCTGTACCGCGTGATGATGCCGAAAGCGGCCATGCGCTCGCTGTTCCTCGCCTACCTGGACGAGGCGCAGGCGCTGAAGGCCCAGCCGCAGTTCTACAACACCCTGACGGCCAACTGCACCACCATCGTCTTCGAGATGGTGCGCCGCATCGTGCCGGGTCTGCCGCTCGATTACCGGCTGATGGCCTCGGGCTACCTCGACCGCTATCTGTTCGACGTCAAGGGCCTGGTACCTGGCCAGACCTTCCAGCAGCTGCGCGATGGCGGTCACATCACGGCGCGCGCGCGGGCCGCCAACGACGATGCGGACTTTTCGCACGCGATCCGGCGCGGCATGCCGGGCTACGATGACGCGGGCCATCCGACGCTGCAAATGCCCAGGCAGTAAGCGCCTGCTTTATACTGTCGCTATTCCGACCGGCCGCCTTTCGCGGCCGGTCCCACTTTGACGAATAAAGAAGGCCCGCTATGCCATTTTCCTCCCTGGGTCTGATTCCCGCCCTGGTCCGTGCCGTCGACAAGGCCGGCTATGCCGCGCCGACGGCCATCCAGGCGGCCGCCATTCCCGCCATCCTGCGCGGCAGCGACGTGCTGGGCGCGGCCCAGACGGGTTCCGGCAAGACGGCCGCCTACGCGCTGCCGCTGCTGCAGGCGCTGATGGCGCCCGCTTCCGGCCCGCGCCAGGTGCGCGCGCTGATCCTCGTGCCCACGCGCGAGCTGGCCGCGCAAGTGGGGCAGACGGTGCACGCGCTGGCCAAGCCGCTGCCCGTGAAACTGAAGATTTCCGTGCTGTTCGGCGGCGTGTCGATCAATCCGCAGATGATGGACTTGCGCGGCGGCGCCGATATCGTCGTCGCCACGCCGGGCCGCCTGCTGGACCTGGTGCGGCAAAATGCCGTGAAGCTGGGCGGCGTGTCGCTGTGCGTGCTCGACGAAGCCGACCGTTTGCTCGACATGGGTTTTAGCGAGGAAATTAACGCCATCCTGGCGCTGCTGCCCAAACAGCGGCAAAACCTGTTCTTTTCCGCCACCTTCCCCGACAGCGTGCAGGCGCTGGCCGACAGCCTGCTCAAGGAGCCCGTGCGCATCGAGGTGGCGTCCGAAGCGCAGGACAAGCCCGACATCGTGCAGCGTGCCATCACGGTCGACGTGCCGCGCCGCACGCAGCTGCTGCGCTACCTGATCCTGCAGCAGCAGTGGGAGCGCGTGCTGGTGTTCGTCGCCACCAAGTACGCGGCCGAACACGTGGCCGACAAGCTGCAGCGCGCGGGACTGCACGTGGGCGCCTTCCACGGCGAATTCAGCCAGGGCACGCGCAGCCAGCTGCTGGCCGACTTCAAGGCCTGCCGGCTGCAGGTGCTGGTGGCCACCGACGTGGCCGCGCGCGGCATCGACATCGCGGGCCTGCCGGCCGTCGTCAACTATGACTTGCCCCGTTCGGCCGTCGACTACACGCACCGCATCGGCCGCACGGGCCGCGCCGGCGAAAGCGGCACGGCCATCAGTTTCGTCACGGCCGACACGGAAGCGCATTTCCGCCTGATCGAAAACCGCAACGACTTGCGCATCGTGCGCGAAGTGGTGGCCGGTTTCGAGCCGACGGAACTGCCTGCGCCCGTGCATCCCGTCACGGACACGGTGAACGGCGGCGTGAAGGGCGCGCGCAAGAGCAAGAAGGACAAATTGCGCGAAGCGGCTGCCATGGCGGCGAAGGCGGCCGGGGACAATTAAATTGGCCTTATGTGCGCTGGCCGCTTGAACGGCCAGCCATCCCGCTTTAAGATTGTGTTTCTATAAAGCAAGGGGACGGCAATGCACATGATATACACCATACGCGCGGGCGTGCTGGCGGGCGCGCTGGCGCTGGCCGGTTGCGCCGGCCTGGGCGGCAAAACTGACAGCACCGGCATGCAGATGCCGGGCAAGACGCCGGCCGATGCCGCCGTGGCCGCCACCTGGTACAACCCGCCCAGCGAATTTCCCGGCATTTGCCTGACCCAGTTCAAGGATGGCAGCCTGCGTTTCGACGGCGGCTTCGCCTTTTTCAACCCGGGCCGCTGGACGTATGACGCGGCCACGTCCGAACTAAGTCTGGCATTGGCGCCGACCCCATCATTGGAACTGTCGCACGCGCAAACGGTGCTGCACAAGAATCTGCTGAGGGTCGATGCGGCCAGGAACACGCTGGTGTACGCCGTGAAAGCCGACACGCAGGCCATCGGCCTGGGCGGCTTTGTGTTCTACCGCAACACGCCTTGTCCGGCGCGGCGCGGATAAGTGCAGGATAAGTGCAATGAAGGAATATTTAGTCGTATAATTTCAACGCAAGCTGGCTGCCGCGCAAGACTCGCAAGACTGTCTCGCGCGGCAGATTCCCCTCCAGGCAAGCTCCGATATCGCCATGGCGATGAGAGGATGGTCCGATGGATGTGCACGACGAGCATGGCATGCCGGGTATGGCGGCGCTGGCGGCAGACGCCGGGCAGCAGCCTGCGGCGGCGCCGCGCACCTTGCTGCTGGTCGATGACGAGCCCAATATCCTCGCTTCCCTCAAGCGCCTGCTGCGGCGCGATGGCTACCATATCATTACGGCCAACAGCGGCCAGGAAGGGCTGGACGTGCTGGCCAGCCATGCCGTCGACGTGATCGTGTCGGACCAGCGCATGCCGGGCATGCTGGGCGCCGACTTCCTGCGCAAGGCCAAGCTGCTGTGTCCGCAAACCATCCGCATCATGCTGTCCGGTTATACCGAGTTGCAGGCCGTCACGGACGCCGTCAACGAGGGCGCCATCTTCAAGTTTCTCACCAAGCCCTGGGAAGACCATCAGCTGCGCGAGCATATCGCCGAAGCCTTTCGCCTGAAGGGCATCGACGACGACAATGTGCGCCTCAATGCGCAGCTGCGCGACGCCAACCAGGCGCTGGCGGCGGCCAATGCCGCCATGCAGGCGCTGGTGCGCCAGCAGCAGCATCAGATCAGCCGCGACGAGGTCAGCCTCGGCATCGCGCGCGAATTGCTGCAATTTCTGCCGCTGCCCGTGATCGGCCTCGATGAGGACGGCATGATCGCCTTCATCAACGCGGCGGCGGCCAACCTGTTCGAACGGGGTGCGGCCCTGCTGGGCAACGAGGCGGCGATCGTCTTGCCGCAATTGTTCGACGGGCAGGGCGCGCCTTGCCTGGCAGCCATCGATGGCCAGCCATATACCGTGGCGGTCCATCCGATGGGCCTGCATTCGCGCTCGCGCGGCAGCCTGGTCACCCTGAGTCGTCATGGAGCGGATACATGAGTGAAAGCGGACGCGAAATTTCCATGGAGCAGGCGCAGGAAGGCATGGTGCTGGCGCAGGCCTTGAACGACGCCAGCGGCGCCGTGCTGCTGGCCCAGGGCGCCACCCTGACGGCGGCGAACCTGGCGGCTTTGCGCCGGCGCAATGTGGAACGCTGTCACGTCGTCATGGATGAGGCGCCCGACCCCGCCGCGCAGGCGCACGCCGAGCAGGAACGCTTGCGCCGCCTGGAACGGCTGGCCGTGCTGTTCCGCGCCACGCCGCCCGATTCCGCCGGGGCCGAACTGCTGGCGCTGGTGCAGCGCTACCGGCAAGGGGGCGCGGCATGACACGGCTCAGCTTTGAACATATCATCCGCCAGATACAGGAACTGCCTTCGCTGCCGGTGGTCGTGCTGGAACTGCTGTCGAGCATGGATCAGGACGACACGGACGTGCACGTGCTGGCGCAAAAGATCGAGCTGGACCAGGGCCTGGCGGCGAAGACTCTGCGCATCGCCAATTCCTCGTTCTACGGCATGCAATCGAAGGTCACCAGCATTCCGCAAGCCGTATCCGTGCTGGGCTTTCACAGCATCCGCACCGTCGTCACGGCGTGCGCCCTGACGGGCAGCTTCGCGCCGGTGAGCGGCGGCTTCGATTTCCAGGCATTCTGGCGCCATTCGCTGGCCACGGCCATCGCCGCGCGCCTGCTGGCGCCGCACTTGCGCGTCAATCCCGAAACGGCATTCACGGCCGGCCTGCTGCACGACCTGGGCACCCTGGTGCTGGTGACGCGCTTCCCGGCCGAGCACGCGCTCGTGCGCAGCTACCGCCAGGCGCACGACTGCCAGATGGCCGAGGCGGAACTGGCCGTCATCGGCATCGATCACGCGCAGGTGGGCCGCGCTCTGGCCGCCTACTGGAAGTTTCCCGAGGCAATACAGCAGGCGGTGGCCGACCACCATGCCATCGACCGGCTGGAAGCGGGCGGCCTGCCGCTGGCCGTGCACATGGCCAATGCCGTCGCCCTGGCGCTCGACCTGGCCGGCGTCGACGATGCGCTGGTGCCGCCGCTGTCGCCGGCGGGCTGGCGCAGCATCGCGCTGGACGAGCAGGCCTGGCTGGCGCTGCTGGCGCAAACGGAACACACCTTCGATGAAATGTCGCGGATCATGCTGGCATGAACAGGATAGAGGCCATGGAAACAGATGCAGGACAGGCGCTGCCCGCCATGCCGGAACGCCGCCAGGGCGACACCATCGCGCTGTCGGCATTTTTCGACGGCCATCCCGTGGCCACTTTCGCCATCGATACGAACCACGTGGTGACGCACTGGAACAGCGCCTGCGAACAGTTGCTGGGCTTTACGGCCGCCGAAATGGTCGGCACGCGCGACCACTGGAAGGCGTTTTATCCGCAGCCGCGCGCCTGCCTGGCCGACCTGCTGGTGGCCGACGATATCGCGCTCGGCGAAAATGACCTTTACCTTGGCAAGCTGAAGCGTTCTCCCGTGATCCCCGGCGCCTTCGAGGCCGAGGATTTCTTTGCCGATATCGGGCCCGACGGCCACTGGCTGCATTTCACGGCGGCGCCCCTGCGAGACCGCCAGGGACGCCTGGTGGGCGCCATCGAAACCCTGCGCGACGTGAGCGAGCGGCGCCTGGCGGAACTGGCGCTGCGCAAGGCGCACGACAATCTGGAACACCTGGTGGCCAAGCGCACGGCCCAGCTGGCGGAAATGAACGAACGCCTGGCCGACGATATCCGCCAGCGCCAGATCGCCGATCTGGAACTGCGCGAGCGCAACCTGGCCCTGACGGAATTGAACAGCAAGCTGTCGCTGGCCCAGCAAAAGCTGCTGCAGTCGGAAAAACTGGCGTCGATCGGCCAGCTGGCCGCCGGCGTGGCGCACGAGATCAACAATCCCATCGGCTATGTGTTTTCCAATGTCGGCACCCTGGAAGGTTATCTGGATGACCTGTTCAGCATGCTCGACGCCTACGAGGACGCCGAGCCGGCCGTCGCCGACCCCGTGGTGGCGGCGCGCCTGCGCGCGCTGCGCGAACAGATCGACCTCGATTTCCTGCGCACCGACATTCCCATGCTGATGGGCGAGTCGAAGGAAGGCATTTCGCGCGTGCGCCGCATCGTGCAGGACCTGAAGGATTTTTCGCGCACGGATGCGCACCAGGAGTGGGTCTGGGCCGACCTGCGCCAGGGCATCGATACCACGCTCAACATCGTGAACAACGAGGTCAAGTACAAGGCCGACGTGGTGCGCGAATATGGCGACATTCCCGATATCGAATGCCAGCCTTCCGAACTGAACCAGGTGATCATGAACCTCGTCGTCAACGCGGCCCACGCCATGGGCGAGGCGCGCGGACGCATCACCCTGCGCACGGGCAGCGACAACGCCACGGAAGTGTGGATCGAGGTCGAGGACACGGGCGGCGGCATCGCGCCCGAACACCTGTCGCGCATCTTCGACCCGTTCTTTACCACCAAGGCCGTCGGCAAGGGCACAGGACTGGGCCTGTCGCTGGCCTACACGACGGTGCAGAAACACCATGGCCGCATCGACGTGCGCAGCATCATCGGCCGCGGCACCACCTTCCGTATCACCTTGCCCGTGCGCCAGGCGCAGCCCGTCACACCATGAACGAACAGGACAGCATGAGCACCAGTACCAGCGCCAGCGCCAGCACCGCGGCCGCGCCGCCCACCATCCTGTGCGTCGACGACGAACCGAATATCCTGTCGTCGCTGCGGCGGCTGTTCCGCCCGCACGGCTACCGCGTGCTGACGGCCGACGGCGGCGCGGCCGGCCTGGCCCTGCTCGAGAGCGAGACGGTGGACCTGGTCATCTCCGACATGCGCATGCCGCACATGGATGGCGCGCAGTTCCTGGCCCAGGTGCGCCAGCGCTGGCCCGGCACCATCCGCCTGCTGCTGACCGGCTATGCCGATATCCAGTCCATCCTCGACGCCATCAACCAGGGCGAAATCTACCGCTACGTGACCAAGCCGTGGGACGAGAACGATATCGTGCTGGTGGTGCGCCACGCGCTGGAACGGCGCGCGCTGGAGCAGGAAAAACGGCGCCTGGAAGCGCTGACGGCCAGCCAGAACGTGGAGCTGCAGGCGCTCAACGCCAGCCTGGAAGCGAAGGTGGCCACGCGCACGCAGCAGCTGAAGCAGTCCCACGACGAGGTGCAGGCGGCCAACGAGCGCCTGAAAGCCACGTTCGTGACGACGATCAAGGTGTTTTCCAACCTGATCGAAATGCGCGGCGGCAAGCTGGCCGGCCATGCGCGGCGGGTGGCCGAGCTGGCGCGCAAGCTGGCGCAGGCGCTGGGCCTGGAAGGGCAGGAGGCGCGCGACGTGTTCATCGCGGCCCTGCTCAAGGACATCGGCAAGCTCAGCCTCAGCGACGACGTGCTGGAACTGCCGGCCAGCGCCTGGACGGGCGAGCAGCTGGCCGCCTTCCGCAAGCATCCGCTGCGCGCCGAACAGCTGCTGATGGCGCTCGACGAGCTGCGCGCCGTTTCCGTGATCCTGCGCTCGCAGCTGGAGCGCTTCGACGGCGGCGGCTTTCCCGATGGCCTGGTGGGCCTGGCCATTCCCATGGGCGCGCGCATCCTGGCGCTGGCGTCGGACTACGACGGCTTGCAGATCGGCGCCATGGTGCAGCGCAGCCTGCGCGCCGACGAGGCCCGCACCCTGATCTACGACAGCATCGGCAAGCGCTACGACCCGGCCGTGGTGGCCGCTTTCCGCAGCATCATGGAGGAGACGGAGCCGCCGGCGCGCGACCTGACCGTGCTGTCGGGCCAGCTGGAACCGGGCATGGTGCTGTCGCGCGACCTGATCAGCCGCGACGGCCTGATGCTGCTGGCGGCCGAACACGTGCTGACGGCCCGCGTGATCGCCCAGCTGCTCGATTTCGAAGGCAAGAATGGCGGGCGCCTCAGCATCCGCGTGTATGCGCCCGTGAAGGACGCCTAGGCGTTCGCGGCGGCGGTGGGCGGCTGCAGCGGCAGGTGCACGGTAAAGCGCGTGCCCTGGCCCACTTCCGACGCCACCTCGATGCGTCCGCCGTGCTTGTTGACGATGCCGTACGACAGCGACAGGCCCAGACCCGTGCCGCTGCCCACTGCCTTGGTGGTGAAGAACGGCTCGAAGATGCGGTTCAGGTGCTCGGGCGCGATGCCGGCGCCCGTGTCGCCGATCTCCACCCACACCCAGTCGCCCGCGTGGCCGGTGCGGATGCTGATCACGCCGTCGCTGCTGATGGCCTGGCCCGCGTTGACGAGCAGGTTCATGAACACCTGGTTCAGCTGCGAGGCCAGGCACAGGATCGGCGGCAGCTCGCCATAGTGCTTCTCGATGCGCGCCTTGTATTTCAACTCGTTGGCGACGATATTGAGGGTGCTGTCCAGGCCCGCATGCAGGCTGGCCACCTGCCAGTCCGTCTCGCCCACGTGGGAAAAATCCTTCAGCGCCTGCACGATGTCGCGCACGCGTTTCAAGCCATCCATCGATTCGCGCACCAGATCGACCATGTCGTCCTGCAGGAAGGCCAGGTCGGCCTGCGCGCGCACCTCGGCCACGCGCGCGGCCAGGGCCGGGCCGTCGGGCGTCTCACGCATCGCCGCTTCGTATTGCCCGATCACGCCGAACAGGGTGCCGACATAGCCTTGCAGCGAACTCATGTTGGAATTGACGAAGCCGATCGGGTTGTTGATTTCGTGCGCGATGCCGGCCGCCAGCTGGCCGATGGACGCCATCTTTTCCGATTGCAGCAGCTGGTCGTGCGCTTCCTGTAACTTGCTGATCAGTAGTTGCTGCTCTTCGCCGCGCGCCTGCAGCATCGCTTCCATGCCCTTGCGTTCCGTGATATCCGTCAGCGAGCCGATCACCTCGAACGGCACGCCGTGCTCGTCGCGCACGAGGCGCAGGCTGTCGTGCATCCACAGATAGCTGCCGTCGCGCACGCGGAAACGGTATTCATAGGCGCGCGCGCCTTCGACAAAGATCTGCGCCAGGCTGGAAAAGATGCCGGGCGCATCGTCGGGGTGGATGTGGTCGAACCAGAAATTGGGATCGGCGACCATGTCCTCGGGCTGGTAGCCCAGCACGTTCAAGGCATTGTTGCTGACAAAAGTCATCTTGAAGTCGCCGCTGGGCACGGTGCAATAGATGATGGAGGGTGTATTGTCGAGCAGGTATTGCAGGCGCACGGCCGTAGCCGCCGATGTGTCATCGCCAGGCGCCGCCCCGGCATGCCGGCCGGTATCGGGAGTGGAAAGGTCGAAATCCTCGAACTGCATCGTCACACCTCGCTGCCTGCACGGCATAGCTGTCATCCTGGCTGAATTATGCCTGATTCCGCCTGCCTTGGGCCGCCATCGGCGCGCTCAGGGGGCCAGCGGCTGCTCGACGACCGCCATGCGCCGCGCGATGCGCTGCGCCGCTTGCATGTCGCCCGCCTGTTCGGCGCGCAGGCGCTGCACGCCCAGCCAGGCCAGCAGCGGACGGCGCCATCCCTGGTCCGAGGCGGTGGCGACGGCCGTGTCGAGCAGCGCTGGCGTGGCACGGCCCGAGCGCAGCAGCACGCCGGCCGCCACCAGCCGCGACAGCGGGTCATCGATGGCCGCCACGGCGCTGGCGGCGGCCGTGTCGGATGCGGCGCCTGCTGCCGCCCGCTGCGCTTCCGGCAGCAGGGCGACATCGGCCCCTTGCGCCTTGCCGGCCAGGTAAGCCGCATACGCGCGGTCGGCGTCGTTCGCGTCCGCTTGCAGCGCATCGAAGCCCGTGCAGTCCTCGAAGGCCAGGCTGGCCACGCGCGCGGCGCAGCGCAGCAGTTCGATGCGCGCCACCAGTTCGAGCTTGCCCGTGCCCGCCACCTGGCTGCGGGCGCGGCGGAATTCCGTCTGTTCGACGAGGGCGTTGCCGCCCAGGTAGGCCGCTTGAAACCGTTCGACGGAGCTTTGCGCATTCATCTTCCAGTCGGGCACGGGCGGGCCGCTGGAGCAGGCGGCGAGCAAGGTGGACAGCAGGGCGGCGAGGGCGGGGCGGGACATTTTCATGGCAGTTTGATCTCCGGATTGCGCTTGAACGGCCATTTGCGGTTGATTTCATTGACCAGCTGTTCGACCTTGCGCAGATTGCTTTCCACATCGGCGCGCAGCGGGCCCAGGTCGGCCGTGGCCGCCCTGGCGTTGGCGCCCACGGCTTGCGCCTCGACCAGCACGGCGTCGACTTTTTTCAGGCTGTTGCGCGTGTCGGCCAGCAGCGCGTTCAGCTGCACGATGGTCGCTTGCGCATCCGTCATCACGCCCTTGTCGCCAAACACGCGCGTATCGGCATTGGCCACCAGGCCATCCGTGCGGCGCGCCAGCTGGTCGGCCGTGACGAGCAGGGCGTTGGCCCGCTCGACGAGCAGGCGCGACTGCTTGTCGTCGCCCGTCAGCAAGCCCATGGCGCCGCCCGGGCCGCTCAGCTTGCCCGTCACGGCCTGCACATTGCGCAAGGTGCCGTCGAGCGCGGAATCGCTGCCCGTCAGGGTCGCCACGTTGTTCAGCAAATCCTTGGCGGCGGCCAGCAGGCGGGGGATTTCCGCCGCCATGTCGCCCACCAGCAAATCGCGCGTGGCGTCGTCGGGCAGCGGCGGGTCCGTCAGGATGCCGCTGTAGGCGCGCAGCTTGGCGCCGCCCACGATGCCCCGCTCCAAGGTGAAGATGGAGCTGCTGCGCAGCCAGTGCGCGTCCTTGCGCGGCACGTCGACGATGACGCGCGCGCGGCCGTCCGGCGCCAGCTCGATGCGCTGCACGCGGCCGATGGGAAAGCCGGAAAAGGTCAGGTCGGCGCCCACGCCCACGCCGTCGGAATCGTCGGCCGTCAGAACCAGGGTTTGCGTGGCTTCGAAGGCACCGCGCGCATACATCAGGTAGACGACGGAGCCGACCACCAGCACGAACATGAAGATGAGCAGGATGGCCGCCTTCAGTTCGGCGTGACGCACGGGCGGCGGGGCGGGCAGGACACTATCTTGCGCGAGACCGGCGGGCGCCGTGACGTCGACCTGGTCGGGATTTTGCGGTTGGCTCATGGCTTCTGGCTCTCGTATGGGTGATTCGGGATCGCTGGCGGTGGCGGGCGGGGCATCAGTAGTAATTGCCCATCAGCGAAGCCACTTCGATCAGCAGGATGACGGAAAACAGGCGCAGCATTTCGGACAGGCCGTGCGCGGCCCACAGGCGGTTGCGCCGGCCGTGCGGGTCTTCCGGATAGTACGAGGAGGCCAGCGGGATCAGGGCCACGGCAAAGCTGAAGAAGATGACCTTGAGCATCAGGATCAGGGCCACGGCCGGATTGAAAATTTGCCCCACCACCCGCGTGTAGCCTTGCAGCGCCCACGGCGTGAAACCGTAGATGGTGAGATAGGCGAGGATCAGCGAGGTGACGCAGCTGACGATGGCCAGCATCCACACGGCGAAGATGCCCGACATGACACGAGGAAAGTATTCGCGGCGCAGCAGGTCGACGCCCTGGCGCTGCATGGTATCGAGCATGCCGGACGAGCGCATTTGCGCGAAAGCAATGCCGTCGGGCAGGGTCAGGCGCAGGGCCACGAACAGGGCGGCCGTCAGCGGTATCAATTCCAGCACCAGCACGCGCACCACCATTTCCAGCGCATAGCGCGACAGGCCGTAGCTTTGGGCGCTGACGACGACGATGCGGATGAGCACCAGGCTGACGAGAGCGCAGGCCACGCTGAACCACACGAGATTGGGCGCCGTGTTCGTCACCAGGCGGTGCGCGAGGATGGGACGGTTGTCGCGGTTATAGCTCGACGGCGACAGGGCCAGCGAAAACACGAGGATGGCGAAATGCAGCATGCGCCACCAGCTGACCAGCCAGGCCATGGTGGCCCGGTGCAGGCGGCGCAGGCTGATGATGAGGGAGACGGAGAGGGTCATCATGGCATCTTAACATCTGCCCGCCCGCCGGGCGCGTCAGGCGTGCGCGCTGAAGTAGGTCGTAATAAATTATTGTGATTTCTGACTTCCATAACCGGCGCTCTGCGGCGTTACCCGCTGCTAGCAGTGCCTGCTGCTAGCAGTGCCTGCACTGCGTCGCAACGGGCGCCTTGCAGCGCATCCGGTTCTGTTCGTCATAACTTCACAATAATTTCCCACGACCTACTTACTCAAACAGGGCGAAGCCGGCCATGACGACCATCAGCACGGCGATGTATTGCATCGGAATCCAGAACAGGGTGTGGCGCTGGCGCAGGATCACGCGCTCCTGCGTGGCCGGGTCGATCAGTTCGCGTCCTGGCGCGCTGTTCAGGCGTACGCCCGCATACCAGCTGGCGGCAGCTGCCAGCAGGAAGGCCAGGGCCAGGGTCCATGTGTGGCTCTTCGTATAGGCCTCGCCCAGGGTGGCGCCAAACAGCGCTTGCGCGGCCAGTACGACGATCAAACAGATAAGGGGGCCAAGTATGCCGAAGCCTTGCCAGATAAGCATAAAAATTCTCCAGGGGGATTGAGGGATCCCGCGGCGATTGGCGGCGGCTGTGCGCGGCGGGGGTATGAATTTTATCAGATTCACAAGAGATGAAGTTTCTTTTGGGAATGATTTTTTTGGGGGTGGACTTGCGCCTAGTGCGCCGGGCCGGCCACGCTGGCAATGATGGCGTCGGCTGCCGCCCGCACGCGGGCCGAGCGGTTCAGGTCCGCGTGCATGACCAGCCACACGTCGTAGCTTTCCGCCCGCTCGGGCCAGATGCGCACGAGCTGCGGGTCGATGTCGCCTAGATGAGTCGCCAGCTCGGCCACGCCCAGGCCCGCGCGCGTGGCTTCCTGCAGCATGGCCGCCGAGTTCACTTCCATGGCGACCCGGGCGTTGGCGACGGATTCGCCGGCGATTTTCTCCGCGTGGCGCGGCGTCACGGAATGGTGGTAGATGACGATGTCGTGGCCGGCCAGCGCCGTGCCGCGCACGGGTTCGCCCCGTTCGGCCAGATAGGTTTTCGATGCGTACAGGCCAAGGCTGCGTTTGACCAGGTGGCGCGAAATCAGGTCCGGGTCGGTGGGGCGCACGCCGCGCACGGCCAGGTCCGCTTCGCGCCGCGTCAGGCTGGCCAGCGCGGGCGCCACGTTGAGCACGATGCGGATGTCGGGGTGGGCCGCGTGCAGCCGCTGCATGGCGCGGATGACGAAATGGCTGGCCATGGTGTCCGTGGTGGCCACGCGCACCAGGCCGCTTAAACGGTTGTCGACGCCCTGCATCTCGCGCTGCAGCTTGTCGGCCGCCCGTTCCATCGCTTCGGCGGCCGTCAGCGCCAGCTCGCCTGCCGGCGTGGGCACGTAGCCCGATGGCGTGCGCAGGAACAGGGTGGCGCCCAGCGAGCTTTCCAGCGCGGCCAGGCGGCGCCCGCACGTGGCCTGGTCGATGCCCAGCAGGGCGGCCGCGCCGCGCAGGGTGCCGGCCCGCCCGATGGCGAGAAAGATGCGCGCGTTATCCCAGTCCATTGTATTTTCCTTTTTTTTTGATGCATTTTTGCATCAAGATGCCGAGTTTATGCCTGTTTACTGCATCGCGCAATGCTCGCATACTGGCTGCCCCTGTACTGCAAGGAATACCATGACTGCCTCACCACCGCGCCGCGCCAACGGCTTGATCTTGCTGACCCTGGCCTTCGGCTTCGTCATGGCGATGCTCGACGTCACGGCCGTCAACGTGGCGCTGTCCGATATCGCGCTGGACTTGCATATCCCGCTGACGGGCCTGGTCTGGGTGGTCGACGGCTACACCTTGACGTTTGCCGCGCTGCTGCTGGCCGGCGGCGCGCTGGCCGACCGCTACGGGCCGAAAGCCGTATACCAGGGCGGCCTCGGCGTCTTCCTGCTCGGCTCGGTGCTGTGCGGCGCCGCGCCCGACGGGCATTTCCTGACGGCGGCGCGCCTGCTGCAGGGGGCGGGCGCGGCCCTGTTCATGCCCAGTTCGCTCAGCCTGCTCACGCACAGTTTTGACGACGAGCGCGAACGCACGCGCATGCTGGGTGCCTGGTCGGCGCTGGTGGGCGTGGCCGGTGCGTCCGGCCCCTTGATCGGCGGTATCCTCGTGCACGAGTTCGGCTGGCGCAGCGTGTTCTGGGTGAACGTGCCGCTGGGCGTGCTGGCCATCGTCATGGCGCAGCTGCTGCTGGTCGCGCCGGCGCGTCAGCCGCGCGATTTGTCGCTGTTCAGCCATGCACTGGGCGTGGCCGCGCTGGCGGGCCTCAGTTTCGTGTTGATCGAAGGTCCCGTGCTGGGCTGGCTGTCGCCGGGCGTGCTGGCGGCGGGGGCCTTGACGGTATTGTCGGCCGGGCAATTGCTGCGGCGCGAGCGCAGCGGCAGCCATCCGCTGTTGCCGCGCGCGCTGTTTCACAGCAGCAGCTTCGGCGCGGCCAATGGCGTGGGTTTTTTGATCAATTTCTGCGTGTTCGGCCAGCTGTTCTTATTGAGCCTGTTCCTGCAGCAGTCGGGCGGCGCCGACGCCCTGCAGTCGGGCTTACGCCTGCTGCCCATGATGGCGGCCTATACGGTGGGCAATTTCATGGCGGGAAGTATTGCGGCGCGCCATGGCACGCGTAGGCCCATGCTGGCCGGCTTGCTGGTGGGCGCCGTGATGGCCTTGCTGCTGATGGGCTTGCGTCCGGGCACGCCGTATGGCTGGCTGGCGCTGGGCACGGCCGTCATGAATGTGGCCATCGGCATCGCCATTCCCGCCATGACGGCCACCGTGATGCGGGTGGCCGGCAAGCCGCATGCGAACAGCGCGGCGGCCGCCCTGAATGCCAACCGCCAGATCGGCGCCCTGGTGGGCGTGGCCCTGATCGGCAGCATCCTGCACATGTTGCCCGAATGGTCGCTGCGCCTGCCGCTGGCCTACGCGACGATTGCCGCCGCGTATGGCCTGGCGGCGGGCCTCGTCTACCGGCATGTGCATGTGCCGAAGGCCGTGGCCGCCTGAAGCAGGCTTACTGTTCGCGCGTGCTGCGCCATTCCACCAGTTCTTCGATGGTGAGGATCGGCATGCCATGCAGCTCGGCGAAGCGCTCGATATCATCGCCGCGCATCATGGTGCCGTCCGGGTTCATCAGCTCGCACAGCACGGCGGCCGGGTTCAGGCCCGCCATGCGCGACAGGTCGACGGAGCCTTCCGTGTGGCCACGGCGCTCGAGCACGCCGCCAGGCGCGGCGCGCAGGGGGAAGACGTGGCCGGGGCGCACCAGGTCGGCGGGCTTGGCGTCCGGCGCGATGGCGGCGCGGATGGTGGTGACCCTGTCGGCGGCCGACACGCCCGTCGTGACGCCGTCGCGCGCCTCGATGGAGACGGTAAACGGCGTGCCGTAGCGGCTGCCGTTGTCGGGCGACATGGGCGGCAATTCCAGCGCGCTGACGACATCTGTCGGCAGGCACAGGCAGACGATGCCGCTGCATTCGCGGATCAGCAAAGCCATGGTTTCGTTCGTCAATTTTTCGGCAGACAGGATCAGGTCGGCTTCGTTTTCACGGTCGAAATCGTCGAGCAGGATGACGGGGATGCCGGCGCGCATGGCGGCCAGGGCGGACTGGATGCGACCTTCCAGGTCGTTGGAAAGCAGGGTATAGCTGTTGACTAACATGGTGAAACGCTCCTCGCATAGGCGAAAAACGCTGCAGGGCAAGCGAATAGACGCAACTGGCCGCATCGCCGTGGCGATGGGACATCACACTACTGCACATCTTCTTTCATCCGGACTATACCGTCGGCTCTGGATTCACACCAGATCTGCTGACCTCACCAGGCGGTGCCTGGAAAGCGCTCGCGGGCTTGACCGTTGCCGGTCTTACCGCCGGTGGGGAATCGCACCCCGCCCCGAAGACGTATTGTTGTGCCGATCCACATGACCGGCGGCAATACTTTAGCACAATTGAAAAAAGCTGGCAGGACACCGTTGAGTTTGTCATTCGGCAAAGTTGCCTGGGGAAAAGCGGTTTTTCCTAAGCTGTTTTTAATGGCGGAAACAGAATTTCAGTGTAAGGTATGGCTACTGAATTTTACCGTTGAGAATACATGAAGCTGAGTAAATTACGCCTGATCTCGGGCGCCGTCTTGCTGGCGTGCGCCTGCATGGCCCAGGCGGAAATCCGTTTGACCGATCCCCTGCCGCTGGCACCAGAAGTTACCGTCGGAAAACTGCCGAACGGCTTGACCTACTACATCAAGAAAAATGCCCGTCCCGCGCAGAAAGTGGAATTGCGCCTGGTGGTGAAAGCCGGTTCCATCCTGGAAGATGACGACCAGCAAGGCCTGGCGCATTTCACGGAACACATGGCCTTCAATGGCTCCACGCATTTCAAGCGCAATGAGCTGATTTCCTATTTGCAATCGATCGGCGTGAAGTTCGGCGCCGACCTGAATGCTTACACGAGCTTCGATGAAACCGTCTACGTGTTGCCGATTCCCACGAACAAGAAGGAAAACCTGGAAAAAGGTTTTCTCGTGCTGGAAGACTGGGCGCACGGCTTGAAATTCAATCCGGCCGACATCAACAGCGAGCGCGGCATCGTGCTGGAAGAGGCGCGCCTGGGCAAGGGCGCCAGCGACCGCATGAACAAGGTGCTGTATCCGAAGCTGCTGAACGGTTCGCGCTATGCGGAACGCATGCCGATCGGCAAGGAATCCGTGTTGAAAACCTTCAAGCCGGAAGCCATCAAGCGTTTCTACAAGGATTGGTACCGTCCCGACCTGATGGCCGTGATGGTGGTCGGCGACGTGGAGCCGAAACAGGCTGAAAAGCTGATCCAGCAGCATTTTGGCAAGCTGAAAAACCCCGCGAAACCGCGTCCGCGCCTGTATGCGGAAGTACCGCAGCGCTCGCAGACGGAAGCGCTGGTGATCACGGACAAGGAAGCGCCCGACGACAGCGTCTTCATCCGCTACCCGATCCGCGCCGCGCAGGAGCCCGTCACCATTGCCGACTACCGCCGCCAGATGATCGAAAACCTGTATGGGCAAATGCTCAGCGCCCGCATGCAGGAATTGACGCAGCAGGCCAACCCGCCGTTCATCCAGGGCGGCAGCAGCATGGGCAAGCTGGTGCGCGGCTATGAATCGTTCAGCGCCTATGCCTTGCTGGGCAAGGGCGGCGTGCAGCCGGCCGTCGATGCGCTGGTGCAGGAAGACGAGCGGGCGCGCCGCTTCGGTTTCAGCCAGGATGAGCTGGACCGTGCGCGCAAGGACATGCTGCGCAATTACGAGCGCGCCTACAGCGAACGCGACAAATCCGATTCCTCGGGTTTCGTGGCCGAGTATTCGCGCAATTTCCTGGAACAGGAAGCCATCCCCGGCATCGCCAATGAATTGCTGTACGCACAGGAACTCTTGCCGCAGGTGACCTTGCAGGAAATCAACGAAACGGTGGCCAAGGTGATTCCCGACCAGCAAAAGAAACTGGTGGTCTTCATGGGCGCCGAGCCGAAGGCGGGCGACACGACGTCCAGCGTGCCGACGCAGCAGCAACTGCTCGACGCCGTGGCGCAGGCGGAGCGGCAAACCGTCGAGCCGCGCACGGAAAAAGTGCTTGCCAGCAAGCTGATGGACGGCCCGCCGGCCGGCGGCAGCATCGTCTCGGAAAAGCTGAACAGCGCCATCGGCGTGACGGAATTGACCCTGGGCAATGGCGTGCGCGTGCTGCTGAAACCGACGGACTTCAAGAACGACCAGGTGCTGATGGGTTCGACCCGTTTCGGCGGCCAGTCGCTGTTTGGCGACGCCGACATCTACAACGCCCGCTACGCCAGCGCCGTGGTCGGCAGCATGGGTCTGAAGGATTTGGCGCCGCTGGACTTGCAAAAAGTATTGGCCGGCAAAACGGTCAATGTGGGCGCTTCGCTGGGCGAACTGAGCGAAGGCTTTGGCGGCTCGGCCAGCAGCGCCGACGTGGAAGCCATGCTGCAGCTCGTGTATTTGTATTTCAATGACGTGCGCAAGGATGCGGGCCTGTACCAGTCCTTCATCGGCAAGCAGCAGGACCTGGCGAAAAACAGCATGGCGCAGCCGGAAGCCGTGTTTTACGACGCCATCCAGCACGCCATGTATGGCGACAACCCCCGTGTCGATGGCGTGCCGCGCGCGGCCGATTTCGACAAGGTGGGCCTGGACCGCTCATTGGACATCTTCCGCCAGCGTTTTTCCAGCGCGCGCGGCATGACCTTCATCTTTGCGGGCAGCTTCGAGCTCGACAAGATCAAGCCGCTGATCGCCAGCTACCTGGGCACCTTGCCCGTGGGCGAGGTGGCGCACGCCTACCGCGACGTGGGCATGCGCCCGGTGACCGGGGTCGTCAAGAAGGATATCTATATGGGCAGCGAGCCCAAGAGTACGATTTCCATCACCTTCAATGGCGACGTCGTGTATTCGGACGAGCAAAAACTGACCCTGCAGGCGTTGGGCGAGGTGCTGAACCTGAAAGTCATCGAAGTGCTGCGCGAAAAGATGAGCATGATCTATGGCGGCGGCTTTGAAACCTCGATGGGCCAGCATCCGTACGGCCATTATTCGGTGGCCTTGAACTTGCCGACGGGACCGGAAAACGTGGACAAGGTGATCGCCGCCGCCTTTGCCGAAATCAACAAGATGAAGGCGGACGGGCCATCCGTGGCCGACCTGGAAAAGGTCAAGCTGAACTGGATCACGCGCCAGCAGAAATCCCTGCGCGAAAACAACTACTGGATGAATCAGTTGATGGGTTCGGTGACGCAGGGGCGCGACCCCGCGCACATTCTGCGCTATGAGCAACGCGTGCGCGCCATCACGCCGCAAGCCGTCAAACTGGCGGCGCAGCGCTACCTGGACATGCATAATTATGTGCAGGTGGTGCTGTATCCGGAACGTAAAAATGTTGCAGCCAAGTAATCCTCGTGTTTGATCTGCATGGGCGGCAGCGTGGCGAAGCTGTTAAACTGCCGCTTATTGATGTGATATCGCAATTTAACAAGCAAGGAAATACGATGGCTAAGAAAGAAGAGCTCGATCCGGAAACCCTGGAGTTGATCAACTGGTGTATCGAGGTCGAAGGCTTCCTCGTGGCCGGCGGCGCCACCGTGGCGCAGGCGCAGGACCACATCGAAGAGCAGGTCGAGTGGTTTACCGACCAGTTCTACGACGGCTTGACGCCGGAAGAGGCGGCCAAGGAAGCCTTGGCCTGACCTTTTAAACACGACTTACAGCGGGCGGTGCCTGCCGGGCACAGCCCGGTAGCGCCGCCCGTTTTGCTTTTCTGAAAAGATTTCCATCGGGCAATTAAATTTCCTATTCACTCCAGGCACCCATGACACTCCGTTCACGCATTCTCCTCCTGTGTTTCAGCACCTTGCTGGGCATCGTCCTCATCGCTTCCTTCTCCCTGTATTCCCTGCGCCAGACCATGATGGCCGAGCGCGTCGAGCAATTGACGGTGCTGGTCGAATTGGCCAACGCATCCGTGGAAAAGGCGTACGCGCTGGAACAGTCGGGCAAGCTCACGCGGGAGCAGGCCCAGCAGCAGGCCAAGCTGGCCATCGGCAGCTTCGTCAAGGACGAAATGTATTACTTTGTGCGCGATTTCAGCACGGATTTGCTGTACGTGCACCCGAATGCGTCGCGCATCGGCACGCCGCAAAAGAACATGAAGCAGTCGGGCGACCGCTACCGCGCCGCGCTGGCCAACAGCCGCATCGGCCTCGTGCAGGCGGACGGCACGCGTCCGGGCGTGCCCGACCCTGTGGCGAAGATGTATGCCGTGGTGAAATTTGCACCGTGGGACTGGCTGATCGGCACGGGCACGTATATCGATGACATCAACCACAAATTCTGGGCCCAGGCGGGCGTGCTGCTGGCCATCGGCGGCGCGCTGATGCTGGTGGTGGGCGCGCTGGCAGCGTTGATGCTGCGCCGCATCCTGGCCCAGCTCGGTGGCGAACCCGACTATGCCGCCGCCATCGTGGCGCAAATCGCCCAGGGCGACCTGACCACGCAGATCGACACGCGTCCCGGTGATACGTCCAGTTTGCTGATGGCCATCAAGGCCATGCGCGACAACCTGGCGCATCTGGTGAGTCAGGTGCGCAGCGATGCGGAATCGATTTCCACGGCATCGGGCGAGATTGCCTCGGGCAACCACGACCTGTCGGCGCGCACTGAGCAGCAGGCGGGTTCCTTGGAAGAAACGGCATCGACCATGGAAGAAATGACCTCGACCGTGCGCCAGAATGCGGACAATGCGCGCCAGGCGAACCAGCTGGCCATTTCCGCCTCGCAAGTGGCGAGCCAGGCGGGCGGCGTGGTGAGCCAGGTGGTCGACACCATGGGCGCCATCAATGCCTCGTCGAAGAAAATCGGCGACATCATCGCTGTCATTGACGGCATCGCCTTCCAGACGAATATCCTGGCCCTGAATGCGGCCGTGGAAGCGGCGCGCGCGGGCGAGCAGGGCCGTGGTTTCGCCGTCGTCGCCAGCGAGGTGCGCAACCTGGCCCAGCGCTCAGCCAGTGCCGCCAAGGAAATCAAGCAACTGATCGACAGTTCCGCCGAGCAAGTGGGCGCCGGTGAAAAACTGGTGGCGCTGGCGGGCGAGACGATGGAAAAAGTCGTCTCCAGCGTGCAGCACGTGACCGATATCGTGGCCGAGATTTCCTCGGCCAGCGCCGAGCAGAGCGCCGGCATCGAGCAGATCAACCAGGCCATCGTCGAGATGGATAACATGACGCAGCAAAACTCGGCCCTGGTCGAGCAGGCATCGGCGGCAGCGCAGGCCATGAACGAGCAGGCGGCCGGGCTGGCGCAGATCGTCAGCGTATTCAAGGTGGGCGCCGTGGCGCCGGCTGCGGCGCAGCGGCGCCTGACGCGCTAGCCGCTTTTTATCTGTCACGGGGGAACTTATCCCCGGCTCACCTGTCCAAACTTTTTCGTCCGCAATGGATGCACAGAAGAGGTGAGCATGACAGAAGGTTTTTCCTATCACGCGGCATTTGCCCGCAACCTGGGCTGGGTCACGCAGGCGGAGCAAAACAGCTTGCGCGGCAAGCGCGTGGCCATCGCGGGCATGGGCGGCGTGGGCGGCGTGCACTTGCTGACCCTGGCGCGGCTGGGCATCGGCGCCTTCCACATCGCCGATTTCGACACCTTCGATATCGCCAACTTCAACCGCCAGGCCGGCGCCATGATGTCGACCCTGGGCCAGCCCAAGGTGGCCGTATTGGCGCAGATGGCGAAGGACATCAATCCCGAACTGGAGATTAAACAATTTCCCGACGGCATACACGACAGCAACCTGGCGGAGTTCTTTGCCGGTGTCGACCTGTACGTGGATGGCCTCGATTTCTTTGCCTTCCCCGCGCGCCAGGCCACCTTCGCCACGTGCGCGCGCCTGGGCATTCCCGCCATCACGGCCGCGCCGCTGGGCATGGGCACGGCCGTGCTCAGCTTCATGCCGGGCGGCATGACGTTCGAAGAGTATTTTGGCTGGGGCGACTTGCCCGAGGAAGAAAAGGCCCTGCGCTTCCTCGTCGGGCTGGCGCCGTCCGGCTTGCACGGCCCCTATCTGGTCGACCCGTCCGCCATCAACCTGAAGGAGCGGCGCGGACCGTCGACCATCATGGGCTGCCAGCTGTGCGCGGGCGCGGCCGCCACGGAAGCCTTGAAAATCCTGTTAAAACGGGGCAAGGTGATGGCGGCGCCGCACGGCGTGCATTTCGACGCCTACCGCAACAAGCTCGTGCATACTTGGCGTCCAGGCGGCAACCGTCATCCGCTGCAGCGCCTGACGATGGCCATCATCAAGCGGCGCCGCGCCGCACAGGGGGCATAAATGGCGCAAGCATTGCTGAACGATCCCGTGCTGGAAAACATCCTCGAGCAGGCGCGCTGGGCGCCCAGCGGCGACAATACGCAGCCGTGGCGCTTTGAAGTCGTGGACCAGCGGCACGTGGTCGTGCATGGTTTCGATACGCGCAGCCATTGCGTGTACGACCTCGACGGCCATCCCAGCCAGCTGTCGCTGGGTGCCTTGCTTGAAAGCATGGCCCTGGCGGCCAGCTGTCACGGCTTGCGCATGGAAGCGCGCCGGCGTTTTTCCATGCCCGACACCTTGCCCACCTTCGACGTACGGCTGGTCGACAGCCCGGGCATGCTGCCCGATCCGCTGGCGGCCTTCCTGCCCCGGCGCAGCGTGCAGCGGCGCCGGCTCAGCACGCGCAGCCTGCGCGCCAGCGAAAAGGCGGCATTGGCGGCCAGCTTGCCGCCCGGCTACGGCGTGCAGTGGTTCGAAGGCGGGCGCGCGCGCCTGGCCTGCGCGCGGCTGATGTTCGACAATGCGAAGCTGCGCCTGACCATGCCCGAAGCGCACAAGGTGCACCGCGACGTCATTGAATGGGGGGCGCGCTTCAGTGCCGACCGCATCCCGGAGCAGGCGCTCGGCGTCGATGCCATGACGGCGCGGCTGATGCGCTGGGTCATGCACAGCTGGCGCCGCGTGGATTTTTTCAATACCTGGCTGGGCGGCACGATTGCCCCGCGGCTGCAGATGGACTTGCTGCCGGGCCTGTATTGTGCCGCGCATTTCGTGCTGCTGGCCGATGCGCCGCCGCGCCATATCGACGATTACGTGGCGGCCGGCCGCGCCATGCAGCGCTTCTGGCTGACGGCCACGCAACTGGGACTGCAATTGCAGCCGGAACTGACGCCGCTGATCTTTGCCCGCTACGTGCGCGAACGGCGCGCCTTTTCGCGCACCGATGGCATGCAGGACATGGCGCAGGAGCTGGCCGTGCAATGCCAGGGCGTGCTGGGGGAGGCGGCGGTCGAGCGGGCCGTGTTCCTAGGGCGCATCGGCGCCGGGCCGGCGGCCAGTGCGCGCTCGCTGCGCCGTCCGCTGCAAGACTTGCTGGTGGCGCCCACGGCTGGGCCGTGAGGCGTGACTCCCTGCGCGGTCAGCGCCGCCGCCGTGGCGCCAGGGCAGCCAGCGCCGCCAGACCCGCCACCAGCAGCGGCAAGGTGCCAGGTAGCGGTATCGGCGTGTCCGTCGGCACATAGGCCAGTTCGGAACTGTTCAGCATGTTCAATACCAGGGTATAGCTGCCTGCCACCAGATTGTCCGTGACGGCGCCATACTGCCCGCCGCACGTCGTGCCGATGCCGGTGCCCGTGGGCGCGCCGCAGCCGCCGGGATCGTAGGTGAACACGCTGCCGCTGGTCAGCGGCGTTTGTGCGTATCCTGTGTTGAGGCTGGCGGCGTCGGCCAGTTCGGTGCCGCCCAGGATGCCGGAGCCCAGGTTGCCGTCGGGGGCCCAGTTGAAGACGATCTGGCCATGTTCATCGATGATGGTAAACGTCATCGCCATATTCGTCGTGGCCGCCGAGCCCGTGCCGGCCAGGGCATCGAGGTACAACTGCATGAAAGGCAGGGCCTGGAAGTCGAAGGCCAGGGTCGCGCCCGGTTGGCCGACGACGAAATTGACGGTCATCGCGGTACTGGAACCGTTGCGTCCCGAGGCGTCGGCGCTGCCGCCGCCCGCGAGAAAGGTTTCCGCCGCATTCACCGTGTGCGTACTGGTCGAGCCTGGTGGAAAGGGGGGGATTTGCGAGGTGACGATCTGCGCCTCGCCGCGCGCAAACGAGGCCGTGCCCATGCCTTGTTGCGTAAAATCATTTTCCCCCTTGGTGACGGCGCCGCGTGTCGCTTGCTGCGCATCGATCTCGTTGCTGCCGCCGTGGATGACGCTGCTGCCATTGAGCGTGGCGGTGGTGCGCGACAGGTCGATATTGCTGACCAAGGTGGTGGAGCCGGTGGGGTTGCTGATGACGAGGCCAAAGACGCTGGTGTACGAATAGCCATAGGCGGCGGCGCCGGCAGTGCCGCTGCTGGCCAGCAACAGCAAGGCCAGCAAGGCCGTTGGCAAGCGGGTACAAGAAAATGTAGTCATGAAAATCCTCATCTGCCGGTCGGCCGCGTTGTAAGGAAAACCGACAGGCTTGCCACATAAAAAAAGGCGAGGAGACTCCCTCGCCTGTAAATCCCCCTGTTGCCTGGTTCAGGCGGCAACCTTGCGGCGGCGGGCATAGCCCAGGCCAGCCAGGCCCAGACCCAGCAGTGCCAGAGTGCCAGGTTCCGGCACCGCCTGTTTCACTAGGTCCACGCTTTCCACCGCATTCAAGGTCAAGGTGTAGTTGCCGGCCGTTAAAGCATTGCTGACGGAGCTGAAGTTGCTGCCGCAGCCCGTACCCACGCCCGTGCCCGTGGGCGTGCCGCAGCCGGAAGGGTCGTAGGTGAACAGGTTGCCGCGCGTCAGGAAATTGGTCGCCAGACTGGTGTTCAGGTTGGCGCCGTCGGCGTTTTCCGTGCCACCGAAGATGCCCGAGCCGATCACGCCATCGGGCGTCCAGTTGAACACCGTCAGGCCCGCCGCATCCGTGATGGTGAAGGTGACGACCAGGTTGGCCGTGGCCGTGGACAACTGGCCGACCGTGCTTTGCAGGAAGACCTGCATGAAGGGCGACGCCAGGAAGTCAAAGCTCAGCGTCGCCGTGGGCGAACCGACGACGAAATCGACGGAAAAACCCGTGGTCGAGCCATTGCGCCCGGAGGCATCGGCCGTACCGGCAGGGCCGCCCAGATGGGCTTCGGCCACGTTCACCACCTGGGTGGAGGTGGAGCCGGGCGGGAACGAAGGGAACTGCGTGCTGACGATCTGCGCATCGCCGCGCGAATAGGTGCCAGTGGGGCCTTGCTGGGTGAAGTCGTTTTCGCCCTTGGTGACGGCACCGACGTTGGCGCGCGGCGCGTCGAGCGAACCGGCGCCGCCGTTGATGACGCTCACGCCGTTCAGGGTGGCCGTGCTGCGCGAAATCGTGGTGCTGTTGGCCACCGTGATCTGGCCCGTCGGCACGGCGATGACCAGGCCGAAGATGTTGTTGTAGGAATAGCCGTAGGCGCCCGCTTGTGCGCTACCGGCCGCGCACAGCATGGCCAGTGTCGCTGCCGCCGGGAGCAGTTTCAGTTTAGAAAGTTTCATGTCATTCACCTCGTGGTTGAGTGAGTCTGGAAGTCTTGCCTGAGTCCTGTCGGCAGGTGCTCATGGCCAGACTTAAGCGACTTCCATGCCAACGCATGAGGTTCTTTTGAAATCAATGACTTGGCGTGCTTTTGTTGACACAGTGCAGGTGTTGCCGGACGCGTTGTAAGAAAAACCGACGGCGCCCGTCAAGGCTGGCTACCACGGGGCGACGAGCCCAGCAGGGCGTGCAGATGGGGCAGCAAGCGTTGCCCTGGCACATAGTCGCGCATGGCCGTGGCCAGTTGACGCGCGGCCAGCCTGGCGCGGCCATCGTCGAGCATACGGGTGGCGGCATGGCGCAGGGCGGTTTCCTGGAAACGGTCGGCGCGCAGCAGCAGGCCGGCGCCGGCGCCCGCGATGCCGTGCATGTTGAGGAATTGGTCGAGGTTGCCGGCGATGCCGATGACGGGTACGCCTGCCGTCAGCGCCTGCTGGCTGGTGGGGCTGCCGCCGTTGCAGATCACCAGGCTGGCGCGGCGGGCGGCCGCGTCGCCCGGCAGAAAAGGCGCGACATAGGCATTCGGCGGCACGGCATCGACGCGGATGGTGCCGGCCGTGGCCGCCAGCACGGTGACGGGCAGGGGCGCCAGCGCGCGCAGCACGCGCGGCAGCAATTGCCCCTGGCCCGAGCTGCCCAGCGTGACATAGACGATCGGCCGTCCGCTGCTCAGTTCCGGTCGCTGCCACCAGTCCGGCAAGTCGAGCGGCGGCGCCCAGATGATGGGGCCCAGGTAGTCGTGCGTGGGTGGCATGCCATGCGGCGGAAATAGCTGGGGAATATCGGCGTACAAGGTGCGGTCGGCATCCGTATAGATGCGCCGCAGGTCGCTGCCCAGCGATGGCAGGCCATGGCGTCGGCGCACGCGGTTCAGGGGGACGGCATGCGAGGCGAAGGCCAGCGGGCGGATCAGGCGGAACAGGGGATCGGCCAGCCAGATGGGCAGCACGCCCGTCAGGGGCAGGCTGGGCACCGTGTAATGCTGGCGCACCCAGGGACTCCAGTAGGCGTTGCTGACGGTAATGTAGGGAATGTGCTGCAGGCGCGCGCTGACGGAGAGCGACAGGCGAAAGTCGCCGATCACGAGATCGGGCTGGGCGGCATTGAGCAGGCGTAAGTCATCTTCCACGTACGCGTGCAAGGTGCTTTCCGTATAGACGGGCTTGCCGTGGGCCAGCGCCTGCAGAAATTGCAGTGATGAAATGCTGTCGATGCGCCAGCGGCGGAAGTGGGCTTGCCTGAAACAAAAGTCATACCCATCGGCGCAGGCAAAGTGCACTTCGTACGCTTCCTCGTCCAGGCCCTGGGCCAGGCTCAGTGGGCGGCCAACATGGGCCAGGGTCACTGCCTCGGCCATAAAGAGGATTTTCTTGCGCGCCATAGGGTCGCTTGCACTCGTGCTGTAGGGGATGCCTGCCAAGTTGGAGTGGCGCCACGCCGTTTAGTTCCCCTGCAGCGTGCCACTGGCGGGCGCCAGGATTTGGCCGCATCGGCTAGAGTGGGGCAAAGGAGGCCACCATGCAGCCACAATTCCATTTTTCCCCGCTGCGTGCACACAGCACGCCCGAACCCGATATGCCGCCACCGCCGGAAGGCGATCCCCTCACGCCGCCGCCGGAACAGCCGCCGCACATCGACCCCGTGCCGGTCGAGGAGCCAACGCCGCCGCCACCGCCCGTGAAAATGCATTGAGCGGTTTTCGTGCCATGGCGCGGCGCCAAGGCCTGCGGTGGGCAGGCGCGCGCCGTGTTTATTTCCAGTCAGAAATGGAAGGCGCGGGCCTCGCCGGAGGTACGCCATTTAAACAACAAAAATGCCCACAAATGTTGCCGTGTGGATACAAATCAAGCCCGAACTGTCGAGTGTCATGCGGCCGTCACGATTCTGTTCTTATAATGAGACATCATAAAAATTCTTGTACAGGAGACCATCGTGGGCAATTCCTTGCATAACAAAATCTACCTGGGCCGGCGGCCTGTGATCACCAGCAAACACCTCGTGGCGCTGGCCCTGGCGGGTGCCGTTGCTGGTTGCGGCCTCGCATGGCTGCTGCTGCGCAGCTACAAATAACGCTCATCACACGCGTGTTTCCGCCGCCTGGCCGCCTGGCCGGCGGCGGTAGATGCACGTTGCCTGTTGCCGATGCGCAGCGGGGCGCGTACCATGGGGGCCGAACACCTGGCCTTTTATGGAAAAGTAATGAAGAACGAGAAATTAACAACCGATGAATATGACGCGCTGGAGCAAGTTGCACGCGGCATCAAGACCGAGCGCCCGAGCGCCTGCGTTGCCCGCAATGCCAAGCGCCTGTCGGGCCTGAAGCTGCTCAGCTATGCGCGCGATGGCCGTCTGTCCATCACCGATAAGGCGCAGCAACTGCTGTTCCTGCGCCGCTGCATCATGGGGCTGCGCGCCGTCGCCGCCGATCCGCTGACCAAGCTGGACACGGAAGTGGCATACTTTCTGGGCAAGAAAGCCCACATCGTGGCGCGCGCCGAAGGCGAGGGCCACGACATTTCCGACAAGGGCCGCGAATCGCTGGCCGACATCGACACCCTGGGACTGTAACAGCCTGTCCCGGCAACCGGCCCCTGGGGCCGGTTTTCACATCCCCCTCACTTTTATTTCCCCTTTGGAGAACACTTTGGACAGCGCGATGAACTGGTCGGCCCACGAACTGACGATGACGGTCTTGATGACGCCCGATATGGCCAACTTTTCCGGTAACGTGCATGGCGGCACCATCCTGAAATACCTCGACAGCGTCGCCTACGCCTGCGCCAGCCGCTATTCGGGCAGCTATGTGGTGACCCTGTCCGTGGACCAGGTGATGTTTTTGCAGCCTATCCACGTGGGTGAGCTGGTGACGTTCCTCGCCTCGATCAATTACACGGGCACGACGTCGATGGAAGTGGGTATCCGCGTGGTGACGGAAAACATCCAGCAGCGCCTGGTGCGCCACGCCAACAGCTGCTATTTCACGATGGTGGCCGTGGACGCCAACCGCAAGCCGGTGGCCGTGCCGCCACTGGTGCTCGAAACGCCGGAGCAGCATGCGCGCTTCGAGCAAGCCAAGCTGCGCAAGCTGTCGCGCCAGAAGGTGTCGAAGAAGTAAAGGCAATCGGCATAAAAAAACGGCCGCCAGAGCAATCTGGTGGCCGTTTTTTTTATTGCCTGCCGCCTGCTGGCGGCATGGCGCCGTGATTAACGGTCGCCGTAGCTGCGGCGTGCGCCGTCGGTGCTGCGCGGGTTGGAACCCTTGTAGCCGCCGCCGGTGCTCGGCGCGCCGTCCTTGCGTGGTGCGCCCGGCTTGCTGAACGTGCGTTGGCCTGGCTTCGCGCCGCCACGGTTGTCGCCTGGTTTCCAGCCGCCTGGACGGGCGCTCGAACGTGGTGCCGATGCCGTTTTCTTCGGCTCGAAACCTTCGATGACATTGACCGGGATCAATTGCTTGGTGAAGCGTTCGATGCGTTTGACGTTCATGCCTTCAGCGTGGTTCACCAGCGAGATGGCCAGGCCATTGCGGCCAGCGCGGCCGGTACGGCCGATGCGGTGGACGTAGTCTTCCGGGAACTTCGGCAGATCGTAGTTGAACACGTGGGTGATCGTCGGCACGTCGATGCCGCGGGCGGCAACGTCGGTGGCAACCAGCACTTTGACCTGGCCGCGGCGCATGCCGTCCAGGGTGCGGTTACGCGCGCCCTGATGCATGTCGCCGTGCAAGGCGGCAGCGGAGAAACCGGCGATGTTCAGACGGTCGGCGATGGTGTCGGCGTCACGCTTGGTGGCGGTGAACACAACAGCCTGGTCCAGCGATTCGTCGCGCAGCAGGTGGTCCAGCAGGCGATTCTTGTGCGACAGATCGTCGACGAAGTGCACGCGCTGGGTGATGTTTTCATGCTTGTTGCTCGAGCTTGCCACCTGGATGACCAGCGGGTTTTTCGTGATGCGGCGGGCCATGTTGCCGACGACGCCGTCCAAGGTTGCCGAGAACAGCATGGTTTGACGGCCTTCCGGCGTCGCTTCGACGATTTTTTCGATGTCGTCGATGAAACCCATGTCCAGCATGCGGTCGGCTTCGTCCAGCACCAGGATTTCCAGTTGCGAGAAGTCGATCTTGCCCGAATCCATGTGGTCGATCAGACGGCCAGGGGTGGCGACCAGGATCTCAGGATTCTTGGCCAGCAATTGCATCTGTTTAGGGTAAGGCATGCCGCCCAGAATCGACACAGCCTTGATGCGGCGGATGCCGGTGCTGTACTTGTCTGTGTTGGTGGTCACTTGCAGGGCCAGTTCGCGCGTTGGCGTCAGTACCAGCATTTTTGGCTGGGCAGCCTTGAAGCGTGGACGCTCGCCGCGGGCGCGCGATGCTTGCATTTCCTGGTTCGGCGTCTTGCCGGCGGCACTTTGTTCGGCGCTGGCCAGTTTGTGCAGCGACGGCAGCATGAAAGCTGCGGTCTTGCCCGAACCGGTCTGCGACGAGACCAGCAGGTCACGGCCTTCGATCGCGGCTGGAATCGCTTGCGACTGTACCGCGGTTGGCGCGGTGTAGCCCGATTCGGTCAGAGCGGCGATGATGGACGGATGCAGGCCTAAGGATTCAAATGTCATTCTTTTCTTTCGTAAAAATCAGCGTTCTTGCAAAAAGCAGAACGCAAAATAGCAACGCCAACCAAAACGAAATGACTCAACTAAAAAGAAATTTCGGCACAAAAGCTTTGCGCCGGGACGGTGTCAGGTGCGACACACAAGGCGGGAGGGCTTTATAAGCGGCATCCTGTGGATGCGCTAAGGCTTGCGAAGCTGCTAAGTTTGTAGTGCATGACTGCGGTGTTGCCATCGCTTCAAGGTAACATATTGCAGCGCACAACGACACTATACCGTATTTGCCGCCGTTTTGCACGGGCTAAATGGGAAGAAACGCAAGTCCTACCACGTTTTGAAGATGTTTCCTATCTGAAATCAGTAGGAATACGTAGATTTCGCCCGTTTAATTGAGCATGGCCACGATGTCGGCGGGCAGCGGCGGCGCCTGCCGTGCAGGCCGGGCTCCAGCTGATACATTCCCTTGGCATGCCGCCAGGTCGGCACACGTCACCGCATTACTCCACTTCGGGATTGACCGCCATCACTTGTGAAAAACCGCCATCGACGTAGGTGATCTCGCCCGTGATGCCCGACGCGAGGTTGGACAGCAGGAAGGCGGCCGTGTTGCCGACCTCTTCGATGGTGACGTTGCGGCGCAGCGGGGCGTGCTCGGCCACGAAGCCCAGCAGCTTGCTGAAATCCTTGATGCCGGAAGCGGCCAGGGTCTTGATGGGGCCGGCCGAGATGCCGTTGGCGCGGATGCCGCGCGGGCCCAGCGATTCGGCCAGGTAGCGCACGGACGCTTCCAGCGACGCCTTGGCCAGGCCCATGGTGTTGTAGTAGGGCACGGCGCGCACGGCGCCCAGGTAGGTCAGGGTCAGGACCGACGCGCCCGGATGCAGCAGGGGCAGGGCGGCCTTGGCCATGGCGGGAAAGCTGTAGGCGGAAATGTCGTGGGCGATGCGGAAGCTGTCGCGCGACAGGCCGTCGAGGAAGTCGCCCGCGATCGCTTCGCGCGGCGCGAAGCCGATGGCGTGCACGAGGCCGTCCAATTGATCCCAGTGGCGTGCCAGGTCGCGGAAGACGGCGGCGATCTGTTCATCGCTGGACACGTCGCAGTCGAACACCAGTTCGCTGCCGAATTCCGCCGCAAATTCCGTGATGCGCTCCTTGAAGCGTTCGCCCACATAGGTGAAGGCGAGGGTGGCGCCTTCGCGGTGGCAAGCCTTGGCGATGCCATAGGCGATGGAGCGGTTCGACAGCAAGCCCGTGATGAGGATTTTTTTGCCTTGCAAGAAAGCCATGACGACTCCTGTCTGGGGTGGTGGGTCGGGCGGATGTACAACCGGCCGCGACAGCAAAGCTGTGGCGGCCGGTGAAGTGCGTCAATACAACTCAGGCGATCAGTGACGCGCTTTTGCCCGACTGTTACCGCCGCCGCGCTGAATGCGCGGCTTCACCAGCGAGATCGGTGCCGTTTGCGCCTTGCCGCCCTTGGCGACGCGGCGCAGCGCTTTGGCGGCCCGTTCAGGACGGTCCGCTTCCAGCAGCATGGTGGCGCTGTCGGCGATTTCCTGGGTGATGTCGCTGTTCATCGTGGCCGAGGTTTTCGGCACGAGGATGGTGGAACCGGCGCGCAGGCTGGTGCGCTGGGGAATGTTGTTGGCCTGGCGCAGCACGTCGGCCGTGGTGCCGAATTTCGACGCCAGGGTTTCGATGCGTTCGCGCGCATTGGTGATCTTGTGCGTGGTCCAGCTCGACAAGGCATGGCCCCATTGCGCCAGGTTGGTGGTGAACTTGGCGGCGTTTTCCTGCGGCAGCAGAATCTTCGTCTTTTCGCCGCCGATGATGACGGGGCGGTTAAATTGCGGATTCAAGGCCTTGAATTCATCCATCGACAGTTCGGCCAGCTGGGCGGCGACGGTGATGTCGATGTCGCTGGTCTTGTCGATGGCCGTGAAATACGGCTGGTTGTCGACCACCGGCAGGGTCAGGCCGAACTGGGCCGGATTGGCGATGATGTTTTTGACAGCTTGCAGTTTCGGCACGTAGTTGCGCGTTTCGGCCGGCATCAGGTCGGCCAGGCTTTCGAAATCGGTCGGCTTGCCCAGTGCCTGATTTTTCTTGATGGCGCGCTGCACCGAACCTTCGCCCCAGTTGTAGGCAGCCAGGGCGAGTTGCCAGTCGCCAAACATGTCATACAGGCGCTGCAGGTACGTCAGGGCCGCATCGGTCGAGGCCAGCACGCCGCGGCGCTCGTCCTTGAACATGTTTTGCTTGAGGTTGAAATCGCGCCCGGTGGCGGGCACGAATTGCCACATGCCGGCCGCATTGGCACTGGAGAATGCCTGCGGGTTGAAGGCGGATTCGATGAACGGCAGCAAGGCCAGTTCCGTCGGCATGCCGCGCTTTTCCAGTTCCTGCACCACGTGGAAGATGTAGCGCGAGGCGCGTGCCGTGGTGCGGGCGATGTAGTCGGGGCGGGTGGCGTACCAGTTGACGTGATTCGCCACCAGCTGGTTGTTGATGTCGGGAATCGCATAGCCGCTGCGGATGCGGCCCCAGACGTCGGCTTCGCGCAGCGGATCGGAATTGTCGCTGAGGTTTTTCAGCAGACGGTCGGTCTTTTGCAGGCGGTTGTCGAGGGTGGGGAGTTTCGCCGTGACCTGGGCGGTCATCGGGATCAGGGCTGGTGCGGCGGCGGCGACTGGCGCGTTATCGCTCTCAACACCGGCTTCGTACGCCTGGCTGAGGGCGGGCGCAAGCGCCAGGGCCAACGCCGCCAGGACGGTAGATTTAAAGGAGTTTTCGTGCATAGTGTTCCATTGTTGTCGTCGGAGAAACATCGGACAGACCCATGATCAAGTTGCGAGTGTACGTATATCCACATGCCGGAGTCAAGAATTATGTCAGCATGATGACAGCACATAGGCGTCAATAGCGATGTTTCCAGTCGCTAATAATGCAATTATTACAAATTTAATTTGCCAGATGTGCGATTCGGCCGCTGTTATAGCATACATGGCGACGAGGCTGGCGCAAGCTTGGCGCCCGTCCGGTATGAGACTGCGCAAAGAGTGCGTACAATTTGGCTTTGGCCGGCCATTCGGCTGCCGGCCGCCTTATTGATAGAGAGTCAAGTATATGAACACCCCGCCGCGCCACGACGACGACAACGCCGTCATCATCGCCAATACCGTTGCCTGGCTGGAAAAGGCCGTGATCGGCCTGAACCTGTGCCCGTTCGCCAAGGCCGTGCACGTCAAGAAGCAGATCCGCTATGTGGTATGCGAGTCGGAGAACCCGGAAGATTTGCTGGCGATGCTGATGGACGAGCTGCAAACCCTGGCCGACACGGACCCCGAGCAGATCGACACGACCTTGCTGATCCACCCGTACACCCTGAACGATTTCCTCGACTACAACGAGTTCCTCGATGTGGCCGACGCGGCCGTGGAAGACATGCACCTGGCCGGCGAACTGCAAGTGGCCAGTTTCCACCCGCACTACCAGTTTGCCGAGACGTTCGAGGACGACATCAGCAACTACACCAACCGCTCGCCGTACCCGACCCTGCACCTGCTGCGCGAAGACAGCATCGAGCGCGCCGTCGAGGCCTTCCCGGAAGCGTCGGAAATCTTCGACAAGAATATCGCCACCCTGGAAGCGCTGGGCGTCGAAGGCTGGGAAAAGCTCGGCTTGCCGAAGGTATCCTGATGGCTGACAAGGAATTGCCGCCGCGTCCAGACACACCTTGCGTGGCCGTGTGCTCGACGACGTTCGATGAAATTTGCCGCGGCTGCGGCCGCACCGTGGTGGAAGTGGCCCACTGGGTGTCGATGACGGACGAGGAGAAGGAAGTGGTGTGGGTGCGCATCCTGGCGCAGGGGTATCCGCGCCGGAATACTTAGCTAACCCAAAGGCAACTGCTGGGGTCAGACCCCCTCACATGCCGGCGATGACTTTTGTGTGAGCGGCATTGAGGGTCTGACCCCGGTACTGTTGACGCTAACGATCAATAACTGCCGATAAAATCCTTCTTGCCCACTTCGATGCCATTGTGACGCAGGATGTCGTACGCCGTCGTTGCGTGGAAGAAGAAGTGCGGCAGTGCGTAGTGGAACAGATAGGTCTGGCCCGTGAAGTGCTTGGTCTTTTCGCCGCTGCCGGTGGTGATGGCGCGCGTTTCGCTGCCGTCGATGTCCGCTTGCGGCAGGCTTTCCAGGAAGGCGATGGTTTTCACGATGCGCGCTTTCAGCTCTGCAAAGCTCTGTTCGCTGTCTTCATACGGCGGCACGGCCACGCCGGCCAGACGCGCGCCGCAGCCCTTGGCGAAGTCGGTGGCGATCTGGATCTGGCGCACGAACGGCAGCATGTCCGGGAACAAGCGGAATTGCAGCAGGGCGTTCGGGTCGATTTTCTTGTCTTGCGCGTGCGTTTCCGCCTTGTCCAGGATGGCGGCCAGGCTGCCCAGGATCTGTTTGAAGACGGGGATCGAAGCGGAGTAGATGGAGAAGGTCATGGTGGTTCCTCTAGGTAAAGTGGCGCGATGATAGCAAGCCGCGCGCTTTTTTGCTGGCGCCGCCCGGGCGCGCCGGCCCACGTGTGGTTTTTCAAGCCTGTCTATATAGCATGACCTGGATGCTGACACGTGTTTATTGGTGACTTTTCCCGCTTTTTCCATGCATAATTGCTTTTGAAAAAGTTTCTTCCCGCCTTGTCACCTGAATTCCCCTGTAAAGTTCGATGATCGCCCGCCTGATCCCTGTTGCCCTGTTGCCGCATGTTTAATTCACCTTACCAGCGCCTGCGCGCCAGCCTGCGCGTGCTGTACGGCTCATCGATCTATGGCGCCCTGCTGCTGGTGGTGTTCGGCGGCCTGGTCGTGCCCGCCATTTTCGGCAGCTATGTGCTGGTCGGCGTGCATGAGCGCCAGTCGGCGCGCACCAGCCTGAACGAAGCCTTGCAGCGCAATGCCGACATCCTGGCGCTGGGCATGCAGGAGTCGCTGTGGAACATGAATGCGGAATCGGCCCATTCGCTGGTCGAATCGGTGATGCGCGACCGCGCCGTGCTGCTGGTGAAGGTGCTGGGGCAGGGCGACACGGAATTCATCCGTCTGCAGGCGCCGCAGCGGCCCGTGGGCAATCTGTACCGCGCCGAACGCGACATCCTCGTGCGCGGCGAACGCATCGGCCATATCGTCGTCGAGATGGACGACGCGCGCAGCCAGCAGGAGCTGCGCGAAAAGCAGATGTCCTATATTTTCGTGCTGGGCGCCCAGCTGGCCGTGTCGATGGCGCTGATCGTGCTGTTCCTGAACCGCCGCCTGCTCAAGCCCCTGCGCCGCCTGACGCGCTTTTCCGACCGCCTGTCGCACGGCGATTTCGACACGCCGCTGACGTCGAACAGCAATGATGAACTGGGTCGCCTGACGGCCCAGCTCGAGCAAATGCGCGCGGCCATCGGCCAGCTGTTCGAGGATGTGGGCCAGCGCGAAGAGCGTTTCCGCACCATCGTCACGCAGGTGCCGGGTGCCGTTTTCCGCTACCGGCCCGACGGCCCCATCGACTTCGTCAGCGACGCCATCGAAGAGATCGCCGGCTATTCGGCGCACCAGTTCATGCGCGGCACCACGCATGCCTGGGCCGACCTGATCTGTCCGGAAGACCGGCGCGAGCACCGCCGCGCCGTGCGCCAGGCGGTGGCCGACGAACGGCCGTATGCGCTCGAATACCGCATCATCGACGCTTTCGGCATCGAGCGCTGGGTGGCCGAGAATGGCCAGCCGCAGGCGGGCGAGCAGGGCGTCATCTGGATCGACGGCATCATTGCCGACATCAGCCAGCGCAAGCACCACGAGATGCGCATCGAGGCGCTGCTCACGGAGCAGAGCGCGATCCTCGACAACGTGATGTTCGGCGTGATGTTCGTGCGCCACCGCCGCATCATTTCCGTCAACCGCCGCTGCGAGGAACTGTTCGGCTACGGCCATGCCGAGATGACGGGCAGTTCCACCGCCATCGTGTTCATGACCTCATATGACTTCGAGGAGGCGGGCGAGCGCCAGTATCCGGCAATGGCCGCGGGCGGCGATTTCAGCGAGGAGCGCCAGTACAAGCGCCGCGACGGCAGTCTGTTCTGGGCGCTGGTCAGCGGTTGCGCGCTCGATCCCCTGCGCCCCAACGAGGGCAGCATCTGGGTGTATGCCGATATCACGGCGCGAAAGGAAGCCGAGGAAAAGCTGCGCCTGTCGGCCACCGTGCTCGAACATATCGCCGACGGCGTGATGGTGGTCGATGCGGGCGGCATCATCGTCACCGTCAATCCCGCCTTCACGCAGATCACCGGCTATACCGAGGCCGAGGCGGTGGGCCAGCATTCCTCGCTGACACGCTCGGCGCGCCACGACTCTGCGTTCTACCAGGCCATGTGGGACGAATTGAAGGCCAGCGGTTTCTGGCGCGGCGAGATCTGGCACCAGCGCAAGAACGGCGAGCTGTATCTGGAGTGGCTGACGATCAGCGCCGTGCGCGACGCGCGCGCCGGCACCACGCATTACGTGGGCGTGTTCAGCGATATCACGCTGGTCAAGGAGTCGCAGGAAAAGCTCGACCACATGGCCCACCACGATCCGCTGACGGCGCTGCCGAACCGGCTGCTGTTCCACGACCGCCTGCAGCACGCGCTGCTGCGCGCCGCGCGCGACCAGGAGCAGCTGGCCGTGCTGTTCATCGACCTGGACCGCTTCAAGAACGTCAACGACACCCTGGGCCACCACGTGGGCGACGAATTGCTGCAGAAGGTGGCCGGCCAGCTGGCGGCCCGCCTGCGCGAAGGCGACACCCTGGCGCGCCTGGGCGGCGACGAGTTCATCGTGCTGCTCGAGGGTATCGACGGCGAGTACGGCGCGACGCAGGTGGCGGAAAAGCTGATGACCATGTTCGACCAGCCGTTCACGGTGGCCGACCACGAACTGTTCGTCACCTGCAGCGTGGGCATCAGCCTGTATCCGGACGATGCGCTGGACTTGAACATGCTGATACGTAATGCCGACGTGGCCATGTACCAGGCCAAGGCGCGTGGGCGCAACGGCTACCGCTTCTATGCGCCGTCGATGACGGGCGAGGGCGTCGAGCGGCTGCGCCTGGAAACGTTCCTGCGCCGTTCGCTGGAAAAGCACGAGATGTTCCTCAATTACCAGCCGCAGGTGGAAATCGACACGGGCCGCCTGGTCGGCGTCGAGGCGCTGGTGCGCTGGAACCACCCGGAACTGGGCCTGGTGCCGCCCGCGCGTTTCATCCCGCTGGCCGAAGACAGCGGTTTCATCAACCAGTTGGGAAAATGGGTGCTCGACGAAGCGTGCCGCCAGATGATGCGCTGGCAGGCGCAGGGCTTGCACGTGCCGAAGATGGCCGTCAACCTGTCCGTCAAGCAGTTCGAACGGGGCAGCATTGCCGGCATGGTGGCCGCCATCTTGCAGGAAACGGGTCTCGAGCCGCAGCGGCTGCAGCTGGAAGTGACGGAGTCCGTCATCATGAACACGGGCGACGCCCTCGGTTTCATCAATGATTTGCACGCCATCGGCGTGGGCCTGGCCATCGACGATTTCGGCACCGGCTATTCCTCGCTCGCGTATCTGAAACAGCTGCCCGTGCAGACCTTGAAGATCGACCGCTCCTTCATCAAGGATATCTCGACGGACGTCAATGACGAAGCGATTGCGATTGCCATCATCCAGCTGGGCAAGAGCATGCAATTGTCGGTGATCGCCGAAGGCGTGGAGACGGAAGAGCAGGCGGCCTTCCTGCTGCGCCATGGCTGCAAGCTGGCGCAAGGTTATTTTTATAGCCGTCCGGTGCTGGCACAGGATATGCTGGAGCGCTGGATCGATCACTCACTACTATAAAGGACAGCCCATGGCCGCACAATCCTCCCCGTCGCGCCGCCGTTTCCTGCTCGGCGGCCTTGGCCTCGGCGTGGCCGGCGTGGGCGCCCTGGTGCTGGGCTGGGGCGTGCTGCCGCCGCGCCAGCGCCTGCACGGCAGCGCGCCGCTGCCGCTGCACGATGGCGCCGTGGCCCTGAACGGCTGGCTGGCGATTCAATCGGACGGCACGGTGCTGCTGGCCATGCCGCGCAGCGAGATGGGGCAGGGCGTGCACACGGCCTTGCCCATGCTGGTGGCCGAGGAGCTCGACGTGCCTTTGAACAGCGTCAAGCTGATCCAGGCGCCCATGGACAAGATCTTCGGCAACGTCGCCATGCTCAAGGACAGCCTGCCGTTCCACCCCGATGACCAGGGCCGCTTAAAAGCGCTGGCGCAGTGGACGGTGGCCAAGGCGGCGCGCGAACTGGGCGTGATCGTCACGGGCGGCTCGTCGAGCGTGAAGGATGGCTGGGGTCCGATGCGCGAGGCGGGGGCGTCCGCGCGCGCCATGCTGGTGGGGGCCGCCGCCGCGTTGTGGCAGGTGCCGGCCGCGCAATGCCGCACGGAAAATGGCGCCGTGGTCCACCCCGATGGCCGGCGCGCCAGCTACGCCAGCCTGGCGCAGCGCGCCGCAGCCATCGATCCGGGCACGCCCGTGCTGAAGTCGCCCAAGGATTTCAAACTGATCGGCCAGCCGGCGCCGCGCCGCGACACGCCGTCCAAAGTCAACGGCAGCGCGCGTTTCGGCATCGATGCTCGTCCGCCCGGCATGCTGTATGCGGCCCTGCATCTGCCGCCGCGCCTGGGCGATACCTTGTCCGCGTTCGATGCGGCGCCCATTCTGGCCATGCCCGGCGTAAAGAAAGTGCTGGACCTGACGCCGCAGCTGGCCCAGCGCAGCGTCTCGTGTGCCGCCGTGGTTGCCGATACCTGGTGGCACGCCAGACAGGCGGCCGCCGCCTTGCCGACGCAGTGGAAGGCCGGCCCGCAGGCGAACTTGTCCAGTGCTGGCGTGTATGCGGAGTTTGCCCGCCTGCTGGACACCGAGGCCGGTTACGCCTACCACGCCAGCGGCGAGGTGGAAAGTAAAGCCGTGCAAGGCTTGCGCAGCGTCAAGGCCGAATACCGCGCGCCGTTCCTCGCGCACGCCGCCATGGAACCCGTCAACTGCACCGCGCAGGTGAAAAATGGCAAGGTGATGCTGTGGGTGTCGACGCAGGCGCCCGGCATCGCCGTCGACGTGGCGGCGAAAGTGGCCGGCGTCGATGCGCGGGATGTCAGCATCGAAGTGCTGCTGCTCGGCGGCGGTTTCGGCCGCCGCTTGGAATTGGACATGGTGGCGCAGGCCGTGGCCATCGCGCTGCAGTGCGATGGCGCGCCCGTGCAGCTGGTGTGGACGCGCGAACAGGACACCAAGCACGATATGTACCGTCCCGCCGCGCTGGCCCGCTTTGCGGCCCGGCTCGACGAGCATGGCCGCATCGCTTCCTGGGACAATAAATCCGTCAGCGGCTCCATCACGCACCAGTACCTGCAGCGCAATTTCGGCCTGCCCGGCGCGGGGCCGGACAAGACCACGGCGGAAGGCGAATTCGACATGCCGTATGAAATCGCCAACCAGCGCATCGCCCACGAGATCGCCGACAGTGCCGTGCCGGTCGGCTACTGGCGCTCCGTCGGGCATTCGCATAATGCATTCTTCAAGGAAAGCTTTATCGACGAACTCGCGCATGCGGCGGGGCAGGACGGCATCGCCTTCCGCCGCGCCATGCTGACGCAGCATCCGCGCCACCTGGCCGTGCTCGATGCAGCCGTCGCCAGGGCGGGCAGTGCTCCGCCCGGCCATGCGCATGGCGTGGCCCTGCACCAGTCGTTCGGCAGCATCGTCGCGCAAGTGGCGCAAGTGTCCGTGGAAAACGGCGAGATCCGCGTGCAGCGCGTCGTGTGCGCCATCGATTGCGGCATCGCCGTCAATCCGAACATCATCGCCCAGCAGATGGAGTCAGCCGTGCTGTTCGGCCTGTCGGCGGCGCTGGGCGGCGAGATCACGTTCCAGGAAGGGAAGGTCGAGCAAGGCAACTTCCACGACTATCCGGTGCTGCGCATGGGGCAAACGCCCGAGGTTGAAACCATCATCATCGCCAGCGCCGAGCATCCGGAAGGCGTGGGCGAACCGGGCACGCCGCCGATCGCGCCGGCCGTGGCCAACGCCGTGTTCAGTCTGACGGGCAAACGCCTGCGCAGCTTGCCGCTGCGCCTGGCTTGATGCGGATCAGGCCAGCGTGGTAGCCAGTAAATGGCGCAGATTGCAGTCGCGCTGCCAGTCGCGCCGTTCCTGCGTGCTGGTGGCCAGCGCCGCCAGTTCCTCGGCGCTGAGCGCCTGCTGCGCCTGCACCATGCGGTGCGCCAGGCCGCCGTCGGGCAGCACGGTGCCGAAGAAGGCCACGTTGTCTTCGTGCTGGATCAACAGGGTGGGGAAGTTGTCGATGTCGAGGTCGCCCACCACGTCGGCCTGGTCTTCGATGTCGATCCAGACGAAGACGGTGTCCGGATGGCGCGCGGCCAGTTCCTCGAACGTGGCGCGGTAGCTGCCGCAAGTGCCGCACCACAGCGCGCACAGGCAGGCCACCGTCCAGCGCGGGCCGGCCAGGGCTGCCGCGACGTCGGCGCGGTTATCGGTCGTGAGGGTCAGGCTGTGCATGGTCGTATCAGATCAGTAGGCGGATGGGCGCGGGCGCCAGATGCGCGTATTCTACCGCGCCCGGCCCCCTCAGTCCCGAGAATGCATGAGCTTGTTTATGGGTGTTTTTTGATGCAATACACCTTTCTGGTGGATAATGCTGATAATTGCGCGCTGATTACGCTGGTCCATGCTGTTTCCTGGCCCCGCAGCCTGACCCCCTCCAGTCTGTTTTCATGCCCTGCCCGGTGTCAGCGCTCCCGCCTTTGTTTATTTTTATTATGGAATTAGCCAGCTTATGTTGAGTTACCGCCACGCCTTTCACGCGGGTAATCACGCCGATGTGTTGAAACATTATGTGCAGATTCAGTTATTGCAATACCTGAATCAAAAAGATACCGCCTATAGTTATATCGATACCCATTCCGGCGCGGGCGTGTATGCGCTCGACGGCGGTTATGCCTCGAAAAATGCCGAGTACGAAACGGGCATCGCGCCCCTGTGGGACCGTACGGACTGGCCGGCCTCGCTGGCCGAGTACATGAAGCTGATCAAGGAAATGAATCCGAGCGGCAAGATGCGCTACTACCCGGGTTCGCCGTACTGCGCCGACAAGGTCAGCCGCGAGCAAGACCGTCTGCGCCTGTTCGAACTGCATCCTGCCGATGCCAAGATTCTGGCTGACAACTTCCGCAAGGTCGAGGCGCATGCGCTGGCCCAGGGCGAGCGTCCGACCGTGCGCGGCAAGCGCGTGCTCATCACCAAGGCGGACGGTTTCCAGAGCCTGAAAGCCCTGCTGCCGCCGCCATCGCGCCGCGCGCTGGTGCTGATCGACCCGCCATACGAAGACAAGATGGATTACCGCAAGGTCAAGGACACCCTGGCCGACGCCCTCGTGCGCTTCCCGTCCGGCATCTACGCCGTCTGGTACCCGGTGCTGCAGCGCATGGAATCGCGCCAGTTCGCCGACAAGCTCAAGCAATTGCCCAGCTCGGACTGGCTGCACGTGACCCTGACCGTCAATACGCCGTCGCCGGACGGCTTCGGCTTGCACAGCAGCGGCATGTTCATCTTGAACCCGCCGTACACCCTGGAGCCGATGCTGCGCGAAGTCATGCCCTACCTGGTCAAGGTGCTGGGCCGCGACGATGGCGCGAAGTTTGTGCTGGAGACGGGCAAGGGCGGTCAAAAGAACACCGGTACACGGCGCGTATAGTCGTCCTCGGTTAGTGCTGCAATAAAAAACGCCACGGGTAATTGCCCGTGGCGTTTGTGTTTACTGCCCCAACAGCAAGAACACGGTCGGTTTCTTGTGGAAGTCAGGTGCCTTGCCGGCGGCCAATTGTTTCTTCCACTGTCCGCCATTCCACGTCTGCACGTTTTCCGAGTCCAGGCTCAGGTCCGTGGCGACGCAGATCAGGGTTGACGGCGCGCATTGTGCCACGAGGGCTTCGAGCATGGCGGCGTTGCGGTATGGCGTTTCGATGAACAGCTGAGTTTGCTTTTCATTGCGCGAACGGCTTTCCAGTTCCTTGATGCGCTTGGCGCGCAGGGCCGCGTCCGTGGGCAGGTAGCCGTTGAAGGCGAAGCTCTGGCCGTTCAAGCCGCTGGCCATCACGGCCAGCAGGATCGACGACGGGCCCACCAGCGGACGCACTTTAATGCCGTGCTGATGCGCCAGGTGTACCAGGTCGGCGCCGGGGTCGGCCACGGCGGGCACGCCCGCCTCCGACACGAGGCCCGCATCGCGTCCCGCCAGCAGCGGTGCCAGCAAGCCGGCCAGCGCTTGCGCCGGGGTATTGACGTTGAGTTCGGAAATCGTGATTTCCTGCAGCGGCTTGGCCAGCGGATGCTGGTTGCCGATCAATTTCAGGAAGGCACGCGCCGTCTTGGCGTTTTCCGCAACGAAATAATCGAGTTGCGAGGTGATCTGCCGCACCTGCTCGGGAATGATGCGGGCCAGCGGGTCGATGGCGCCATCGGACAGGCCGAGGTGGTTGGGGATCAGGTACAGGGTGCCGGTCATGGATTTTAGTCAGTCATGTTAGTACCCCAACGTCAAACTGCCGGGGGCAGTCCCTTCGGGATCGGAGTGTGCTCCATTGGAGCGCACTCCCCCGTCGGGTCTGACCCCAGATGTTGCCGTTAGGGGTATTTTAAATTTTAAAAAACGCCACGCCCGCCTTGCGCAGCATGCCGGTGAGGGCGATCAGCGGCAAGCCGGTGAGGGCGGTCGGGTCGGTGCTGTCGATGCGTTCAAGCAGGGCGATGCCCAGGCCTTCGTTCTTGGCGCTGCCGGCGCAGTCGTACGGCTGCTCGATGCGCAGGTAGGCGTCCAGTTCCGCGTCGGGCAAGTCGCGCACGGTGACGAGGGTCTGGATATCTTCCACCTGCGCCACTGCCGGCGTCTGGCGGCCATCGAGCAGGCACAGGGCCGTGTGGAACACGGTCTGGCGCCCGCGCATGGTTTGCAGCTGGCGCAGGGCGTTCGCATGGCTGCCTGGCTTGCCGATCTGCGCGCCGTCCAGGGTGGCGACCTGGTCGGAGCCAATGACGAGACTGCCAGGATAGCGGTCGAGCACGGCCTGCGCCTTGGCCTGCGCCAGGCGCAAGGCCGTGGCGCTGGGGCTTTCGCCTGGCAGGGGGCTTTCGTCGAGATCGGGCACGGCCACCTCGAAAGGCAGGCGCAGGCGTTGCAGCAATTCCTTGCGGTAGGTCGAGCTCGATGCAAGAATCAAGCGCAATGGGGCGGAAGTTGGTATCATTCGGTAGTGGATGGCGGCCGGCATGGCCGCGCAGGTCGATGTCAGTGGGATTTCACGCAAATTCCAGGGCGCAGAGCCCATAACTGAGGCTCCATGCGGCATGACGGTGTTGATGAAGTTGTCATGTTGATGGCAATGATTGCGTCAAAAAAGATGCTTAGCCTTTGACTCCGTGCTAAAAACCCTGTTATTATCGCAGGTTTTCCGGGGAAATTTTCTACCAATGAATGCTTTTGTGATCGACGCCTTTGATTTTTGTCGTATCAGCGGGAGCCGCGAGGGTGTAACTCCTGTCGCTGAAATGACCCGGTTGACCAAGGATTGTGCAGATAATTCCGGCGAGATTGCCTGGAAGATCGTCGGCGGCACCAGCAAGCTGGGCTACCCACAACTGACCTTGTCGGTCAACGGCACCGTTCAGCTGGTTTGCCAGCGCTGCCTGACTCCGTATGCTTACGCAATTGATTCGACGACCACTCTGATGCTGGGCAAGGATGACGAGCACGCGGACGAGATCGAAGAAATCATCAACGATGAATCGATCGACGTGATCGTCGGCAGCCGCAGCATGGATGCCGCGGCCCTGATCGAAGATGAAGCCTTGCTGGCCCTGCCGCAGGTACCCAAACACGACGTCTGCCCCGATACGGCGCAGCTCGATGCTCTCAAGTCTGAAAAGAAGTCGCCGTTCGCGGCACTGAAAGACTTGAAGCCAGAATAAGTTAAGTAGTAGTGGTAGTTTGTAGGGGGCCTCAAAAACCGTAGCGAGCGGCCCAATATCGTCTTGAGTAGCGCAAGCGTACGGAAGTACTGAGCGCCGCCAAGGCGATAGTGGGAAGCGCAGTAGGTTTGTGAGGTCCCTTTTAGAGAACGTGTCAAACGCGTGTAGTAATCGAGTATGGCAAGTGTAGTGAAATGTAATTGTAATAAACGATGTCGGTCCGGGCTATTTTCGGGTAGTCTTTGCCGCTGGGATACTCGATTCGCATGTATTTGCCAATCGATTGTGCTAAAATTTTAGAACTTATGTATTAGGAGTCATCATGGCAGTTCAACAGAACAAGAAAACCCCTTCCAAGCGCGGCATGCACCGTTCGCACGACTTCCTGGTCGCGCCGCAATTGAGCGTCGAGCCAGTTACCGGCGAAACACACATGCGTCACCATATCAGCCCTAACGGCTTCTATCGTGGCCGTAAAGTGTTGAAGACCAAAAACGACGAGTAATCGACGTTTTTGTTGGGTAAGATGAAAGCGGTGTTGCGTGGTTATTCGGCGTGGCGCCGCTTCTTCTTTTTTATCGGCTGCAATTCATCTTGCACACCCGTCATTTTGAATCACGCTGTCCAGGCCTGTGCATGACATGCTGCGCCCTGCATATGCTCCAGTCCGATTCACATCTTGCCGCACGCCCGCAGCGGTATTGAATCAACACAAATGACAATCAAAATTTCTATCGACTGCATGGGCGGAGATCACGGTCCCTCAGTCACTATCCCCGCAGCAATTTCCTTCGTAAAACATGAGCCTGAAGCCGAACTGATCCTTGTTGGATTGGAAGATGTGATTCGTGCCGAACTGAAGAAACATAAAGCCGACACGCATCCGCGCCTGTCGGTATTGCATGCCTCCGAACAAGTTACCATGGACGATCCCCTGGAAGTGGCCCTGCGCCGCAAGAAGGATTCCTCCATGCGCGTGGCCATCGAACAAGTCAAGAGCGGCGTGGCGCAAGCCTCCGTTTCCGCCGGTAATACGGCAGCCTTGATGGCCGTGTCGCGCTACGTATTGAAAACCATGTCCGGCGTCGACCGCCCGGCCATCTGCAGCATCTTGCCGAATCAAAAGAACGGCCCGACCTACATGCTGGACCTGGGCGCCAACGTCGATTGCGAACCGCATCACTTGCACCAGTTCGCCATCATGGGCTCCGTGCTCGTGTCCGCCATGGAGGGTATCGAACGCCCGACGATCGGCTTGCTGAACGTGGGCACGGAAGATATCAAGGGCAATGAAGTGGTGAAACTCACCTCGAAGCTGCTGCAGGCCGACCACGAGCGTGGCGCGCTGAACTTCTACGGCAACGTGGAAGGCAACGATATCTTCAAAGGCACGACCGATATCGTCGTCTGCGACGGTTTTGTCGGCAATGTGACCCTGAAAGCCATCGAAGGCCTGGCGCGCTTCATGAAAGACGTGCTCACTTCCGAATTCAAGCGCAATCCGATTACCATGCTGGGCGCGCTGATCGCCCGCGGAGCCCTGAAAGCCATCGGCAACCGCTTGAATCCATCGCGTTACAACGGCGCCAGCCTGCTGGGCTTGCGTGGCCTCGTCTTCAAGAGCCATGGCAGCGCCGATGCTTATTCCTTCGAATGGGCCTTGCGCCGCGCCTTTGATGCGGCAAAAAATGACGTGCAAGCGCACTTGGCCAGCATGATCGCCGAGTTGATGCCGCGCACGCCAGTTCCAGATGAACCTACATCAACAAGCTCTACCATTTAGTGGACGGGTACTTGCATGACTATTTTTAGCAAAACTTACAGCAAAATTATCGGTACCGGCAGCTACCTGCCGGAGAAGCGCGTCACCAACCAGGACTTGACCGAACAGCTGGCCGCCAAGGGCATCGAGACGTCGGATGAATGGATCGTCTCGCGCAGCGGCATCTCGGCGCGCCATTACGCGGCGCCAACGCAAAACTCCTCGGACCTGGGCGTGGAAGCGGCCAAAAAGGCCTTGGAGATGGCTGGCCTGAACGGCAACGACCTCGACCTCATCATCGTCGCCAGCTCGACCCCCGACTTCTTCGGCAGCTTCCCCAGCACCGCCTGCATCGTGCAAAACAAGCTGGGCATCACGAACAATTGCGCCGCCGTCGACGTGCAAGCCGTCTGCAGCGGTTTCGTGTATGCGGTGGCCACGGCCGACAGTTTTATTCAATCGGGCATGCATAAAAACGTGCTGGTGATCGGCGCCGAAGTGTTTTCGCGCATCCTCAATTTCGACGATCGCGGCACTTGCGTGCTGTTCGGGGACGGCGCCGGCGCCATCGTCATGACGGCGTCGAAAGACCCCGGCATTCTGGCCACCAAGCTGCACGCGGACGGCCGCCACTCGAACATCCTCAGCGTGCCGGGCAGCCTGGCTGGCGGCGCGCTGGACGGCAGCGCCTTCCTGTACATGGATGGCCCCGCCGTCTTCAAGCTGGCCGTGTCCGTGCTGGAAAAGGTCGCACACGAAGCCCTCGAACACGCCAACATGACGTCGGACCAGATCGACTGGCTGATCCCGCACCAGGCAAATATCCGCATCATGAACAGCACGGCGAAGAAACTGGGCTTGCCGCTGGACAAGATGGTCGTCACCGTCGACCAGCATGGCAACACTTCGGCCGCCTCGATCCCGCTGGCGCTCGACATCGCCGTGCGCGACGGCCGGGTCAAGAAGGGCGACAACGTCATGATGGAAGGCGTGGGCGGCGGCTTTACCTGGGGCGCCGTGCTGGCAAGGATGTGATAGCCGAAGGCTGACTTTGGGGTCCGACCCGTCGGGGGAATACATTCCAATGGAATGCATTCCGATCCCGCAGGGACGTACCCCAGCAGTTGCCTTTGGGTCTCTGATTCTCTAAATAGTAAAAAAACGGAGTCGACATGACACAATTTGCATTTGTTTTCCCAGGCCAAGGCTCGCAAGCGATTGCGATGCTCGATGGTTTCGCCGGCAACCCCGTGGTTGCGCAAACCGTCGCCGAAGCGTCGGACGCACTGCAATGCGACCTGGGCAAGCTGATCGCCGAAGGTCCGAAGGAAGAGCTGGACCTGACCACCAATACGCAACCGGTGATGCTGACGGCGGCCGTGGCCTTCTACCGCGCCTGGCTGGCGGCCGGCGGCCCCGTGCCGACGGTCGTGGCCGGCCACAGCCTCGGTGAATATTCGGCGCTGGTCGCCGCCGGCGTGATCTCGTTCAAGGATGCCGTGCCGCTCGTGCGTTTCCGCGCGCAAGCCATGCAGGAAGCCGTACCGGTAGGGCAGGGCACGATGGCTGTCGTGCTGGGCCTGTCGGATGATGACGTGCGCGCCGCCTGTGCGGAAGCGGCGGCGGAAAACCCGGCCTTGGTGGTCGAGCCCGTCAATTTCAATGCGCCGGCGCAAGTGGTCATCGCCGGCCACACGGCGGCCGTTGAGCGCGCCTGCGAACTGGCCAAGGCCAAGGGCGCCAAACGCGCCATGAAGCTGCCCGTTTCCGCGCCATTCCACTCGTCGCTGCTGAAACCGGCATCGGACCGCTTGCGCGAGTACATGGCCGGCCTGACGTTCGCCGCGCCGCAGATCGCCCTGATCAACAACGTCGACGTGGCCATCGTCAACGACGTCGCCGGCATCAAGGATGCGCTCGTGCGCCAGGCAGCCAGTCCCGTGCGCTGGGTGGAAACCATGCAAAAAGTGGCGGCAGACGGCATCACGCAAGTGATCGAATGCGGCCCGGGCAAGGTCCTGATGGGCCTGGCCAAGCGCATCGATCCCGTGCTGGTGGGCGACGCCATCGTCGACCAGGCTTCGCTGGAACGCATTTTGACGCAGCTCAAATAAACATCAGATCGCGGCAGCCTGCCTGCCGCGCTTGCTTTTAAGGATACTCATGAATTTAGCAAATCAAGTCGTGCTGGTCACGGGCGCCTCGCGCGGCATCGGCCGCGCCATCGCCACCGAACTGGGCAAACAGGGTGCTACCGTGGTTGGCACCGCCACCTCGGAAAGCGGTGCGCAAGCGATCACCGATTACCTGGCCGCCGAAGGCGTCACGGGCAAGGGCCTGGTCCTGAACGTGACCGATGCGGCGCGCTGCGCAGCCGTCGTCGATGAAGTGCAGAAAGCCTACGGCAGCCTGTCCATCCTCGTCAATAACGCGGGCATTACGCAAGACCAGCTGGCCATGCGCATGAAGGATGAAGAGTGGGACAGCGTGATTTCCACGAACCTGTCGGCCGTCGGCCGCCTGTCGCGCGCCGTACTGCGCGGGATGATGAAAGCCAAAACTGGGCGTATCATTAATATCACGTCGGTGGTGGCGTCGTCGGGCAATCCGGGGCAAATGAATTACGCGGCGGCCAAGGCCGGCGTGGAAGGCATGAGCCGCGCCCTGGCGCGCGAAATCGGCAGCCGCAACATTACCGTGAACTGCATCGCCCCTGGCTTCATCGATACCGACATGACCAAGGCCCTGAGCGAAGAGCAGCACGCGGCCCTGTTGACGCAAATTCCCCTGTCCCGCCTGGGCAAACCGGAAGACGTGGCGGCGGCGGTGGCCTTTTTGGCCTCGCCGCAAGCGGCCTACATCACGGGCACCACCCTGCACGTGAACGGCGGTATGTACATGAATTGATGTGAAAGCTAGACGGGGCGGGCGTTTGTGGCATCATTCAATGGCCGTTTTTGTCTATAATCGCATCTTTTAGCAGCAGCTTCGGTCGAATTAGCAGCAGACACCGAAATTAGTATTCGGACGCGCAAACCTGATAAAATGCGCGCACTTTCCGTAACACACACTTTGGAGCCATAACATGTCGGATATCGAACAACGCGTTAAGAAAATCGTCGCTGAGCAACTGGGCGTTGCAGAAGCAGACATCAAAATCGAATCCTCCTTCGTCGACGATCTCGGCGCCGATTCCCTGGACACCGTGGAACTGGTCATGGCCCTGGAAGACGAATTCGAAATGGAAATCCCTGACGAACAAGCTGAAAAAATCACCACCGTGCAACAGGCGATCGACTACGCCACCGCACACGTCAAGGCCTAAGCCTGTCTGACCGACTTCAGGAGAATCGCTTGAGCCGTTCTAAAAACCGTCGTGTTGTTGTCACCGGCCTGGGCTGCGTTTCACCTGTCGGCAATACTATTGCCGAGGCGTGGGGCGCAATCATTGAAGGTAAATCCGGCATTGCCACGATTACCAAGTTTGATGCACAGCCATTCACCACGCATTTTGCCGGTGAAGTCAAAGGCTTCAATATCGAAGAGTATATCTCCGGTAAGGAAGCACGCCACATGGATACCTTTATCCATTACGGCATGGCTGCCGGCATCCAGGCGATGCAGGACTCCGGCCTGGAAGTGACCGAAGAAAACGCCGAGCGCATCGGCGTGATCATCGGTTCCGGTATCGGCGGCTTGCCGCTGATCGAGGAAACCAAGTCCGAGTACGAAAAGCGCGGTCCGCGCCGTATCTCGCCCTTTTTCGTGCCTGCCTCGATCATTAACATGATCTCTGGCAACCTTTCGATCAAATATGGTCTGAAGGGCCCGAATCTGGCGATCGTGACGGCGTGTACCACCGGTTTGCACAGCATCGGTGCCGCAGCGCGCATGATCGAGTACGGCGATGCCGACGTCATGATCGCCGGTGGCGCTGAATCGACCGTGTCGCCGCTGGGCCTGGGCGGTTTCGCCTCGGCGCGCGCCTTGTCGACCCGCAACGACGATCCGGCAACGGCATCGCGTCCGTGGGATACCGACCGCGACGGCTTCGTGCTGGGCGAGGGCGCTGGCGTCATGGTGCTGGAAGACTACGAGCACGCGGTGGCCCGTGGTGCCAAGATCTATGCCGAAGTGCATGGTTTCGGGATGAGCGCAGATGCTTATCACATGACCTCGCCGCTGGAAGATGGCAGCGGCGGCAGCAAATCGGTGATCGCGGCCCTCAACAACGCCGGCTTGAACGCGGATCAGATTCAGTACCTGAACGCGCACGGCACGTCGACCCCGCAAGGCGACGTGGCGGAAGTGATGGGCATCAAACGCACCTTCGGCGAGCACGCCAAGAATCTGGTTGTCAACTCGACCAAGTCGATGACGGGCCATTTGCTGGGCGGCGCGGGCGGTCTGGAAGCGGTGTTTACGGTCCTGGCATTGCACCATCAGGTGTCGCCACCGACCATCAACATCTTCAACCAGGATCCGGCTTGCGATCTCGATTTCTGTGCCAACACGGCGCGGGATATGAAGATCGATTATGCAGTGAAGAATTCGTTCGGCTTCGGCGGCACGAATGGCACACTGATTTTCGGTAAAGCGAAATAAGCAGGAACTTTCAAGCGCTCGCTACGGTCAAATCGTAGTGAGCGCTGATTCGGCGCCAACGTTCGTTGGCGCCTGAATTTGCCCGGCATGTTGCCGGCGCGCCTTTTTTTTCCCATGAAGTATGTCAATCGCAGTAGCGGCTGTCATTCGCACGCCTGTCTGTTTGCGTCTGTTGCAAGCGGTGCTGGGACTGTGCGCCTTGCTGGCCGCCTGGCCCCTGAGCGGTGCGTGGCGCGCTGCGGCGGTGCCTGGCCAACTGGTGGGCGGCTATGCGCTGGGCTGGCCCGGTGCGTTGCTGAGCACGGCTGGCGGCGTGTTGTTGCTCGCTTTGCTGCGCAGGCGCAGAAAGCCGCAGACGCTTGATATTTCGCCGGTTGGCCAATTGCGGCTGGCGGTATATCTGGAGCATGGCGGAGCGCCAGGGGCGGATGCCGGCGGGGTGGCGGCGCCGCCCGGCCCGGGGCCGTCGCCGCCGTCAGGACTGCGCCTGTTGCCGGGCTCGACCCTGTGGCCGTCGCTGCTGGTGCTGTGCCTGGCCGATGCCGCAGGGCGGCGCACGCAGGTGCTGGTGCAGCGCGGCGGCGGCTGCCCCGCCTTCCGCCCGCTGGCCGTGGCGTGCCGGGCCATTGCGGCGCGGAGTGGGGACGAATAAAAGTGGGGCGAACACTGAACTTCTTGCAGCGGGCCAACTCTATATCCATACAGGCGCCCACGCTGCATGACTACAGGGACATTGGGCGTGAGGACAGAGCGCGAGTATGATCAGTTACTGGTCGAGCGGGTGCAGGCTGGCGACAAAAGGGCATTCGATGTGCTGGTATCGAAATACCAGCGCCGCTTGATGCGCCTCGTGTCGCGCCTGGTGCACGACCCGGCGGAGGCCGAAGATGTGGTGCAGGAAACCTTTATCAAGGCATACCGGGCGCTGCGCCATTTTCGCGGCGATGCCGCCTTTTATACCTGGCTGTACCGCATCGGCATCAATACGGCCAAGAATTATCTCGTCACGCAGGGGAGGCGCGCCGCCACGTCCAGCGATGCCGACGCCGAGCAGGCCGAGTCCTTCGATGATGGCAATAAATTGCGTGACAACAATACACCGGAATCGGTGCTGGCGAGCAAGCAGATTGCGGCCACCGTCAATGCGGCCATGGATGTGCTGCCCATCGAATTGCGCACTGCCATCGTGCTGCGCGAGATCGAGGGCCTGAGCTATGAAGAAATATCGGAGATCATGGCGTGCCCCATCGGCACCGTGCGCAGCCGGATTTTTCGCGCGCGCGAAGTGATTGCGGAAAAATTGAAACCGTTGCTGGACATGCCAATTGACAAGCGCTGGTAATCTGAAGAGTATGAGGTTGGCATGGCTGCGCCCGGTTTTCGCACCGATCCTCTTGAAATGGCAGGACCCATCATGGATACGCACACACGATTGCACGAGACTATTTCCGCCCTGGCCGATGGCGAGCTGGCGGCGAGCGAACTCGAACTGGCTTTTGCCGCCCTCGACACGGATGAGGGGAGGCAAGCCTGGAATGTCTATCGCCATATTGGTGACGTGCTGCGCTCGGAGCAGTGCGGCCATGCACTGAGCGCCCAGTTCGATGCACGCCTGGCCAGCCGCCTGGCCGCCGAGTCGGCGCCTGCCCATGCGGAACCGCTGCTGCCCCTGTCCGCCGCCATCGTGCCGCCGGGTGCAGCCGAGCCGCTGGAGGCGGGGCCGCTGGCGCAGCGCTAGGGCGTTTCGCCATCTTATGCCAGGCTTAACGTTCCTGTCGCCCTCTTGACACTGGCCTTCGGTACGATTGACACTGTGTGCAGGCAATATCTTGCTTTTGCGATATATTGTTGCTGCCATGCGCGCTACCGGATGGGTTTGCCCCGGGGACGCCGTCATGACGGCCAATCGTGCACGCAGGCAATCGCCTGATTCGCGTTTTGATCCGTTTATATATTCGAAGAGATCCTTTCCATGAAAAAAAACATGTGTGCCGCCAGCAAGTCGTTTTCAGTAAAGACGCTTTCCGCCTTATTGTTCGGTACCGCTGGCGTGTTTCTGGCTCCCACCATGCTGGGCCTGGCGCCACAGGCGCAGGCCGCCGTGCCGGCAGTGAAACTGCCTGATTTCTCGGACCTGGTCGACGCCGTTGGCCCGGCCGTGGTGAATATCCGCACCACCGAACGCCTGAGAATGGGCGGCGCCGGCGCCGGCAGTCAGGATGAGCAGGAAATGCAGGAATTCCTGCGCCGCTTCTTCGGCGGCACCATGCCGACGCCGCGCCAGCAGGCGCCGCGTGGCGGCCGCCGCGCCGTGCCGCAGGAACAGGAAGTGCAGCGCGGTGTCGGTTCCGGCTTCATCATCTCGGCCGATGGCTACGTGCTGAGCAATGCCCACGTGGTCGATGGCGCCGACGAGGTTTACGTGACGCTGACGGACAAGCGCGAATTCAAGGCCAAGGTGATCGGCGCCGATGCGCGCACCGACGTAGCCCTGCTGAAAATCGAGGGCGGCAACCTGCCGCGCCTGACTATCGGCGATTCGAACAAGATCCGCGTGGGCGAATGGGTGATCGCCATCGGCTCGCCGTTCAACCTGGAAAACACGGTGACGGCCGGCATTATTTCCGCCAAGTCGCGCGACACGGGCGACTACCTGCCGTTGATCCAGAGCGATGTTGCCGTCAATCCCGGCAACTCGGGCGGTCCCCTGATCAATATGCGCGGCGAAGTGATCGGCATCAATTCGCAGATCGCCACCCTGTCCGGCGCCTACAACGGCATTTCATTTGCCGTGCCCATCGATGAAGCCATGCGCGTAGGCGAGCAGCTGAAAAAGACGGGCAAGGTCGTGCGCGGCCGCATCGGTGTGCAGATCGGCGAAGTGAGCAAGGACGTGGCGGGATCGCTGGGCTTGCCGAATGCCAAGGGCGCGCAAGTGTCGATGGTGGAGCCGGGCGGTCCGGCCGACAAGGCGGGCATCAAGCCCGGTGACATCATCCTGAAATTCAACGGTGCGCCGATCGAGCGTTCGTCGGACCTGCCGCGTCTGGTGGGCGGCGCTCCCGTCAACGGCAAGTCCACGCTCACCGTCTGGCGCAAGGGTGCGCAGCAGGACATTCCCGTCACCGTCGTCGAGCTGGAAAGCGAGAAAACGGCGAAGAAGGGCGCCAGGGAGCCGGAAGCGCAAGCCGTCAATGCACTGGGGCTGAAGGTCAGCGACGTGCCGGCCGCGAAGAAACAGGAATTGAAGATCGACGCCGGCGTGCAGGTTGACGAGGCCGATGGCGTGGCGGCTCTGGCCGGCCTGCAGCCTGGCGACGTGATCTTGCAGCTGAATAACGTTGCCGTGAAAGACGCCAAGCAGTTCAACGCCCTCGTGGCCAAGCTCGATCCGAAAAAGACGTCGGCCGTGCTGGTGCGCCGCGGCGATGTAGCGCAATTCGTTTCGCTGCGCCCATCGGCGAAGTAAGGTTCTGATTCACCTGCATCCCGGCTGTGGCCGGGATGCCTTTTTCTCTTTTCCATGCACTTCACGCTCTATTCCCGCAGTTATTGCCACCTTTGCCAGGACATGCTCGATGCCTTGCTCCTGCTGCAGCCGCCCGGCAAACCGTTCACGGTGGACGTGATCGACATCGACGCCTCGCCCGACGCCTCCCTGCTGGCCCGTTTCGACGAGCTGGTGCCGGTGCTGTTCGGCGACCTGGCGCAGCCCGAGCTCTGCCATTATTTTCTCGACGAGGCGGCCGTGCGGCGCAGCCTGATGTAGCTTAACTGTCAATATTGACACTGCATTGCACCATTCTGGTGCTGAAAACAGCCGAAAATGTCGGCTTGCCCCGGTGCCGGCCTCATAAGACGGGCTTTCTACTCTGAAATCCGGTAAAATGGGGAGGTCGAAAAAGCTACTGTCCGAGGCAGCAGCTTCTGTCGCTTCAAAAGCGCTCGCCTGGGCATGCAGATGTCCTGCTCGGAGCGCTTTTTTCATCATGAGTGGGGCGCCTGGTTTTGGCCCTGTTTGGCCCGGACATGATCCCCCTGATTCCTGTTAAAGCAGTGTCGTCAACTTCGCACTTATATTAGTTAATGAACAACATACGCAACTTCTCCATCATCGCCCATATTGACCACGGTAAATCGACCCTGGCTGACCGCATCATTCAATTGTGCGGCGGCTTGTCCGACCGCGAGATGGAGGCGCAGGTGCTCGATTCGATGGATCTGGAGCGCGAGCGCGGCATTACCATCAAGGCGCAAACGGCGGCCCTGCACTACAAGGCGCGCGATGGCCAGATCTACAACCTGAACCTGATCGATACGCCCGGCCACGTCGACTTCAGCTATGAAGTGTCGCGCTCGCTGTCGGCGTGCGAAGGCGCGCTGCTGGTGGTGGATGCATCGCAAGGCGTGGAAGCGCAAACGGTCGCCAACTGCTACACGGCGCTGGATCTGGGCGTGGAAGTGGTGCCTGTCCTGAACAAGATCGACTTGCCGAACGCGGATCCGCCGAGCGCGATTGCCGAGATCGAAGACGTGATCGGCATCGACGCGGCCGACGCCGTGCATTGCTCGGCCAAGACGGGCTTCGGCGTGCTGGACGTGCTCGAGCAATTGATCGTCAAGGTGCCGCCACCGAAGGGCGACCCCGATGCGCCGCTGCAGGCGCTGATCGTCGACTCCTGGTATGACGCCTATGTGGGCGTGGTCATGCTGGTGCGCGTGATCAACGGTACCCTGAAACCGAAAGACAAGATCCGCCTGATGGCCACCGATTCGGTGCAGCTGGTGGAAGACATCGGCGTGTTTTCGCCCCGTTCGCAATCCTTGCCGCAACTGTCCGCTGGCCAGGTGGGCTTCATCATTGCCGGCATCAAGGAATTGAAAGCGGCGAAAGTGGGCGATACCGTCACTCTGGCCAACCGTCCTGCCGCCGCGCCATTGCCTGGCTTCAAGGAAGTGCAGCCGCAAGTGTTCGCCGGCCTGTTCCCGGTGGAAGCGAACCAGTACGACGCGCTGCGCGACTCGCTGGAAAAACTGAAACTGAACGATGCGGCCCTGATGTACGAGCCGGAAGTGTCGCAGGCGCTGGGCTTCGGCTTCCGCTGCGGCTTCCTGGGCTTGCTGCACATGGAAATCGTGCAGGAGCGCCTCGAACGCGAATTCGACATGGACCTGATCACCACGGCGCCAACCGTGGTGTACGAAGTGATCCAGCGCGACGGCACCATGATCAACGTCGACAATCCGTCGAAGATGCCCGATCCGTCGCGCATCGAGGAAGTGCGCGAGCCTATCGTCACCGTCAATCTGTACATGCCGCAGGAATACGTGGGCTCCGTGATCACCCTGTGTATCGGCAAGCGCGGCATCCAGATGGACATGAGTTACCACGGCCGCCAGGTCAAGCTTGTGTATGAAATGCCGATGGCCGAGATCGTGCTGGACTTCTTCGACCGCCTGAAATCGACGTCGCGCGGCTATGCCTCGATGGATTACGAGTTCAAGGAATACCGCGCGGCCGACGTGGTCAAGGTCGACATGCTGATCAACAGCGAAAAAGTCGATGCGCTGGCCATCATCGTTCACCGTTCGAACAGCCAGTACCGTGGCCGCCAGGTGGCTGCCAAGATGCGCGAACTGATTCCGCGCCAGATGTTCGACGTGGCGATTCAAGCGACCATCGGCGCGAACATCATTTCGCGCGAGAACGTGAAAGCCTTGCGCAAGAACGTCCTGGCCAAGTGCTATGGCGGCGATATCAGCCGCAAGAAGAAATTGCTGGAAAAACAAAAAGCGGGTAAGAAACGCATGAAGCAAGTGGGTTCCGTGGAGATCCCGCAAGAAGCATTCCTGGCAATTTTACAAGTGGATGGTTGATCAATGAACCTGCAAGTGATTTTAGGAAATTTCGCTTTAATCCTGTTCGTGCTGATGGTGTTGACGGGCCTGGTCTGGTGCCTGGATGTGTTTTATCTGTCCAAGCAACGCCGCAAGGCGGCCGACCGTGCCCTGGCCGAGTTCGATGAGCGTCAAGCGAAGTCGTTGGCTGAAGGCATCAAGTCCGATGGTAGTAGCAGCAGCCGCCGCGCCGCCATCGAGGCAGATCTGTTGCGCCAGCCGACCTGGGTCGAGTATTCGGGCAGCTTCTTTCCCGTCATCGCCCTCGTGTTTTGCCTGCGTTCGTTCCTGTACGAGCCGTTCAAGATCCCGTCGAGCTCGATGGTGCCGACCTTGCTGGTCGGCGATTTGATCCTGGTAAACAAGTTCACCTATGGCATTCGTTTGCCGATCGTCAACAAGCGCATCATTGAAGTCAATGATCCGCAGCGCGGCGACGTGATGGTGTTCAAGTATCCGAAAGATATGTCGCAAGACTATATCAAGCGCGTGATCGGGGTGCCCGGTGATAAAATCACCTATGAAAACAAGCGCTTGACGGTCAACGGCAAGGAAGTGGCGTACACCCCGCTGGACGACTACCTCGATGACGAAAGCACGGTCTACCACAAGCAGCTGGAAGAAAACCTGACGGGCGTGAGCCACCGCATCCTCAACGACGAGCCCGCTCCCACGTTGAACTTGCGCGAAGTGAAGGATTTCCCGCACAAGGAGGCGTGCAACTACAACGAAGACGGCTTCACGTGTGTGGTGCCACAAGGCAATTACTTCATGATGGGCGATAACCGCGACAATAGCGCGGACAGCCGCTACTGGGGTTTCGTGCCGAACGAGAATATCGTCGGCAAGGCTTTCCTGGTGTGGATGAACTTCAGCAATCCGAAACGCGTGGGCGGCATACACTAAGCCGGCCTGGTCTGTAATGGACCAACCATGGCTGCCGCGCCGACTCCCCGCGCGGCGGCCAGTCGAATTACTCAGATGACACAGAAACAACAATGAATCTTCAGCTATTGCAAACCCGTTTAGGCTATACGTTCCAGGATGCTGGCCTGTTGCAGCAAGCCTTGACGCACCGTAGCCACAGCAGTTTGCATAACGAGCGGCTGGAATTCCTCGGCGACTCCATCCTCAACTGCGTGGTCGCCTCCATCCTGTACGAACGTTTCAAGACCATCGACGAGGGCGACCTGTCGCGCTTGCGCGCCAACCTGGTCAAGCAGCAGTCGCTGTATGAAATCGCGCAAAAGCTGGAATTGTCGCAATTTTTGCGCCTGGGCGAAGGCGAGCTCAAATCGGGCGGCTTCCGCCGTCCGTCGATCCTCGCCGACACGCTGGAAGCCTTGCTGGGCGCCATCTTCCTCGACACGGGCTTCGACGCCGCCAGCACGGTGATCCGCGCCTTCTACATTCCCATCCTCGACTCGGTCGATCCGCAAACCCTGGGCAAGGATGCCAAGACCCTGCTGCAGGAGTTTTTGCAAAGCAAGAAAATTTCGCTGCCACAGTACAACGTGGTGGCTACCCATGGCGCCGCCCACAGCCAGGAATTCGAGATCGAATGCCTGGTGCCGAAATTGAACATCCAGGTTTACGGCCGTGGCGGAAGCCGCCGCGCCGGTGAGCAAGCCGCCGCCAAACTGGCGCTGGACGTGGCCGAGCAGGCGCTGTTGAAATCGCCTGCCGCCAGCCGCAAGCCCAAACCGCGCGCCGCCCAGCTCAAGCTGGCCGGCATTGCCACCATCCAGAGCGACGACGCGCCAGCCCCGGCTGCCCCGGCGATCGCCGCTCACACTAAACAGAATCGACACTAGCATGACAGCCACCAAAATGCCCGACAACTTCCGCTGTGGCTATATCGCCATCGTGGGCCGCCCCAACGTGGGCAAATCGACCCTGATGAACGTGCTGATCGGCGCGAAGGTCAGCATCACTTCGCGCAAGGCGCAAACCACGCGCCACCGCATCACGGGCATCCAGACGGTGCCGGACGCGCAATTCATCTACGTCGACACGCCTGGCTTCCAGACGCGCCACTCGAACGCGCTGAACAAGACGCTGAACAAGACCGTCACGAACACGCTGATTTCCTCGGACGTGATCCTGTACGTGATCGAGGCGGGCACGTTCGGCCCGGCCGACCAGCAAGTGATGGACCTGCTGCCGAAGGAAGTGCCGTGCATCCTCGTCATCAATAAATCGGACAGGGTCAAGGACAAGGCCGTGCTGCTGCCGTTCGCGCAAAAGATCGCCGCCATGCGCGACTTCGCCGCCATCGTTCCTGTGTCCGCCAAGCTGCATTTCCAGCTGGAAGGCTTGCAGAACGAGATCAAGCGCTTCTTGCCGGAAAACCAGCCCATCTTTGGCCCGGACGACATCACGGACCGCAGCGAGAAATTCCTCGCCTCGGAAATCGTGCGCGAAAAACTCTTCCGCTTCGTCGGCGACGAATTGCCGTACACGAGCACCGTGCTGATCGAGAAATTCGAGCAGGAAGGCGATTTGCGCCGCGTGTTCGCCGCCATCCTGGTCGAGCGCGATACGCATAAATCCATGATCATCGGCAACAAGGGCGCGCGCCTGAAGGAAGTCTCCACCCAGGCCCGCCTGGATATGGAAAAACTGTTCGGCGGCCCCGTGTACCTGGAAATCTGGGTCAAGGTCAAGTCGGGCTGGGCCGACAACGAGGCGGGCTTGCGCGCCTACGGCTACGAGTAATCCGCAACCCGGGGGCGACACCACACGCATGAGCACCACCACGCCAGCGCTGCACGATCCCGCGCCAGCCTCACCCGTTGTCCCCGCGCCGGCGGCCATCGCGCCGCCGGCCGCACCTTCCGCAGCACCCCGGCGCAGCCGTCCGCCCGCGCGCGACGGCCGCATCACGGGCCAGCCAGCCTTCGTGCTGCACAGCTATCCGCATAAAGAGACCAGCCTCATCGTCGACGTGTTTACGCGCGAGTACGGCCGCATCGCGCTCGTCGCCAAGGGCGCCAAGCGGCCCCATTCGCAGTTGCGCGGCGTGCTGCAGACGTTCCAGCCGCTGCAGGCGGGCTGGACGGGCAAGTCCGAGCTGCGCATCCTGACGGGCGCGGAATGGGTGGGCGGCATGCTGCCGCTGGAAAAGACGGCCCTGCTGTGCGGCTTCTATCTGAACGAATTGCTCGTCAAATTGCTGGCGCGCGACGATCCGCATCCCGTGCTGTTCGACCACTACGTTGCCACCTTGAATCAACTGGCGCACAATGAGCCGCCGCCCATCGTGCTGCGCAAGTTCGAGCGCGCGCTGCTCAAGGAAACGGGCGTGGCGGCCGACCTGACGCGCTGCACGGGCACGCGCCAGGCCGTCGAAGCGGGGCAGGTGTACGTGGTCGACCCGGAACGGGGGCCGCGCCCGGCGCGCGCCGCCGACGCCTGGCCCAAGATCACGGGCAAGACCCTGCTCGACATGGAGCGCGAAGATTACCTTGACGTGGCCACGCAGGCGCAAAGCAAGCTGCTGATGCGATTTTTGCTGGCCCATCAACTGGGGGGCGCCACCTTGAACACGCGCCAGATACTGATCGATTTAATGCAGTTGTAGCGGTTGCGCTACAGCACTTTACGGATACCATCACTATGAGCTTTTTGCAGCCTTCCGGCCCCGTCATCGACCTGGGCGTCAACATTGACCACGTGGCCACCTTGCGCAATGCGCGCGGCACCGCGTATCCGGACCCGATCCGCGCGGCATTGCTGGCCGAACAGGCGGGTGCCGACGCCATCACCCTGCACCTGCGCGAAGACCGCCGCCACATCAAGGATGCGGACGTGATCGCCATCGCGCCGCAGTTGCTCACGCGCATGAACCTGGAAGCGGCCGTGACGCAGGAAATGATCGACTTCGCCTGCGGCATCCGCCCGGCCGACGTGTGCCTGGTGCCGGAAAAACGCACGGAAGTGACGACGGAAGGGGGCCTGGACGTGGTGCGCTACTTCAAGGAAGTGCAGGCTGCCGTCAAGCAATTGCAGGGCGAGGGCATCCGCGTGAGCCTGTTCATTGACGCGGACGAACAGCAGATCGCCGCCGCCGCCGAACTGGGTGCGCCCGTGATCGAACTGCACACGGGGCGCTACGCCGATACGCAAGGCGCGGAACAGCTGGCGGAACTGGAACGCATCAAGGCGGGCGTGCTGTTCGGCGTGGGCCGCGGCTTGAAGGTCAATGCGGGCCACGGCTTGCATTACACCAATGTGCAGGCGATCGCCGCGATTCCCGATATTGCCGAACTGAACATCGGCCACGCCATCGTCGCGCATGCCGTGTTTGTCGGCTGGGAAAACGCCGTGCGCGAAATGAAGGCCATCATGGTGGCGACGCGCCTCGCTGGCAAAGCATAAGCGCGCACAAGGGAGAGCGCCATGATCTACGGCATCGGCACCGATATCTGCAAGATTCCCCGCATCGAGGCGGCCCTGGCGCGCCACGGCGAGCGTTTCGCCAAAAAGATACTGGGACCGCAGGAGCTGGACAAGTTCCGCGCCCGCAGCGCCAAGAACGCCGTGCGCGGCGTGCGTTTTCTCGCCACCCGTTTTGCGGCCAAGGAAGCGTTTTCCAAGGCCATCGGCCTGGGCCTGCGCATGCCGATGACGTGGCCCGCCGCGCAAATGCTGAACCACCCCAGCGGCAAGCCGATGATCGTCTGCAGCGGCGTGCTGGCCGACTTCATGGAAAAGAATCGCCTGAGCGCGCAAGTGACGATCAGCGATGAAGAAGAGTATGCCGTGGCGTTTGTGATTGTGGAGCAAGCGCCGTAATGCAGACGACTGCTGGGGTCAGTCTTTTCGATCGGAATGCGTCCCACTGGGACGTATTCCCCCGGCGGGTCTGACCCCATTTAAGAGCCAGCAATGACCGAAGCAATACCCGACCTCAATTCCACGGAAACGCCGCCCGACCCGCGCGCGCAGGTGCTGGCCACCGTCGCCAAGCTGCCGAACCTGCCCGGCGTGTACCGCTATTTCGACGCCGCCGACAAGGTGCTGTACGTCGGCAAGGCGCGCGACCTGAAAAAGCGCGTCTCCAGCTATTTCCAGAAAAACCTGGCCAGCCCCCGCATCGCCATGATGGTCGAGCGCATCGCGCGCCTGGAAACGACGGTCACGCACAGCGAGGCGGAAGCGCTGATCCTGGAAAACAACCTGATCAAGGCGCTGCAGCCGCGCTACAACATCCTGTTCCGCGATGATAAATCGTATCCGTATCTGAAAATCACCAATGGCGATGCGCCGCGCATGGTGTATTACCGGGGCGCGGTGGACAAGAAAAACCAGTATTTCGGGCCGTTCCCCAGTTCCTGGGCCGTCAAGGAATCGATGCAGATCCTGCAAAAGGTTTTTCTCATCCGCACCTGCGAGGACAGCGTGTATGCGAACCGCACGCGGCCCTGCCTGCTGCACCAGATCGGCCGCTGCAGCGCGCCGTGCGTGGACCTGATCAGCAAGGAAGATTATAAAAACGACGTGGAAAACGCGGCGCGCTTCCTGCGCGGGCGCCAGAGCGAGGTGATGGCCGACCTGGAAAAGAAGATGCACGCGTTTGCCGCCGAACTGAAATTCGAGCAAGCCGTGGTGGTGCGCAACCAGATCGCCTCGCTGTCGCGCGTGCTGCACCAGCAGAGCATGGAAACGACGGGCGACGCCGACGTCGACATCATCGCCGTGCTGGTGCAGGGCGGGCGCGCCTGCGTCAACCTGGCCATGGTGCGGGGCGGGCGCCACCTGGGCGACCGCGCCTATTTCCCCAGCCAGCTCAGCGATGCGGCGGCGATTGCCGAAGAGCCGATCGAGGTGGAAGTGCTGGCCGCCTTCCTGGCCCAGCACTACACGGAAAAATTCATTCCCGGCACCTTGATCCTGAATATCGAGTTCGACCAGCCGGCCCTGATGGTGGCCCTGATGGAGCAGTGCGGCCACCGCATCAACCTGATCTTCCAGCCGCAGGGTCAGCGTCGCCAGTGGCTGGAAATGGCGCAGAAGGGCGCCGGGATTTCGCTGGCGCGATTGTTGTCCGAGCAGGGCTCGCAGCAGTCGCGCACGCGGGCGCTGGCCGAGGCGCTGCGCCTGGAAACGGAGGATCTCGATAGCCTGCGCGTCGAATGTTTCGACATCAGCCACACGCAGGGCGAAGCGACGCAGGCCTCGTGCGTCGTATTCCACCACCACGCCATGCAGAATGGCGAATACCGGCGCTACAACATCAACGACATCACGCCCGGCGACGATTACGCGGCCATGCGCCAGGTCTTGATGCGCCGCTACGATAAGGTGGCCAATGGCGACGGCGTGATGCCCGACGTGGTGCTGATCGACGGCGGCAAGGGCCAGATCGAAATGGCGCGCCAGGTGTTCGCCGAGCTGGGACTCGATATCAGCTTGATTGTCGGCGTGGCCAAGGGGGAAGGGCGCAAGGTGGGCCTGGAAACCCTGCTGTTCGTCGATGGCCGCGCGGCGCAGGAACTGGGCAAGGAATCGGCGGCCCTGATGCTGATCGCGCAGATCCGCGACGAGGCGCACCGCTTTGCCATTACCGGCATGCGCGCCAAGCGGGCCAAGACGCGCCAGACGTCGCGCCTGGAAGAAATCGAAGGAATCGGCGCCAAGCGCCGCCAGAAACTGCTGTCGCGCTTTGGCGGCTTGCGCGGCGTGGTCGACGCCAGCGTCGAGGATCTGATGTCGGTGGAGGGGATTTCCACGCAACTGGCGGAAGAGATCTACAAGCAGCTGCATTAATGGATGGGGGCCTGGTCCGGCGCTGCGGCAACCGGACTAGGCTAATGTTGCCGGGCCATGTAGACTAGTGGCGCTTTCTTCACGCTTTCTTCATGTTCAATTTACCCGTCGGCCGATTGCTCTCTTATGCCTTTTAATATTCCCATCCTTTTGACCTGGCTGCGCGTGGCCCTGATCCCGCTCGTCGTCGGCGTGTTTTACCTGCCGCCGTCGATGCTGCTGCATGGCGACCAGAACCTCGTTGCCACCCTGGTCTTCATCGTTGCGGCCGTGACCGACTGGTTCGATGGTTTCCTTGCGCGGCGCTGGAACCAGACGTCCGCCTTCGGCGCCTTCCTCGACCCGGTCGCCGACAAGCTGATGGTGGCGGGCGCCTTGCTGGTGCTGGTGCAGCTGGACCGTGTCAATGCCGTGCTGGCCTTCATCATCATCGGCCGTGAAATCACGATTTCCGCCTTGCGCGAATGGATGGCGCAGATCGGCGCGTCGAAATCGGTGGCCGTCAGCTCGATCGGCAAGATCAAGACGGCCGCGCAAATGACGGCCATTCCCTTGCTGCTGTACCACGAAGTGATCTTCGGCGCGATCGACACCCATGTGTGGGGCGAGAAGCTGCTGTGGATCGCCTGCGTGCTGACGGTGTGGTCGATGTTCTATTACCTGCGCCTGGCATGGCCGCTGATCAAGGAAAAAGCGGGCAATCTGCATTGAGGTGATGGACGCTGATAGCATTGGGCTGGCGTCTTTTTAACCCAAACGCAAGAGCTGGGGTCAGACCCAAAGGGTCTGACCCCAAATATTTTGCAAAAGACCAGATATTGCCCGTTGACAGCCCCTGTAATCCCTCTATAATGCTGGCCTGTTGTTGATGACGCGGGAGTAGCTCAGTTGGTAGAGCGCAACCTTGCCAAGGTTGAGGTCGAGAGTTCGAGACTCTTCTCCCGCTCCAG
>NZ_JBXAHC010000001.1:0-36904 GCF_058794735.1 Janthinobacterium sp. GW823-FHT06H09 | reverse complement strand
GAGTAGCTCAGTTGGTAGAGCGCAACCTTGCCAAGGTTGAGGTCGAGAGTTCGAGACTCTTCTCCCGCTCCAGTTTTCAAGGTGGGCCGCAAGGCGCATCCAAGCAGTTCCTCTGGCGAGGTAGCAAAGAGGTTATGCAGCGGCCTGCAAAGCCGTTTAGACGGGTTCGATTCCCGTCCTCGCCTCCAGATGCAGCGCAGTGATTGACGCGCAGATAAAAAAGCCCACTTCGGTGGGCTTTTTTTTGCCTATGCGGCTGAACGGCGTCGGCTGCAATTAAATACAGGGCTTCAGTTTATTTGATTTCCGGGAAATGACTAACCGACAGTAATCTGTGGATCCCAATAAAAATAACCATACAGGCTTTGCGTCTGGCCATCGTCATTCAGGCTATATACGGCAATATAGACATAGAAATTTTCCGTGCCGGATTTGGATACCTGCGCCGTGAAATTAGAAAAATTGCGCGGTTGCTGTATTGCCGGCAAACCATTCGAGGAATCCGAATTCGGCATGACCGCATTTCTGCGGGTAATGGTATTGGAGACAAAGGTATTGAAGACCTTGTCGCCATTCCAGTAATTGATGCCATACACAATGACGGCCGAATCGGCGTTGTCATAGATGGAAGCGCCGGTGAACGAGACATAGTCGCCCACGTTGGCCCTGAAACTCAGGTCAGCAGAGCCTTGTCCGCTATTGATGCCGCGCGGGTCGGTGGCAATCATGTACTGGCTGGTATGCGCCAGGCCAACGGGCTTGCTCTGATCAGGGGCGGTCTGACGCGGATGCTGAGCCATAATCAGATCGGTGTCTATTACAACGAGAATGTTGATTGTAATATTGCTGGCATATAATTGCGCGTCGGTCATGATTCCTCCTCGGTTTTCCTACTCGTCTGGCTTTTCGGATACGCCCCGTTTTTTAATGTGGTAAGCAGTCTCCACCGCTGCTGTGTAGAATAATGGAGAAAATTGCATAGATACTATCCAATTGAAACAGCAGTATTATTTAAAAATATTCCATTTAAATTATTTTTATTTTGTAAATACAGCTGTTGGAAACATTATTTTCCTGCCCGCGTCTGGGTGCCGCGGTCCCGCCCATCCGGCCCGGCCGCATCTTGTATAATGTCTGCAGGCTCAGCCGTACCCCATGGTGCGCTGATGAATCTTTCCCTTTTCGCCACCCCATGTAGTCGCTGACGATTTCCCTCTCCGTTAAAGCTAGTCGTGGCTCCCCCGCGAAGCCTGCCTGCATGGCTGCGCTGTCCATTGGACGCGCATTTCCCTGTTCCGACCCTGGATGTGAATCAATGATCAACGCAAGTTTTCGGGAAGAGTGGTTCTCGAACATACAAAAAAATGTCCTGGCGGGCCTGACCACCTCGTTCGCCCTGGTGCCCGAATGCATCGCCTTTGCCCTGGTGGCACAGTTGAATCCCCTGATGGGCCTGTATGGCGCCTTCATCATATGCGCATTGACGGCCATCTTTGGCGGGCGTCCCGGCATGATTTCGGGCGCGGCCGGTTCCATGGCCGTCGTCATCGTGGCACTGGTGGCCCAGCATGGCGTGCAATATCTGCTGGCGACTGTGGTGCTGAGCGGCATCATCATGGCGCTGTTCGGCCTCTTGCGCCTGGGTAAGCTGATCCGCATGGTGCCCCATCCCGTGATGCTGGGCTTTGTGAATGGCCTGGCCATCGTCATCGCCATGTCCCAGCTCGAACACTTTCGCCAGGCCACGCCGCAGGGCGAAACCTGGCTGCAAGGCACGCCCTTGTATGTGATGGGCGCGCTGGTGCTGCTCACCATGGCCATCGTCTACGTGTTGCCGCGCCTGACAAAAGCCGTGCCGCCCGCGCTGGTGGCCATCCTGGGCGTGGGCGTGCTCAGCCATTTCCTGCATCTGCCCACGCGCACCTTGGGCGACCTCGCGCATATCGCCGGTGGCTTGCCAGCCCTGCATTGGCCCGCCGTACCGCTGGATATGGCGACCTTGCACATCATCTTCCCGTATGCGGCGCTGATGGCCATGGTGGGCTTGCTGGAAACCTTGCTCACCTTTAATCTCACCGATGAGATGACTGAAACGCGGGGCCAGCCGAACCGCGAATGCATCGCGCTCGGCGCTTCGAATGTCGTGTCGGGGCTGTTTGGCGGCATGGGCGGCTGCGCCATGATCGGGCAGACGATGATCAACCTGAGCTCGGGCGGCCGCTCGCGCCTGTCGGGCGTGATGGCCGGCGTGATGATTTTATTGTTCATCCTGTTCCTGTCGCCGCTGATCGAGCGCATCCCGCTGGCCGCGCTGGTCGGCGTGATGTTCGTCGTGGCGCAGCAGACGTTTGCCTGGGGTTCCTTGCGCGTGCTGGGCAAGGTGCCGTTGCAGGATGCGCTGGTGATCGTCGCCGTGACGGTGATCACCGTGTTCACGGACCTGGCGATGGCCGTGCTGTGCGGCATCGTGATTGCCGCCTTGAATTTTGCCTGGCAACATGCGCGCGACATGCGCGCCGACATCGATGATGGCAGCTCGGGCGTGCGCGTGTACCTGCCGCACGGCACGCTGTTCTTCGCCTCGACCACGCATTTCCTGGAACTGTTCCAGCCGGCCGGTGATCCGGTCCGCGTCATCCTCGATTGCCGGCATCTGCACATGGCCGACCACTCGGCCGTCGCGGCCATCGAAGCCTTGTACGAGCGCTACGACAAGGCGGGCAAGCACCTGCAGGTGACGCATCTGTCCGCCCGCAACCAGGCCTTGCTGCAGCGCGCGGGCGTCGATGTGAGCGTGGCGTAAAATAGGGGAAAGTCTGCTCCGCGCCATTTCTCGGGATGGGCGGAATTGTTGAATGTCTGTGGAGTGTGAATGCTGTCGTACGAACAAGAACAATTATTGCAGCAAAGCCAAACGGCTTTTGATGCCTACTATGACGCGCTGGGCGCGTCGCTGGTGAATTTTGTCGAGCGCCTGGGCATCCAGCCCGCGCACGAAGTGCTGACGAACGCGGCCGAGTACCTGCCGTACATCGATGCGGCCATGCGCACCATCGTCATCCGCGACGAGAGCTGGCAATGGGTGAAAACCATGCTCGGCTACTTTATCGGCGAATACTTCGTGCAGGGTCATGCGGGTTGCTGGTATGTGGAAACGCGGGCCGAATCGCCGCATTTCTGCCGCACCATGGTGGGCGGTTTCGAGCATGGCTTGCCGATGGATGCCGCCATCGATCCGGAGGCGCTGGCCCTGGAATTTCTGGGGCAATCCGCGCCGCGCGAACTGGCGGCACTGATCGCCACAGCGCAAGCGCGCGCGGCTTGATGGCGCGCGGCTTGCTGCAGCAGATTTAAAACTCTTCCCACTCGCCTTCGGCCGGTGCGTTCGCCTTGCTGCTGGCGCGCGTCGCGGGCAGGCGCAGGGCAGGGGCCTTGCGTGCAGGAGCGGCCGGGGCTGCCGGCGCTGCCGGCGCTGCCGGCGCGCTGCGCTGCGCCGCCTTGGCGCTGAAACGGTCGGTGGCCGTAGCGTTTGCATCGAGGCGGAACACGCTGACCACCTGCGCCAGCTCGCTCGCCTGTTCCTGCATCGCTTCGGCCGCTGCCGACGCTTCTTCCACCAGCGCCGCATTTTGCTGGGTTACCTGGTCCATTTCCGAAATGGCCTGGTTGACTTGCTCGATGCCCGCGCTTTGCTCTTCGCTGGCGTTGCTGATTTCGCTCATGATGGAGGTGACGAAGCCGATGCTTTGCACGATTTCTTCCATCGTCTTGCCGGCCTTGTCGACCAGGTCCGTGCCCACGTCGACCTTTTGCACGGAATCGTCGATCAGGCCCTTGATTTCTTTCGCTGCCGCTGCCGAGCGCTGCGCCAGGTTGCGCACCTCGGTTGCCACGACGGCGAAGCCGCGTCCCTGTTCGCCGGCGCGCGCCGCTTCCACGGCCGCGTTCAAGGCCAGGATGTTGGTCTGGAAGGCGATGCCGTCGATGACGGAGATGATGTCGACGATTTTCTTCGACGAGGTATTGATCTCGCCCATGGTGGCGACCACTTCGGCCACCACGGCGCCGCCGCGGCTGGCGATGCCGGCCGCGTCGCCGGCCAGCTTATTCGCCTGGCGCGCGTTGTCGGCATTCTGTTTCACGGTCGACGTCAGTTCTTCCATCGACGAGGCGGTTTCTTCCAGCGAACTGGCTTGCTGTTCCGTGCGCGACGACAGGTCCTGGTTGCCGGCGGCGATTTCCGCCGATGCCGTGGCGATGGTGTCGGTGCCGCTGCGCACCTGGCCCACGATACCGACGAGGCTGTCGTTCATGGTTTTCAGCGCATGCATCAGCTGGGCCGTTTCATCGCGGCCCTGTGCCGTGATGGTGCTGCTCAGGTCGCCTGCTGCCACGGTTTCCGCCACTTTCACGGCGTCGCGGATGGGGCCGGTGATCGAGCGCGTGATCCACCACGCAAAACCGATGCCCATCAGCACGGCCAGCACGCCCATGGTGATCAGGAAGATGCGCGTGCTGCTGTACGCTTCGATGATGCTGGCGCCGACGCCGTCGGCCGCCTTGATCTGCATGTTGGCGAAGCGCTTCACTTCGGCCAGATAGGCCACGGTGATGGGCGCGACTTCCTTGTCGAACACGATCTTGGCGCCTGCCATGTCGCCGTCGGCCTTCATCTTGAAGGCGCGCGCGCGCGTCGTCACGTAATCGGTGCGCACCTTGCGCACGACCTTGAATTGCTCGATCACGGCAGGGTTGAGCAAGGATGCGACGATGTCGTCCTGCAGCTTGCTGGAACGCTCCGCATCGACTTTCAAGTCGTCCTCGATCTTGGCGCGCACGACAGGATCGGTGATTTCGAACGAGGCGACGCCGCGCACGCTGTTGAGTTCAATGATCTTCGACCATTCGGCCACCATGCGCTGGTTCTTGATGCTGGTATTGATCAGGCGGTAAGTCAGGTCGCTGGCCGTTTGCATGCGCACGAGGGCGGTGATGGTCAAGGCGGCAAGCAACAGCAATACGACAGCAAAGCCGACGCCAAGGCGGCTGCCGATGTTCAGGTTTTTCATGTAATTCCTAACAGTTTAATAGTCATGATCGCCGCCGCCAGCAGGGGCGGACAGGCGCCGCGAGGCGCAGGGGATCGGGGTCTTCGGGTGCCGCGTGATGGCTGTGCGGCGCGCCGCGCTGAGCGTGGCGTTGGAGGTGAAACAGGGGGCATGCCGGTCAGGCTGACCGTTGCCCAGCAAGGCGTAAGTATAGCATTGACGCAGAGAAATAGTTTCTTACGGCAATTTTAATTATTTTTTGATATTGATTTCCTGTTGTGTTTTTACATCAAGTACCTAGTCCATAAGTACTATCACTTACAGAAACGCTTACTTTATGCATGTTTGCCTGATAAAATACTAATGATAATCATTCGTATTAAAACATCGACCAGGGAATTGTATGCAGCAACGTCGCAAGCCAGGATGTAAACCGATCACCATCGCCGTACTGGGCGCCTTGACCTTGGGCGCCACGCCATTGGCGGCCTGGGCGCAGGAAAGCTTGCCCGCCGTCACTGTGACGGCATCGAAGGACAAGGATGGCTATGTCGCCGCCACCTCCGCCAGCGGCACCAAGACGGAAATGGCCCTGCGCGACGTGCCGCAAACGATCAACGTGGTGCCGGCCGCCGTCATCCGCGACCAGAACGCCATGTCGATCCAGGACATCATGAAGAACATCCCCGGCGTGGGCCTGTCCACGGGCGACGGCCAGCGCGACCAGGTATTCATCCGCGGCTTCACGGCCATCGGCGACCAGTTCGTCGACGGCTTCCGCGATGACGCGCTGTATTTCCGCGACCTGTCGAACGTCGAGCGCCTGGAAGTGATCAAGGGACCGGCCGCCGTGCTGTACGGCCGCGGTTCCTCGGGCGGCCTGGTGAACCGCATCACCAAGAAGCCCGGCATCGATATCACGGACGTGGCCCTGAGCCTGACCAATACGGCAGGGCGCCGCGGCGAAGTCGACGTGGGCCGTGTCGGCGAGACGGTGGACTGGCGCTTCACGGGCGCGCGCGAATTGTCGGACAGCTACCGCGACCAGCAATTCATCAACCGCACGGCGCTGGCGCCATCCGTGGCCATCCGCCTCTCAAACGCGACGAAACTGCTGCTGCAGGGCGACTACCTGGAAGACCGCCGCCTGACGGACTTCGGCATCCCGTCCTACCAGGGCCGCCCCGTCGCCGTCGATGCGGGCACTTATTATGGCGCCGCGAATGCCCGCGATGCGGACTTCAGCCAGTCGCGCGTGGTCTCCACGGCCGCCACCCTGACGCACAAGTTCAGCGATACCTTGTCGCTGCGCAATGCCTTCCGCTATTACGATTACCACCTGGACCGCAACAACACGAATATTTCCGGCAACGTCAACGAAGTCAAGGGCACGATGAGCCTCGGTCATGCCAAGCTCAACCGCGACGAGAGCGGCTGGTTCAACCAGACGGAACTGACGCAAAAGCTGGTCACGGGCGGCCTGCGCCACGAAGTGCTGTACGGCGCCGAGTTCGGCAAGCAAAACAAGGATGCGTCGAGCTGGGCCTCGACCGTGGTGGCGACGAATGTGTCGATCTTCCATCCCGTCCTGCCTGTGGTCAACCGCAGCAAGCTGGGCGCGCGCGGCGATACCTTCGGCACCTACGACACGGCCGCCGCCTACGTGCAGGACGCCATCAGCTTCAGCGACGAGTGGAAGGCGCTGGCCGGCCTGCGCTATGACCGCTACAAGCAGCAGTCGCGCCTGGCCAATGCGCTTGGCGTAACGACGGCCAACCTGTCGCGCACGGATTCGGCCTACAGCCCCCGCGCCGGCCTCGTCTGGCAACCGGGCGCGACGCAATCGTACTACGCGTCGTGGAGCCGCTCGTTCCAGCCCAGCGGCGAGAACTTCGCCCTGGCCGCCAACAATGCCGACCTGGCGCCGGAAACCACGCGCAACACGGAAGTGGGCGCCAAGTACGACCTGTGGGGCGGCCGCGCCAACGCCACCGTGTCGCTGTTCCGCCTGGAGCGCGACAACATCAAGACCAGCGACCCGATCACGAACCGCATCGTGCCCGTCGGCACGCAGCGCACGGACGGCCTGGAGCTGACCTTTAACGCGGACTTGCATGACGGCTGGAAAATGATGGCCGGCTATGCTTACCTGGACGCCACCATCACCGATTCCATCGCCGTCGACCGCAGCGTGAATGCGCCGGGCACGACGACGGCCAGTTCGGTGGCCATCAAGGGCAAGCGCGCCACCCTGACGGCGCGCAACATGGCCAACCTGTGGCTGACGAAAGACCTGGGCCACGGCTTCACGGTGGGCGGCGGCGCGAATGCCGTCGGCAGCCGCTTCGCCAATCCGGGCAACACGGTCGTGCTGCCGGGCTACGTGACGGCCGACGCCATGGCTGCCTACCGCACGGGCCGCTATGAAGTGCAGCTGAACATCAACAATATCGGCGACACGCGCTACATCGTGTCAGGCCATGGTTCCAGCCCGAACCTGAGCTTGCCGGGCGCGCCGCGCAACGTGGCGTTGACCTTGCGCTACAGCCTGTAAATTCGCTGGCAAGTTCGCTCCCATCCATAAAAAACCCGCTCGCGTGAGCGGGTTTTTTTCATGGCGGGCGCAGCATGTGCAGGATGGTATTGTTTAGAGGAACTATTCGGTACCGATAAAATAATGTTGACTATGTGCAATTTTTTCCGGCGGACTGAGCCTTGATTGCCTTTGAGGGGTAAAATACGCCTCATACGGCACAGGCATGGTGCTTATATCTTATGGATATGACACTGTCATGACGCCGTATGACTTTTTATTTACTCACATCATAGAGGTCTGATATGGTTCAGATATCCAGGCGCCAGTTCCTTCGGGTCACTGGCGCCACGATTGCTGGCTCCAGCCTCGCCTTGCTCGGTTTCGCGCCGGGGCAGGCGTTGGCAGAGGTACGGCAATACAAGCTGGCTCGCACGACCGAGACCCGCAATACCTGTCCTTACTGTTCCGTTGGCTGCGGCGTTCTGCTGTATGGCCTGGGCGATGGCGCGAAAAATGCCGTCTCCAGCATCATCCACGTGGAAGGCGATGCCGATCACCCGGTGAACCGCGGCACGCTGTGCCCGAAAGGCGCCAGCCTGGTCGACTTCATCCACAGCCCGAACCGCCTGAAAGTGCCCGAATACCGCGCACCGGGCGGCACGGAATGGCAACCGATCTCCTGGGATGTGGCGCTCGACAAGATCGCGCGCCTGATGAAGGATGACCGCGACGCCAACCTGATCGAAAAGAATGCCGACGGCAAGACCGTCAACCGCTGGCTCTCCACCGGCATGCTTGCCGCGTCCGCCGGCAGCAACGAGGTCGGGTATCTGACCCACAAGACAGTGCGCAGCATGGGGATGCTAACCTTTGATAATCAGGCGCGTGTATGACACGGACCGACGGTGGCAGGTCTTGCCCCGACGTTTGGCCGTGGCGCGATGACGAATCATTGGGTCGATATCAAGAATGCCGACGTGATCCTGGTCATGGGCGGCAATGCAGCAGAAGCACATCCTTGCGGATTCAAATGGGTCACGGAAGCGAAGGCGCATAACAAGGCCAAGCTGATCGTTGTCGATCCGCGTTTTACCCGTACCGCATCCGTGGCAGATTACTACTGCGCCACGCGTACCGGCACGGACATCGTCTTCCTCGGCGCGATCATCAATTATCTGCTGACGAACGACAAGATCCAGCATGAGTACGTGCGCAACTACACGGACATGCCTTTCATCGTGCGCGAAGACTATGCGTTCGAGGACGGCCTGTTCTCGGGTTTCGACAAGGAAAAAGGCAAGTACACCGACAAGGCCACCTGGGATTACGAGATCGGCGACGACGGCTACGCCAAGGTCGACCCGACCCTGGAACACCCGCGCTGCGTCTACCAGATGATGAAGAAGCACTACGCGCGTTACACGACCGAGATGGTCGAGCGTACGTGCGGCGTGTCGGCCGACAAGTTCCACAAGGTGGCGGAAGCTTTGGCTTCGACCGCCGTGCCTGGGCGCGCCGGTACCATCCTGTACGCGCTGGGCTGGACGCACCACTCGACGGGCGCGCAAACCATCCGCACGGGCGCCATGGTGCAGTTGCTGCTGGGTAACATGGGTATCGCGGGCGGCGGCATGAACGCCTTGCGCGGCCACTCGAACATCCAGGGCTTGACCGACCTGGGCCTGATGTCGAACCTGTTGCCAGGCTACATGACCTTGCCGAACGAGGGCGAGCAGGATTTCGACGCCTACATCGCCGCGCGCGCCACCAAGCCGCTGCGGCCGAACCAGCTCAGCTATTGGAGCAATTACCGCAAATTCCACGTCAGCTTCATGAAGACGTGGTGGGGCGACTTCGCCACGGCGGACAATAACTACGCCTTCGACTACCTGCCGAAGCTGGACAAGCCGTATGACTTGATGCAAGCCATCGAGAACATGCACCAAGGCAAGATGACGGGCTATATCTGCCAGGGCTTCAATGTGCTGGCGTCCGCGCCGAACAAGCAGAAGGTCACGGAAGCGCTGGCCAAGCTGAAGTTCCTCGTCATCATGGACCCGCTGGCCGTGGAAACGGGCGAATTCTGGAAGGCGCACGGGCAATACCACGAAGTCGATCCCACCAAGATCATGACGGAAGTGTTCCGCTTGCCGACGAGCTGCTTCGCCGAAGAACGCGGTTCGCTGGTCAGTTCCTCGCGCGTGCTGCAGTGGCACTGGCAGGCGGCCGAACCGCCGGGCCAGGCGCGCAGCGACCTGGAGATCATGTCGGGCCTGTTCTTGCGCATGCGTAGCATGTACAAGAAAGAGGGCGGCAAGTTCCCCGATCCTATCGTCAACCTGACGTGGAATTATGCGCAGCCGCATAACCCGCAGCCGGAAGAAATTGCCCGCGAATTCAACGGCAAGGCGCTGGCCGACTTGTACGATCCGAAAGATCCGACCAAGCTGCTGGTGAAAAAGGGCGAGCAGCTGGCCTCGTTTGCGCAATTGCGCGACGATGGCACGACCACCAGCGGTTGCTGGATCTTCGCCGGCAGCTGGACGCAGGCGGGCAACCAGATGGGACGGCGCGACAACAGCGACCCGACCGGCATCGGCCAGACTCTGGGCTGGGCCTGGGCGTGGCCGGCGAACCGCCGCGTGCTGTACAACCGCGCCTCGTGCGACTTGAAGGGCAAGGCCTTCGATCCGACCCGCAAGTTGATCGAATGGAATGGCACGAACTGGAGCGGGGCCGACATTCCCGACTTCAAGGCCGATGAACCGCCGGAAAACGGCATGGGGCCGTTCATCATGCTGGGCGAGGGCGTGGCGCGCTTTTTTGCGCGCGGCGCCATGGCCGAAGGGCCGTTCCCCGAGCATTACGAGCCGTTCGAAAATCCGCTGGGCTACAACCCCATGCATCCGAAAAACCCGCAGGCGACCAGCAATCCGGCCGCGCGCGTGTTCGCCGATGACCGGAAAATGTTCGGCACGCATGAGGAATATCCGCATGTGGCGACCAGCTACCGTTTGACCGAGCATTTCCATTACTGGACCAAGCATGCGCGCCTGAACGCCATCATCCAGCCGCAGCAATTCGTCGAAATCGGCGAAGAGCTGGCCAAGAGCATCGGCGTGGTGGCTGGCGGCGAAGTGCGCGTCAGTTCCAAGCGCGGCCACATCATCGCCAAGGCCGTCGTCACCAAGCGCATCAAGGCCTTGATGATCGAAGGCAAGCCGGTGCATACCGTGGGCCTGCCGCTGCACTGGGGCTTTACGGGCGTGGCCAAGCCGGGGTATCTGATCAACACCCTGACGCCGGGCGTGGGGGATGCGAATTCGCAAACGCCGGAATTCAAGTCCTTCCTCGTGAAGGTGGAAAAAGCATGATGGGAGCTCAATAATGGCACTGCAATCCTTAGATATCCGGCGCCTGTCGGCGACCACGGTAACGCCGCCGGAGGCGCGCAGCCCGGTGACGGGCACCGTGGCCAAGCTGATCGATGTGTCGAAATGCATCGGCTGCAAGGCTTGCCAGACGGCGTGCATGGAATGGAACGACTTGCGTGACGAAGTCGGCGAAAACCATGGCACCTATGACAATCCGACGGACCTGACGCCGCAATCGTGGACGGTGATGCGTTTTGCCGAACACGAAAACAACGACGGCAACCTCGAGTGGCTGATCCGCAAGGATGGCTGCATGCACTGCGAGGACCCGGGCTGTTTGAAAGCCTGTCCGGCGCCGGGCGCCATCGTGCAATACACGAACGGCATCGTGGATTTCCACCAGGAAAACTGCATCGGCTGCGGCTACTGCGTGGCCGGCTGTCCTTTCGACGTGCCCCGCATTTCGAAAAAGGACGACCGCGCCTACAAGTGCACCTTGTGCTCGGACCGCGTCGCCGTGGGCCAGGAACCGGCCTGCGTGAAGACGTGCCCGACGGGCGCCATCGTTTTCGGCACCAAGGAAGACATGAAGGTGCATGCGGAAGAGCGCATCGTCGACCTGAAGTCGCGCGGTTTCGAGAATGCGGGCCTGTACGATCCGCTGGGCGTGGGCGGCACGCACGTGATGTACGTGCTGCACCATGCCGACAAGCCGAAGCTGTATTCGAACTTGCCGGAACGCCCGCGCATCAGCCCGATGGTGGGCTTCTGGAAGGGCTGGTCCAAGCCGCTGGCGGTGGCCGGCATGGCTGCCACGGCACTGGCAGGCTTCTTCCATTACACGCGTGTCGGCCCGAACGAAGTGAGCAAGGACGAAGAGCACGAGGCGCTGGAAGAGGCCAAGCGCATCCGGGAGGAACAGCATGAAGCATAGTGACCTTCACGATGGCAAGCTGCGCGACAAGGATGGCAATCCCTTGATCGAACGCTACAACCCGAACGAGCGCACGAATCACTGGGTGACGGCCATCACCTTCGTCATGCTGGCCCTGTCCGGCCTGGCCATGTTCCATCCCTCGATGGCGTGGCTGGCGAACCTGTTCGGCGGCGGGCAATGGACGCGCATTTTGCATCCGTTTGCCGGCCTGGTGATGTTCGTCTCGTTCGCCATCCTCGTGGTGCGCTTCTGGCACCACAACAAGTTCGAGGACGGCGACAAGCAGTGGCTGAAACAGATGGGCGACGTGCTCAACAACCGCGAAGACAAGCTTCCGAAGATCGGCAAATACAATGCCGGCCAGAAGATCCTGTTCTTCGTGCTGCTGTTCTGCATGGTGGGCTTGCTGTTGTCGGGCATCGTGATCTGGCGCGCGTACTTCGCGTTCTATTTCCCGATCGACGTCGTGCGCTTTGCCGCCTTGCTGCATGCCGGTTGCGCATTCGGCATCATCTGCGCCATCATCGTGCACATCTACGCGGCGATCTGGGTCAAGGGCTCGGTCGGCGCCATGGTGCGCGGCACCGTCACCTACGGCTGGGCGCGCAAGCACCATCCGAAGTGGTTTGAATCGGTAATCCGTAATACGAGAAAGTAGGCAGCAGGGTAGGTCGGCTTAGCTTCGCGTAAGCCGACATGCTCCGCCGCCGGCGTTTTCGTATGCCAGGGCCAGTCCCCCAGGACTGGCCCCTTTCTTTTTATCGATTAAAATACTTTTACAGCACAGCCAACTCCGCTGGCCGTGTTGTGCTTTTTTTGATGGGAAAACTCCATTGGTACAACGTATTCTTCAGCCAGGCGAAATCGAAGGCCTGGACCACAACGCGATTCCGCGCCTGCTGCTGCCGCAGCCAGTCAGCCTGTTTACGGCGCGTGCACAGCGCTTGCGCGAACTGGCGCAGGGCAATATCAAGGGCATCCCCGTCGACGCGGGCATGCAGGGCTACCTGGTGCTGATGGCCGCGCTGGCCGATGCGCAGGCCGCCGTGGTGGGAAAACTGGCGCCCGGCGCCGTGCCTGCCGCCGATCCCGACGCGCTGCGCCGCGCCATCGCCCACCGTATGCCGGTGCTGCCCGTCAGCGGCGCCCGTCCGCCCGTCTGGCGCGACATCTTTGCCAGCCTGCTCGACGAACTGGCCGCCACGGCGGCACGCCAGCCGGCCCTGTCCGGCGGCCTGACGCAGGTGCTGGCCCAGCTGCGCGCGCTCGACGCGACAGCGCTGGACGCCTGCGCCGATGCCGTGCTCGATGAAAACGGCGACAACCTCAATCCCATGCACGCGCCGTTCGTCGCGGCCGCCCTGCAAATCCTGTGGTCGGTATCGGCCAGCGAATTGCGCGCCGCGCGCGTGCCGGACCTGGAAACGGGCACCCTGTGCCCCGTCTGCGGTTCGCACCCGGTCGCCAGCGTGATCCGCATCGGCGGCCAGTCGCAGGGCTACCGCTACCTGCATTGCGGCATCTGCGAAAGCGAATGGCATATGGTGCGCGTGAAATGCTCGACCTGCGAACAGAACGGCAAGATCGCCTACCAGGGCCTCGATGCGGCCGATGCCGCCCCGTTCGACCCCGTGACGGCGAAGGACGACAAATTGCCGAACAAGGCGAATGACCCGAAAAAGGTGGCGCGCGCGGAAACCTGCGACGATTGCCATACCTATCGAAAAGTCTTCAACCAGGAACACGATTACAACGTCGAACCCCTGGCCGACGACTTGGCCAGCCTGATGCTCGACCTGCTGGTGGGCGAAGCGGGCTACCAGCGCGCCAGCGGCAATCCGCTGCTGTGGCTGGGGAAGAGCGAAAGCGGCGAGGGCCAGCCAGCATGACGACGGGGCAGACCGTGCGCCTGCCATCGGTAGACCGCATCCTGGGCGACGCGGCTTGCCTGGCCCTGATTGTGCACTACGGCCGCGTGCAGACCCTGGCCTGCGCGCGCGCCGTGCTGGCCGAACTGCGCACTGCCATGCTGGCCGGTGCGGGTTTTGGTAACTTCGGCGAAGAGGGCGCGTCGATCGCCGCCATCGTCGCGCAGGTGGACGAACGGCTGCAATCGCAAGCGCACCCGCGGCTGCGCCCCGTGTTCAACCTGACGGGCACCGTGCTGCACACGAACCTGGGCCGCGCCTTGCTGCCCGACGCCGCCGTGCAAGCCGTGGTGGAAGCGCTGCAGTGGCCGATGAACCTGGAATTTGACCTGGAAACGGGCAAGCGCGGCGACCGCGATGACCTGGTCGAGGAACTGCTGCGCGAACTGACGGGGGCCGAAGCGGCCACCATCGTCAACAACAACGCGGCCGCCGTGCTGCTGATGCTCAACACCCTGGCGCAGAATAAAGAGGTCGTCGTCTCGCGCGGCGAGCTGGTGGAAATCGGCGGCGCCTTCCGCATTCCCGACGTGATGACGCGCGCGGGCGCCGTGCTGCGCGAAGTGGGCAGCACCAACCGCACGCACCTGGCCGATTATGCTGACGCGATCAACGCGCAGACAAGCCTGCTGATGAAGGTCCATTGCAGCAATTACGCGATCACCGGTTTCACGAAAAGCGTGGAGCTCGACGAACTGGTGCCGCTGGCGGCGCAACACGCGATTCCCACGGCCGTGGACCTGGGCAGCGGTACCCTGGTCGACCTGGCGCAATACGGGCTGCCGCATGAAACGACGGTGCGCGAGACGATAGCGGCGGGCGCCGACCTGGTGACCTTCAGCGGCGATAAATTGCTGGGTGGCCCGCAATGCGGCGTCATCGTCGGGCGTGCCGATTTGATCGCGAAGATCAAGCGCAATCCCCTGAAACGCGCGCTGCGCGTGGGCAAACTCACCCTGGCGGCCCTGGCCCCCGTGCTGCAGCTGTACCGCGCACCGGACTTGCTGGCCGAACGCCTGACCACCTTGCGCCTGCTGACGCGTCCCGCTTGCGCCATGCGCGCGCAGGCGCAAACCCTGCTGCCGCTGCTGCAAAGCGTACTCGGTGCCGCCTATGTGGTCAGCGCCGAAACCGTGACCAGCCAGATCGGCAGCGGCGCCTTGCCCGTCGACCAGCTGCCCAGCTTTGGCCTGGCCGTCCGCAGCGCCCCCGGTTCGCGCCTGAGCAATCCATTGGGAACGCTGGAACAGCGCCTGCGCGCCATGCCGCGCCCCGTGATCGGGCGCATCGGGCAAGACACGTTGTGGCTCGATTTGCGCTGCCTGGAAGCGGCGCACGAGACGGCTTTCATCGCGCAGCTCGCCGAGTTGTCCGCATGATCGTCGGCACCGCAGGCCATATCGACCATGGCAAGACGACACTCACGCGCGCATTGACCGGTGTGCACACGGACCGCCTCAAGGAAGAGCAGGCGCGCGGCATCTCGATTGAACTCGGTTACGCCTATCTGCCGCTGGCCGACGGCACGGTGCTGGGCGTGATCGACGTGCCAGGCCACGAAAAATTCATCCGCACCATGGCGTCCGGCGTGACGGGCATCGACTTCGCCCTGCTCGTGGTGGCGGCCGACGACGGCGTCATGCCGCAGACGCACGAGCACCTGGCCATCCTGCAATTGCTGGGCGTGACGCGCGGCGCCGTGGCATTGACCAAGATCGACCGCGCAGACAGCGCCCGCGTGGCGCAGGTGGAAGCGGACATCGAGGCGCTGCTGGCCGGCACGCCGCTGGCGGGCAGCCCGGTCTTCCCCACCGCCGCCCATCGCGACAACGATGTGGGCGTGGCCGCCTTGCTGGCGCACCTGACGCAGGTGGCGTGCAGCTTGCCGCAACGCGACGAGCGGCGTCTGTTCCGCCTGGGCGTGGACCGCGTGTTCACCTTGTCGGGGCAGGGCACCATCGTCACCGGCACGGCGCTGGCGGGATGCGCACAGGTGGGCGACATGCTGCAGCTGGCGCCCGGCGGCGCGCCTGCGCGCGTGCGCAGCATCCATGCGCAGAACCGCGCGGCCGAGATGGGCATGGCGGGGCAGCGTCTGGCGCTGAACCTGGCCGGCATCGACCGCGAACGCATCGAACGGGGCAACTGGATCGTCGCGCCCGAGCTGGCGCAGTGTTCCGAGCGCCTGGACGTGGAACTGACCCTGCTGCCCGACGCCGGCGTGCAGCTGAAAGCCTGGTCGCCGCTGCACGTGCACCTGGGTGCGGCGCACCAGCTGGCGCGCGCCGTCATGCTCGATGGCGAAACCCTGTCGCCGGGACAGACGGGCAGGGTGCAACTGGTGTTCGAGGCTCCCATGCACGGCGTGCCGGGTGACCGCTTCGTCGTGCGCAATGCGCAAGCGACGCAGACGGTGGGCGGCGGCATGGTGCTCGATCCGTTCGGCCCGGCGCGCAAGCGCCGCAGCCCGGCCAGGCTGGCGTGGCTCGATGCGCTGGCGGCGTTTGTCGCGCACGGCGACTATGCGGCGCTGCTGGCGCAAAGCCCGCTGGGGCTGCGCGAGTCGCTGCTGGTGCGCCTGTCCCTGCTGCCGGCGCATGCCCTGGCGCTGCCGCCCGACACGCGGCGCATCGCCCTGCGCGGCGGCGATGCACTGCTGGTGGCGCCGCCCGCGTTGCTGGCGCTGCAAGAGCGGGTGCTCACCGCACTGGCGGCCTTCCACGCGCGCGCGCCCGACGAGGCAGGGCCGGAACTGTGGCGGCTGAAGCGCATCGTCGACGCGGAGATGGAAGACGCCTTGTGGAGCCATCTGGTCGAAGGCTTGCTGGCGCAGGGCGGCATCCTGGCGCGCGGCGCCAGCCTGCACTTGCCGACGCACAGCGTGGAACTGACGCCGCAGGAGCAGGCCATGGCCGAGCCCTTGCTGGCCGCGCTGGAGCAGGGGCGTGCCGATCCGCCGTGGACGCGCGACCTGGCGCGCGGTTTCGGCCTGGCCGAGGACGAAACGCGCCGGCTGTTGCGCAAGCTTGCCAAGGCAGGGCAGATCAGCCAGGTGGTGCATGACCTGTTCTATCACCAGGCGGCGCTGGCCGGGCTGGCGCAACTGGTGCGGGAACTGGCGCGCAAGGCGGAAGAGGATGCCGGCATACCGGCAGGCAATGGCGCTGTGGGCGCGGCCACTTTCCGCGACGCCAGCGGCTTGGGCCGCAAGCGGGCGATCCAGGTCTTGGAATTCTTCGACCGCGTCGGTTATACTCGCCGTGTTGGCAATGGGCATCTATTGCGCCCGCAGGCGTTGTGGTCCTACACCGCAGCCCCAACAGCTAGCTCAGGCACCGCGGAAAGCACACTCATCCGGTGATGTGGCCGGGCTTCAAACCCGGTGGAGGGCGTCAGACGTTCTCCCGTAGGTTCGACTCCTACTGTTTTCCGCCACTTGTTTTTCTCGCCATCCTCCCCTCGCATGATGATCCCGGCGTTGGCCCTGAGCCACGTTACGGAAAAATAATGGTTTAACTGACAACCTTTGGCCATGGCCGGCGGGGGCCGATGGTACCATCCTGCAGGTGCAGGGCTGCGTATCCCCTGTGGTAGAAGAAGGCAAGCATGAAACAAGCAAGCATGGCATGGCTGCTGGCGGCGCTGTTGCTGCCGGCGGCGGCCGGGGCGGCGGGCCTGCGCATCGTCGGCGAGCATTTGCCGCCGTCGAGCATGATGGAAGGCAATGTCGTCGTGGGACGCGAAACGCTGAAGGTGCGCGACATCATGGCGCGCGCCGGCATCGGCTATACGATGGAACTGCTGCCGTGGAAACGCGCGTATGCGCAGGCGCTGCGCGAGCCTGACACCTGCATCTTTTCCACCACCCGCACGCAAGAGCGCGAAGCGCAATTTCGCTGGATCGGCCCCCTCAACGAAGCGGAGTGGATACTGTATGGCCTGGCCGAGCGGCATCTGGCGCTGCGCACCCTGGCCGATGCGCGCGGCCTGGTGATCGGCACGGTGCTCGGCGACGCGCGCGACGACTACCTGCGCCAGCACGGCATGAACGTGGCGCCTGTCACGCAGGAGTGGATCAATCCGCAAAAGCTGCTGCTCGGGCGCATCGACCTGTGGGCAGTCGGCCTGGCGGTGGGCAGCAAGCCTTTCGTCGGCAAGGAGTGGGAGGGCAAGGTGGTGCCCCTGCTGACTTTCAACCGCGTGCAGACTTACCTGGCCTGCAACCTCAAGGTGCCCGAGGCGCAGGTGGCGGCGATGCAGCGCGCGGCAGCGGCCATGCGCCGCGACGGCAGCATGGCGCGCGAACAGCTGCGCTGATTCAGCGCATCGACTTAACTCTCCAGCCACTGGCGCACGCAGTTGCGTCCTTCGCGCTTGGCCTGGTACAGGGCCTGGTCCGCATGGCTGTAGGCCGTTTCGAACGGCGTGCCGGCGCGGTTCCAGCTCAGGCCCACGCTGATGGTGATGGCGCGCGTGATGGGCGCCGCATGGCGCTGGCGGCCGACCGTCTCGCAGATGCGCTGCGCCACTTGCGCCGCCTCGTCGCGCGAGGAGGTGGGCCAGACGACGGAAAACTCTTCGCCGCCGACCCGGCCGATGGCCGTCTCCTGTCCCAGCAACCCTTTCAAACAGTCGACCACGGCCTGGATCACGCCGTCGCCGGCCGGGTGGCCGAAGTCGTCGTTGACCTGCTTGAACAGGTCGATATCGAGCACGATCAGCGCCATGTCACCCTGCGCCAGGCAGCGCGAGGCGTGGTCGATCACGGCGCCGCGGTTCAGGGCGCCCGTCAGCGGGTCGTGCGTGGCGCGGTATTCGAGCTGGCCGGCCAGGGTTTGCAGCTGGCGGTTCAGCAGATGCATGTCGCGCTCGGCGCGGTCGCTGCGGCCGATCAGGCGGCGCGTCTCGCGCATCAGCCGCTCGTAGTGAACGATCAGTTCACCGAGCACGCGCCGTTGTTCCGCGCCCGAGGCGTTGGCGTCGGCGTGCATGCGGCGCGCGGCGGCCAGCGCTGCCGCTTCCACGGTGAACAGGTCGGGCTCCAGGCCGGACTCGGAGATGGCGGCGCGCATGCCCTAGCTGCCCTGCACGGGATGGTCGTGGAAGTCGAGGGCCGTAAAATCCTGCTGCAGCTCCTGGCCGAATTCCAGGATGGTGTCGTCGTCCTCGTCGTGATACCAGTTCAGGCGCACCTGGTTGCCGTCCACGGCCGCCTGGTTCAGGGTGTCGAACAGGGTAAACAGCATCTTCGTGCTGGAGCTGTTGAAGTAGGCCAGCGAGACGTTGACGGTGATGGCAGCTTCGCGGCAGCCTTCCAGATAGGCGCGCACGGCGGCGATCAGCGGACCATAGAAGGCGGCCGCGTTTTCCGGATACGACTCGCCCTTGATCGACAGGGTGTGCTGCTCGAAACGGAAGTCGATTTCGGGCGAACTCGGGGTCGCGGCGATGAACAGTGGTGACGGTAATTGCATATGCTTTCCTGAGTCGGCTCTTTCAAATGATGGCTTTGATGCAGAAGATGGTGTGGCCAGGTTCCTGTGGGTCCTGGACGAATTCGAATTCCAGCGGCTCGCTGGCATCGCGCGCCATGGTGAGAAAACCCAGGCCCGCGCCCTTGCTGTCCGATGGCGCTTCCTCGCGCAGGGCCTTCTTGTAGGCGAGGCGGATTTCTTCCATCGTCATCGTGTGCAGCGGTTCCAGGCGGGCGCGGATCTGCGCCACGTTGTCGGTCGAGACGGGGTTGGCGCACAGCAGAAAAAAGCTGTCGCCGCGCGTGCCGATGCAAAACGAGCCGCGCCGCATCTGCTGGTCCAGCTGCGCATCGGGCGTCAGGCTGTCGGCTGAATAATGCATGATGTTTTGCGACATCTCGATGAACGAGGAAAAGATGCGCCGCCGGGTGGGCCCGGCCGCGCCGGCCGTATCGAGGCGCGCCTTGATGGTTTCGGAAATGGCGCTCACCACGTGCTGCGAGAAATAGCCCACGTAAAAAAAGATGATGTTGCGCTTGCGGGCCACATCCCAAAACTCGTTGAATTCTTCGTACAGCACGTGCGTGCTCCTGGCTAGCCGGTGACCCGGTGTCTTGTTGATAAGGTGGCTCGATGGCGCCCAGACTACAGGCGGAAACAGAAAAAGGTCAGGTCGTCGCGGCGTGGCTGTTTTCCCTGCCAGGCGGCGCTGTCCTGCAGCAGGGCCGCCGCCACATCGCCGGCCGGAGCGTCGCGCCGCGCCAGCAGCTGCTCGCGCATGCGCCGCTTGCCGTAGGCGATGTCGCGCGCGCCGCCGATCTGGTCGAGCAAGCCGTCGGTGGTGAGGAACAGCAGGCTGCCGGCGGGAATGTCGGGTGTCTCGTTGTGCCAGCAGTAGCCGGCCGGCGTGTCAACGTAGCCCACGCCCATGCGCGCGCCATCGATGGCGCGCACGGCTTCTTCGCCCGGCGCCACCACGTAGAGCGCCAGTTTCGCCCCTGCGAAACGCAGGCTGGCGCTGGCCGTGTCGTAGCATAAAAAGGCGCAATCCATGCCGTCGTTCGAGCCGGCGTGGCCGGTGGCCGCGCCGCTGTCGGCGCCGTCCTGGCCCAGCAGGGTCTTGATGGCGCGGCTGACGGCGCCGATCAGGGCGGCCGGATCGCGCGGCCCCTGTTCGCGCAAGGCCTGGCTCAGGGCCGACGAGGCGATCAGGGTCATGAAGGCGCCCGGCACGCCGTGGCCCGTGCAGTCGGCGATGGCGGCGAACCAGCCCCCTTCGTGGCGTTCGAAAAAGTAGAAGTCGCCGCCGACGACGTCGCGCGGCTGCCATTCCAGGTGCGCGTCGGGCAGGGTGGCGCGCAATTCCGCATCGGAGGTGCGCAGCAGCGCGCGCTGGATCACGCTGGCGTAATCGATGCTGTGCATGATCTGACGGTTCTTTTCCGCCTGCATGGTGGCCACCACGTTCATCAGCTGCAGGCCGAAGCCCACGCCGGCCAGCGCGCCATCCTCGGTGATGATGAAGCCGTCGGCCAGCGCCTTCTCTCCAGCTTCCACGGCGCGGAAGGTGAGGTCTTCGATGCTCATGGCGCCATCGACGATCAGCGGTTCCTTGTCCATGAAGGCGATGCAACTCTTCTTGCCGTACACCTCGTGATAAAAGGGCTTGGACATCTGCGACATGAAGATATTGCGGCTGATTAAGCCGATCGGCTTCTGCTGCTCCGTGACGGGCAGGCTCATCATGTCACGCCGTTCCGTGAACAATTCCAGCACGGCGAAGTTGCTGGCGTCGGCCTGCACGGATTCCGTGGGAACGCACAGATCAAGCGCCACGGACGTGCGATAACGGGGAAGATGCAATCGAGAAGCGTTGAACTCCACAGCGGCTACCTTTACATGACGATCGGACCTTTGTTGTCGCGAGAGCAAGGCGACTGACAAACAGGCAATATCATCATGGTAGCCGCTGAATATGACGGCTTGATTACCGGCTTGTCAAAACCGTATGCAAGATGGCTGCATGGCAATCCGTTGCCGGGCTTACAGACGCCTGGCCAGCGCCTGTGCCTGCTCCAGCCAGCGCGCGCGCTGCGTGCCGGTGGAATCGATCATGGGGCCGAAGCAGGCCACCTTGACCGGCTTGACGCCGCAAAATTCCAGGGTCGTCTTGCGCAGCTGGTGAATGCCGGGCATGTGGTAGACCCAGCGGAAATACCAGGGCGGCGTGTCCATCGCCACCAGCAGCTGCGCCGTGCGGCCCTTCAGCAGCTGGGCGGGAAAGGCCTTGCCCGGGCGGTATTTGAAGGCAAAGCCGGGCAGGAAGATACGGTCGACAAAACCTTTCAGCAGGGCCGGCGCGCCGCCCCACCAGATCGGGTAGGCGAACACCAGGTGTTCGGCCCAGCTGATGGCTTCCTGCGCGGCCAGCAAGTCTGGCTCCAGCGGCTGCACCTGGCGGTAGCCTTCATGCAGGTTCTGGTCGAAGTCCAGCTGGCCCAGGCGCAGTTCGCGCACGGTATGGCCTGCGCTGCGGGCCGTGGCGGCGTAGGCCTCGGCCAGGGCGGCGCAGAAACTGTCGCTGGACGGGTGGCCGAGGAGAATTAAAATGCGCTTCGGTGTAATTTTGCTCATGCTGCAGGCTTTCCGTTAAAGAAGAGCTTGCATGCTAAAGCCTGCCCCTGGGGGCAGAGTCAAGCGCGCAGTGTCAGGCTGCCTGCAGTTGCTGGCGCGCCAGGCAGTCACGGATTTCCGTGTCGATGTCGGCCAGCTGCACGTCGAGCTGGCGCAGGCGGGCGATATCCTGCCGCACCTGCGCGCGCTTGGCGTCGATGTGCCGCGACAGGGCGGCCCAGTCCGTATCGTCGCCGGCCAGGACGGGCAGCAGTTCGGCCAGGCGGAAGCCCAGGACCTGCGCCTGGCGTATCAGTTTGACCTGCGCCAGGTCTTGCTGCGTGTAGACGCGATAGGCGCCGGAACGGCGCACGTCGCCCAGCAAGCCCAGCGCTTCATAGTGGCGCAAGGCCTTGGGCGAGGTGCCCGCCAGGCGGGCGATTTCTCCGATGTACATGCTTGTCCCTTGTTGAGCTGTGGCGCACGCAGTGTAGCGCAGGTGGCTTGCCAGGCGCTACCTTCCGCGCTGCCTCAGGAGGCTTTGCGCGGCGGGACTTTCTTCGCCGTGCACTCGGCGCAGGTGCCGTACAGCGACAGCGCGTGCTCGTGCAGCACGAAGCCCCGTTCGGCGGCGATCTCGTTCTGGCGCAGTTCGATGCCTTCGTCGACGAATTCATCGACCTTGCCGCAACCCGTGCAGACCAGGTGGTCGTGGTGCTGGCCTTCATTGAGTTCGAACACGGCGTGGCCCGATTCGAAGTGCCGGCGAAACAGAATGCCGGCCTCGGCAAACTGCATCAGCACGCGGTAGATGGTGGCCAGGCCCACGTCGATCTTTTCAGCCAGCAAGAGTTTGTAGACATCGTCCGCACTTAGGTGCTTGATCGTGCCTTCCTGGAACAGCTGCAGAATCCGCAAGCGGGGGATGGTCACTTTCAAGCCCGATTCACGCAGTTCCCTCAATATATCCATGTCTCCCATTCCTTTTTGTAGTCGCTGAGCGAGGTAAGCCATTATATCGCAAATGATAATCATTACCATTCTCATGTGTGCACTGGAAATAGTATGCTGCAGGGGCCGGCGGCAATCCAGTGACATCGGCGCAAGTAACCATTGCGCGGCGCGCAACTTGTCTCAGCATTGCGCGGCTGGCTGGCCGCTGAAATAGGGGACCTTGCATCCGGTCACGCTGCATTGCCGCATTTTCTTGACTTGGGCAAAGGAAAAAATCCGTCTAGTGATGCCATCTAGCACTATTTGATGTGGATCAAAGTTTTTGTTGCACTGCACTCTTAGACTTCGCAGCGTTACTTAACGACAAAAAGAGGGAACTAGAATGAAAAAGTCCGCAACTGCAGCAGCAATCGTCCTGGCCGCCATCGGCGCCTTCGCCGGCAACGCAATGGCACAGGAAAGCCCATGGCTGGTCCGTGCCCGCGCCGTGCACATCGATCCGGCCAACAAATCTGCTCCTGTTGGTGGCGTCGGCGCATCCGACCTTATTCACGTCAGCAGCAAGACGATTCCTGAAATCGATATTTCGTATTTCTTCACGCCTAACATCGCTGCCGAGCTGATCCTGACGTATCCGCAAAAGCATGACGTTACCTTGTCCGGCACGAAGATCGGTACTTTCAAGCATTTGCCGCCGACCCTGTCGCTGCAATACCACTTCATGCCTGAAAAACAGTTCAGCCCATACGTGGGTGCCGGCGTGAACTACACGAATATCTCGGACGTGAAATTGCTGAACGGCGCAGGCCGCCTGGAGCATGACAGCTGGGGTTACTCGCTGCAAGCCGGTGTCGATTACAAACTGGACAAAAACTGGTCGCTGAACTTCGACATCAAGAAAGTACAGATCCGCAGCGACGTACTGGCCGGCGGCGCCAAGATCAGCGAAGTCAAAGTCGATCCTATCCTGATCGGCGTAGGCGTGGGCTACCGCTTCTAAATAGTGATGGCGCCCGCAAGGCGCGGACAATAAAAAAGGACGGCCTTGGCCGTCCTTTTTACGTTTGGTGCACGCCGTTTATTTTTTCAGCGTCTTTTCCAGCGCCAGCTGGTAGTCCGTCTTTTCGTAACCGGCCAGGTATTTGTTCGTCGCGTCGAGGAAGGCGCGCGAGCGGTAGGCCGCTTCCAGGTCCTTGACCCATGGTTTACCCTTGTCGGCCGTGCGGATGGCGACCAGGTTGATATAGCTGTCCGAGATCTTTTCCACGCTCAGGGCCGAGGTCAGCTTCATGCCGGCGGCCAGGGCGAAGTTACCGTTCACAAAGGCGTAGTCGGCGTCTGCCAGCGAACGTGGCAGCTGCGCCGCTTCCAGCGGCACCAGTTTCAGCTTCTTCGGGTTCTCCAGCACGTCGCGTTCGGACGCGCGCAGCGGATCGACGTTCGGTTTGAGCTTGATCCAGCCCATCTTGGCCAGCATCACCAGCGCGCGCGCCTGGTTGGTAGGATCGTTCGGCATGGTGATGGTGGCGCCGTTCTTGACTTCGGCCAGGGTTTTCTGCTTGCCGCCGTACAGGCCGATCGGCATGGTCGGCACGGTGATCAGGGCGCTCAATGGCAGCTTGTTATCGGTGGCGAACTTGGTCAGGTAGACGATGTGCTGGAACACGTTGGCGTCCAGCGACCCTTCGGCCAGCGCGTAGTTCGGCTGCACGTAGTCGTTGAATTCCACGATCTTGACCTTGTAACCCTGTTTTTCCAGGATAGGCTTGATGCCCAGCTTCAGCTGGTCGGAATACGGGCCGGAGCTGGTGCCGATGACGAGTTCTTTCGGGTCCTTGGCATGGGCGGCGGTGGCGAAGGCCAGGCTGGCGGCGGCCAGGAGCAAATTACGGCGAAGGTGGTTCATGCAGGTCCTTGTTTCTGAATTTGAATTAACGTTTGTCGAGGCGCTTGGCGATGCGCGTGCCGGCGAACTGGATGGTTTGCACCAGCACGATCAGGATGGCCACGGTGGCGACCATGATGTCCGTCTCGAAGCGGTAGTAGCCGTAACGGATGGCCAGGTCGCCGATACCGCCGCCGCCCACCACGCCGGCCACGGCCGAATACGACAGGAAGCTGATCGACAGCACGGTCAGCGCCAGCACGAGGCCGGAGCGCGCTTCGACCAGCAGCACGCGGAAGATGATCTGCATTTCCGACGCGCCCATGGCGTGCGCCGCTTCGATCACGCCGCGCGGCACTTCGCGCAGGTTCTGTTCCACCAGGCGCGCCAGGTAGGGAATGGCGGCGAACGACAGCGGCACGCTGGCCGCCAGCGGGCCGATCGAGGTGCCCGCGATGATGCGCGTAAACGGCGTCAGGGCGACGAGCAAAATGATGAAGGGGAAGCTGCGCACGGTATTCACCAGCCAGCCGAGGATCGTCGACAGCGGACGGTTTTCCAGCGACTGGCCTTCCGAGACGAGGAACAGCAAAATGCCCAGCGGGCCGCCGATCAGGATGGCGGCGGTCAAGCCGATGCCCAGCATGGTCATGGTCTGGCCCAGCGCCACCCAGATTTCCGGCAGCAGCTTGACGACGTTATTGATCGATTCTTCAAACATGTGTTGCATCCTTCCATGCGGTGGCTTCAAACGCCTCGGTGCCGTAATACGCCAGCTCGCGTCCCAGCGCCGTCTTGCGCGGAGTGGCCGTGTCGCTCAAGTCGAATTGTTCGGCGATGGCGCCGTTTTCCACGACGGCCACGCGGTTGCAGATGGCGCCCAGCACCGACAGCTCATGGCTGACGATGACGATGGTCACGCCGAGGCGCGCATTGATGTCGCGCAGGGTGTCGAGCAGGGCGCGCGTCGTTTCCGCGTCCAGCGCGGACGTCGGCTCGTCGCACAGCAGCACGTCGGGGTGGCTGGCCAGGGCGCGGGCGATCGCCACGCGCTGTTTCTGCCCGCCGGACAATTGCGCCGGATAGCTGTGCAGCTTGTCGGACAGGCCGACGAGCGCCAGGCATTCCTCGACTCTGGCGGCGATCTGCTCGCCCTTGGTCGTGCCATGGATTTTCAGGGGGAAGGCGACGTTGTCGAAGACGCTGGCGTTTTGCAGCAAATTGAATTGCTGGAAAATCATGCCGATATTCTGGCGCGCGTCGCGCAGTTCGCTCTTGCCCAGGCGGGTCAGTTCGCGCCCGGCCACGGTAATGGTGCCGCTGTCGGGGCGCTCGAGCAGGTTAATCAGGCGCAGCAGGGTCGATTTGCCGGCGCCGCTCTTGCCGATCAGGCCGAAAATATCACCGGGATAGACTTCCAGCGTGACCGATTTGACCGCGTGGAATTGTTCGCCCTTGGGCAGCGCGAAGGTCTTGTTCGCGCCATCGATGCGAATCACCGGCGTACGGTGTGGTGTGGTCATGCAGTGTTTCCTTTTTTATTGGACCGTCACAGGCTTGCTTGCAGGGGCCAAATCGCCCAGCCTGTTACGTCGGTTGCGTAGTATACCTCCGATCGTGTTATTACTCCTACGACAGAATCTTGCTTTGAATATGCAAATAATGTCTATGCGACTGTTTTCAAGTGAAAAAAGCGGGAAAGCGGCGTTCTTGCCGAATTTAATCGCGCCGATGGGCGTGGCGGAGCCGCATCTTGGTGAAAAGTTCGACGCGCCCTGTGCAGGCATCGCGGTGATTTTATGTGCGGTTCGGCTCAGTTGCCGTTTTTTCGCCGCGGGCAGGGCCGTTTACTGCCTGCGATTGTCCTCTTCACGGGCAGATTCTGCTCCGCTGGCCGCAGGACCTTCGGGACGGCGCAACAGGTAGATGAGCACGGCGAGCTCCATGGCGCCCACCATGGCGATGACCCACCACGGCGGATGGCCGAGGCACATGGCGACGAAGCCGATGGCCATGCCCAGGCAAGCCATGGCCTTGCCGCGCCGCGAGACGGCGCGGTGTTCGCGCCACTGGCGCAGCGGCGGGCCGAAGCGCGGATGGTGCAGCAGCCAGTGCTCGAGGCGCGGCGAGGCGCGGCTGAAGCAGGCCAGGGCGAGGATCAGGAAAATCGTCGTCGGCATGACGGGCAGCATGGCGCCGATGATCCCCAGCAGCACCATCAGGGCGCCGGCAGCGGTCCAGGCCCAGCGGCGCAGGCGCGCGCCGTGCGCTTCGCGCAGGGAAGCCTGGGCGTGCGGCTCGCCCATCAGGCGAGGGCGCCGGCTGTCAGGCCCTGGCTGCGGGGCGGGGAAACGATGGGCTGTGCGTTCAAGGTGTGCGTATCGTGGCGGGTGGCCGTCATGTTTTTCTGCTGTATGTGCTGCGCTATTATGGAGGAATCAAGGCGAACCTGCAGGCTTGCCGGGGCCGCAATGATAACAATCCTGCAGGGTAATAACAAGAATCATTCTCATTTGCGGCCTGATCTGAGGCGCCGGATAACGCTGGATATTTTTGGCAATGCAGACAATAATCGGCAACAGAAGACGTTGTCGTGGACATCCTTACCGTTATTATCGATTTTTTCGATGCTAACTAGGTATATTTTCCGTTTTACATCGATCTTCATGCCATGCATAATCTGTTGCAACTGAAGCCAGACAATCAGCCGCAGCGCTTCCCGCCTGCCGCCGGTTGCGGTTTTGACATCCTCCACTCCAAACAGGAATTTACAATGAAAAAACTGCTCGCTTTTATCGCCGCCGCCGGCTTCTCGCTGTCCGCCTTTGCCGCTCCGGAAGTCTATGTCATCGATGGCAGCCATACTTTCCCCCGTTTCGAATACACCCACATGGGTTTCTCGACGCAGCAAAGCCGTTTCAATAACACCACCGGCAAGGTTACCCTGGACCGCGCCGCCAGGACGGGCGCCGTCGAAGTGCTGATCGACACCAAGTCCGTCGATACGGGTTCGACCCTGTTCAACTCGCACATCCAGGGCGAAGACTTCCTCGACACGGCCAAGTATCCCGTCGCCACGTACAAATCGACCAGGTTCAATTTCGACGGCGACAAGCTGGCCTCCGTGGAAGGCAACCTGACCCTGAAAGGCGTGACCAAGCCAGTGACCCTGACCGTCACCTCGTTCAATTGCGCACCGCACCCGATGCTGAAAAAAGACGCGTGCGGCGCCAACGCCACGGCCAAGATCAAGCGCTCGGAATTCAACGCCGGCAAATATGCGCCGGCCGTCAGCGATGACGTGACCCTGACGTTTGCGATCGAAGCCATCAAGCAGTAATCGTTGGCTGCATGACGTAAAAAATGGCGGCGGACTTCGGTCCGCCGCCATTTTTTTTGAGTGGCGGTAGGTCGGATTAGCACGGCAACGCCGCGCGTAATCCGACATGAACCGCCAACAAGGTGTCGGATTACGCGGCGTGCCGCTCATCCGACCTACGCGGGCTTTCACGCCAGGTGATGCGCCTCCTGCCCATATTTTGGATGGTGGTAGGTCGGATTAGTGCGGCAAGGCCGCGCGTAATCCGACATGAACCGCCAGCAAGGTGTCGGATTACGCGCTTCCCGCGCTAATCCGACCTACATGGGTTGCATCGCCTTTACGCCAGGTGATGCACTTCCTGCTGCCCATACACGGGCGTGTTCAACCCTTCCATGCGCGCCTTCAGCTGCAGCGACAGGTATTGCGAATAATGGCGCGACTGGTGCAGGTTACCGCCGTGGAACCACAGCGATTGCTGCTGCGTGGGTTTCCACATATTGCGCTGCTCGCCCTCCCACGGGCCCGGGTCCTTCGTCGTGGCCGAACCGAGGCCCCACACCTTGCCCACTTTATTCGCCACCTCGGGCGAGATCAGGTCGGCCGCCCAGCCGTTCATGGAGCCGTAGCCGGTGGCGTACACCACGAGGTCGGCGGGCAGCTCCGTGCCGTCGGACAGCACGATGGAATGGGCTTTCAATTCCTGCACGCCGACCCCGCTTTTCAGCTTGATCTTGCCCTCGGCGACCAGCTCGGAGGCGCCCACGTCGATGTAGTAGCCGGAGCCGCGGCGCAGGTATTTCATGAACAGGCCCGAATCGTCGTCGCCGAAATCGAGCATGAAGCCACGTTCTTCCAGGCGCGCATAAAAGTCCGCATCGCGCTCGCGGATGGCCTTGAAGACGGGCTTCTGGAAGTCGGCCAGGATCTTGTACGGAATCGAGGCGAACGTCAGGTCAGCCTTGTTTGTGGTCATGCCGGCCGCCAGTGCCCGTTCCGAATACAGGTCGCCCAGCGCCAGGTCCATCAGGGAATCGGACTTGACGATGTGCGTCGACGAGCGCTGCACCATGGTCACGTCCACGCCCGCTTCCCACAGGGCGGCGCAGATATCGTGCGCGGAATTGTTCGCGCCGATGACCACCACCTTCTTGCCGGCATACGCGTCCGGTCCCGGATGCTGCGACGAGTGCTGCTGCTCGCCCTGGAACACGTCCATGCCCTTGAACTTCGGCATGTTCGCCTTGCCCGACATGCCCGTCGCCAGCACCAGCTGCTTCGGCTTCAGGGTGACGGGCTGGCCATCGCGCAGCACCTGCACCGTCCACTCGCCGCTGGCTTCGTCGAAGCTGGCCGATTCGCATGACGTCGAGCCCCAGTAGTTCAGTTCCATCACCTTCGTGTACATCTCCAGCCAGTCGCCGACCTTGTCCTTCGGTGTGAAGACGGGCCAGTTGTCGGGGAAAGGGATGTACGGCATGTGGTCGTACCAGACGGGGTCGTGCAGGCACAGCGATTTGTAGCGCTTGCGCCAGCTGTCGCCGGGGCGGGCGTTTTTCTCGATGATGATGGTGGGGACGTTCAATTGCCGCAGGCGCGCGCCCAGCGCGATGCCGCCCTGGCCGCCGCCGATGATGACGCAATAGGGCTGACGTGCGTAACCGAGTTCCTTGGCTTCCTGTTCGCGGTGCTCCAGCCAGCTGCTGCGGTTGGTGCGGGCGCCGTGTTCGGCGCCCATGGGCCGCCGGCCGCCCTTGGCTTCCTCGAAACCCTTCAATTCGCTCATGGTGGTGAGCAGGGTCCAGATCTTGCCGTCGCGGATGCGGATGAAGCCCACGCCGCGCGCCACGTTCGTTTCCACCGTGATCCAGCTTTGCACCACGCCGCCCGCTTCCACCGCATGTTCGCCGTCGGCGATGCGGATGGCAACCGGCTGCACGGCGCCCAGCTGGGCGGCCAGCATGGCGGCGATCTGCCCGCGGCCTTCCAGGGTTTTCAGGTTCCAGGTAAACAGCACCAGGTCGCGCCAGTAGCCATCCTGTTCGAACAGTTGTGCGGCGCCCGTGCCGTCGCTGGCGCGAAGACAGCCTTCGAGCTGCTCCAGGATGCCGGCCACGGCCAAGTCGTGCGGGTTGATTTCGGTTTGCATCGTGTCTCCTCCAAGTCTGCTGACTTTATGATGGGATGCGGCTGTGTTGCCGCTGACGATGTTGTAACACTGGCGTTCCAGCCCCGCATTCCGCAGCGCAGCATGGCGGAATGTGAGACGGAAATCTCAGCGTGCCGTATGCCTTACTGGCGGTGCGGCGGCACGATGTGCAGCTGCTTGATGCGCCGGTACAGGGTGGCGCGCGAGACGCCCAGCATGGCGGCCGCCTGCAGCGGGCGCCACTTGGCGGCGTTCATGGCGTTGACGATGCGCGTGCGCTCGGCCAGATCCGGCGGCGTGCAGGCCGGCGCGTCCTGCGTCACGGGAGCGGCATTCTTGATGCGTACCCGCGCGCTGGCCTGGCGCAGCGGCGCGCGCACGCGCGCGTGCAGCCAGGTGCTGCCGCCGGCCAGGCGCAGCGACAGCAGATTGTGTCCCGTACGCGCATCGAACAGCCGTTCGGCGCGCACTTCCAGCACCTCGGCGACGGGGCGGGGAAGGGCGTCCAGGCCCCCGATGACGTCGCGCGCGCAGCGGTTGGCGGCGACGATGTCGCCATGCTCGTCGATGGCGAGCAGCATCTCCGGCTGCACTTCCACGAAGTGGCGGTTGCGGTGCGCCAGCAGGATGCAGCAATGGCCATAGGAGGTGAGAAAAAAGCCGTCCTCGATCAGGGTCGCGCCCTGGCGCACCAGCTGTTTGACCAGGCGCTGGCTGTCGCGCGCATCGGGCGAATTCAAGGCCGAGGCATCGAGCACGCCGATCAAGTCGCCGTGCGGAGAAAAGATCGGTGCGGCGCTGCAGGTCAGGCCCGTGAAGGCGGCGCGGAAGTGGTCGGTCTTGTGCACGGTGATGGCTTCCTGGTCGAGCAGCACGGAGGCGATGCCGCACGTGCCTTCTTCCTCTTCCGACCAGCACGAGCCCGGGTACAGGCCCGCCTTCTTGAAATCCTTGCGCTGGTCCGTGTCGACCGCGTAGTCGATCGTCACGCCGCGCGCATTGGCCAGGATGACGCAGTAGCCCGCTTCGCGCACCATGGCGTGCAGGCGCGGCAGGCACTGGCCCGTGGAGCGCAGAAAATTTTCCTCGGACTGCTGGATGGCGCGCAGTTCGGCGCCCGTCAGGATGCGCGGCCCCGTGGTGGACGCGGGATCGAGCCGGTAGTCGTCCAGCGAGCGCCGGTACGACGACGCCAGCCTGGCCGTATCGGCGCCAGGATTGACGACGCGGCCGGCGATCAGGTCGCGCACGCGCTCGATATGGTTGGTCTGGCGGACGTAGGGCATGGCGCTCTCCGGTATCTCGGTATCTGCTTTATGGTATTTCGTTTGTAGCACGAAGCCCCGGATGGCGCATCCTGCGCTGCAGCATCGGCTGCCGTGAGACGTTCGTCTCAACGCCTGGCGCCGCACAATAGGATGCTTTACAACAATAAAAAAGAGCATCTCTGATAACATCCGTTCAAATCTGAGGTCAGCTATCGCAAGGGATACCTATGACAACGCAAGCGATGTTCCCCGTGCGCAGCTCACTCGTCCTGGCCCTGCTGGGCTGGAGCGCCGCCTGCGCCGCCGCCGGCCAGCTCGATCCCGATGGCCAGAGCAGCATGGAAAAAGAGGTAGCCCGGCGCGCCGCCGTTGAACCGGCCATGGCCGCCGGCTGGCAAATGACGCGTTCCGTGGAAGCGGGCGTGCAGGTGGCCGGCGAGAGCAATCTGTTCTGGAAGCTGTCGAATACGCCGGCGCGCAATCCCGGCTTCGATTTCAATCCCTACTGGTACGAGTTCTATGTCAAGCCGGCGCTCGGTTTCAAGCGCAACCTGGGCGACGGTAAGCAGCTGTATGCGCGCGTGTCCGCCGTCGGCTCGGGCACCTTGCGCCACGATCCGTTTGGCGCGGGCGACACGGGCCGCATCTCGATCGAGGAATTCGTCGCAGGCATCCGCATGCCGCTCGGCGGCACGCGCGCCATGGTCGATGTGTCGGCCGGCGCGCAGAATTTCACGCTGGGTACCGGCATGCTGATCGCCAATGGCGGCTCGAACGGCTTTGACCGCGGCGCGCTGAAACTGGGGCCGCGCAAGGCTTTCCAGAATTCCGTGGTGGCTAGAATAAGCCAGGACGCGTTCAGCGCCCAGGCGTTTTATCTCGACCCGAATGAAAATCCCGACAACGATAGCGGCACGCGCGTCGTCGGCGTTGACGTCAGCTACGCGCCCGCGAACGACCGCAAGGCCGGCGTCGCGTATGGCAAGGTGCCCCGTTCGCATGCGGCGTATCCGCAGGCGGCGCCAGGCGGCATCGGCGCACCGCTGGCCGTGCCTGACGGCCGCAAGGACTTGCAGTTCGTGTATGGCTACGCGCGCGTTCCCGTGCTGCCCACCGTGCTGTCGAAAGGCTGGTTCGGCGTCGATGCCGCGCGCGAGTGGAATACGCGCGAGCCGATGCGGGCCTGGGGCTGGCGCACGGAAGGGGGCTTTTCGCTGCCCGACGTGGCGTGGACGCCGAAGTTCACGCTTGGCTACCAGAGCTTTTCCGGTGACGATCCGCGCACGGCGCGCAATGAGCGCTTCGATCCGCTGTTCTTCGAAGGCACGCCGGGCGCCTGGGCTTCGGGCAGCAAGGCGACCTGGGTCTTCGTCAATGCCAACGTGAATGCGCTGCAGGCCACCATCGAGCTGCACCCGACGCCGAAGGACACCGTGACCGCCTACCTGGCCCAGGTGCGGGCCAACCAGATGGGCAGCCCGCTGCAGTTCGGCCAGGCCACGCGCCTCGACGTGCCGGGCGGCGCGCCCGTGGTGATCGCCGGCGTGCTGCGCCCGATGCTGGCCAACGACGTCTTCGTCAAATACGTGCGCGTGGTGAACCCGAATACCTACCTGACCCTGGGCTTCAGCGCCTCGTTCGCGCAGTCGGGCGTGAACCAGCTGGTGAACGGGCAGGCCAGGACCTGGACGGGATGGCTGGCGAACGTGGTATGGGTTTATTAAATATTCTGTCTATCAAGGAGAGCATCGCATGAACGATTTTCCCATCATGAAACGCCTGGCCCTGGCCGCCGCCTGCCTGGCGCTGTCCGCCGGCGTCCACGCGGCAGAGGCGACGGCGCCGCTGTCGGCCGCCGCCAGCGATCCGGCCGCATTGCAATGGATGGTGGGCGCGCCGCCGCCGGCCGACAAGATCATCCGTTTCGACGATGGCAGCTATTTCAATTTCCCGCAGCTGCGCTGGAGCGTGTCGCACTTCCGCCAGCTGATGCCGACGGTCGATGTCTCGCGCGGCTTGAAGGCACCCGTGCCCCTGAAACGCGCGCTGCGCACGGATATCGACAGCCTGCGCTTCACGCCTCTGGGCGCGAAGGAAACGATGACCTGGGAGCAGTCGCTGGGCGCCAACTACACGGACGGCATCGTGGTGCTGCACCGGGGCCGCATCGTGTATGAGCGTTACCTCGGCGTGTTGAAGGAAAGCGGCCAGCATGGCGCCATGTCCGTGACGAAGTCCGTCATGGGCACCATCGGCGCGGCGCTGGTGGCCGAAGGCAAGCTCGATCCGGACAAAAAAGTGGCCGAGTATGTGCCGGAACTGGCCAAGTCGGCGTTTGGCGACGCCACCGTGCGCCAGGTGCTGGACATGACCACGGGCCTGCAATTCAGCGAAGATTACGCGGACCCGAAAGCGGAAGTGTGGCAGCACGCGGCGGCCGGCAGCCCGCTGCCCAAGCCTAAGGATTACACGGGGCCGCGCAGCTATTTCGAGTACCTGCAGACGGTGCGGCACGAGGGCCGGCATGGCGAGGCGTTCGGCTACCGCACGGTCAACTCCGACGTGCTGGGCTGGATCATCGCCCGTGTCACGGGCCAGAACGTCAACGACTACCTGTCCGAGCATGTCTGGCAAAAGCTGGGCGCCGAGCAGGATGCCTACATGACGGTCGATTCGACGGGCACGCCGTTTGCCGGCGGCGGCTTGAATGCGGGCTTGCGCGACCTGGCCCGCTTCGGCGAAATGCTGCGCAACGATGGCCGCTACAACGGCCAGCAGATTCTGCCCAAGGCAGCCGTCGACGATATCCGCCGCGGCGGCGACAAGCAGCTGTTCGCCAAAGGCGGCTACGATTTGCTCAAGGGCTGGAGCTACCGCGACATGTGGTGGGTCACGCATAACGACCATGGCGCCTACATGGCGCGCGGCGTGTACGGCCAGCGCATCTATGTCGATCCGAAGGCGGAAATGGTGATCGTGCGCTTCGCCTCGACGCCGACGGCGGCCAATGCGGCGAACGACCCGACCACCACGCCGGCCTTCGAAGCGCTGGGCAAGCTGCTGCTGGCCAAGCCGAAGTAGGTTGCCAGCAGTGCGGCTGAACGGGCACAACTGCAATATACTATCCTTTCGTCATCATTTGTTGCTTGAATGATAATTCATGCAACGCACGCGAAGGGAACGCACCGTGGAAACCAGCCAGCCGGACCAACCGCGCCCCCCGCTGTGGCGGCGCCTGCTGTGGCCGGTCGCCCAGCTGGGCTCGGCCTTCAAGCTGACGGGCACGCATCTGCTGCATCACGTGATCGGCGCCAGCCTGATCGCCGCGCTGATGCTGGTGCTGGAAGGTTTTCACGTGCTCGAATGGCTCGATGCGGCCATGCTGCGCGCCAGCGCGGAACAGGGGCAACTGCTGAACCGGGGCAAGGACCCGGGCGCCGCCTACCGGCCCGGCATCATCGAAATAGACCAGCCCGCGTTCGAACAGGTTTTCGACGAGCGCGAACCGCTGGAACGCACGCGCCTGGAACAAGTGATCGCCAGCGCCGCAGCGCGCGGCAGCAAGGTGCTGGCCATCGACCTGGACCTGGCGCCGGCCGTGTATGAACAACACAAGGATGGCGAGCGGCCGCTCGACCGCCTGCTCGACCGGCTGGCCGCCGAGGGCCGGAAACTGGTGCTGATCCTGCCCGAACAATCGGATCAGAATGCGAACCTGGCGTGGATACGCGCGCGCTGCGCTGCCGGCATCCACTTCGCCAGCCCGCGGATCCGCGAGCGCATGGGCGCCGTCACGCGTATCGAACTGAAAAGTCCCGTGCTGGCGGCAGTGGCCTTCGAGCTGGCGCATGGCGCCGACGAGCAGGAGCAACAGCAGCCCATGCCGGCCGTCCTGTCCGAGCAAAAGGAAGGGCTGGCGCTGGCCGGCCGCGTGTGTCAGCTGGCGCGGCGCACGGGCAGCGAAAAGGAATTGGCGCGCTGGGCGTTCGAACCCGTCATCCACGGCGACGCCAGGGCGGCGGCGGAACAGAACGCCGTCACCGCGCCGTTTCACCCGGCCGCCGTGGCGCCGGCCTTCCTGAACCACACGCGCACGCGCGTACAACTGATCGATGGGCAGGCCGGCGTAGCGGCGAATGCACTACGCAAGAACGTAGTGTATATCGGCAGCACCTATGACGTGCGCGACCGCTATACGACGGCCGAAGGCGAGCAGGCCGGCCTGCACCTGCACGCGGCTGCCCACACGTCGCTGGGCATCGGCACGGCCGACGTGAATAAATACGTGGTGTTCGCGGCCGACATCGTCATCGGCGTGCTGCTGGGCTGCCTGTTCGGCGGCCTGTGGACCCTGTACGGCCGCGCCGAGCTGGCCATCGACAAGCGCATGGAAGACCACGATTTCAGCCGCCTGCACCGCGTGGGCACCCTGGCGGAATTCTATGGCATCCGCCTGATGCTGGCGCTGGTGTGGGCTTCGCCGTTCGCCATCGGCGCGCTGGCCATCTACCTGTCGCGCGGCTTGCTTGAGCAGGGCTGGTGGGTCAATCCCGGGCCCCTGATCGCCGGCATGTTCCTGCACGCGATGTCGCTGCGCGACGAAGCCCACCACCCGCACGAGGAAGTGCCGGGCCTGTCCGTGTGGGCCCAGCTGCGCCGCACGCATCCGGGCATCGTGCTGGTGCAGGCGCCGCTGGCGCTGCTGCTGTTGATCGTCGCCCTGATCTAACGCAAACCGTGGCGCCGCGGCGGCGCTAAACTGGGCGCCTTTTTCATATCGCAGGAGGATGCCATGCTGACGGGAGGATGTTTATGTGGCGAGGTCCGCTATGACGCCGGCGCGGACAGCTTTCATCAAAGCGCCTGCCACTGTTCCGTGTGCCGCCGCGCGTCGGGCGCGCCGTTTGTCGCCTGGTTCAGCGTGCCACGGGCGAACTTTCGCTGGCGGCAGGGGCAAGCGATGTCGTATGCGTCCAGCGTCCATGGCACGCGCAGCTTTTGTCCCCGCTGCGGCACGCAGCTGACCTTTGAAGACAGTGCCTATCCCGATGAAGTCGACGTGACTACCTGCAGCCTGGACAATCCCGAACAGCTGCCGCCGCACAGCCATATCTATACGGGCACGCAGCTGGAGTGGGTGAAGCTGGCCGATGGCTTGCCGCGCTATCGGGGCTCGCGCAGCGAGGAGGAGGAGCCTGGAGGGAAGGCGAGCAGGTCGGATTAGCCCAGCGGGCGTAATCCGACGTGTCGTTGCCGCTCAAGGACGCGGCATTCTGTCGGCAAGCGCACTGCCGCGCCATTGCCCTATTTTTGGATGATAGTGGCATTGTCGGATTACGCTACGCTAATCCGACCTTGTATTATTCCCCTCATGCCGTTCGTGGTATTGCGAACGGTATCGACCGCTGTCAAAATCTTG